>JAIPJY010000048.1 GCA_021733925.1 Prosthecobacter sp. | reverse complement strand
TCTTTGAGTCGGAGAATGCTTGGCAGACCGGCTTGGGCTTCAGTGGCCGGATCTCTCGCTGCAATAGTGGGGACAGGTTCCATCCTCACTCTCATCAGTGGGTATGGAAATTTGTACAGCGGTTTCTTCGCCGTCAAATGTCCATGCTTAGTTACTCATTTCATGCGTATGCCCTGGTAAAATTCGGTGTTTGCCCTTGGCTTACCTCTCCGCCTATATTCACGGCAGATGAACCTTCCGATCCGCCCCCGTCGCAACCGCCAGTCTCCAGCCATTCGCGATCTCGTTCGCGAGACGGAGCTGACGCCGGGCCATTTGATCTATCCTCTCTTCCTGCAGGAAGGAACCATAAACACGCCCATTGAGTCGATGCCAGGCTGCACACGCTGGAGCCTCGACGGTCTCGTCCAAGAAGCAGGAGCCGCGCATGCACTCGGTGTGCCAGCAGTCGTGTTGTTTCCACGTATTCCCGATGAACTGAAGACCCGTGGTGCCGAAGCCTGCCACGCAGATCACGGACTCGTGCCGCGTGCCATCCGGGCGCTGAAAAACGCGCACCCCACGCTGACGGTGATCACCGATGTGGCGCTCGATCCCTACAACAGCGACGGCCACGACGGCCTCGTGACCGATGACGGCCGCATTTTGAATGACGAAACGGTCGCCGTGCTCTGCCAGCAGGCGCTCTGCCATGCACGCGCCGGTGCGGACATCGTCTCGCCAAGCGATATGATGGACGGACGCGTGGCCGCGTTGCGTGCCGCGCTGGATGGCGCAGGATTTCAGTCCGTCTCGATCATGAGCTACACCGCCAAGTATGCCAGCGCCTACTACGGGCCTTTCCGTGGCGCGCTGGACTCCGCGCCGAAGGCAGGAGACAAGAAGACCTACCAAATGGACCCCGCTAATGCGCGTGAGGCCCTGCGCGAAGCCGCGCTCGATGAAGCCGAAGGCGCCGACATCCTCATGGTCAAGCCTGCGGGCCCCTACCTCGACATCATTGCCAAACTCCGCGCCGCCACCACGCTGCCCATCGCTGCATATCAGGTCAGCGGCGAGTATTTGATGATCAAAGCCGGTGCCGCCGGTGGATGGATCGACGAAACCAAGATTGTGAACGAATCCCTCATCGGCATCCGCCGTGCCGGCGCGGACATGATTCTGACGTATTTCGCGAAGCAGTGGGCGGCGGCACAGTAGCCATCTCGCTCCGCGAGATGAGCTGAGCGTGGGCGTGCTTGCACAGCGTATCGAAAGGAAGAGGACGCTGTGGCTTGCGATAGCGCTGGGTCCTCTCGCGGAGCGAGAGGACTACTACTGTACGCTCCGCGTCAAACGCGCCCTAATCCAAGAACCGAAACTCCGGCGTGGACCACAGCGTCTGGATGAAGCGCGCCCAGAGGTCGCGCACGTCATTGGCGTTGGCATTGCCTGAGAGGCTGGATTCGAGGAATTCACGGACCTGGCCCTGCTCCGTTTCGGTTGGGGGACGCTGCAAGGAGTTTTGGAAAGCGGTATCAATACGCTTGTCAGTCTCAGCTGATGACTTGAGCACGAGATCGGCGGCGTTGCGGGCCTGCTCGATGACTTTGGGGGAGTTCATCAGGAAGAGGGCCTGCGTGGCGACCGTGCTGGTGGTGCGCTGCGCGATGGGCTGGTTGATGTCGGCGAAATCGAAGACTTCAAACAGCGGATGGCGCACGTTGCGGAAGGCGGCGGTGTAAAGGCTGCGGCGGGTGTCGAGGAACTGGTAGCCGTATTCGATGTTCTGAATCTTCTGATCGTTGGCATCGACCGCTTTGACGTCGCTGACACCGGGGCCGCCGAATTCGCGATCCAAGGTGCCTGCGGCTGTCAGCATGGCATCGCGCAGGCACTCGGCATCGAGACGCTTGCGGTTCATATGACTGAGCAGGCGGTTGTCCGGATCCTCTCTGACCATGGGTGCGCTGGAACTCATGCGATACGTGCGGCTCATCACCATCTGCTTCACCAGATGCTTCAAGCTCCAGCCATCTTCGATAAACTTGATGGCGAGATGATCGAGCAGTTCGGGATGGCTTGGAGGCTCGCCGGTGGAGCCAAAATTATCGGTGGTGCGGACAATGCCCGCGCCAAAGAGCCAGTGCCAGACGCGATTGACCATGATGCGTGCCGTCAGCGGATTCTCACGGGAGGTGATCCATTGCGCGAGTTGCAGGCGGCCGCTGGCTTCGGCGGGGATTCCTGGAGCCTTGCCATGTAGAGCCGCCTGGATGAAACCGCGTGGGACGCTGGCACCCAAATTACGAACGCTGCCGCGAATGTGAATCTGGGCATCTTCAGGCACGCTGTCATCCGCCACGGACATGGCCTCGGGGCGGTCAGGATGGTCCTTTTGCAGCGCTTTGAGTTCTTTTTCCAGCTCAGCGAGCCGCTGCTTGAGCTTGTTTGCGGTTGGGGATTCTTTTTTGACCGCCGGTTCAGCGAGGGTTTCATCCGCAGGCAGGAACTGCACCGCATCCACGGTGACGTAACCCTGAGAACCGGCGTTGGAGATGAGGACAAAGCCCTGACCATTCGCCTCAAATCGATAGGTGCCTAAAGAGGCAAATTGCAGCCCCTTGAGAGCGCCTGTGGTCATCTTGACGCCTTTCAATTCCTCGCCGTCCGCATGCAGAATGGTCACGGTGGCGCTCTCGGCGCGGTCGGGCCCGGCATTGAAGGCCACACGCACCTCGTAGCGGCCAGTCTTTGGAATCTTGGGCGTGAAGGTGACGGTCTTCTCACCTTTGCCTTCGTTTTTGTCACTGAGGTAGCCGCTGCCAATGTAAGGGGCGTAGCTGGTGGACTGCTTCCATATGCCGACTTTCTGCGCGGCAGTGTCATCGACGACGATGCCGGGGAGGTCGCTCAGTGCGATGGTCTTGCGCGTTCTTAGATCAGCGCTGCCAGCGTCTCGCAGGCTGTCTTTGAGCGTGGCGATTTGATCCTTGAGCGCGTTGACCTGCTCCTCGTGCTTTTGCAGTGCGACTTCGGCGGAGCCATCAAGCGGAAGTGGCGTGTCGAGCCAATGCGCCACGTTGTCAGTGTAGTTTCTGAGGGTCTTGGTGCTGCGCAGGATACCCGCGAGCGCGTAGTAGTCGCGGGCGGAGATGGGATCAAACTTGTGATCATGACAGCGCGCGCAGCCGATGGTGAGGCCGAGAAAGGCGCGGCCCAGGGTATCGAGTTGTTCATCGACGATGTCCATGCGCAGCATGCCTTTGTCCTGCTCTTCGTAATTCGTGGGACCGAGCGCAAGAAAACCAGTGGCCGTGACCTGCCGGCGGCGGGCGGCGGCGTCTTTGGCGGGCAGGAGATCGCCCGCCAGATGCTCGGTGATCATGCGGTCCACCGGCACGTTGTCGCGAATGGATTCGATGACGTAATCACGGAATCGCCATGCATCTTTGAAGGGGAGGGAACGACCCCCACCGGAGGACTCCGCAAAGCGGGTGATGTCCAGCCAGTGCGAGGCAAAGCGTTCGGCAAAAGCGCTGGAGGCGAGGAGTTCGTCCACCCGCTTCTCATACGCTTCAGGCGTCAGCGGTACTGGCCGGGTCAGGTCCGGCGGCAGTCCTGTGAGATCAAAGGCCAGTCGGCGCTGCAAAATGGAAGCACTGGCATCTGGTACTGGTTTAAGATGGTTGGCCTCCAGCTTGGCGAGAATGAAGCGATCAATGTCATTTGCAGGCCATGCGGTGTTTTTCACTGCCGGTGGCGGCGTGGCCTGCGGCGGCTGAAAGGACCAGAAGCTGGCATCGGCACGCACAGATTTGGTTTTGCCGCCGGTGCTGGCGACTTCATCGCGAGGGTCGGCCGCGCCGGATTCGATCCAGAGCTTGAGGTCGGCGACTTCACTCTCCTTCAGCTTGCGCTTGGGCGGCATTTTTAAATCTCGATCCGCATAGCTGACGGCCTGCCAGAGCTTGCTCTCAGCGATCTTGCCGGGAACCAGCGCAGGGCCAGAGTCGCCCCCGGTCTGCCAGCCGTCACGGGAGTCGAGGCGTAGACCACCCTTCTGCTTGTCGGGGCCGTGGCATTCGATGCAATTCGCAATGAGCAGCGGGCGGATGCGCTGTTCAAAATGCGTCATGTCCGCAGCACCTGCAGCGGCGGTCAGAGAAGCAAATACGAGGGCGCGTCGGATCATCAGGGGTGCAGAGGCAAACGAGACGCGTTTGGAACCTCTTTCAGGCCGTGAACCGCAGAATGTAATGCTGCTCGTAGCGGCTGATGAGCTGTGGCTCTGACAGCGCCGCCTGCTTCGCCATCTGTGTGAGATCCGCGAGGGTCTCAGGAAAGTCGTAGGCGGCGACGTGGTTGCAGGCTTCTTCGAGATGCTCAGGCAGGACCTCCGTCCACTGCATTCGCATGAAGTTCAGGTAGCCATCGAGGTATTGCTCTCGCGTTTGGCCGTCCTCACGCACGACATCGACCATGATGAACTGACCGCCCGGGGCGAGGCGCTCGGCGCAGGCACTGAAGAGGCGCTGCTTGCCCGCTGCATCCAGATGATGCACGGCGAAACCGGTAAAGATGACGTCAAAGGCCGAATCCGTGTCCTCCACGGCCTTCAGCATGTCTTTGTGGTGCAGTGCGGTGTTGGAGATGCCGTTTAAATAGGTGTGCGCTTCATCCAGAGCAGAGGCGGAGAGATCCACGCCGTCATAGCTGGCTGGCGGGGCGGTTTGCAGGCAGGGGGCCAGAAAGCGAGCGTTCCCACAGCCGAGATCAAGGAGGTGGTAGGGCCCCTGCGCATGGCGCTCTTGCAAAACCCGGGTGACATGGCCGTAGATCTCACGATGGAACATGTAGTTCTTTTCAGAGATGGCGTCATAGAGCGTCCAGGCTTTGCGAAAAAGGGCGGTGTTGTCGTCTTGAGTGAGAGAAAGGCTCATGTTTTGCGAGATACAGGGCCGGTGCGGCCGAGAGCGAGCATAGAGGCGATGCCATTGAGCACCATTCTCATTTTTCAAGACGGGTTTTCAACCACGGCACCACCGCCATGCCGAGTTTCACAAGGCTCATTTACCCAATCAATCCATGCCAGCGTTCGCTTGCAGCGACGCTCAATAGGGGCGCGGAACGATGATGTGCCCACCGGCGTGAGGGCGGTACCAGACGCCACGATGCTGGTAGTATCTCACACCGTTGTGATGGTAGGGGCTGGCGCCGTGGGGGAGCACAATGGGCCTCCCTATAGGTCGGGTTCCGACCGGTCTGACGCCGACGGGCCTGCCGATCGGACGACCATAGCCAGGGCCGACATAGCATGAGGTCAATGTGAACAGGACAATGGCCGAGCAGAGAAGCTGTTGTAGTTTCATGGCGGGTTATTAGTAGCCCAATCTGACGAAGCTGCTGAAATAAAATTCAAGGCCGATTGGCCGAAAGTCTGTGATTTCCACTTTCGTTTACTGCCGCCCTTTTCACATTCCCTGCTCCCATCCCCCGTCCCGTCCATGACTCCAGCCGAAGCTAAAACCCAACTCGACACCCAAGTCCGCGAAATTATCAACTGGCATTTCTCGCCGGAAACCGGCTGCCCCTTCTGGCTCGACTGGGCCCAAAAGAATTTTGACCCCCGTGGCAAGGTGAACAGCTACGAGGACATCGTGGCCCAGTTTCCGCACTTTCAAGACGAGTGGCTGCGCGACCTCCAGCCCGAGGTCTGGGTGCCTGCCGCATTCAAAGGCAAGCCCTTCAACATTTTCGAAACCGGCGGCACCACCGGCATGCCGAAGCAGCGCATCGGCTGGAATGACTTCCGCGTCGATTACGAAGAGTTCAGCCACAAGCTCGATGACAAGCACTTCCCGCCTGGTGAAGCCTGGATCATGGTCGGCCCGACCGGCCCGCGCCGCCTGCGCCTCGCCGTGGAGCATCTGGCCAACTATCGCGGCAGCTCCTGCTACTTCGTCGATCTTGACCCGCGCTTCGTGAAGAAGGCCATTTCCAACAAGCAGTTCGACGTCGCGCGCCAGTACATGGACCACGTGATCGACCAGGCCGTGCTCATTTTGAAAAACCGCAAGATTTCCGCGATCTTCACCACGCCCAAGCTGCTCGAAGCCCTGGCTGAAAAGCTGGACCTCTACGCCGCAGGCATCCGCGGCTGCTTCGTGGGCGGCACGACCATGACGCCGCAGTATGTGCGCTTCATCGTTGAAGAAGTGCTGGAAAACCGCATCGGCTTCTACCCCACCTACGGCAACACCCTCATGGGCTTGGCCGCCAGCGTCCCGCTGACCCCGGAAGATAACTTCTCCATCTCCTACTACGCCCCTCAGCCCCGTGCTGTGCTGCGTGTGGTGGATCCCAAGAACACCGACCAGACCGTCGAATACGACGCCTGGGGCCGTGTGGAACTCACCACTCTCACCAAGGAATTCTTCATGCCCCGCTTTCTGGAGCGCGACGAGGCCATGCGCCGCAGGCCCCGCGCTCCCTATGCATGGGACGGAGTCGCCGACGTGCGCCCCTTCGGCGCGATGGAGAAAACCATCGTGGAAGGCGTTTACTAAACGCTGCATTCGAGCCTGCGTTTTTTCAGCCGGGAGTGCAACCAATGCACTCCCGGTTTGTTTTTGTCCGGGATGGTCAAAAACTCCCATTTGCATTCCTCCCTCCGCACGCTTTAAGACTTGTCTCCCGATACTCTTGAAGACTCTCACGCAACCGCAGGAATGAAGATCGCACTGGACGTCATGGGGGGCGATTTCGCCCCGCAAAACCCCATCGGCGGCGTCAAACTCGCCCTCGAGTCGCTGCCCGCCATCACCAAGCTCTTTTTGGTGGGTGTTCCCGCTGCCATTGAGCAGGAATTGAAGAAACAGGGCATCTCCAGCCCGAAACTGGAAATCGTCCCCGCCAGCCAGATCGTGGAAATGTCTGACAGTGGCATCGATGCCGTGCGCAAGAAGAAGGACAGCTCCATCAGCGTGGCTGTGGACATGGTCAAAGATGGTCGGGCAGATGCCGTGGTCAGCGCCGGGCACACCGGTGCCGCCGTGACTGCCTCCCTGATCAAATTGCGCACCCTGACGCACATCGAGCGGCCGGCCATCGCCTCGATCATGCCGTCATTGACCAGGCATTGGCTCCTGATCGATGCCGGGGCCAATCCGGACAGCGAGCCTTCGCATTTGGTGCAGAACGCCATCATGGGCAGTGCTTATGCCCGCCACGTGCTGGGCCGTGACAATCCAAGCGTCGGCCTCATGTCCAATGGCACCGAGGCTGAAAAGGGCAATGCACTGTGCAAAGAAACCGGCAAGCTGCTGCGCGAGACCGCAGGTCTGAACTTCATCGGCAACGTCGAAGGCCATGACGTTTGGGAAACGCCGCCGGATGTCGTCGTGTGCGACGGCTTCACCGGCAATGTCATTTTGAAAAACGCCGAAGCACTGGCCCACACCATCTTTAGCATGGTGAAGAGCGAGATTAAGAGCGGCTTTTGGACCAAGATTGGCGGCCTGCTGGCCAAGCCCGCCTTCAAGCGTGTCCACACCCGCACCAATCCCGACGAGGTCGGCGGCATGCCGCTGCTGGGCCTGCGGGGCATCACCATCATCGCCCATGGCAGTGCATCTCCGCTTGCCATGAAGAACGCAATCCGTCAGGCTTGCGAATCCATCCAACACCAGGTGGGGCCGCACATCGAAGCCGCCGCCACCGCCCATTCCATTTCTCTCCATGCCCGCTCCTAGATCCCAGCCCTTTTGCGCCTCCAGCATCATTGGCACAGGCAGTTACATGCCTGAAAAAGTGCTGACCAATGACGATCTGTCCAAGATTGTCGAGACCTCCGACGAGTGGATCACCTCCCGTACAGGCATCAAGGAGCGCCGCGTCGCCGCTGCGAATCAGGCTACCAGCGATCTCGCTACCGAAGCCGCACGCCGCGCCATGGAAAGCGCCGGAGTAGCCCCCGAAGATATTCAGCTTATCATCGTGGCCACCGTCACTCCGGACATGTTCTTCCCGTCCACTGCCTGCTTTGTGCAGAAGAAGATCGGGGCCATGAACGCCGTCTGCTTTGACATCTCGGCCGCCTGCTCCGGCTTTTTGTATGCGCTGCAGGTCGCACGTCATTTCATCAACACCGGAAACCGCACCACCGCACTCGTGATCGGCGCGGAAAAGCTCAGCAGCCTCATCAATTGGAAGGACCGCAACACCTGCGTGCTCTTTGGCGATGGCGCAGGCGCCGTGGTCATTCGGAGAGCCGATGAAACGGAAACCGATGCCCCCGGACGCGTTCTTTCCACGGTCATGGGCACTGACGGCACCCTCGCAGACGTCCTCAAAGTCCCCGGCGGCGGCTCCGCCTGCCCGATCACTCCCGAAAACGTCAATGAGCACCCCAACACGATCCACATGGAGGGTCGCGAAACCTTCAAGCACGCCGTCACCCGCATGCTGGAGGCTTCTCAGCAGGCGCTGGAAATGGCCGGATTGACCGCCGCCGACGTGGCTCTGGTCATTCCCCATCAGGCCAATGCGCGCATCATCAGCGCCATCGCTGAACGCCTGAATTTGCCGTTGGAGCGTGTCTTCATGAATCTCGACAAATACGGCAATACCAGCGCTGCCACGATCCCCGTCGCCCTCGACGAGGCCAACAAGGCCGGTCGCCTCAAAAAGGGCGATGTCGTGCTGCTCGTCGCCTTCGGCGGCGGCTTCACATGGGCCAGCTCGGTCGTTCGGTGGTAAGATACGGATTGGCCGCAAAGAGACGCAAAAAGGGCGCAAAATCAGAGTCTGATCTGATCTTCTTTCGGAGCGGGTGCAGCCCCGATCAGCCTCTTTTTTTGAACCGCTTTGCGTCTTTTTGCGGCCATCTGTCTGCTTTTTGCGGCCATCTCTCCGGCTTTTGCCCTTTGCATAAGAGCTCACCCCGCCATATTCGCCGCCCTTCGTTTCCCCTGACTCATGGCCCCCAAGCGCATCGTTCTCAAATTCGGCTCCGGCATTCTCACGCGCAAAGATGCGCCTGAACCCGATCCCGTACAACTGCGCAAACTCGTTGAGGCCGTAGCGCTTCTGAAGCGCGCCGGGCATCACGTCGTCGTCGTCAGCAGCGGAGCCGTTGCCTCCGGTCTGAAACCGCTCGATTTCAAACAACGTCCATCAGATGTGACCACCCTGCAGGCGCTCGCCGCCGTAGGCCAGACGCACCTCATGCACGCCTATGAATCACTCCTGCGGGATCATGGCCTGCACGTCGCGCAGTTGCTCGTAACCCATGAGGATTTCGAAAACGCGGATCGCGCGCCACGCGTCAAAGCCGTGCTTGATCGCCTCATGGAGTTCTCTCAGGTGGTCCCCGTCATCAATGAAAACGACTCCGTCGCCATCGAAGAACTTCGCTACGGCGACAACGACAAGCTCTCCTCCCGCGTTGCCCGCTTCTGGGGTGCCGATGTGCTTATCCTGCTGACCAGCGCGCCCGGACTCCTGCGTGACACCAAGAAGCCCGAAGAAGGCCCGATCCCCGTCGTTGATAACGTCGATGACGTGATCCACCACGCCGAGGAAGAGAAATCCACCCTCGGCACCGGCGGCATGATTTCCAAACTGCGCGCCGTGCAGGACGCAGTACATGGCGGCGTGGAGTGCATCATCGCCTCCGGTCGTCATGCCGAGCAGATTCCGGGGCTGATCGAAGGCCACGGCATTTGTACACGTTTTCCGGCCTCACGTTCGTAATCCTGATTCACCATGGCCTCTTCTGACATCGCCACACTGCTCATCCACTGCCCGGACCGCCCGGGGCTCGTGCATGATGTGACCGGCTTCATTTTCTCCCATCAGGGGAACATCATCGATCTGCAGCAGCACATTGATCCGGAGCAGAATGCCTTCTTCATGCGTCTGGAATGGAGCCTGGAGAACTTCACACTCGACAATGAAGAGATCGAATCACGCCTGCAGCCCATGGCACGCCGCCATGAAATGCAGATGCGCCTGAGCTTCGCCAGCCAGCGCAAACGCATCGCGTTGTTTGTCACCAAGGAGAACCACTGCCTCTACGATCTCCTCGCCCGCCATGAATCCGGCGACCTGCCCGTGGACATCCCGCTCATCGTCGCCAATCACGAAACCCTGCGGCCGGCGGCGGAGCGCTTCGGCATTCCGTTCCATCATTTTCCCATCACGAAGGACAACAAGCTCGAGCAGGAGGCCGCGCAGATTGAACTGCTGCGCCAAAACCGCGTCGATACCGTCGTGCTGGCACGCTACATGCAGATCATCAGCCCGGCGATGATTGCCGAGTATCCGCATCGCATCCTGAACATTCATCACAGCTTTCTGCCCGCCTTCGTCGGTGCCAAGCCCTACCATCAGGCCTTCCAGCGCGGTGTGAAGATCATCGGCGCCACCAGCCACTACGTCACTGCGGATCTCGATGAAGGTCCGATCATCCATCAGGACGTCATGCGCGTCAGTCACGAAGACAGCGTTCAGGATCTAGTTCGTTTGGGGCGGGATCTGGAGAAAACCGTCCTCGCCAAAGCCCTCTGGTGGCACGCCCGTGACCGCGTCCTGGTGGTCAAGAACAAGACCGTGGTGTTTGATTGACGTGCGTGACGCTTACTTTTTCTTCGCTTCTGGCGGTGGCCCGCTAGGTGTGATGATGATCGGCGATGTGGCTGGTGCGGGTAGGGAAGGGGACGCTGCCGCTGGGGTCAGCGTTCCGGGGGTGCCTGGAGTGACGGTGTCATCGGTCGGCGGAGGCGTGACGGGTGGCGGCTCCGGTTTCTTGAACGGGTCTTCCCAGGTGTACAGCTCATAACCAGCGCCCACGCCGCCGACTTCTCCCAGCAGTGCCAGGCATTTTTCCCGCCATTTGGCGAGATCTGGCGCGCTGCGCTCTTTCTCAGCCGTGCCGGGAAAGATAAGGTAGGTGACCTTGAGATCGCTCTCGGGGCGGATGTAAGGAGTGGCCTTGGGATTGAGGGTTTTGGCCATGCGCAGCGAAGCTTCGCCCATTTTGAAGCTGGGGCCGTAGTCGCCGCAGATGGCGGGATAGATCTTGCCTTCGTGAATGACGGCCGCGTAGTCGCCGATTTGCGGTGTGAATTTGTTCTGATCCCCATAGCCACGGAACAGCAGCGAGATGACGATGAAGGGGTCTTTGTCCGCGATGAGACTGCTGCGGGATTTGAAGTCGGCGACCTCAAGTTTGAGCTGGTCGATCATCACCTTGAGCTCACGATTGCGTGACGCGCTCAGGCCTTTTTTGGCATATTCATCCTGCGCCTTTTGCAGGCGGTCTTCCCATTTGGCGAGGAGCGGGTTGGGGGTCTTCGTTGTCTTCGCCCACGCATAGCTGGTGAAGGGCTGGTAGTAGTCGGAGAGGTAGATGTACTCGTCCAGCGTCGGCATGCGGTCGCCGTCCGAGCCGTCTGCCACGACATCCATCTCCGATTGAATGAGCAGGGCGCGCCGTTGAGTGGCCGGGTGGGTCAGTTCGAGGATGGTCTCGGTATCGTAGAAGTTGTGAACGTCGAGGATTTTACTCAGGCGCGTGAGATCGTTCTGCACGCGGTTGGTTTTGTTCTCGTAAAGCTTGTGGTAGAAGCCGCTGACCTTCGCCTCTGGCAGCATGACCTCGAGTCCGGGCAGGATGCCGGGCAGGTTTTTGTTGATGCGTGAGAGTTCGTCCAGCGTCTGGTTTGCCTTCGGCACACGGATGCTGAGCTGGAACTCCGCCTTGTAAGCTTCGGGATCAAGCCGTTCCAAACTGGCAAAACCGCCCTGCTCGGTGATCAGGTTCGTTTTGACCGTGATGCCGTTGAAGAGCGTGGCTACGTCGATGTCCTTGCGAGGGATGAATTTCTCCGGCAGAGGCGGCTGCACTTCACGGATGACCTCCTTGGTTACTTCTTTGATGACAGGCACCTCTTTGATCACATCGCGCATCACATCGCGCGTGATGATGCGTTCCTTCGTGCTCCGCGCGGAAGCGACGATATCCTGAATGGCTTTTTTAATCTTTCCGGCAAAAGGGGTGAATGGCAGCACCAGCGCGACAACCAGCGAGAATAGAAACAGCAGGCGGATCAGGGACCCAAAGCAGCCGCGCTTCCGGCGTTCTGATTGATACGGGGGAGGGGTGTCCGTGGCGGGCGTGGGAGGTTCCGAAGACATACACGTGCAGAAGTTTAATCTCGTTTCAGCACCAAGGCGAGCGTATCATCCTTCTTCGAGGCGGCCCTCTTTAAGAAGAAGACGGCGGTCTCCGCGCTTGGCCAGGGTTTGATCATGCGTGACGACAATGAGTGTTTTTTTGGCCTCATCGACCACCTGCATCAGCATGTCGATGACTCCGCTGCCAGTGCTCGCGTCGAGGTTGCCGGTGGGTTCGTCGGCGTAGATGATGCCGGGGTTGTTGATGAGTGCGCGGGCGATGGCAACGCGCTGCTGCTCGCCACCGGAAAGTTCGGTGGGCAGGTGCTGGAGACGTGCGCTGAGGCCCACCTTGTCCAGCAGTTCACGCGCACGTGTCTCGCCTTTTTTGCCGCCGATCATGGCCGGCAGCATCACATTTTCCAATGCCGTGAGCTCCGGCAGCAGGAAGTAATGCTGGAAAACAAAACCCATGACTTCATTCCGCGTGCGCGCACGCTCCACCGCCGCTGCCTGATACAATGAGCGGCCATGCACCAGCACATCACCCGATGTGGGCTGCTCCAGCCCGCCGAGAACGTAAAGCAAAGTGGTTTTACCGGCGCCGGACTGGCCGCACAGGAACACTTTTTCACCGGCCGCAACTTCGACATTCACGCCGCGAAGCACAGGCAGTTCATGCCCGGCAAGGTGGTAAGTACGATGCACATCGTGTGCGGCGAGTGGGGCTGCTTGCTGGCTCATGTATGTAAGGGTGTACGCTCCGCAGATGCCACGCGGCGTCAAGACTTGATGCCCGCCAGCGTGCGTTGTCTGAGCGTCTCATACATCACGATGCCCGCCGCCGTGGCCAGATTCAGGCTCCGTGTGCCCTGCATCGGGATATGCAGACAGCGCTCAGGCTGGATCACCGAGGCCGGGATGCCACGTGTTTCCGGGCCGAAGACGAGAAAAATCTCCGCAGCTGCGAGGTCCGCCTCCCAGTAGGTGTGTTCGCCCTGGCATTCGATGAAGTAGCATGCGGCCCCGGCTGGGATCTCCGCCACCAGCTCTTCCCAGGCGTTCCAGACGCGCACATCCACCTCCGGCCAGTAGTCCAGACCGGCGCGCTTGAGCTGCTTGTCCTCCAGGCTGAATCCGAGCGGCTTGATCAGATGCAGCCGTGCACTCGTGGCCAGGCACAGCCGCCCGATGGCACCCGTGTTGTGCGGAATCTCCGGCTGAAACAGGACGACGTTCAGCATGCGTTCTCAGCCTTTGAAAACAAAGAGTTTCCGGCAGATAAAATTCACCAGGGTAGATGAAACGATCAGCAGCAACTGCGCGGTCAATGTGCTGATGCCGTACCACTTGATCAGGTACGGCCCCGAGAGCAGTCCGATGGCAAACCCCGTCGAACTGACCACCGAAAAATAAACAAACTCCAGCACCCGATGGTGCCGTCCGGGGGTGAACACCCACAGCGAATTGGAGACATAGGCGAAAATATTGCCAAAGAAAAAAGCAATGATGTTGTTATAGATGCTGTGCAGCGCACGCACCTCATCGGTCACGCCGCTGCTGACGAGAGCTGGATACGTCCCCCACCTGGACAGGGCATAAAAGATCACCGTGGTGAGGGTCAGCGAGCCCACCCCGCAGATGCCATATTTGATGAACTGGATTAGCGGATGTGTGCTGCGCGAGTTCAGGCGCTCAAGAATTGTACGCCAGTCGTTCTCCCGAAAAAATAGAAAAGCCTCACCGATTTTTGACATCATCGGGTGAGGCTCTCCGGGGATCGTTGCTCTGCAAGCAAAGATGCGATGCGTTTAGTAGTAGTGGTAGTTGCCGTTGCGGTCGTAGTAGCCCTGCTGCTGCTGACGGCCACGGTAACCCTGCTGCTGGCCTTGGTAGTATTGCTGCTGGTTGCGCTGGTCACGGGAATTGCCGATGGCATTGCCACCCAGGGCGCCGAGGCCGGCACCAATGGCGGCACCTTCGAGGCCACGGCCACTTTGATTACCGATGATGCCACCGACGGCGGCACCGCCCAGCGCACCAATGACGGAGCCGGTTTGAGCATTCGGACCAGAAGCGCAGGAGACCAGTGAAAGACCTGTGAGGGCTGTGAGGAGTATTTTTTTCATGTTTTTGTGATTGAATTAAGCGAATCAGGGGCGCCTTGATTAATAGTAGTAACCGCGACGACGGTCCTTAGAATTGCCGATGGCATTGCCACCTGCGGCACCGAGTGCGCCACCGATGAGTGCGCCTTCGAGGCCACGGCCACTTTGCGATCCGATGATGCCGCCGACGGCAGCTCCGCCGAGGCCGCCAATGACGGCTCCCTGTTGAGCAGCCGGGCCGGTGGCGCAGGATGAGAATGATGCAGCAGTGATGATGGAGAGGATCAGGTGTTTCATAATAATGTGTTTGTTGTGATCAAGCAGACTGCTTTGTCGTAAAATAGGCCCGAATTGTTCATAAAGAAAAGCGAAATCCTGCACGTTTGGTCAAGTTGCCACCTATCATACGCCGCACGCCTCATCTCCGGCTCCCTCCGGCTTTCTTTATTTGACGCGCATTCTGCCAGCGGCTACAAAGCCTCCCGCCCCCTTCCAACTTTTCTATGCACGTGCGTTCCTTTCTTCGTTGCCTGTTTGCCGTTTCCCTTCTCAGCCTCACCGTTTTGCCGGTTCAGGCAGAGCAGTTGCCGCTGGATCACCCCTGCGCCGCTCTGGTGAAAAAATATCTCACTGCCGTCGTGCAGCAGGACTGGAAAACCGCATCTCAGATGCTGGTGCCCTCCTCCTTGGAGCGCCGTCAGCGTGAAACGGTCAACATCATCAAATCCGCCCCCACCATGTCTGACGAGGAGAACATGCTCTCCGGTTACAATGTGAAGGGTGTCGGCGATCTGGATAAAATGACTCCGCAGGAGTTTTATCAGGTGGACCGCGAAGCCTGGCACAAAAAGCTCAAGCTCACCCCTGAAGCCACCAAGCGGAAGCAGGAGACGCTCAAAGTCACCGTGCTCGGGCTCGTCCAAGAAAAAGACAAGGGGTACGTCCACGCCACCGTGCGCACTTCTCAGGAAACGCTCACCGACAAGATTGAGGAGCTCTTTCTCATCTCTTTCATCACCGATCCTTCCAACCCGAAAAACTGGCTCATCTCTCCTGAGATGAAAGACCGTCCCGTCATCACCCCGCTGGATGGCTCGGCTCCGAAGGAATAAATGTCAGTTTAAAAGCAGTGCGCGCAGGTCCGCCAGCTGCACTTTGCCGAGTTCGCTGCGGGGAATTGCATCAAGAATGCGCATCTCCTGAATATGCTCCAAAGGCCTCAACGTTTCGTTGAGGCCTTTTTGCAGCCGTGCGGCATCTGCCGCGTCCATCCCGCTCACCACCAGCACCAGACGGCTTTCTTTGCGGGGATCAGTGACGTCACACACCGCCGCATCCGCCCTGTGCAGTCCGAGCGTGAGTTTCAAGGCTTCGATTTGATCCTGGATCGGCTCCAGCGCCACCAACTCGCCAAGAATTTTCACGGTGCCAGATTCACGACCCAAGAAGCGGAGGCAGCACCTGCCTTCAACCTCCAGTACTTTCACGCGGTCGCGTGTTCTCAGCCCCGTGTCGGCGGAAATGGCCTCCCATCGCCACACACCTGCGGTGCAGATGGCATAGCCTTTGGCCAGCGCCTCTCCACGCACGCTGAGCACACCCTCCTCATCCGTGCTTACCTGCCAGATGGGCAGCACCTCCATGTCGGCACCGGGACTCCGCTGGGCTGCCACGCCTGAGGCCGTCTCCGTCATTCCATACGTGCGGTGAATGGGCCAGCCGAGGTGCAGCGCCGCAGCTTCCAGTTCGCCGTTCAGCGCACCACCGCCCACCAAAACGACCCGTATGGATTTGGGCGCGCTCAGTTTGGCCGCCACCAAATCAAAGACCTGCGTGGGCACCAGCGAGGCGAGTGTGGCCCCCACCTCCTCGCACTTCTTCAAAAATTCGGCGGCATTCCATTTGCCCGTCAGCCGGGTGACGGGGCTGCCACTCAAATGCGCACGCGCCAGAATGCCGAAGCCTCCCACATGATGCGTCGGCAGCGCCAGCAGCCAGTGGTCCTGCGCCGTAATGTCGAAACGCTCATTCACGGCACGTGCTGAGGTGAGCAGCGCCTCTTTCGTCAGCCCCACCCATTTGCGTGTACCTTCGGAACCGCTGGTTTGAAAAAAGCACCAGTCCTTCACCTTCAGTTCGCGCAGCGCCATCTCGGCCAATCCTGCACCTTCCGGCGTGTGCTCGGAGAGCCCGACCCACACGCTGCCATCCGTCCAGAATTCGGGTTCGATTTTTACAGCCGTCTCCATGGCAAACCCTCCAAAACTTCGCCAAATCCCAACCCGCCGCCGCTGCGGTCTGCCGACAAATGGCCGCCATGAGATGTCACACGTTCAAAGAACGCGTCCTGCTCAAACAGATGCTCCGTGCACAGTCCGCAAAAATCCAGGGCCTGCCCCTCGGACAGCGCCACCGCCGACTCATACGCCGCAAACATCTGGCCAAGCGCATGATCCATCGCCGAGGTGAGCACCAGCGGGTGCTGCGGGTGGGTTTGCGCCACGGTGCGCCAGTCACGCCGCGCCGGTTTGACCACCACGGCATCAAAGCCCTGCGTGCCGTCCTTCCAGCCTTTGTCCAGCGCCAGCTTCACGCCCCATTTCTTCCGCATGGCCTCCCATGCCTCCGCATCATATGGAAAGGGATCCTCCACGAAATCCAGCGCACGGTACACCCGTAGCGGCATGAACTCGATGAACTTTCCGAACTCCAGCCGGTCCAGCACGGCGTTGAAATCCACCCGCAGCCGCACGCCCTGCGCTTCAAATCGCTTCGCGCAGCCTTCGAGAAAACGTGTCGTTTCGCCGTAGTTCGCAAATCCCTTGGCCTTGATCGCGGGCCAGCCTTCCGCCAGCACGCGCTCCGTCTGCTCTTCAGTGTCTGTGGCAAAACTCCAGGAGTAATGGCTGCGCGGAATCTCCAACCCCTCAAACAAACTCACCCCCGCACGCCGTGCCGCACCGTCGATCTCCGCACAACGCAGTGCCATCGCCGTCAACGGAGTCGTGACACACTGGCCAAGCAGACGCAGCTGCTCCTCCACCGGCGCATCGCCAAACTCCGGCCACGGATGCACGCAGCCATAGCCACCATTCACAGAGATCAGCGCTCCCGCAAACACCCGCCGCATGGACACCGCATTCAGCGCCACCCCGCTGCGCAGGAGGTATTCGTGGACGTAAATAGGCGGCGTCATTTCGAGACGGAGACCTTCATTCGTCATTCCGCATTCGTCATTCGACATTTTTTCAGGGCATCACATCGCGTGCTTTGACGATGGCCCAGCTCATCAGTGCGGCAAATGCCAGCAACTGCCCCCCGCTCATCGCCAGCAGGCGGTTGTGCCCTCGGCTTGGCGGTTCGGCGATCACCCGCCAGGCCACGAACAGGCCGATGGGCAGCGTGATCAACGGCAGGGTGAAAGCACGCGGCCAGCCCTGCTGACACCAGTAAATCCCCGCCGCATGAGCCGCGACGATGAGTCCAACAATCTCAGCCCGCGCAAAGCCCACGCCGAAGCGCACGGCCAGCGTTTTCTTGCCGGTCTGCCCGTCCTCCACGACATCTCGCAGGTTGTTGATGGCGATCAAGACCGTGCTCAGGCAGCCGATCTGAAACCCCGCCACGATGGCGGCTTCATACCACTCCCCGGTTTGTACAAAGGCCGTGCCCGTCACCGCCACGAAGCCGAAGAAGATAATCACAAACAGCTCCCCCAGCCCGCGATACGCCAGCGGCACCGGCCCGCCCGTGTAGCCAAAGCAGAAATACAGCGATGGAATGCCGATGAAGAGAATCGGCAGCCCTCGCGCCTCAAACAGCGGCACCGCCAGCAGCGTCGCCACGGCCAGCATCAGCCAAGCGGCAAACTTCACCGCTCCCGGCGAGGCCACACCACTGGCCGTGATGCGACGTGGGCCGATGCGTGCCTGCGTGTCCGCCCCTTGGATCGAATCCAGCGCGTCATTGAAAAAGTTCGTCGCGATCTGCAACGCCCCGCAGCTTCCCAGCGTGCACGCTGCCAGCCACCAGTCGAACTTCCCCGAAATCTTCGCCGCCAGCGCACAACCCACCACCACAGGCGCGATGGCTGCCCCGAGGGTTTTCGGGCGTGCAGCGGCGATCCAGTCGAAGAGATGAGGCATGAGGAAGGGGAATGACGAAAGTACTCCAGAGCTTTAGCTCGTTCTGGAATCGCGAGGCGATATGTGATCGAATGACGAATGCAGAGCCGAGCGAAGCGAATCAATGACGCATGACCGCGCTCCCGCAATCACTTCGTTATTCGATCCTTGGTCATTAATTAGGCATTCGGAAATTCGACATTCGTCATTACTTAGGCATCTCCACCTGCCCGTTCGACATCAGGTACGCGATCAGATTCTTCACATTCTCATCTCCCAGCGCAGCCAGCAGCCCTTCCGGCATCAGGGACATGGGCAGCTGCGCTTGCTTCACGATCTGCGTGCGCTCAATGGTGATCCTCTCGGCAGGCGTCTGCACGGTCAGGGTGCGCTCGGTCTGCTCGGGGATGACGCCAGTGATGGTACGGCCGTCCTTCAGATTGAGCACGCTCACGCGGTAATCGGCTGGCACGACAGCGCTGGGGTCCAGAATGTTTTCGAGAAGATACTTCAGGTTGTGGCGGTCGCTGCCCGTCAGTTCGGGGCCGATGGCGCCGCCCTGGCCGTAGAGCTTATGGCACGCGCTGCATGCCGCCATGAAGATCATGCGCCCTTTGGAGGGGTCGGCTTTGGCCACCACCTCCGGCTGCAGCAGGCCCTCCCACTTCGCAAACTCCGCCTTCTTCGCTTCCGGCGTGTCACGAATCTCACCCCAGACTTCAGTGAGCAGCGTGTTCACCGACTCATCGCCCAGGCTGCGGATCTGCCGCGCCTGGAAAGGGGAGATCGCCGTGGCCGGCACCTTCTTCGCCTTGATCGCCTCCAGCAGAGCCTTCGCGTAGCTCGGGCGTGAGGTCAGCGTCGCCACCGTCGCCGCCTGCTGCTCTTCGCTGCGGCCGGGCCAGGGATTCAGCATCGCCTTCGGAATGTTCGGATCATCATACGCCGCCAGCGCACTGCGGGCGACGATGCCCAGCACCTTGTCATTGATCAGCCCTCGAATGACCGGCAGCAGCTCCGGCTTGGCGGTGCGCGTGACGCTCTTGAAGGCGTTCAGTCGCGCATTCGCATCGCCCTCGGTGTTCTTCACAATCACGATCAGCTCGTCCGAAGCACGCCCGCTGCCGAAGACGACGGAAAGGTTTTGTATTGTAGTCCCGGCTTTAGCCGGTTCTGGTGCGACACCGCGAACAAACTCATCCCAGCCCTTCGGCTTCTTCGCAGTGCTGAAGCCATCCAGACCCGCAGCAATGCCCGCGAGCACATCCTCACGCATGTCCTTCTGCTCCGTCATCAGCGCCACCAGCGCATCCACCGCTTCCGGCTTCGCCTCAATCATCTCCGCGATCCGACGCGCCACCAAACGGCGTACGGTGGGGATCTTCGCCTCCTTGATCAATTCCACGCCCTTCATCGGATCAGCCGCCACGGCAGGCTCGATGCCATACCAAATCATGAGCGGCTGCTGGCGGTCATTGGCGTCTTCTTCGTGCTTCGCCAGCGCGGTGGCGAGGGACCAGCGGGCTTCGAGCGGGAGGCGCTGGAGGGCAGAGGCTAGTTGGAGGCGGACGAGGCCGGAACTGTCGAAGGCAGCTTCGTAAAGATTGAGATAGTAGTTTTCCAAGGAAGGATTTTTGTCCGCAACTTTGGGGTCTTTACTTCTCTCTTTTATTCGTTTGTCGAGTTCAGCCGGGGCTAGGAAGGTGACTTTCAATGGGTGGTCGTAACTTCCCTGCTCGATGTTTGAAATCACATTGTTGCGTCGACGAACCTCATAGATACTGGGGTCACCAGAGGCATCTCTATATTCTTTTGCGGTTACTTTCGAAGAGAGCTTTTGCCACTCAAGTGCATTCAAAACAATCGCATGAGTGCTCGCATTCAAATATGGGGTCGGATATTGAGGGTTTTTCTCATAAAGCCGTTTTGCGGCTGCTCGCGTCCACCAATTGTTTTTGTTCTCCATCAATACTTTGATCAGATCAGAATCATTTGATTTGGAAAGGTTTGTTGGCAACTCCGCCTTCTTCGACTCGCCATACACGATCTTATAAATGCGCCCGCTCGTCCGGTGCACGCCATCATTGTCGTGGCACTCACCGCTGTCGCTCCAGTCAGACACGACCACGTTGCCATCCGGGCAGGTGAGGAGGTCGATCCCGCGGAACCACTTGTCCTTGGCCTGCATGAAGTCGGGCGCATGCTTGCCCACGTAGCCGCAGCCCTGGCGCTCCAGACGGTCCATGTTGATGCGGTTGCCGTGCAAATTGCAGGTGAGGACGGCGCCATTGTATTCCTTGGGCCAGACGCCGCCCTGATAGATCAGCAGTCCCACATGCGCGTGGCCCCCGCCGAGTTCGAGCGTCTTGTTGCTGATGCCTTTGCGGATGTCGCTCCAGCTTTCCGAGCCCGTGTCCCAGTGAAAGTGGTCCGCCGTCTGCTCGATGACCTCATACACATGCGGGTTCAAATGCGTGCCGAACATGCGGCGGTAGTACGCACCGGGGATCACATGCCACAGGTGGCCGATCACCGTGTTGATCATGAACAAGTCGCCGTTTTCATTCCAGTCATGGCCCCAGGAATTCGTGCCGCCGTGGGCCACAGTTTCCAAAATCTTCAGCGTGGGGTGGTAGCGCCAGATCGCGCAGTTCATTTTCACACGCTTGTCTGCAGGCGTGCCCGGTGCGCCCACACTCGAGGTGTCCGTGATGCCATGCCGTCCATACAGCCAGCCGTCCGGCCCCCAGCGCAGACCATTCACGATGTTGTGGCCGATGGTCTTCACGTTGAATCCATCCAGCAGCACCTCAGGCTCGCCATCCGGCACGTCGTCACCGTTTTTGTCAGCGATGAAGCTCAGCGTCCCATTGTGCAGCACCCACACGCCGCCGTAACCGGTTTCCACGCTCGTCAGGTAGCTGCCGCCTTCCCAGAACACCTTCCGCCCGTCGTGCTTGCCGTCGCCGTCCTTGTCTTCCAGGATGATGATGCGGTCCCGCAGCTTCGTGTCCCAGCGCATGGGGTTTTCAGCATAGGTATAGTTTTCCGCCACCCAGAGGCGGCCCTTGCTGTCCCAGCTCATCGCGATGGGCTGCTGCACATCCGGCTCGGCGGCAAACACCACGCATTTGAAGCCCTTCGGCAGTTCCATCGTCCGCGCCACCTCCTCGGCAGGCATCGGATCGCCCTTTTCGGTGTTGAAGGGCTTTGGAAACTCGTCCGCCATTACGGCGAGAGTTGAAAAGGACAAGAATGACAGAAAGGCGGCGTGACGTATGCTCATAAACGAAAGTGGACCTTTCCAAACGCCCGGCTCGTACGCAATCTTCAAATCATCCCATGAAACGCACCCTCTTTTTCCTTGCCGTGTTTTTCGTGAGTTTCGGGGTCAACCTCACCGCCGCACCCAAGGACGGCGCCAAACCCCAAAGCCCCGCCGCCCACACCGTCACCTTCCTGGCCGCGAGCATCCGTCCGTCGCTGGTCAAAATCACCCAGATCGGCCGTGAAGGCACCGACGGCATTGGCTCCGGCTTCATCGTGAGCGAGGACGGCCTCATTGCCACCAATCTGCACGTCATCGGCGAAGCCCGCCGCCTGCAAATCGAGATGCATGATGGCAAAACCTACGATGTCACCGCCGTCCAGGCCAGCGACAGCCACCACGACCTCGCCCTGCTCAAGATCGACGCCAAAGGCCTCAAACCCTTGCCACTGGGAGATTCCAGCAAGGTCCGCCAGGGCGAGCCCATCGTCGCCATGGGCGCACCGGAAGGTCTGGGTTTCAGCATCGTCCAGGGCGTGCTTTCCGCCACACGCGATGTGGATGGCCTGGAGATGCTGCAGGTGGCCGTGCCCATCGAGAAAGGCAACAGCGGCGGCCCATTGCTCGACATGCAGGGTAACGTTCTGGGACTGCTCACGCTTAAGTCGCTCAAGACTGACAACCTCGGCTTCGCCATGCCGGTGAACGACCTCAAAACACTCATCGAAAAGCCAAATCCTGTGCCTATGTCCCGCTGGCTGACCATCGGCGCTCTGAATCCCAAACAGTGGCAGACCCATCTCGGGGCGCAGTGGACCCAGCATGCCGGCGTCATCCGCTCCGAGTTTCCCGGTGCAGGCTTCGGCGGGCGTGCGCTCTGCCTTTCGACGCAAAAGGTGCCCGAAGGCACTTTTGAGATCGCCGCCACGGTGCGCCTTGATGATGAATCCGGGGCCGCCGGCCTCACCTTTTGCTCGGATGGCTCGGACAAGCATTACGGCTTCTACGCCTCGGGCGGCAAGCTGCGCCTTACCCGCTTTGACGGCCCCGATGTCTATTCCTGGACCATCCTCGCCGATATTCCGAGTGATTCCTACAAAGCCGCTGAATGGAACTCTCTGCGTGTCCGCGTCGAGCCTGAGCGCATCGTCTGCTTTGTGAATGGCCAACAGGTCATCGAAAGTGACGACACTGGCCTGCGTGGCGGCGCTGCTGGTTTGTGCAAATTCAGGACGACCGTGGCGCAGTTTCGCAATTTCCGCATCGGCACCGACCTCGCCGAAAAGCCGCTTCAACCTGAACTCGCCTCACAGCTCCGCTCTAAGGTGGAGGAATACATTGCCGCCGCAGCCACGGCCGATAAAACCCTGGACGGCCTGCTGGAAAACCCTGCCGCTGCCCGCCGTGTGCTGATGGAGCAGCGTCGCAAGCTCGAAGAAGAAGCCACGAAGCTGCGCGAGCTTGAGCACGAACTGCACCGCCGCGCGATGACCAAGGAAATCCTCGCCGAACTCGCCAAGCCCGAGCCGGAAATCAACCTGCTGCGCTGCGCCCTGCTGCTGGCACGCCACGACAATCCAGAGATCGACATCCATACCTACCTCAACAGCTTCAAGGCCATGGTGCTCGATCTCAAAGACGATCCCGAAATTACCAAAGGAACCATCCCCGCCGTGAAGCGCCTCAACCGCTATCTATTTGAAGAGAACGGCTTTCACGGCAGCCGCGGCGACTACGGCAGCCGCTCCAACAGCTACCTCAATGAAGTCCTCGACGACCGCGAAGGCCTGCCCATCACCCTCAGCGTGCTCTACGTAGAGCTCGCCTCGGCACTCGGCGTGCAGGGCGTGTTTGGCGTGCCGCTCCCCGGCAAGTTCATGGTGGGCTATCGCGACGGCCCTGAGGGCGAACTCCAGCTCGTCGATGTCTTTGAGCATGGGCAACTCGTCACGGTGGAGCAGGCGGCGCTTGATCTCACCGAGGATGGTCATTTCCCAGAAGGCGCGCTCTCACCCACCACCAAGCAGGCCATTCTCCTGCGCATGCTGCGCAACCTGATGAGCAGCGTGTTTGATGCCAGCCGCTCCCTTCGCGAATCCCTTCCGTATTTAAACCTCGTCCTTGCCATTGACCCGCAGTCCGCCGCAGAACGCCTCACCCGTGCGCAGATGCGTCAGCGTCTTGGAGAAAAAACAGGGGCCCGTGAAGACGTGAGCTGGCTGATTGACAACTTTCCCACCGACGGCCCTCCGGAACTCATGCAGCAGCTCGACCGCTGGCTGCAGTCGCTGCGGGATTAAAAGTAGTCCAGTTGCGCCGCAACTGGTCTGGTCGAATTCCTCCAGTTGCAGCGCAACTGGACTACTTAAATCCCGCCAGCCGCACCCCAAACAGCCAGCGGAACGGCGGCTTCAGGGCGAGAGCCTTACGCAGGCCATGAGGCAGCAGGCAAAGCAGATTTTCGCAAATCACCGCAGGCCATGTGGGCAGCAGCATGAATTTGCCGCGCCCGCCGAAAATGATGCGTGTTTTGGCAAAGCCAACCTGCCGGAAAAGCGCGGAGAGATCGCCCACGGTGTATTCCTTGAGGTGAAACCCCTTCGCTTCACGATCAATGATGCAGCTGATGTCATGCGGCCCGGTCAGGCGGCTGGGGGTGATGCAAAGATAGACGCCACCGGGGGCGAGTGCGGCATGCAGGTGCCGCAGTTGCTCCACCGCATCCTCCGGATGCAGGTGCTCCATCAACTGGTTGCTGTAGGCCACGTTCACGCTGCCCGGTGCCACGGGGATCGTGCTGCCGTCAGACAGCACCAGCCGCAGATTCTCCGGCAGCGTGCGTTTGCGGGTGATTTCATCGGACACATCCACCGCCAGCACCTGAGCGACTTGGGCCGCCACCGTTTTGGCCAGCTCACAATCTCCCGGGCCGACTTCGAGGAACACCGTTTTTGGAGTTAAAAAAGGTGTCAGGATCTCCATCTTCTCCGCCACATCGGCAGCCAGCCGTTCAGGGGAGGACTTGTTCGTATGCTGCGGATGCTCCGGCACGCGTTTGAAAAGCTCATCATAGACCTCGGAGTAGAGCGTGCGGCGCTGTTCCTTGGTCGCATGTCGCAGCCGGTCGGCGAGTTCGCGCTCCACCTCATAGTGCTGGCGGAGTTGTTCCGGGGTGCGGGAATCGGTGACGGTGACGGGCATGTGTGTGCCTAAAAGCTAAGCGTCAGATCCGTTTCAGGCAAGGGTTCGCACTCTCTTGCTCATTGCCGAAGGCGAATTAGCATGGGGTCGATGCTGAAACACCTTCTTTTGCTCTGCCTCTTCACGCTGGCGGCCCGCGCTCAGGATCTGGGACCGGCCAAGGACGATCCTTCCGTGCCCAAGGATCGCGACACCATCCTGCGCATCCAGATCTTCCTCGACAAAAACCTCTTTGGCCCCGGCAAGCTGGACGGCGCCGTCGGCGAGTTCACCTACAAGGCCGTGGTGAACTACAATTATGCGCACGGCCACAAGGATCTCTACAACTGGGCGCGCATTCAGGCGGCTGCTGAGGCTGAGGTTCCCATCATCTTCGCCGCGTTCAAGATTCAGCCCATTCTGACCCGATATGTGACCGCCGATCTACCCGAAGACTACGAGAAGGCGTCGGTCTATCCCTTCATGGCCTACCGCAGCATGCTGGAGCTCATCGCCGAGCGATTTCATACGGACGAGTCCTTCCTGGCCACCATCAATCCAAAGAGGAACATGGCCACGCTCAAGCCTGGCGACATCATCGTGGTGCCCAACGTGAAATCCTTCCGCATCGAGGACATTAAGCCGATGCAGGGCTTCAAAACGGACGCCACGCTCAGCAGCCATACCATCGTGGTTGACACAACTGAGAGAATGGCCGCAGTTTACAGCGAAAAAGAGACAATGCTGGCAGCTTTTCCCATCACCCCCGGCAAACCGCAGTTCATCCCCGTCGGCACTTGGAAAGTGGTGACCATGATGGCGACGCCGACCTTCCGTTACGACAAACAGTTCCTCGAAGAAGGCGTGCGTGGAGATGAATCCTTTCAAATCCCGCCCGGGCCGAACAGCCCCATCGGCGTCATCTGGTGCGGCTTGAGCAAATCTGGCATCGGACTGCATGGCACTGCAATGCCGCGCACCATTGGCCGTACGCGCAGCGCAGGCTGCGTCCGCTTTGCCAACTGGGACGCCATTCGTCTTCCGCAACTCATTCGGCCAGGAACGCGCGTCATCGTGCGTTAATCTTCCACCATGCGCATTCTCATCGCCGGTCTCTTCCACGAGACCCACACCTTTCTCGACGGCCTCACCCCGCTCTCTGACTTCCAAATCCGGCGAGGAGAAGAATTATGGGCCAGCAAAGGGGATTCTTCACCCCTCGGCGGCGTGCTCGAACTGGCCGATGAGTTCGGCTGGGAGATGATTCCAACCGCCGACTACCGCGCTCAGCCTTCCGTCACCGTGGCGGATGACGTCATCGAGCAGTTCTGGAACGACATCGCCCCCGCCGTTGCCAAAGCCGACTACGATGCCATCTACCTCGTGCTGCATGGTGCCATGGTCTCCCAAACCATTCTGGATGTGGAAGGCGAGATCCTCCGCCGACTGCGCACCCTCACCACCGTGCCCATCTTCGGCGTCTTCGATCTGCATGCCAATTTCTCTCCGCAGATGGCCGCGCTGGCCGACTGTTTGGTAGGTTATCGCGAGAATCCGCATACTGACGCACGCGAGGCCGGATTGATTGCTGCACGCCTGCTGAACCGCTGCCTCACCACGGGCCAGCGTCCGCACATGCAACTCCTGCAACCTGGCCTCAACTGGCCGCCCACCGGCACAGGTACGGCGAATGATCCCATGCTGACGCTGGAAGCGATGGCGCGGCAGTTTGAAGGCGATTCGCTCTGGGCCATGAACATTGTCGCAGGCTTCAGCTTTGCCGACACCCCAGACACTGGAGTCAGCTTCGTCGCCTGCACCACTGCGGATGCTACGCAGCCGTTGGAAGCGCTTGGCAAGCGTGCGCATGAACTCAGCCACCTCGGCCAGATCACCGATCCTTCTGCGGATGAAGTTCTCGAACAACTCAAGCCATTGCCTGCGGGACTGACCGTGCTCGTGGAGCCCTCAGACAACATCGGCGGCGGTGCCCCCGGAGACTGCACCGGGCTGCTGCGTGCGCTCATTCGCCATGGCATTCCGAATGCTGCCATTTGCGTCAACGATCCGCAGTCCGTCAGCGAGATCGAAGCCGGTGCACGCACCCTCAAACTCGGCGGCAAAGGCAGCCGTCTTGACCCAGGGCCACTTGAGCTCGAAGTCGAACTCATTGCTCTGAATGACGGACGCTTTGAACTCGAAGACAAAAATAGCCACCTCGCCAGTATGTGCGGCGATGTCTTCGACATGGGCCGCTGCGCTGTGGTCAGGCATGCAGGCCTCACCATTCTCATCACCAGCGTGAAGACACCGCCCTTCGACCTAGGCCAGTGGCACAGCCAGGGCATCGCGGTGGAAAATCTATCGGTGGTCGCCGTCAAAGCCGCCGTGGCTCACCGCCGTGCCTATGACAAGATCGCCAGCCGCATGCTGTGGGTTGACACCCCGGGGCCATGCAGCAGCAATCTGCTGACGCTGCCGTACCGGCATCTGCGGCGCGGCCGATAGATTTATCCCAAGAGGATCTTCAGTGCAGCGTCATGCGGTGTGATTCCACACCGCCATGAACACGAACGCTCCTAAACAACCGTCTGCGTATCAAGTGCCACCCGGTTGGGAGCGGTTTCAGCCGCCGCCTGTGGTGGAACCCATTCTCCAGGCGGTTATGGTGGAAGATGCTGCACTAATACCGCAGGTGCGCACTTCGGTGTGGCTGCGCTGCTGGCGGCAGATCGGCGGTGGTTCACTTTTGCTCAGCATTGCGGTGCATTTCGGTTTGTTGCTGCTGGCAGGGGTGATCATCGTCGGCTCCCAGATCGCGAAGAAGGAGGTGGACTTCATTCCGCCGGGGCAAACGCAGGCGAGCGTGGAGGCTTCGCAAGATTTGGAACATCGAGTCAGCATGAAGCAGATGAGTGCCATGATGCGCAGGGTGCCGCAGACACGAATTGGGGTGGAAGGACCAAGGGTTGTTTCACTGCCAGGGGGCGAAGTCGTGGTGCTGCCGGAGGTGGGGCAGGGTGGGGCGGCGGGCAGGAGGTTGATAGATAGTGATATAAGTGGTCCTGGACTGCATGAGGCGACGTCTCCCGTCTATGTGGCCAGATTTCCGCCTCTGTTTGCGGGGCGCTGTTCGGTTCAGAGCCGTTTGGAGAAATTGAGGGAAAATGGGGGAACGCCGGAGTGTGAGATGGCAGTTTCGCGCTCATTGGCGTGGTTGAAGGGGCAGCAGAATGTGGATGGTTCGTGGGGGAGCAGGAACAAGGCGGCGATGACGGGTTTGACGCTGCTTTGCTACCTGGGGCGCTGCGAAACGCCTGATTCTGAGTTCTTTGGCGACAATGTGCGAAATGGGATGCTCTTCTTGGTGGAGCTGGGGAGGAAGAATTCGTATGGGATATTGGCGGACAATGTTGTGTCGAATTCCGCAACTTATGAGCATGGAATCGCGACTTATGCGCTTGGCGAAATGTACTCGTTTTATCGTTTGGGCGGCCGGAGTCTGCCTGGATTGCGCGAGACTTTTGAAAAGGGGGTGAAGATCATCATCGAGCAGCAGAATCAGCAGGGGTCGTGGACGTATGGTGGAAAAGATGCGGGCATGCCGACTGCTTACAACAAGGACAGCCGGGGTGAGGATTTGTCGGTCAGTGGGTGGCAGTTTCAGGCGCTCAAAGCGGCGAAGCATTCGGGGTTGAAGATTGAGGGGCTGGATACGGCCATCAAACGCTGCTGCGATTACCTGGAGTCGAAGCAGACGAAGGACGGCGGTTTTGGAAAAACGAACCGGGATGACCATTACAACCAGTGGAGTCTCACGGGTTGTGGGGTGCTGGGGTTGCAGACGTTGGCGCACAACAAGGCGACGCCGGTGAAGAAGGGGATTCGGTTTCTGCGGGAGTTTCTGACCAGCGAACCGCTGGACTGGGAGCGCAACTGCAACTTGTACTGCTGGTATTATTACACGCAGGCGTTTTTCCAGGCGGGGGCGGATGACTGGAAGTTTTACAATGCCCAGTTTTTGCCGCAGGTGCTCGGTGCGCAGCAGGCGGATGGTTCTTTTAAACGTGGGCGGCCCAACTGGCCTGCGGGTGATGCTGCGGACCCGATTTACCGGCAGTGCCTGTGTACTTTGCAGCTCGAGGTTTATTTCCGTTACCTGAAGGTCGCGGATCGGGAAGAGAAGTCGATTTTTGAGAGGTGAGCCAACAAGATCGGGTGAGGCATTACCAAGGGGAGGGGAGCGAGGTCACATGATCTGCGCTTCTATGCGTTCAGCGTGAGCCAGTGCTCCGCGACACCTCATGGAAGTTTTTGCCGTCACCATCTTCGTCAGCCTGATGTTCGCCGTCTTGTTTGCGGCCCTTTATCTGGCGGAGCGGACGCAGAGACGAAGGGGCAGCATCGAACAGGATGCACTGCTGCCGCTGGATGAGCCTGAGGCTCCACGCATGACCGTGCCTGCATCACTTTCCCAACACTCCTTTTCCCATGACCAGCACAGCAGCCTCCAAAGTACCCATTGAATTCAACGACAAAGTCGTGCGCCAGTTTATGCTGGCCTCGATCATCTTCGGCGTCGTTGCCATGCTCGCAGGCGTTTTCATCGCCAGCCAGCTCAACTTCCACCAGCTCAACCTCGCTGAATGGCTGACCTTCGGGCGGCTGCGCCCGCTGCATACCAATGCGGCGATTTTTGCGTTCGTGGGGAACATGATGTTCGCAGGCATCTACTACTCCACGCAGCGACTGTGCAAGTGCCGCATGGGCAATGACACGCTGAGCTCCATTCACTTCTGGGGCTGGCAGCTCATCATCGTGGCGGCGGCGATCACGCTGCCGCTGGGCCTTTCACGCGGCAAGGAATACGCCGAGCTGATCTGGCCCATCAACATCGCCGTGGCGGTGATCTGGGTGGTGTTTGCGGTGAACTTCTTCCTGACGCTGCACAAGCGCAACGAGCCCAGCCTGTACGTGGCGCTGTGGTTCTACATCGCCACGATTGTGACGGTGGCGATGCTCTACATCGTCAACCATCTTTCCATCCCCACGAGCTGGACGCACAGCTACGGCATCTTTGGCGGTGTGCAGGACGGGCTGGTGCAGTGGTGGTACGGGCACAACGCCGTGGCCTTCTTCCTGACGACGCCGATCCTCGGCATCATGTATTATTTCCTGCCGAAGGCGGCGGAACGTCCGGTGTACTCCTACCGGCTGTCGATTGTGCATTTCTGGTCGCTGGTGTTCCTCTACATCTGGGCGGGTCCGCATCATCTGCTGCACACGGCGCTGCCGAAGTGGTTGCAGATGCTGGGCATGTTCTTCAGTCTGATGCTGTGGGCACCGAGCTGGGGCGGCATGCTCAACGGCCTGCTCACACTGCGCGGAGCCTGGGACAAACTGCGCACAGATCCGGTGATCAAGTTCTTCATCGCCGGTGTGACCTTCTACGGCATGTCCACCTTTGAAGGACCGCTGCTTTCGATTCGTGCGGTGAATTCGCTCTCCCATTACTCCGACTGGACGATCGGCCATGTGCACAGCGGGGCGCTCGGCTGGAACGGCTTCATGGCGGCCGGCATGTTTTACTGGCTGGCACCGCGCCTGTGGGGCACCAAGCTGTACTCCATCAGCATGGCGAACTTCCACTTCTGGATCGGCACGCTGGGCATCCTGCTCTATGTGGTGGCGATGTGGATCAGCGGCGTGATGCAGGGGCTGATGCTGAATCAGGTCACTGCTGACGGGCTGGCTGTGAAGAACACCTTTCTGGACACGCTGCAGGCGATCCGCCCGCTCATGGGGCTGCGCATCATCGGCGGCGGCATGTTCCTGCTGGGCTGGATCGTGATGTGCGTCAATCTGTGGAAGACCATCCGCAGCGGCAAGCCTGTGAACGAAGTGCGTGAGGTGGCCCTGCTTCAGCGTGGCGGCACGGACACGATGGGCATGAAGGAAACCTTCTTCAACGACCCCACGGCCTGCACCTTTGGTGCGATGCTGCTTGTCTTTGGCTGGATCTTTCTCCCTCCTGGCGCTGACATCGCCTCCCTGATCTGCGCAATCATCTTCGGCTTCATGGCGGTGCGCCGCTTCCAGAAGACGAGCCACACCTGGGCGCTCTGGTATGAGAGCCTGCTGCACAACTACCTGCCCTTCACGGTGCTGACGTTTGTGGCCGTGGTGATTGGTGGTCTGATCCAGATCATCCCGACCGTGACGGTGAACAGCGCGAAGAACGTGGAAGACCGCATTCAGAAGCTCTATGAACCGCTGGAACTTGCGGGCCGTGACATCTACGTGAGTGAAGGCTGCTACAACTGCCACTCGCAGATGATCCGCACGCTGGTGCCGGACGTGATGCGCTACGGTGACTACTCCCGCCTGGGTGAGAGCATTTATGATCATCCGTTCCAGTGGGGCTCCAAGCGCACGGGTCCAGATCTGGCACGTGAAGGCGGACAGCGTCCGGACTCCTGGCACTACGAGCATTTGATGGACCCGCGCTCGATGTCCCCGATGTCCAACATGCCGCCATATGCGCACCTGAACACGAAGCCGTTTGATCAAAAAACCCTTCCCAGGAAGATCGCCGTGATGCGTCAGCTGGGCGTTCCGTATCCGCCGATGGATGCGACGGAGATCAAGATGAAGGCGCTGGAGCAGGGCGTGAAGATCGCCACGGAGCTGAAGAAGTCGAACATCGTGGTGCGGCCTGACAGCGAGATGGTGGCGGTGATCGCCTACCTGCAGAAGCTGGGCCAGTTTGAGCAGCCAGCGGTGGAGGATGCCCTCAGCAAAAAAGGCCAGGGAGTGCCATTCCCGCTCTCCCCGATCATTCCAGACGACGGCCGCCGCGCCAACGGTGCACAGTAACCCCACGCCCCTCCAAAGCAGCCCATGTACAAGCGCATCATTTACGAAAACTGGCACCTCGTTGTGCCCGTCATCTCCTTCGCCACCACCGTGCTGGTCTTCGGCATCATGACCCTGCGCGGCATGCTGCTGCGCAAAGACAAGGCCGAGCACATGTCACGTCTGCCACTTGAATAATCCCCCCGCCATGGACCCCAAGAAGCCATCCCCCAACAACGAGCCAATACTTCGCGAACACAGCTACGACGGCATTCAGGAGTATGACCAGAAGCTGCCGAACTGGTGGCTGTTCACCCTCTACATCGCCATCGTTTACTTTGTGATTTACTGGCTGTGCTACTACCAGCTGGGCATAGGCAGCAGCGACACCCTTGTCATCGACAAGGCGATGGCTGAAATGCAGACGGCACGCGACAAGCAGATGGAATCCATCAACGATGAGCAGCTCTGGGCGCTGTCCCGAGACCCTGCCGCAGTGGAGGCCGGCAAGGCCACCTTCATGACACCGGGCATGTGCGTGACCTGCCACGGGCCGGATCTTACCGGCATGCTCAGCGGCGCGAAGCTGCCGGGCCTGCCATTGAGCGACCAGGAATGGAAGCATGGCGGCAAGCCGACGGAGATTTTCAAAATCGTGCGCAAAGGCTCGCCTGACATCACCAAAGGCATGGCCGCATGGGAGCTGGTGCTGGGGATGAAGCGCGTGAGCGAAGTGGTCGCGTTTGTCCTGAGCCACCACAAGGAAGGCGAGCCGATCACGCGCGCAGCAGATTCACCACCCGCCACACCCGGCGCAGCAACCACCGCCCCCGCAGCAACCACACCCGGCACAGCGCCCGCAGCAGCCGCTGCTGCGCCCGCTGCTGCGCCCGCTGTTTCACCACCGCCTGCGTCCAAATAGCCGCAAGGCCTCCCTATGCCACTCAATCCCCTGAACCTCGTTTCCCTTGGGTCCATCAATGAAGATGGCAGCAAGAAAACGCTGCACCCGGCCGATGTGTCCGGCAAGTTCACGCGGAGCCGGCGGATGGTGGCCCTGCTGCTGCTCCTTGTTTATGTGGCGCTGCCGTGGATACCCGTGAATGGTTTCCCAGCGGTGTTTCTGGATGTGCTGAACCGCCGCTTTCACTTCATGGGCCTGACGCTGGCGGTGCAGGATCTGTGGGTGGGCTTCTTCCTCGTGACGGGCCTGGGGTTCTCGCTGTTTTATATCACGGCATTGTTTGGGCGCGTGTGGTGCGGGTGGACCTGCCCCTACACGGTGTTTCTGGAGCACATCTACCGCCGAATTGAGAGGCTGGTGGATGGCGATGCCTCGGCACGGCGCAAGCTGGATGCCGCGCCGTGGACGGCGGGCAAGATCACACGGAGAGTCACCAAGCACGGACTTTACATCCTGTCCTCGCTCATCATCGCGCACATTTTCCTGAGCTACTTTGTCTCGCTGGAGAAGCTGTATGAAATGATGCACCACTCGCCGAAGGCGCACATCATCGCCTTTGGGGTGGTGATGTTTCTCACCGTGGGGCTGTATGGGGCGTTCAGCTGGTTCCGTGAGCAGTTTTGCGTGATCATGTGCCCGTATGGACGCATGCAGTCCGCGCTGGTGGACGACCACACGATCAATGTGGGCTACGACAAAAAGCGCGGCGAGCCCCGCGGCAAGGCGGGCACGACCGGAGCAGGAGACTGCGTGAACTGCCTGCGCTGCGTGCAGGTGTGCCCCACGGGCATCGACATCCGCAACGGGCTGCAGCTGGAGTGCATCGGCTGCGCTGCATGCGTGGACGCCTGCGACACCATCATGACGAAGCTGGGACGTAAGACCGGGCTGGTGCGCTACTCCTCGCTGACTGCGTTTGAAGGCGGCAAAACGCGTTTCATCCGCCCGCGCATTATTTTGTATACCGGGCTGCTGTTGCTCGGGATCGCGGTGTTTGCCTTTTCGGCGAGCCGGATCGAGCCGATGCGGGCCAATGTGCTGCGCATGCAGGGCTCGCCGTATTATGTGACGAACAAAATCGTGCGGAACCAGTTTCTGGTGCGCCTGATCAACAAGCGCAATGAGCCGCGCACCTTCATGCTGGCCCTGGAGGGCACACTGCCCGAGGGACTGGCCGCCGCTGGTGCGGACGCGCCGGTCACCATCGACGCGCAGGGCGAGGAACTGAAGCCGCTCATGATCACGCTGCCGGAGACCGCCTTCAAAGCACCTTTCAAGCTCAGCATCCGCATCACGGACACGAAGGATGGCAAAAGCTACCATACCAAGCCCTTCGAATTCAACGGCCCTGACTCAGGCCTCAAATCCAATGACTACCTCGACCCCCGCCAATACCTGCAAAAGTGAAACCCTGGGCTGGGTCGCAAGCCGGCCATGGCTGTGGGTGGTGCTTGCGTTTGTGGTGCTGCTCAGCGCGTGGAGCGTGCTGTTTTACATCGCGCTGAACAATCAACCGGAGGTCGTGCCGCTGCAGCATCTGATACCGGCATGATGCAGATCGACACCAGCGCCGCAGCCTTCGTGGCGGGCATTGTCACCAGCGTCCACTGTGTGGGGATGTGCGGGCCGCTGTCGTGTTCGTGGGCCATCGGGCCGAAAGGGAGTGGCTTCATGCGCAGCACGGCGCTGTACCACAGCGGGCGCATGATTTCGTATGGCATTGCGGGTGCGATCGCCGGAGCGATTGGTGCGGTGCCGCTGGCGTTTTTTCAGCATGGGGCGGGCATGGTGCTGCCGTGGCTGCTGGTGCTGGCCTTTACCTGCGTGGGGCTGGGACTGGATGCGTGGCTGCCGAAGCCGCGCTTTCTCTCCGCCGGGCTGCGACGGGTGCAGACGGCGGCTTTTAAAATGAAGAGCACGATGCGTGCTGCGATCCTCGGACTGGCCACGCCACTGCTGCCTTGCGGGCCGCTTTACATGATGCTGGCGCTGGCCTCGGCGAATGGCAGCGCAGCGAAGGGGGCGGGGTTTGCGGTGGCCTTTGGTCTGGGCACGCTGCCGCTGCTGTTTCTGGCGCAGACGCAGCTTCACTTGATGGGGGGGCGGATGCAGCCTGCGACGATGCGGAAGGTGCAGCGGGGGCTGGCGCTGGTGACGGCGGTGGTTCTGGCGTGGAGGCTGCGTGATACGCTGGACTTTGGAAGCAGTGAGGCGGCGAGCTGCTGCCATGCGATGAACTGATGCTAACTATTATGAGGATATTTAATAGAGGCATTGAGCGCGGCAGGTGCGTGGCGGAGCTCGTTGCAGACGCTGCTGGTGGACGCTTTGCGCGGCGAGCCGCTGGGTTTGCTTCCCGGATTGGCATGGCAAGACCCAGGGAAGCACTCGCTAAAGCTCGGCATCCCTGGGCTATGTTATGCAACCCCTTTGGGGTTGGTGTGAGGCGGAGTGGAATGGCGAAGGATGGTGGTGCCTGTTTAAGAAGGGGCAATGTGCTGAATCGGGGGCGGGAGACCACTCCTTGGTTTTGGGAGCAGTGCGGCGGCGAGCTGCTGCCATGCCATGAACTGATGTTTAGTAATATGAGGACACTTAACAGAGGCATTGAGCGCGGCAGGTGTGTGGCGGGACTCTTTGAAGACGCTGCTGGTGAGCCTGGGGTGTTGAGAAGTGCTGGGTTTGCTTTACGGTCATTGATACGCATTTACCAGGGTAGCCTCGCCAAGGCTCTGCAACCCTTCGCTATGATGCACAGTCCCTTTGGGACTGGTGTGAGGTGGGGTGGAAGGGAGAGAAATTGTGGTTCGTGTTTAGGAGGGGGCAATGTGCAGGAGGTGATGCGAGAGGGGGTGGCAAATGAAGGACGGCATGGCTTGATTGTGAGGCATTCATTTATGCCTGTTCATTTTTCGATGAGGCATGTGGTCGGCACGCTGGCTCTGGGTGCGGCGTCTTTTAGAGGATGTGGCAAAGCGGAGTGCATGGTGCTGGCGGAGTGCTGCCTACTTCGCCAAGGCTTCGAAGCCCAAGACGGACTCGGAGGTCCGCGCTCCAGAGGCGCTGGGGGCTTGGATACGAATGATGCTATGAGGGGCTATCTATGAATACCATTTGCCAGCATTGTGGGACACCGGTGCCGAGCACGCGGAGCGATGGGTTTTGCTGCGGGGGGTGCCGGTCGGTGCATGATCTGCTGCAGCAGCAGGGGCTGGAGCATTTCTATGATCTTAAATCTGGGCTGAACCTGCCGCCTGTGCCTGCGCAGGCGATGCGGCAGCAGGATTATGGCTGGCTGGAAACCGCTACGGTGGCAGCAGAAGCGACTCGGGTGAGTGAGGATGTGGCGGCTGAATTGACCGTGTCCGTGCAGGGGCTTTCGTGCATGGCGTGCATCTGGCTCATTGAGCGAGTGTTTGCCAAACTTGGCGGGACGCAGATTCAGGTGGATATCTCCAGCGGCGAACTGCGCATGGCGTGGCAGCCGGGGAAGTTTCAGCCGGTGGAGTTTGCGCGTGAGCTGCAGCGCTTTGGCTATCTGCTGGGCATGCAGCGTGCGGATGGTGGACAGGCTAGTGACAACAGTTTGGAGAGACGCACTGGTGTGTGTGGTGCGTTTGCGATGAATGCGATGGCGTTCTCGCTGCCTGCGTATTTCGGGATGCCTGCGGACTTTGCCTTTGCCCACTGGTTTGATCTTGTGGCGGCGGCCTCGGCCACGCTGTCGATGCTGGTGGGTGGCAGTTACTTTGCGCAGCGTGCGTGGCATGCGCTGCGGGCCGGGGTGCTGCACATCGACACGCCGATCACGCTCGGCATCATTGCTGCGTATGCGGGTTCGCTCATCGGATGGATCAGCGGCGAGCCGGGGCTGAAGTACTTCGACTTTGTGGCGATGTTCATCTTTCTGATGCTGGGTGGCAGGCTGGTGCAGCAGATGGCCGTGGTGAGAAATCGCCGCCGACTGCTGCGTGATCCGTCCATTCCTGAGGCGGAGATGCTGGAGTCTCTGCAAGCTGGCGCGACCTTCAGTGTGAAGCCCGGACAAGCGGTGCCGGTGGCTGCCAAACTCACCGATGCGCATGCGAGCATCAGCCTGGAGTGGATCAGTGGTGAGAGCGACTCGTGCATGCGCAGCAGCGGTCAGCTTCTGCCTTCGGGTGCGCTGAACGCAGGTACACGTGCGCTGAATGCGGTGGCTCTGGAAGCTTGGAAAGACTCGACGCTGCACAAGCTGCTGGAAGCTCGGCGTGGTGGTGTCCACCGTGATCTGCGGCTGGAAAAGCTGCTGCGTGGCTATTTGGTGGTGGTCGTATTTGCTGGCGTCGTGGGTGGACTGTGGTGGTGGTGGCACACGGGTGAATGGGCGCGTGCGCTGCAGGTCATGATTTCGGTGTTTGTCGTTTCATGTCCCTGTGCGCTCGGGGTGGCTGCGCCGCTGGCGGATGATATTGCTGCGAGCCGTGCGGCAGATCAGGGTGTCTTTGTGCGCACGCTTGGCCTTTGGAAGAAGCTCACGCGGCTGCGTCAGGTTGTGTTTGATAAAACGGGGACGCTCACGCTGGAAAATCCGCTGCTGATCAATCCCGCTGCGCTGGATGAACTGGATGACTCTTCACGCCAGATGCTGCGCCATCTCACCAGTGGCAACTTGCACCCGGTGAGCCGCAGCTTGTTTGATGCACTCGGGGGTATGCATGACGAAAGTCTCGATGACGAAGTCAATGAAGAACCCGGGCAGGGGCTGCGCTGTGAGCATGCGGGATCTGAGTGGGCCATCTCACGTCCGCAGGATTCGTCGGCGGATGCCGTTTTCACACGGGACGGGCAGACGCTCTGCGCTTTCCGCTTTCGCGATGCTCTGCGTGCTGAATCTCTGGCGCAGATGGATGCTCTGCAGGCGCGCGGCCTACGCGTGAGCATTCTCAGTGGTGATCGCGAGGCCAAGGTGGCCGCCATCGCCGAGCAGTTGCATCTTGATGCGGAGCAGTGGCAGCACAGTCTCACGCCTGACGAAAAAGCGGATTGGATCTCAGGGCATGAGCCGCAAAGCACGCTTTATATTGGTGACGGAGCGAATGACAGCCTGGCCTTTGACGCTGCGGCGTGTGCGGGAAGTCCGGTGACGGGGCGCAGCTTTTTGGAGCACAAAGCGGACTTTTATTTCCTGGGGCACAGCATGCGATTTATGAGCAGCCTGCTCGATATTGCCGCCACGCACCGCCGCGCTGTGCATGCGGTTTTTGGATTTTCGGTGACGTACAATATTGTCACGGTGATTGTTGCGCTCGCGGGATATTTGAGTCCGCTGCTGGCTGCGATTTTGATGCCACTGAGTTCGGTGGCGACGCTGTCGCTGGTGGCGCTGGTGTTTCGGCGTGGAGGGAACGCCGGGGTGTGGAAGTATGTGGAGCCGGATGTCGAGGGCGGGGTTCCGTGTGTGACGGCGTGTTGAGTGGTTTGTTGGGATGAGCAGCGCTATTGAAGACTGAACCCCAAGCTGGCGAAGGGTTCATCTGGCCCCTCACCCCGGCCCTCTCCCCCGAGGTAAAATTTGTGTTTTCGTCGTGAGGCAGGGGCGGGGAGAGGGAGAGCCGCTCTGGATTTATCGGACGCTATACTATTTTCTATGTGCTAGATGAGATGGGGAAAGCGACAGGGGTCAGGTGGCGTGGCATCCTCTGTGTCTTCGTGGTGGGAGCGTGTTTTTAGCCACAGCTTCAAGGTGCCATCGTAGGCTGTTTTTGTGCAGGTGTAGCATTCGGGGACTTCGGCGCAGCTGCCGTAGTAGGTGACGATGCGGGTGCCCAGAGGCTTGAGCTCAAGCTGCTGCTGTACGTGCAGGGTGTAGTCGTCGTACAGATGTGGCTGCATCTGCACGTCGTGGTCGATGCGCAGCATGGGGAGGATGTTTTCTTCGAAGGGATTGAAGAGGTAAAAGGCGTCGAAGGCGTCAAAAGACACGGATGTGATGTTGCCGTGAACGATCTCGGCGCGCGTGATGCGGTGGCGATCCAGCAGGTCGCGCGCGGCTTTGACGAGCCTGCTGCGCTGCTCCACGCCGGTGAAGTGACCCTGGGTGGTGGTGGCACCGATGACGCAGAATTTTCCAGGGCCGCAGCCGATGTCCAATACGCGGGTGCCCGGCTTCTCGACCAGCCACTCTGCGGCCATCTGGCAAACATCGATCGGAGTCCAGTGGCAAGCGGACTGCTGGTAGATGTCCTCGGGATAGTCGCGGTCGAATTCGTGATCTCTGAAGGCGGTCAGGAATTCGCTGTCGGACTCGATGGGTGGAGCCGGGCTTTGGGGGTAAAGGCGAGTGGGCACGTCTTGAAGTACAACTGACGCGCTTGTCTGTCGACAGACTAACGCTGAGTTTTGGTATGAGAAAACTTAGGCTGGGAGGTGTCTGGGGATTTCGGTGCTCAGGGGTGTGCGTGTCGCACTCGGAGAGTGCGAACCACGCCGCGCTGGGTGTTTCTTCATGGCTGCCACCAGGCATTCAGCTTTGCTGTCAGTGCTTTGACTTTGTCTGCGTTTTCGGGAGCGAGATTTTTTTCTTCCGTGGGGTCTGCTTTGAGGTCGTAGAGTTCCACGACGTCATCGGGTTGATTGGCTTTGTTGGGGACGATGAGTTTGTCGTAGCCGTTGATGAGCCAGCGCCAGCGCAGGCTGGCGGCGGGATTGTTGAGGTCGACGAAGTTGTGAGTGAAGCATTCGCCGTAGATGGTCTTGCGGGCGGTGACGGCGGCGTCATCGAGGAGGTCGATGCCGGGGAAGGTTTTGGTGGGCTTGATGCCGACGGCGTGGAGGAGTGTGGGCACGAGGTCAATGGACTCGGCGAGGTCTTCGGACATTTTTGGCTGCACGTGGCCGGGCCAGCGGATCATGATGGGGGTGCGCAGGCCGCCGTCGTACTGGCTTTGCTTGGATTTTTCGGCGTAGCGTCCGGTCTTGGGGTTGGTGATCCAGCCGTTGTCGCTGAGATAGACGAAGATGGTGTTTTCCTTCATGCCATTGTCGTCGATGTGCTTGATGAGTTCGCCGCAGGTCTCGTCAAACCAGTCGACCATGGCCCAGTATTTGGCGATTTTTTCGCTGGGAGCCTTGTCCTTGTATTTGTCGAACAGGCGCTGGGGTGGGGTGTGTGGATCGTGCGGCATCATGGGCGCATACCAGACAAAGAAGGGCTTTTGTTCCTTTTTGGCTTCGCTGATGAAGTCATAGATGGGCTGCATGGTCTTGCGGCCGATGTTGAGGCCCTCGTCGCCATGGCGGCCGCCGTGGGTCATGCCATGGGTGAAGCCGCCGCGCTGGTAGCTTTTCTGCCACCACTTGCCGGTTTGCAGGCTGAGGTAGCCTTTTTCTTTGAGCATTGTGGGCAGGGTGCCGGCTTCTTCGAGGTGCTTGCTCACCACTTCGCGGCCTGCATCAAACTGCGGGCTGCTTTGAAACTCGCGAGGCTTCATGCCGGCGGGGATGGGGGGATCGTTGCTGGTGACCTTGTGCTGATGCGGGTAGAGGCCGGTGATCAGTGAAGCGAGACTCGGGCAGCAGAGGCTGCAGGGCACGTAGCCACGGGTGAAGGTGAGGCTTTCTTTTGCCAGGCGGTCTAGATTTGGTGTCTGGATGACGGGGTGGCCCATGAAGCTGTAGTCACTCCACAACTGGTCATCCGAGATGATCATGACGATGTTTGGCGGGGCATCGGCGGCGCTGAGGAGGCAGGGCAGGGCAAGCAGTGAGAGGAAGAGGCGGCGGATCATGGGTGCATGAGAACGATGGGCATGCAGGGCATCTTACCGGGCAATTCGGGCCTGAATTGCAGGAATAAGGCATTCCCGACTTGCGCACGCACTTGAGAACGACAGCCTAACGGCATGATTTGGAAACGCTCTCGGCGCGTGGTGCCGACGCTCAGCTTCTGCCTTTTCGCATTTACCTCCTGCAAGATGCACGTGGGCTCCCTCGCCTACAGGGCCTTGCATCGTGTGTCCAACCCGCTGACCTCGGAGCCGCTGGACTATCTGCCGTTTCCGGATCTGAAGCAGTGGGCTGCCAGACCGGGGCCGATGCTGGAGGTGCAGAGTGGAAAATCCATCCCGCGCAGTCTTTTCATTCGCGATGAGGAGTTGCCGAAGGGATCGCCCAAGGCCAAACGACCTAGCTCGGGACTGACGGGCAGGGCGGGGGATCTCATGGGGATGGTGACCTCGCTGCTGGCCATCGCTGCTGGGTCCACATCGGATGACAAGCTGGGGTCGATTGATGACACGCGCCGGCAGCTTGCAGTCCATGAGTTTCCATTCGTTCTGCTGCAGGGGGATGAGTTAATTTATGTGAAGCATGACAAGCAGATATGGCCGAGCCTCGCACGTGCTGACAAACGCAGTAAAGTCACGATCATCACGAAGGACGGTACTTTTTTCGGCATCGCGCAGCGCATTTACTTTCGCAGTACAACTTCGGAGGTGTTGCTGGAGGGTGACCCGACGGTGCAGTCCGGGCAGCAGCACATCAAGGGTGCGAAGGCTGATGCGATCATGGTGCTGGATTTTGCGAAGCGGCGTGTGCTGGTGAACGGGCCGGTGGTGGAGAAGAAGCTGTTTCGGTGAGCGGAGGCTACTTCAATGTTTCACGGTACTTTGCCCACTTTTCGCGCAGTTCCTTGAGCTTATCCGCATGGGCGGGATCGGCGGCGAGATTGTGTTCCTCCAGGGGGTCGGCATCCAGATTGTAGAGTTCTTCGACGAGGGGGTTGGGTTCCATCCAGCGGATGTATTTCCAGTGCAGGGTGCGAACGGCTTCACTGGGCGGGATGCGGTCTTTCACGCTGTGGTGCTCGTAGAAATATTCGGTGCGCCAGTCCTTGGGGTTTTCGCCATTGAGCAGGGGCTTCAGGCTGCGGCCCTGCATGGCGGCAGGCACGGGGATGCCCGCGAGATCGAGCATGGTGGGGGCGAGATCCACGTTCAGTGCCATCGCATCGACCGTGGTGCCTGAGCGGGACTTTGGCAGGCGCGGGTCCTTGATGATCAGGGGCACGCGCAGATCCTCCTCATACGCATACCATTTGTCGGCCATGCCGCGGTCGGCGAGGGAGTAGCCGTTGTCGCCGGTGAAGATGACGATGGTGTTTTCGGTCAGGTGCTGCTGCTGCAGGGTTTCCAAAATGCGCCCGACCTCGCGGTCCACGCCGGAGATGAGGCTGTAGTAGTCGTGCAGGATGGACTGGGCCTTCTGCGGTTCATCAAAGCGCCACTCCCAGCGGCGGCGGCCTTCGCTTTTCTGCACGAATTCGGGGAGGCGCTTGAAGGCTTCATCGGTTGCGAGTTTTGACAGTGGGATTTCGATGCCGTCGTACATGCCGTCGTCACGCACATCGGGTTCATACTCGCGCTTTTCGTGATCGCGGGCATGGACGGCGTTGAAGCTGATGCTCAGGGAGAAGGGCTTGTCTTTGGGGGCGGTGGTCAGGAACTCCAGGGCGTCGTTGCCCATCCGGGCGGTCTTGTGGGTGCGGGTGGGGTCGTTGGGTTCGATGAAAAACTTGCCTGCCTGGCCGGGGTCGCCGCGCCAGAAGTCGAAGCTTGCGCCGCGTGCTTTGATCACCGGCGCGCTGCCCACGCCGTATTTGCCGATGAAGCCGGTGTAATATCCTGCGGCCTGAAAGCGTGCCGGGTAGGTGTCCTTCCAGGCCGCATCGCTGATGCCTTTGGCAAAGTCCTCGATGCCGTGCCGGCGCATCCACTGGCCGGTGAGGCAGGTTGCGCGGCTGACGGAGCAGATGGAGGTGGTGACAAACATGTTGGCGAAACGCACGCCCTCCTGCGCCAGGCGGTCGATGTTTGGCGTCTTCACGATCTTGTCGCCCATGTAGCCGAGTGCGTTGAAGCGCAGATCATCGACGAGGAGAAAGACGACATTGGGTCGTGTGGGGGCGGCCTGGGCCAGCAAAGGGCAGAGCAAGGCGAGGGTCAGAAGAAGGCGGAGCAGCATGGGCCGCTGAAAACGCAGCTTCCTTATCCAAGCTTTCCGCAAACACGCGCCACCTCCATTTTCCATTCTTCCTTTTCGCCTCTGGCGCAAGCCTGCGCTCTTTGCGTGCGTTTTCTCCGCATGGATCCTTTCCTTGAATATCACTGCAGTCAGACTCGCCGGCAGTTTTTTGGCCAGACGGGCTTGCGATTGGGTGGCGTGGCGCTGGCCGGAATGCTGGGGGAGGAGTTTGCGAGCGGGGCTTCGAGTCTGGTGCAGCCGGCTCTGCCCGGGCTGCCGCATTTTGCGCCGAAGGCGAAGCGTCTGATCTATCTGCATATGAATGGGGCGCCGTCGCAGCTTGATCTGTGGGACCACAAGCCGCAGCTGCAGCAGCATTTTGACAAGGATTTGCCGGACAGCATCCGCAATGGGCAGCGCATCACGACGATGACGAGTGGTCAGGCGCGGTTTCCGGTGGCGCCGAGCATGTTCAAGTTTACGCAGCACGGTCAGTGCGGGCGGTTTGTGAGTGAGCTGCTGCCGCACACGGCGAAGATTGTGGATGAGATCGCGGTGATCAAAAGCGTGCACACGAGCGCGATCAATCATGACCCGGCGTGTACGTTTGTCATGACTGGGAGCGAGGTGCCGGGGAAGCCGAGCATTGGTTCGTGGCTGGGGTATGGGCTGGGGAGTGAGAGCAATGACCTGCCATCGTTTGTGGTCTTCACGCCGACATTTCCTGCGGCGAGTCAGGCGCAGGCTTTGTTCACGCGCATGTGGAGCAGTGGGTTTCTGCCCACGAAGTACACGGGCGTGGCACTGCGGGGGCAGGGTGATCCGGTGCTGTATGTGAAGAATCCGCCGGGGGTGGATGGCAGTGAGCGCCGCACGATGCTGGACGCGCTGAACAGGCTGAACACGATCAATCACGACCGCATTGGTGATCCTGAGATTCAGACGCGCATTGCGCAGTATGAAATGGCTTTTCGGATGCAGACGAGTGTGCCGGAGCTGACGGATCTGAGCAAGGAGAGCAAGGCGACGCTGGAGATGTATGGGGATGATGTGAACCGCAGCGGGAGCTTTACTCACAGCGCCATCATGGCGCGGCGGCTGATTGAGAGGGGGACGCGGGTGGTGCAGATTCTGCATCGCGGCTGGGACCAGCACAGCAATCTGCCCAAGCTACTGCGTGGGCAGGTGGAGGACACTGAGCGTGCTTGTGCGGCGCTGATCATGGATTTGAAACAGCGGGGGCTGCTGCAGGATACGCTGGTTGTCTGGGGTGGCGAATTTGGACGCACGGTCTATTCACAGGGCACGCTGACGAAGGAAAACTATGGGCGTGACCACCATCCGCGCTGCTTTACCATGTGGATGGCGGGCGGCGGGGTGAAGGGGGGCATTGAGCATGGTGAGACTGACGACTTCAGCTACAACGTGGCCAAGGACCCGGTGCACATCAATGATCTCAACGCGACGATTCTGCATCTGATGGGCATTGATCACCGCAAGTTCAGCTTCAAATTCCAAGGGCTGGACCAGCGGCTCACGGGGGTGGAGGAGCACAGTCCGGTGAAGGCGGTGCTGGCGTGAGGTGAACGTCGTAACAGCAACAACGGTTGTGCATCAATCGTCAATCACGTTCAGCGACTGCGCTGTGAGGCCAGATGGATTGATGATTGTTGAGCCATCGATTTTTGATTGTTGAAGTGGCCAAACGACTCCGGTTTTGAGAGGTGTAGAATGCACTGTGTGTGTATTCTGCCGCGCATCACAAGTTTTCATTTTGGGAAGTGACGGCGCCAATGTGTGGCGGGGTTCTTTGCAGACGCTACTGGTGGACGCTGGGTGATACGAAGTGCCCGGTTTGCTTCACAGGCTGATACCTGCAACCCAGGGAAGCACTCGCCAAGGCTCGGCATCCCTGGGCTATATTACGGAAGGCCGTTGGCCTTCAAGAAGGAGGCTTTCGCGAGTTTATATCGTCGGCGCATCACCCAACTTCAAAAGAGCATTTGTCCAAAATGAAATTTTGTGATGAGAGATAGTATAGTACGCCTGCTAGCCAGCGAAAGTGGCGTCGCGCCTAGGCTTGCCGCACGCACTCCAAGACGCTTCGCGTACGCGTGAGCTAGGGGGTGGCTTTGCAAATAGAAGGAGTGCCAAGCCGTTGGGGGGGGAGCTTGCTGTTTAACGCACCAAGGACGGCGCAGCTTTTTGAGCGCCTGCGACGCGACAGACCCGAAATCACGGACGCGCACAACGCGTCCCTACCATCCCTCTTCGCCCGCTGCCGCCTGCGACTTGGTAGGGATGGTTTGTGCGCCTCCCTGGAATCCTTTTGTCCCAGCGCCGGCTGCTTAACCCTTCATTCTCCCCCATTCCAAGAACTCCCTCCCTCACCACCTGCTTCTATTTGCGAAGCACCGTCCAGGGGGTGCTATGGGTGATTTCCACGGTCACTGAGCGGTGGTCGGAGCCCATGGCAGGGCCGAGGGTGCGCTTTTGGATGGTGAGGCCGCGCTTTACGAGGACGTGGTCGATGGGGATCATCATGGGGAGGTTGAGGCCCCAGGTGGGGGGCCAGACGGGATCGACGGAGCGGAAGTCGAGGCCGCTGTTTTCGCGGAGCAGGCGCATGCCTTCGCACCAGGGGGTGGCGTTGAGGTCGCCGGCAGCGATGACTTCGCCAGGGAGGCCTGAGACGAGGTTGGTGATGTCTGTCAATTGCTCACGCCATTCATGCGCTTTCTGGCCGCTCATCGGCGCGATGGCATGGGTGCCGATGAAGGTGAGAGGTCTGCCAAGGTGATCGAGATTGAGCACGATTGTGGGCAGCCACCAGATGGTGAAGCGGCGGACTTCGGAGCTTTTCATGGGCAGCCGGGTGTAGCAGGCGATGCCAAAATTGACATCATCAAGCTCTTCCACGCGATGGGGATATTTGATGCGAAGCGGCTCCAAGGCGGCGCGCCAGGAGTCATCGACTTCCAGCAGGCAGACGATGTCCGCGTCGGTTTGCATCACGTGGCTGATGGCCGCCGACTGGTTCTTGTTTTCCGTCAGGACATTGAAGGTCATGACGCGCAGGGGTTTTTCGCCGGAGGAGGGCGTTACCTCAGCGGTTTGATGGAAGGCGTGGATGATCTGGGCATTCCAGAGCAGGGAGATGAGCGAGATGAGCACCAGCCAGGCGCGACGACGAATCAGCGCGTAGATCACCACGAGGGCGCAGACAACGGCGTACTGCAGGCGGAAGTGGGACATGAGATCGAAAAGCCAGCCGTACCGGCCCAAACTGCCGAGCCAGGTGCCGGAGAGGGACAAAAAGACGATGACATCGCAAAGCCCGCTCAGTGTGACGGCCCTTTTTACAGGTTTAGGTTTGTCGGCTGGCGGCGCGTCGTCACTCATCGGCAATGAGGGAGGGTAAGCCTGCATGGGGGTGCATGCACCTTCTTCTTGCACGGTGATGCATGCCGTTCATGGATTAAGGCATGGGTAAACTTCAAGATAAGATCGCAGTCGTCACCGGTGCCGGACGCGGCATTGGCAAAGCCATCGCCGAAACTTTCGCCGCCGAGGGCGCGAAAGTGGCCATCGTCAGCCGCACGCAGGCCAATGCGCAAAGCGCTGCGGATGCCATCAACGCCACCTATCCCGATGCCGCGAAGGCCTATGCGCTCGACGTGGCCGATGGGGCAGCCTGCGCCGAAGTGGGCAAGCAGATCCTGGCGGATTATGATCACGTGGACATCTTGGTGAATAATGCAGGTGTCACCAAGGACGGTCTGCTGCTGCGCATGAGCGAGGAAGACTGGGATGTCGTGCTGGACACGAACCTCAAAGGAGCTTTCAACATGGTGAAGGCGTTTCAACGCAGCATTCTGAAGCAAAAGGGTGCCCGCATTATCAACATCAGTTCTGTGATCGGCCTTATTGGCAACGCCGGGCAGGCCAACTATGCGGCCAGCAAGGCGGGCCTCATTGGTTTCACCAAGTCACTCGCGCGCGAGTTCGCTGGTCGTGGCGTTACTGCCAATGTGGTCTGCCCCGGCTTCATCGCCACGGACATGACGCATGTGCTCAATGATGCGGTCAAGGGGGAGATTTTGAAGAAGATCCCGCTCGGTGATCTCGGCACAGGCGAGGACATTGCCTCGGCGGTGCTCTTTCTTGCCAGCCCGGCGGCGCGTTATATCACTGGTCAGGTGCTGGCCGTGGATGGCGGGATGGTGATGTAGCTAGTGGCTGGATGCTGGATGCTGGATGCTGGATGCTGGTTTCCGGCATCGGATCGAGGATGCTGGGAGCATGAGGCAGGAGGTCTGATGGGGCCTTCACATTGATTTGCGGCTAGCGTCCCGGATGAGGTGCCTTTCCACGATTTTAGGACGGCGCACCTTTTTCAGCGCCTGCGACGCTACAGACCCGAAACTTCGGACCCGGCACAGCGGTTCCCTACCAGCCCTGGGGCACCTGCAGTGGTGGGGTGGGCCGTGTACAGGGGGTGCATGGGGGATGGCAGAGGGATGAGGGCGCCAACGATGTTGAGAACTTCGTGCTTTCATCTTGTCTCGCCGCGTGTTCGCAGCCGCGCTGCTTGCGGGACGTCTTGTGAGGAACTTGCGTGGAGCGGGTGGTACCTGCTACGGAATCAATTCCGCGCTCCGAAGAGCTGGGATCGCGCTGCTTTTGCGGCACGGAGATATTGAGACACAACTTAAGTTTTGTCTGCGAACAGCATGGCGATGATGCTGACGGCATTGAAGATGGCGTGAAGGAGCATGGGGACGAGGAGGCAGCCGGTGATTTCGTAGGCGAGACAGAACAGCACGGCGAGCATCCACAGGGGGAGCAGGCTGCCGACGTGCATGTGGATGATGGCGAACATCAGAGATGAACTGAGCGCCGCGAAAGGGGCATCGGTGTAGCGCTTTAGGACGCCATAGACAAAGCCGCGAAACAGCGTCTCCTCGGCCAGCGGGGCGATAACCACTGCCAGGAAGATGACGAGAAACTTGAGGCCGATGCTGTCCGATTTTTGGAAGGCCTTCACTGTCTCCTGCGCATCGAGATCCGGCCAGAAGCTCTGCAACCAGGCCACCGTCATGGACGCAACCGCATTCACAGAGATCAAAATGATGATGGTGAAGATGCCCAGCGTTACCGCCAGCGAGCGCCAGTGCAGATGCTGCAGGCCAAAGAGTTCAGCCGGATTCAGGCCCCGGACTTGAAACAGGTAGAGCAGCAGCCCTGCGCACACGGTGAGATGGAACACCATGCCGAAGACCAGGCTGCTGTCGTTGACCGTATCACTGCCACTGCTTCCGCCTGATGCTTGCGGCTGCATGGTGAGGATGAAAAGGAGCCCTATCCCGGCCAGCACCAGCAAATCTGGCGCACCATAGGGGCGCGAGAGCACGGATCCTTCATGATTCCAGGAGACTTCGGGCCGCAGGTGTCGCAGCAGCCAGTAACTGACCAGGGCCAGCGCCGTGGCGATGCTGACAAAGATGGACAGATCGTGCAGGACCCCGAATGAATTCACATCCAGCATGATCAGTGGGCGAAGCTCGGGGGAAGGTAATACGGCACACCTGGCAGCAACTTCGGCAGCAGTCCGCTGCTCAGATCCAGCTGGACCTTGGCCGGTTGTGCTCCTGCTTTGGCTGAGGCCATGCCCAGTGCATCAAACAGACTCACTTCGTGGCGATACTTCACCACACCGGCATCTGCCGCTTTGCCGAGGGTGCGTGCCAGTTCATAGGCATCCTCAACGTAGCCGATTTGATCGACCAACTTGGCAGCCAATGCTTCACGACCCGTCACCACGCGGCCGTCGGCGACGGTGCTCTTGAGCAGCTCTTTTGGCACACCGCGTGCCTCGGAGACGATGCCGAGGAAGCGGTCATACATCTGCATGACCAGATTCTGCACGTAGGCCTTTTCATCCTCACGCATGGGGCGTGCGCCGCTCAGCGAGTCTTTGAAGGCGCCGCTGGTGAAGGCGGTCATCGACAGGCCCACTTTGCCAAAGAGCTCGCTGTAGTTCATGGTTTCGATGATCACGCCGATGCTGGCGGTGAGTGTGGTTTCACTGGCCACGATCTTGGTGGCGCCGCAGGCCACGTAGTAGCCGCCTGAGGCGGCCATGGCGTCCATGTAGACGACGACCGGTTTTACCTTGGCGGCTTTCTTGACCGCATTGTAGATGATGTCGGAGGCCGTGACCTCGCCGCCGGGGGAGTTCACCCGAAGGACGATGGCTTTCACGTTGGTGTCAGCCACAGCCTGTTCCAGTGCCTGCTTGATTGAATCGACGCTCGGCAGGGCTTCGGCAAAAAGCCCGCTTACGGACATGGAGGAAATGACACCTTCGAGATCAATGTGGACGATCTTGTCGTGTGAGGACTTCTTGGGGGACTCGACGGTGGATTCATGCAGATGGCGCTTGGGCCGTGCCGGTGAAAAGCCGGCGTCAGCGCCGACATCGAGGTCCAGCATGCCGAGGAACTGGCCCACATTCAGGCCGAGACTCACAATGAGTCCGATCAGCAGCAGGGCGATCAGGCATCCATAAGATTTATTGCTCATAAGTGGCGAATGCTAAGCGGCGGGTGCGAACTTGCCAAGCGTGAATGGCAGTCAGTTAAGAGGGCTGATGGTGGGTTTTGGAGGCTGGCGGGACGCTCTCCGTGCGGCGGAGTTCTGTGCAGACGCTGCTGGTGGGCGTGGGGTGTGGCGGTGTTCTGGGTTTGCTTCCCGGTCGTGTATTGATATACCCCTGGGTCGCCTCGCTGAGGCTCGGCTGACCCTGGGCTGAATTACGCAGCCCCTTCAGGGCTGGTGTGGTGCGGGGAGGAGTGGCGAAAGATGATGCCAGTCTGCCAAGGAAGTTCCGAGGCAGTGAACGATGCTCCAAAGATGTCGCCTAAATCGAGTGGCATTCTTGCCAGGAAAGTTTACGCCACATTTCAACCCTTTTAGGAGGAGTGCACTAGTGGTAGATTCAAACTACAGGGAGGTGCCGCTGTCGCGTTATTTGAAGAGGCCTTTAAGGCCTTTGAAGGTGTTGATCAGGCCTTTGGCTTGTTCTTCGATGTCATTTCCCAGCAGGCTTTCGAGCTTCACCTGGATGTCGGGTTTGACCTCGGGATGGGAGAGTGATCCGGTGATGGTGAGGTCGAAGGTCAGGCGGCCGCGGCTGTCGGAGAGGCCCTCAACGATGAGTTTTGAGAGGGTGCGGTTGATGCCGCGGCTGGCGATGCCCTGCATGAGGCTTTGCTTCATCGCATCACCACAGGAGAGGCGGGTGAGCATGCCCTGCTGGTCTTTGGCGAAGTCCATCCAGGAGTCACGCTTGATGGTGTATTCGTAGTCTGGCAGTGCAAACTGCGTGTCTTCCTGGAAGCGCATCGACTGCTGGCGGTAGAGGATGTGGGCATGGACGTCCTGCGCGAGCATGCCACCGATGCGGACGGCGCTGAGGTCGATGCCGTACTTCATGAGCTTGTCCAGATGCTGGCCGGCGGTTTCGCCGATGGTCATGTTTCCGCCGATGGAGGAGCCGCGGTCGATGATGAGGTTCAGGTCCGCCGCAGGGGACCACATGCGTGTGGCGGGATCCACGGGATTGACGTCGCCTTCGCCATGGAGGGTCATGTCGGCAAAGCGCACCTGGCGGGTCTGGCCGCCGATCGTGGCGACGCCATCCACCACGGCCTTGGCGGCGAGACGGACGTGCAGGCGGTTGTGCGCCGTGAGGTCTTCGGGGTCGATGTCGATCTCGGTGAGTGCGAGGCTGAAGTCGCTGATGTCGGCTTTGAACTGTGAATCCACCCCTTGATTGGTGATGCGGAAATGCGCCTGCTCGATGCTGATCTCCTGCAGGGACAGACGTTCGGCGCTGGGCTGGGGCGTGGCGGGTTGTTCCGAGACAGGTGGAACGGTCAAAGCGGGTGCTGGCGCTCCGGGCGAAGGCACTGCGGCCACGGGCGGTGGAGACTGGACCGGGATGGCGCGAGGCACTTCTTCCTGCTGCATCTGGGCCAGTTTCTCCGGAGGTGGCTGAAAGAGCTTTTGCAGAGAGCTGCCTTCCTGCGGGCTGACGGTTTCAGTCACGTCCAGGCCGATGATGCGCAGCACGCGTGGATAAAAATGCCGGTGCCACAGGCCTTCGGGCACCAGTTCCAGGTAGGCCATTTCGATATTTACCGGTGCGTGTTGCATCGGCGGGCGTGCTGCGATGGGGGTGCCGGCGTATTGATCACGCGGGCCGATTTTGATTCCCGAAAGGCGAAGGCTGGGAGGCCAGGAGAGGATCGAGAGGTTGACTTCATCGAGCTGGACGCGGGCATTGATGTTCTTTTCCGTCTCCAGCGTGAGGCGCTCCTGGTTCACATAGCGGCGCAGCCACCAGACGCCGCCCAAAGGGGCGGCCACGGCGAGCAGCACACCGAGACCGAAAAGGATGAGCAGGATGCGGGTGATCTTCTTCATGCCGGTAAGCATAAACAGTCCTGCGCGATTTGAAATTTGAGATTTGAAATTTGAATTGGCGAATCCCGGCTATTGTCAGGCCCCTGTTTAAGCTCGTTCTGAGCGGGCAGGATTGCCCGCACTACTTCTTTCCAATCATGTCCATTCGCGTTCGCTTTGCTCCTTCCCCCACTGGTGATCTTCATGTCGGAGGCGCCCGCACGGCGTTGTTCAACTGGCTGATGGCGCGCAAGAGCGGTGGCACCTTCATTCTGCGGGTGGAAGACACCGACGGCGCGCGCAATACGGCGGAGGCTGCGGCGGGCATCATCAAAGGGATGCGCTGGCTCGGGCTGGACTGGGATGAAGGCCCGGAAGCGGGCGGTGACTACGGCCCTTATTTCCAAAGCCAGCGCAAGGACATCTACGACGCGTATTTCAAAAAGCTGGAGGACGCCGGGCGCGTGTATGCCGAGGACGATGGCGCGATGCGTTTCAAATTCAGCCGCACGGCCATCACGGTGCATGACCTGGTGTGCGGGGATGTAACCTTTGCACCGACCGAGGAGCCGGACATGACGATCCGCCGCCCGGATGGCAGCTACATTTTCCACTTTGTGAATGTGGTGGATGATATCGAGATGCGCATGACGCATGTGCTGCGTGGCGAGGATCATTTGTCCAATACCTGGAAGCACATTGATCTTTTCAATGCGTTTGGGGCGACGCCGCCGACTTATGCGCACATTCCGCTGATCCTGAACCCGGATGGCAGCAAGATGAGCAAGCGGGATGAGGGGAGTGCCATTGAGCACAGCTACATGAATGCCGGGTTCTTGCCTGCGGCGGTGTTTAACTACCTCTGCATGCTGGGGTGGACGCCGAAGGCGGAGAGTGAGAAGCTTTCGCGTGAGGAGCTGACGGCGTTGTTTGACGCGGATGCGATTCACAGCAGCAACGCGAAGTTTGATCTTAAGAAAGCACTGTGGTTCAATGCGCAGTATTTGCGTGAGCTGAGTCCTGAAGAGTTGTTGGAGCAGGGGCGCACTTTCCTTACGGCCAAAGGGCTCGTCTGGGAGGATGATGCTGTGGCTGCGGCTGCTGTGTATAGTGTGCGGGAGAAGGTGAGCCTGCTCACTGAGTTGCCGGAATGGGTGCATTACTTCTTCCGCGAGGACTATCCCTTTGAGGCGGATGTGGTGACGAAGCTCAAGGCGAAGCCGGAGAATGCTGGGCTGCTGAAGGCAGCGGGCGAGCAACTCGCCCAGGCTGCGGAATGGACGGAGCAGGGGGTGCATGATGCCGTGGAAGCGGCGGCGAAGGCGCTGAGTGTGAAGCCGGGTGCGATGATGCCGCTGCTGCGCTTTGCGCTGAGCGGGCAGTCACGCGGGCCGGGGGTGACGACGATTGCGCATTTGATTGGGAAGGAGAAGACGCTGGCGCGGATTGAGAGGGCGTTGAGTGAGGTGCTGGCGGGGTAGGAGTCTAAACTATGTCAGATTTTACACCGCAGAGATGGGAACGCCGCAGAGTTTTTCAGAAACAAACTCTGCTGCTTTTCAGACTGAGGTGTAAAAATCTTGCATCATGCCAGCCTCATTACATCCCGACCTCGGCGGTGATCTCACCAAGCTTGCCATTGGAGCCGCAATTGCCGTGCATCGGACTCTCGGACCAGGATTGAATGAGGCGGACTATGAAGAAGCGCTGCATCTGGAACTGGAAGCTCTTGGCATAGAGCACGAGTATCAGGTGCCATTGCCTCTTTGTTACAAAGGGAAGGCGCTCGATTGCGGTTATCGAATGGACTTGGTTGTTTCGGGACGACTGCTCTTGGAACTCAAAGCCGTGGAAAAGCTCCATCCAATGCACGAGGCGCAACTGCTTACCTACCTACGCCTTTCCTTGATCTCTCTGGGGTTGCTCATGAATTTCAACACACTGATCCTGAGGAATGGCATTGTCCGGCGGGCGTATTCGGTGCAACCGGACTCACGTCGTACCTACAATGAGACGGCTCCTTCGACTGATTTCGATGAACTTTCCCGTGAAGTTTTGGCAGCTGCTTTGGAAGTGCAGCACGAGCTTGGCCATGGACTGCTTCGCAGTGCCTATGAAGCCTGTCTGGTGCGGGAGCTGCAATTGAGAGGCATCCAGACGCAGGTAAAGCTGCCTGCGAATCTCATCTATCGTGATCAGCTTATTCTCAGCAGCAAGGAACTTCCAGTGATCGTTGAAAACAAACTGATGGTGGCCTGCCATTGCATCAAGGAACTCAGTCCACTCCAACTCGCCAGAGATCGATCTTTGCTGAAGACCGCCGACGTGGCTGCAGGCCTCTGCATCAACTTCCATGCCGAATCCCTCGTCACCGAAATTCGCAGAATTCGAACCCAAGGGAAATAACCGACACGATAAGATTTATACCGCTGAGATTCGTTGCTGAAAAAAACTCTGCGGCGTTCCCATCTCTGCGGTGTAAAAATTTCAGTCATCACTTCACGCTATCCCCCACCCACCGCGCGTACGCTGCCGCCACCTGCTCCGGCTTTAGGGCGATGATTTCTGGGACGTCGTAGGGGTGGAGTTCGTGGAGGCGGGATTCGAATCGGGGCCAGGCGGTGGGGGTGGTTTTGAAGATGGCGAGGACTTCGGGGGCGGTTTCGACTTTTCCCTGCCAGCGGTAGATGGATTCGATGGCGGGGATGAGATTCACGCAGGCGGCGAGTTGCGATTCCACCAGTGCCGTGCCAGTCTCGCGGGCTTTCCCGATGTCGGGGAAGGTGCAAAAGACGATCAGGAGGTCGTTCATAATCGTCAGCCTATGAGATCTGCCTTCATTGACAAGCTTATCAAACGCATGGACCGCCTGGAACCGGGCGAGGTTCAGGGCATTGTGATGGACCTGGTGCGGGAGAAGAAGTTTCAGGAAAAGGTGTTCGAGGCGCTGCAGGAGGGGGTGATCCTGCTGGATACGGAGGGCAAGGTCACCTACGTGAACCGTGCGGCGTGCACGTTCTTCGGCTTGAATCAGGATCAGGTGCGGGGCCAGCGGCTGGCGCAGGGGGTGCGGGGGCTGGACTGGAACGAGTTGCTGAAGCCGGGCACGGTGGTGAGCCGCGACCTGGAGGTGTTTTACCCGGAGAATCGCTATCTCAATTTTTACATCACGAGCATCGATGACGATTCGGCGCTGGGCTTTGTGATGCTTATCCGCGATGTGACGGAAACGCGCAAGCGCACGGAGGAGCAGCTGGAAAGCGAGCGCCTGAATGCCTTCACGCTGCTGGCGGCCGGGGTGGCGCATGAGCTGGGCAATCCGCTGAATTCATTGACGATCCATTTGCAGCTCCTCGAACGTAGACTCAAGAAGATGGGGGCGAAGGGGGCGAGCCTGCGGGAGCATCTGGATGTGGCCACGGGGGAGATTAAGAGGCTGGATTTCATCATCGGTCAGTTTCTTGCGGCCATCCGGCCGACGAAGCCGCAGTTCCAGCGCGTGCAGTTGCGCGAGCTGCTGGAGGAGAGTGTGCGCTTTCTTCAGCCGGAGATCGAGGCGAGCAAGGTGAAGCTGAAGCTGGACCTGCGATCCGATTTGCCCGCCATGCCGCTGGATCCGGGTCAGATGAAGCAGGCGGTGTACAATCTGATCCGCAATGCGTGCCAGGCCATGCCGAAGGGTGGCACGCTGACGATTAACGGCACTTTTACCGACTTTGAGGTGCGGCTGAGTTTTGAGGACACGGGGAAGGGGATCAATGCGGAGCAGATGGGGAAGCTTTTCCAGCCTTTCTCCACGACACGGACCACGGGCACCGGGCTGGGGCTGCTCATTGTCCGCCGTATCATCCGTGAGCATGGGGGGGAGATCGACATTGAAAGCCGTGAGGGGTTGGGTACCCGGGTGAGTTTGTGGCTGCCGCTGGTGGCGAAAAATGTGAGGATGCTGGAGGCGGGGCGGAATCTGGAGGCAAAAACTGAGCTGTAACTGTCCGGCTGCCTGACCGATTTCTATGAGGGTGGCCTACTAACTATAAATATTACATTAAAGACACAGGCATCCCATAGGTGGATGCATTTTTGAAGTGAAGTGCGCTGACTGAGGGCGGGAAGCGGCTTGATTTGGAGTGCGATGTCTAAAACAAAACACACACCAGCCACTCAGCCAGCACGTCACCACATCAATGTTC
>JAIPJY010000047.1 GCA_021733925.1 Prosthecobacter sp. | reverse complement strand
ACATTGATTTCCATGCCCACTACCCTCCAAGGCGCGGCTACACCCAACAACTCTTCCCATGCTTTTGTGTCCATTCTGGCTACTTGGTTCTCTTTTCGTCACTCCGCATCACACGGAAATGTTTGAATGGCCAAAAAAAGGCTGAGTTTACGTAACAGAAGGGACATCGATACGCGCAATGGACTTGGGATTTGGATGGGTCTCCGACAGGGCCTAATGATACCATGGCCCGTCCATCATGGATTTGAAACGGTTCTTCGGTAGGCGGGCGGATTTTGAGAGAACGCCTTGTGCTGCTTGAGACTATGTTCGCACCTGGATCGACTATTTTGTTGCTCTCGGCTTCAGTAGAAACTGGCCGTGGAATATTTTCTAAGGAAGCAATGCCTGACTGCGCTTGCGTCAATGAAATTGGCAAAGAAGCTGTAGTGGGCACCTGATTTACTGTGTCCAGTGGCTTGGCATTCCGTGCTCGGAATGATTGTTTTCGTGCCATAGAAGAAGTTGGTTTTCTGTTATTTGAATAACTCGTGAGTTTATCAGCGGCTCTTAGTGGAAAATATTTAGGGCCTCGCTGTCACCCCTACACCTAGAATAAATTGATCGTTTTTAGTGCTGAATCGCGCATTGTGCGGAGCGGTCAATGATGGGACGAAAGTGTGAACATAACTTGAGACAGATTTCTATTGAAGTCGTGCGTGAGTGCTTGTCGATCAGGGAGTTGACGTCGGTTTCAACGTCTTATTTCCTTCAAGTCAATCGTGCTGGAGCGATGGGTGAGGGCAAGTTTTGATGAAGATATCGTCTTCGATTCAGCCGATGGTGAACGTTGGCAAAGTCGTGGTCAGCGTGGCCTTTGATTACGCATTCAAAAGCCGGATGGCACAATCGGAATGAGACTTGCATTCTGGGATAATGTGCGGCCTTCCCCAATTTACAAGCACACTGTGGCAGACAGTTTTGGCAGTGGAGTCCACTTTTCACTGTACATTTGAACCCAACGATAGGGGAAGGCTCAGGAGCCCATTCCGCGATAGTTGATGATTTTCTCCAAGATCAAGCGCGGGGAAACGAGCTCTAAATGGCTTGAAAACGGAAGGGGGGTGAATTTTTCTTGCAGGTGTAACAGATGTGCTGTTACAGTGGTGACACTTCGCGTATGCTGCCTTTTTCGATCCAGCTTCAGGATGGGAGTCCGGTCTCTGACCAGATTCTTGGGGCTGTGCGCAAGGCGCTCTTGACTGGGCAGATGAGGGCTGGGGATGCGTTTCCGAGTGTGCGGACGCTAAGCCAGGAGCTGCGAATCAGCCCGACGACGGCGCATAAGGTGGTGCTGCTGCTGAAGGATGCGGGGTGGCTCAATTCACGGCCTGGCATCGGCATGGTCGTGACGGTGCCGGATCAGCCGGATCTCGCGGAACGGCTGGCGCAGATCACGCCGGAATGTCGGGCGCTGCTCAAGGAGGCGGCGGATTTGAATCTCACGCTCAACCAAGTCATTCAGCATCTCAAAAGCCTATGATCACGATCACTGATTTGCACAAACGCTTTCGCAAGACCGAAGCCGTGGCCGGTTTGAGCTTGGAGGTGCCAGAGGGACAGGTGACGGCTTTCCTAGGGCCGAATGGCGCGGGGAAGAGCACGACGATCAAATGCCTCCTCAATTTGCATCGACCGGACAGCGGGAGGATAGAGGTGATGGGCGGGGATTCGCGGAAGCTGGGGCCGGCGCAGTTTACGCAGATTGGGTATGTGTCTGAAAACATGGAGCTGCCGCTGTGGATGACGGTGAAGCAGTTCTTTGATTACTGCAGGCCGTTGTATCCGAACTGGGACGCGGCTTTTGAGAAGCAGTTGCTGACGCAGTTTGATCTGCCGACTGGGACGAAGCTGAAGGATCTCTCGCGCGGGATGCGGATGAAGGCGGCGCTGCTGAGCAGTCTGGCGTATCGGCCGAAACTGGTGGTGCTGGATGAGCCGTTCAGCGGACTGGATCCGTTGGTGCGTGATGAATTTATTCGTGGGCTGCTTGAGCTGACGGAGCAGGAGGGGTGGACGGTGTTTGTGTCGTCGCATGACATTGAAGAAGTGCAGCGGCTGGCGGATCGGGTGGCGATCATCAATCGCGGCAAGCTGGCGCTGGATGAAACGAGCGACAGTTTGCAGGCGAGGTTTCGTGCGATTGAGGTGGTGCTGCCGGATGAAGTGAAAGCGCCGGTGAATCTGCCGAATGACTGGCTGCATGCTGAGCAAGCGGGGCGCACGCTGCGGTTTACGGAGAGCCGGTTTGCAAATGAGGAGGTGTTTGCGGCTGCGCTGCGGGAGGCGATGCCGATGGCGGCGCATCATGAGGTGAGGCCGATGAGCCTGCGGGAGATTTTTGTGGCGCTGGCGAGGGCTTACCGACTGGAGGGGAAATGAGCCATGAACCTGACGCTTCATCACTTTCGAAAAGAGTTTCATTACCTGCGGCTGCGCTGGCTGGCGTTTCTGGTGCTGCTGGGTTTTGACCTGGCGGTGAATTTGGAATGGCTGCTGCCGATGCGGGCCGGGGTGGCGACGGCGGGGTGGCTGAGCTATCTGCCGGTGGTGATTTTGCTGGCGGGGCTGTCGCTGCTGCTGTCCTGCCCGGAGGACAGGCCGGGGAGTGACCGGAGTTTTATCAGCACGAGGCCGATGCCGGTGCAGGCGTACTGGATGGCGCGGGTGCTGATGTGGCTGCTGCTGATTGTGCTGCCGGTGGTGCTGCAAAACGGGCTTTATCTTGTGATGTCCGGGCGTCCTGCGGCGGACGTGATGAGGGGCATGTGGGAGAGGCTGTGCTTTGCGGCAGGCTTCTCCGCGTGGCTGCTGCCGACGCTGGCGCTGTGGAACCGCAGCGAGGTCTGGAAGATGATGCTGACGGTAGCGCTGACGCTGGGGCTGGTGTCCAAGGTGCTGGACGCCGCAGCGGCAGCGTGGTTGGAGTATTTTCCGAGCTACTACCAGACATGGCCGGGCCGGGCCGCAGGATGGGCAGTGTTTGCGGTGCTGAGCGGTGTGCTGGCGTGGAGGCATCTGGCCCAGAGGCTCCCTTTCAGGCGACGGCTGGCGATGACGCTGCTGACGGGATTTGTGGCACTGCTCACGGCGCGGTTCTGGTCGTGGAAAGATTCGCCGCCCGTGGCGAGGGATGCGGCTCTGGTGGAGAAGCTTTCGCCCGAGCTTCATTTCAATGTGGTGCTGTCACGGGCACGCTTCGAGGGTGCTGAAACAAGCTATGGTCCGAGACTGACTGCGGAGGTGGATGAAAACACGCACATGCAGGGGGTGCATGTGGTCTTCCGGCCCCAACGAAGTGACTTTGTGCAAGGGGGAAGCACGCGACATAGCGAAAGCACGGAACGGAACCCCTACCGCCGCTCACCGTTTGACACTCCGCAGATGGAGGTTTTTCGCGGGGACAGGAATCTGCGCGACTTTTTTCCCAAGGGCACGCTGATCATCTCCAATGACGAGTATTTCCCCAAATGGACGCGGCTGGAGCAGCCGAACACTGAACTGGCCACTTTCTCCAAACCGTATGCCAAATTTGACGAACCACTGAGCATTGACACGGATTTTCTGGTGGACTGGTATCAGCGTGATCTGGCGCTGGATTTTCCGGTGAGAGCGGGAGCTCGGGGCGGCTGCGAAGACGTGCGCTGGGAAATTCTGCGGGTTACTCCTGCGGCAGGACCTCAGCCCGGCGCGCTCACGATTTCTCTGCGCATGGAGTCGCGTTCGCACTGGGATGCTGAAAACGGTCATGCCATCCTGCTGCATCTGCCGCAGCAGCGCAGCGTGCGGCTGGAGCCGAGCAAGCAGGTGATCGTGGGCGAGCGTGGGGATCACACGGGCTGGCGTCACCAGCAGATCGATCTCACGTGGAATCACATTTTCTATCATGCGGATGGTGAGCCAACGGGAGTTGAAACCTCCCAAGCGCGGCTCATTCTGCTGCGCAGCCGGTTTTTGGGACAAAGCCAGAGGCACTGGAAGTCGCCGGAAATGCGGCTGGCAGACATTCCTTCCAACTGGGGCAAGGATCTGCAGTGGTTTGAGTCGAAGGCGTTGTATGGGGGGCGTGAGGTTAAAGCCTTTCAGGAACGCATGGCCACCCTCACGCCGCCGACGGCGGAGAGCACGGAGAAGGAGGCACGCCGGTATGCGTATGACCTGTTTTCCGCTGCCTCCGTGACGCAGGCGGTGTACACGTATGCGGCGCATCCGCTGATCGCCGGGGCGTTTGAGCCACTGGGACGCCACGAGCTGCCGCTGATGCTGGATCTGCGCTCGGAATCGTGGCCTGGCTGGTCGAACAAGCCACCTAACAACCAGCTGGGACGGTACGTGACCGAGGAGCAGCGGGAGGTGTTGATCGACCGTGCGCCGAGTCAGGCCATGCTGGCCGATCTGGTGGTGCGCAAAGGCTGGGCGGAGGCGGCCAAACGGCTGAAGCCGCAGATTTTGTCCAGCCCGGTACTGCCACCCGGTGCGGACGAACTGCTGCTCGCCTGGAAGGATGATCCTGATGCTGTGGCACGGATGCTGAAGGAAGTGCCCAATGATTTCAACGGCGTGTTTATCCACGCACTGGACAAGCTGCCGGAGACCCGGCCCGCGATTGAGGCCCAGGTGAGCGAGCAGTTTGAAGAGACGGTGCCGCTGATCCCCTCTTTAAAAAGCTCGCGTGCCTTGAGCCGTGCTGCGGATTTTGGATCGGGGGAGGCTTTCGACCTGTGCTTGCGCTGGTTGTCCATCGGCGGCGATCTGCCCCCACGAAATACCGTTCTTCCCTACCCGAAACTGCTTGCCACTGATGGCAGCGACTTCTGGAAGAAGCGGATGCCGGAGCATGAACAGTGGCCGTTTTTTCGCCGCCTGAAGGTGAGCGAGTTTGAATACGTGCCTGAAAAACGAGCCTGGAAGTTTCGCCAACCATGAACGCGACATCTTTTTCTTCCCGAATGTTTCACCAATGCCGTGCTGAGTGGCGGCACCAGTACGGGATGGTGCTGCTGTGGCTGGCGGTGCTCCTGATGAGGCAGTGGCATCGTGCGCATGAGGCGAGGGTCACGTTTTCAAAGCTGTCCATCGCCGGGTTTGACCTGTGGCTGGAAGTCGGTGCGCTGCTGGTGGCGGCGGCGCTGGCGTGGCGCAGCGTGAGCGCCGACACGCCTTCGAACACCGACACCTTCAGTCTCACGCGGCCTGTGGGGCAGGCAGCGCTCTGGTGCGGGAAGCTGCTCTTTCTGTTGAGTTCGGTGATCTTGCCGGCCGCACTCGTTGTGAGCAGGAGCTGGCAAGGATTTGGTTTTGGAGCGGGGCAATGGGCGGCCATGACCGGGACGGTGCTGCTCACTGGCGGGCTGGTATGCGGGATTGCAGGAGCGCTGACCGCACTGACATCGACATCGCGGCAAGTGTTTGCTCTGGCGGTGCTGGCGGTCATCGGCGCAGGCATTGAAATGGTGATGCCGGGGAGAGCGGGGGATCAGGAAGTGATCACGCTGGAGCAGCATCATGCGGAGCTGTGCGGAAGTTTCGTCGCTGCTGTGAGTGCGCTGGCCGGGCTGCTGGGGGCTTGGTGGCTGGCGACGGTGCCAAGGCGGCGGGTGCTGGCTGCATGCTGCATGACTGGGACGCTGGTGGCTGCGCCTTTGATTGCCAGTGCATGGCGAACTGACTGGATCACACCGCCTGTGCTGGAGTATGCGAATGCACCGAAACTCGGGCTGATAGTCGGGAAGGCGGACCCTGCGGACAAAACGCCCGGGCGTGGTCTGTGGCCCACTTTGCGGATCACGGGTCTGGGCAAAGACGAGGTGGCGAGCATCGCGGAATTTGCGCCCATTGATGACAAAGCCTCCTGGCCGCCCGAGGGAAGCTACAGCGATCTGAAAGACAATGACGGCGGCTATGACTCATGGCTGCATCACGAACACACGCGCGCGCTTTTCAAACACTACCCCGCGACGACGCTGTGGCGGCAGCAGATTGGGAACAATGCGATGTACAACGGCCGGCAATCACTCAACGAAGTGATCCAGGGGCTGCGGTTGAAACGTGAGGGTGCCATCAAAACCCGCTGGCGGCTGCGGCTGGTGGTGCATGAGATGAAGCGTGTGGCGACGCTGCCGTTCCGGCAGTTCTGGACGCAGGAGAATGAGTTTCTCATCCGTCCGGGACTGCGCCTGGAGTTCAATGCCTATGCCTGGCTGCGTGAGGCGTGGGAGATGCATGGACGGGCGCACCGCCTGCACTCCAGTGTGCTGTCAGCCGATGCGCACCGTGGTGCGAATGTGCGCGGTCGTGAACTGAGCGATGATTTTTTTCTCGTGCTAGAAGACCTGGAGCTGAAGGAGAACAAGGCGCTTTCCCTGGGCCTCGTGCAGCGGGAGAAGCAGTGGTCGAGCTACCGGGACCGCAGCTACCAGTGGCAGACGGATGAAAACCAGGGCTTCGAAATTCGAATGTGGACGCCGAGAGAGCAGGAGGTGATCCTCAAGCGAACGCGGGATGAGTGGATCGACGCGCAGAAGGCCAGTGTGTGGCACGCGGAAGAGCGTGGTGTGGTGGAGTTTGAACTGACGGCTGCGCAGATGGCCGAGGTGCTGCCGGAGCCGAAGGCGGGGGTGAAGAAGCCATGAGTGCTGACGGAGCTCCCGGGGCATTTTTCACGGGAGCTTCGGCCATGCCGTTTGGCCAATGACACCGGTGGATTCGTCATAGCAATGCAAGCATGCAGAGAATCAATGAGGAGATTGGCGAGAGCTGGGAAATGCTCTGGGGTGCATGAAAAGCACCTTTCGCATCATGAAAACGAAACTTGTCCGCCCGCTCCTTTTACTCATTGCCGGTTTGAATCTGAGCAGCTGTGCCAGTGCCGGGCTGGAGTTTCGCAATTCGTTCCGAGGCAGCGTGACGCCGGGTGAGCGCATTGCGGCGGGAGCTTTTGATGTGGTGACGCTGCCGGTGCAACTGCCGGTTATTGTGGCGATGAAGCTTTCCGAGTGAAAGGGGTGGCAATGTATCCATGCGGCGGCGCTGGATGATGCTTTCGAGTGTTTTGTGGTGTTCGTGAGGTGAGTTGCCTGCGGAAAGCGGTAGCTGCGCTCGTTCCTCGCTGCGCGACCGCACTCCAAATGGAGCTGCTGCTTTCGCCACGGTTCGTGGTATGCGGCGGATCTTGGTGTGAAGAACAGGGCGCTCGTGGCGTTTGAGAGGGACTATGATGAAACGACGCGCCTTCCTTCTTGCATGTGGTTCCACTGCTTTTGCTGCTGGTGGCGGAGGTGGTGCCAGACTGCGCATTGGGCAGATTGGGACGGAGCATGCGCATGCGGCGGGGAAGATGGCGGCGATGCGTGCTTTGCCGGAGCTGTGGGAGGTGGTGGGAGTCGCGGGGGAGAAGGGGTATGAGGGGGTGCCGTTGATGACGGAGGCTCAGCTGCTGGGTACGGCGGATTTGAAGGCGGTGGCGGTGGAGACGCGCGTGGAGGACTCATGTGCAACGGCGCTGCGGTGCATCGAGGCGGGGAAGCATGTGCATCTGGACAAGCCGGGGGCGCTGGGGCATGACGAATTTAAGACGATGCGGCTGGAGGCCGAGAAGCGTGGGCTGACGGTGCAGATGGGTTATATGCTGCGGTATAATCCGGCGTTTGAGCTGCTGTTTCAGGCGGTGCGTGAGGGGTGGCTGGGGGAGATCACCGAAATCGATGCGGCGATGGGGAAGCTGGCGGACAAGGGCCAGCGGGGTGTGATCGGGAAGCTCGAAGGCGGTGGGATGTTTGAACTGGCCTGCCATGTGATGGATGCGGTGGTGACGCTGCTGGGCAAACCGGCGAGTGTGACGGGATTTTCGACGCCGACACGCGATGATGGCGTGAAGGACAACCAGATGGCGGTGCTGCAGTATGCGAAGGCGACGGCGGTGATTCGCTGCAACCATACGGACCCGTTTGGCGGGCCGAGGCGGCGGTTTAATGTGACGGGGACGGAGGGGACGTTTGAGATTCTGCCGCTGGAAAGCGGGAAGGTGAATCTGTCGATCACGAAGGCGCGTGGTGCCTACAAGAAGGGGACGCAGTCATTCCAGCTGGAGGTGCCGAAGGATCGGTATGCGGGGGAGTTTACGGATCTGGCGCGGGTGGTGCGCGGGGAGAAGAAGCTGGCGTGGGATGCGGCGCATGACATCGCGGTGCATGAGACGGTGCTGCGGGCGGCGGGGGTGTGGGGGTAGGGAGGGAACGACTGCCAGATGAGAGCGCGTTTTTTTTTGCGAGCATGAGTGCCTACATCGAATGACACTCAGTTAAGCATGGTGGTTGATGGGTGGTCGGCGGGTGTGGGGATTGTAAACTGGGAACTGAAAACTGAGAATTGCAAATTGGCCGGAGGCGTGCGGCGGGGCTCATGGCCGACGCTGCTGGTGGGCTTGGGATGTGGCGGAGTGCTGGGTTGGCTTTCCGGATGGGGGTGTGCTGACCCAGGGGCACCTTGCTGAGGCTCGGCGGCCCTGGGCTTCATGACGCAACCCCGTTGGGGTAGGACGGGGTCGGGAGACTCCGTCGTCTTGGGGCGCATGCGTGCCTGCGGCAGTTTTTACTGCGTGGCGAACTTGGTGAGGAGGCCGCGTTTGCGGGTGAGATTGAGGACCCAGACGAAGAGCCAGCCGGCGAGGGCGAGGTAGAGGATGTTCAGGGCGGCTGCGTACCCGAGGTAATTCCAGTTCATGGTGCCGGATTTCATGACGGAACGCATGCCTTCAAAAATGTAGGTGGGCGGGAAGCACCAGGCGATGGGCTGAGACCAGGCGGGCATGTCTTCGACATTGTAAAACACGGCAACGACGGGCTGGAAAAGGAAGGGGATGGCCCAGGCGAGAGATTCGGCGGCGAGTCCCCAGCGCAGGATCAACGCCGTGGAGATCATGCCGAGGGACCAGCCAAAGAGCATGAGGTTGGCAAAAAAGGGAATGAGCCACCAGCTGAGCTGAAAAACATTGAAGGCATAACCGAACCAGGAAATGAAACTGAGCACGACGGCGGTGATGAGAATGCGAAAGAAGCCGACGATGAAGGTGGAGCTGATGTACTCCGAAGAACGTACGGGAGCGACGAAGATGTTGAGGAGGTTTCGCGTCCACACGTCTTCAAGGAAGGAAATGGCGACGCCCTGCTGGGCACGGAACATGATGTCCCAAAGGATCATGCCGCCGAGGAAGAAGAGCACGTAGTGGCCGAATTCGGGGTCGGTGTTTTTTTGGATGAAGACGGTCACGTTTCCCCAGACGATGAGGTCCAACACCGGCCAGAATGCCAGCTCGACGAGGCGCATGGGGCTGCGGGTGTAAAGGAAGAGGTAGCGCATCACGAGGGCGCTGATGATGCGAAAATTCATACGGCTGACTCTTTCTTCGGTTCGTCGAGGAGTTCGCCGTCGCGGGCGATCTTGATGAAGACATCTTCAAGGTTGTCGCTGCTGGACTGGGCGACGATGTCTGACGGGGTGCCTTCGCGGACGATCTTGCCTTTGTGGAGAAAGATGACGCGGTCGCAGACTTCCTCGATGTCGCGCATGTTGTGGGAGGTGTAGAGGATGCCGATGTTGCGCTCGCGCTGGACCTTGCGGACGACTTTGCGGACTTTGTCGGCGATGTCGGGGTCGAGGCTGGCGGTGGGCTCGTCGAGCATGAGGAGCTCGGGGTCGTTGAGGAAGGCTTTGACGAGGTTGACGCGGGTGGACTCACCTGCGGAGAGCTGGCCGGTGACGCGTTTGCTGAGGTGGGAGATTTCGAGGAGCTCCATGAGCTCGGCGATTTTTTTCTTCGGATTTGGGACGCCGTAGATGCGGGCGAAGACGAGGAGGTTTTGCCACACGAGCAGATTGCCGGGCAGGGCTGTGTAGGCGGAGGAGAAATTGGCGCGCTGGAGGATGCTGATGCGGTTGGCCTGCAAAGGGAGGCCGAAGGCGTTCAATTCGCCGGAGGTCGGCAGGGTGAGGCCGAGGAGGCAGTTCATGGCGGTGGTCTTGCCGGCACCGTTGGCACCGAGAAGGCCGAGGACTTCACCGCGATGCAGCTTGAAGCTGAAGCGGTCGAGAGCCTTGACGCCGTCGAACTCTCGGGTGAGTTCGATGGCTTCGAGGATGACTTCGCGGGTGTCGGGGGAGGGGGGCATGCGCGGTGTGAAGAGGGAGCGCCAGTCGATGCAAGGTCCTGCAAGCAGGGAAGAAATGGCGGTGTCAGAATGACGAAATCAGAAGTCCGAATGACGAATGAATGACGAAGACCGAATGATGAATCGGGACCTGGGGTGCGCGGGAGGTGGTGGGGATTGTTTGAGATGGGTCCTTGTTGCACAGCAACAAGGCTACCTGGCTGAGCCAGAGCGCGGGTGCTTTCTCAGAGATAGTCCTCGATGGGCAGCTTGCCGTTGGAAGCGCAGATGAACATGGTGCCGGGCTTGGTGGTGCTGGGCTTGAGGGTGACTTTGCCGCCGCCCATTTCGACCATGAGGTGGCCGGCGGCGATGTCCCAGAGGCTGATTTGCTCTTCGACGTAGGCATCGAGACGGCCGGAGGCGATGTAGGCCATGGCGAGGGCGGCGCTGCCGAGCATGCGGGTTTTGCGGACTTCGTAGGCGATGCGCTTGTAGCGGTCGAAGCCGAGATCGAGGGCTTCTTTGCTCTTGGAGAAGCCGACGGTGACGACGGCTTCGGACATTTTGGCGCGATCACTCACGGCGATGGGTTTGCCATTGAGATGGGTTTTTTCGCCGCGGATGACGGTCCAAGTTTCGTTCTGCATGGGGTCAAAGATGACGCCGATGAGGAGCTCTTTGGATTCGCGGTTGCGGGCGGCGATGGAGACGCAGAAGTGCGGGATGCTGAAGAAGTAATTTACGGTGCCGTCGATGGGATCGACGATCCATTCGACATCGCCGTTGCCGCCGGTTTCGCCGCCTTCTTCGCCGAGGATGGCGTGGTCGGGGAAGCGGGCGAGGATCATGTCGGTGATGAGCTGCTGGCTGCGGACGTCGAGCTCGAGCTTGATGTCGTGGCGCTGCATTTCGTTGACGGTGAGATCGGAGCCGAAGTTGTCTTTGATGAGTTTGCCGGCGGCGTGGGCGGCTTCGGTGGCGGTGGCGAGGAGTTCGTTCACTGGGGGCTGGATGCTAGATGCTAGATGCTAGATGCTGGATGAAATGAATTGGATCAATTCGTGGGCGAGGGAGGTTTTCGACTGCCTGGGGAGGGGAATCGTGGTGCCGCCGGGGAGGCAGAGGGTGACTTCGTTTTCTGGACTGTCAAACCCGATGCCCGGCTGGGATACGTCGTTTGCGATGATGAGGTCGCAGCCTTTGCGCTGGAGCTTGTCCTGAGCGTGAGCGATGAGGTTTTCGGTTTCGGCGGCGAAGCCGACGAGGAAGCCGGTGAAGGCGAACTGGGAGCGGACGGAGCCGAGGATGTCTTCGGTGCGTTCGAGTTCGAGGGTGAGGGTGGCGGCTGACTTTTTGAGCTTTTGGGGGACGACTTGTGCGGGGCGGTAGTCGGCGACGGCGGCGCTGAAGATGGCGGCGGCGCAGCCGGGGAGGTGGGTGCGAACGGCGTCGAACATTTCGCGGGCGGTTTCGACGTGGATGAGTTGGATGCCGGAGGGTGGCGGGAGAGTGACGGGGCCGGAGATGAGGAGGACTTCGTGTCCGGCGGCGTGGGCGGCTTCGGCGAGGGCGTAGCCCATGCGGCCGGAGGAGCGGTTTGAGAGGAAGCGCACGGGGTCGATGGGCTCGCGGGTGGGGCCGGCGGTGATGAGGAGGCGCATGGGAGGCACTGATTTTACACCGCAGAGATTGGAACGCCGCAGAGATTTTTCAGAGGGTGTTTCTTTTGGGGCTGCTGAATGAAGTGGGAGACAAGGGTGGGCTTGGTAGAAGGCCTGAAAGGACTTGGGATTGTGTGGTGGCCGGATGATTGGCGGCTGGTGAGGCTTCAATCCTGACTGAACGGAGGCGAGACGCCCCGAGCCGTTGACAGGCCAGGAGGCCTATCCTCCGGGGACAGTGAGGGGTTTGCCGTTGTCTTTGGGGGCGAGTTTGATGAAGTAGGGGACGGCGCGGCGGGCCCAGTCATTGGCGTCGGGGAAATCGCCGGCACCGGTGCCGAAGGTGCTGCGGAGCATGTCGGTGTCGATGATGCCGGGGTTCATGGGGATGACGGCGACTTTGCCGCCGGTGTCCTGGGCGGTGGCCATGGAGAGGCCTTCGATGGCGTATTTGGTGGCGCAGTAGGGGGCGACGTCGGAGGCGGTGGAGCGGCCCCAGCCGGAGGAGAAATTGACGATGACGCCGCTGCCGCGTTTGAGCATGGCGGGGAGCAGGTGGCGCATCATGGCGGCGGGGCCTTTGATGTTGATGTTGATGATGCGGCTGAAGTCTGCGGCGCTGGTTTCCCAGAGGGGGGCGTTGGGGGTGATGATGGCGGCGTTGTTGAGGACGAGGTCGGGTGGGCCGAATTTTTCGAGGATGGTGGCGCAGAAGGCGGCGATGTCGGATTCGCTGGAGACATCGCAGGTTTGGAAATGGTGAGGCGCGGGGAACTGGTGGGAGAGTTCGGCGATTTGGGCGGCGTTGCGGCCACAGCCGGCGATGTGCCAGCCTGCTTTGATGAAGAGGGGGACCATGGCGCGGCCGAGTCCGCGGGTGCAGCCGGTGATGACGACGGTTTTGGGGGGCATGGGGGAGGCGGGGCTTTGGGTTGCGCGGTGCTGTTTTGACAGGATTTACAGGATTGCGGGATTCACAAGATTTGCGCGGGCGTGGTTTGAGAGTGGCGTCGCGAAAAGTCGGCTCTTGGAAGAGCTGAACGGGCGATCCTGCATCATCCTGTAATCTTGTTAATCCTGTCTAAAACACCGCCCGAACTTTTCTCCACCTCGTCCCATGGGATGGGTAAAGAGCGGTGGCATGGCGTAGCCGCAGCCGGTGATGACGACGGTTTTGGGGTTCATTTTCCCCAACCGTTACTTCTCGTCTGCGGAAGGATCAAAGGGCTTGTTGAAGGGAGGACCGCGCTCGCCGCCGTAGGTTTCGCGGAGGTATTCGTCGCCTTCGCTTTTTTCGCGGCGGATGTTTTTTGGCGCGACGAGATTGCCCACGCGGCGGCGCTCGGCGCGGCCAGCCTGCCATTGATCCCAAGTCCAGGTACGCTCGGGGCTGGATTTGAGTTTCGAGGGCGTCATGTAAAGGAGTTTAGCTCAGCACTTGAATTTTGCCACCCGTCCGACTAGCGCATCCTTTGACGGGATGAACGAATGGCACTCAGTTAAACGCGGGCATGAAGCGCTGTCTGATCGCGGAGCCAATGTGGCGGAGCTTGTTGCAGACGCTGCTGGTGGGCGTTGAGTGTGGCGAAATTCTGGGTTTGCTTCCCAGTCGTCTCTTACTAACCCAGGGGAGCACTCGCTAAAGCTCGGCACCCCTGGGCTGTATTACGCAGCTCCGTTGGAGCTGGTGTATCGCGGAGTGAAGTGGTGGAAGAAGGGGCCGTGGGGCAACTCAAATCATGCTGCGGGGCGGAACGGGTTTCCAGGGAGCAGCGAACGCAACAAGGACACGTTGGTAATTTCTCAACTCAAGGGGGCCTTGGGTGTGAGTGATTGCCGATTGATGAGCAATCGATTTTTGATTTTTGAAGTGCCGGACTTTGACCGCAGAGCGGTATCAGATCACGCCTTGGCTTTCTCCACTTCGTCCCAGGGGATTTCGGAGAGTTCGGCGTTGGGGTTGCGGCGTTCGAAGTAGTTGATGGCCCATTGGTCGCTGAAGAAGACGACCCAGCGTTCGTCGCTGTCCTGGGCGGTGGTGACGCCGCCGGGGATGTCGAAGTCTTCGATGGCGCCGCCGTCTTTGGTGCGGACCCAGCGGAGGACGGTGTAGGGGGCAGTTTCGATGCGGCTTTGAGCGTTGTATTCGCTTTCGAGACGGAACTGCACGACTTCGAACTGCAAGGGGCCGACGGCTCCGAGGAGGGGGACGCGCTGGCCGGCGTGGGGCTGGATGAACTGCTGCACGACGCCTTCGCTGAGGAGCTGCTCCAGTCCGTCGCGGAAGCGCTTGTAGTGGGCGGTGCTGGGGTTGTGAATGTAGGCGAAGACTTCGGGGGCGAAGCGGGGGATTTCGTCGAACTTGAGCTTGGGGTCGATGGCGAGGGTGTCGCCGATGCCGAAGCCGTGATTGCCGACGATGCCGACGACATCGCCTGCGTAGGCTTCGTTCACGGTCTCGCGATCCTGGGCGAAGAGCTTTTGGGAGTTGGCGAGGCGGACGATTTTGCCGGTGCGGGTGTGGGTGACCTGCATGTCGCGTTCGAACTTGCCGCTGACGATGCGGACGAAGCTCATGCGGTCGCGGTGGCGGGGGTCCATGTTGGCCTGGATCTTGAAGACGAAGCCGGAGAAGCCTTCGTCGGTGGGCTCGATGACGCGGCCGTCGGCGGCCATGCGTGGCTCGGGCGGGGGAGCGAGTTCGAGGAAGCCGTCGAGTAGCATCTGGACGCCGAAGTTGTTGCTGGCGCTGCCGAAGAAGACGGGGGTGAGTTCGCCGCGATCGATCTTGGTGCGGTCGTAGGCGTGGCCTGCGCCGTCGAGCATTTCGAGTTCCATCTTGGCCTGTTCGAGGGCTTCGGGGACGGTGTGCTTGGCGACGAATTCGTCATCAAGGCCGCCGACTTTTTCGGGGGCGCGGAAGGCACCATGGACGGTACGCTCGAAGAGGTGGACATCGTTTTTGCGGCGGTCATAGACGCCGCGAAACTGCTGGCCGAGACCGAGGGGCCAGTTGATGGCGCAGGCGCCGATGCCGAGGACGGTTTCGAGTTCGTCGAGGAGGGTGAGGGGCTCGCGCGCAGGGCGGTCGAGCTTGTTCATGAAGGTGAAGATGGGCACGCCACGGCGGCGGCAGACTTCGAAGAGCTTGCGGGTTTGGGCTTCGATGCCTTTGCCGGCGTCGATGACCATGATGGCGGCATCGACAGCGGTGAGCACGCGGTAGGTGTCTTCGGAGAAGTCTTTGTGACCGGGGGTGTCGAGGAGGTTTACGACGCTGCCTTTGTACTCGAACTGGAGGACGGTGGAGCTGACGGAAATGCCGCGCTGCTTTTCGAGCTCCATCCAGTCGGAGGTGGTGGCGCGCTGGTTTTTGCGGGCGGTCACGGAACCCGCGAGCGCGACGGCGCCGCCGTAGAGCAGGAGCTTTTCGGTGAGCGTCGTTTTACCGGCGTCGGGGTGCGAAATGATCGCGAAGGAACGACGGCGGGCGATTTGGGCTTCGTAGGGCATGGGGACAGGGGGTGGTCTTCATGCCGCAGAGCGAGGTGTGTTTCAAATGACGAATGGCGAAATCCGAATGACGAAGGGGGGCGGGAGGTGAGCGGAGTGGGTGGACAGGATGAACGGGATGGGAAGTGAAACCGAGAATGGTCAATTGGCGGGGGAGCGGAGAGAGTGGACAGGATTAACAAGATGACAGAATTAACAGGATGAATTGAGGTGACTGGTTTGCGGCAGGAAGGTTTTTTTTGCCTGCTGTTCATGCTTCGACTCTGGAAGGACAGGAGGTGGGTTTAGAACCCGTGGGGCGAATGGTGAGTGTGAAAACTTGTTTGACATACATTGCACTGCAATGCATCATAGTGCTATGAAGCTTCAGAAAGAACTCACGGCTGCTTCCTCGGTTCCCCTTGTCCTGTCGATACTTTCTGAGGGCGACAGCTATGGCTATGCGATCATCCAACGGGTGAAGGAGCTTTCCGGGGGAGAGATTGAATGGACCGACGGCATGCTGTATCCCGTGCTGCACTGGCTGGAGGACCACGACATGGTGCGCAGCAAATGGGTGGACTCGCCGACGGGCCGAAAACGAAAGTATTACCATTTGAAAACCGAAGGCAAGCAGGCCCTCCGGCAGCAACAGGAGCAGTGGACACTTGTTAACAACGTCTTGAACCAACTTTGGAGCCCCAGCCATGCATAACCTCGATCAATCCATTGCGGAATGGCGCAAAAACATCTCGCGTATGCCAGGCCTCGGGCCGGACACGCTCGACGAACTCGAAAACCATCTGCGCGAGACAATCAGCGAACTGGTGGAATCCGGAACGCCGGAGCGGGAGGCTGTGCAGAAGGCGATGGAGCAGCTCGGGCTGGTGGGCGAGGTCACTGCTGAGTTTCAAAAATTAAGCCCAGCCACCTGGCTGCCGTTGAGGATAGTGACGGTGATCGCCGGGGTGTTTTTATTGGTGAGGTCGGCCTGTGGGGTCGTCCTCCCTCAGCTTCGTCCCTTGGACTCTTTGCTGGCCGCGCATGTCTACCTGCTGCTGCTGGGCTTCGGAGCGGGAGTGCTGCTGGGAGTGCTGGGAATTTGCTTTGTCATCCAGCGCAGCTTTGCGGAGTTTTCGACGCGTCGCGCGGAGGCTCTCGCTCGTGCGGTCGGTCGTTTCGCCGCCTGGGGCTGTGCGTTCACGACCCTGGGAGTGATTCTCGGCATGGTGTATTCGCAGCGGGAATGGGGTCGCCTGTGGGGCTGGAGTCCCAGAGAAGTCGGAGGCCTGTGCGTGGTGCTGTGGCAGGCAGGTTTTCTGGCCGTGCAGCGCTTCCGCCGGTTAAGCGTGAGCAGCCTGTTTGTGGCGAGCCTGGCCGGCAGCAGCGTCGTTCTGCTGGCGGTGTCCGGTCCGCCACTGTTCGAATGGGGAACTCACATGTATGGCCGCGCCCTGCTCTCACACTGGCCCGTTCTGCTGGTGCTCGTGGTGAATGCTCTGTTCTTCTTCGTCGGGCTGGTCCCTGCGGGGTGGCTGCGCCTGAGGAAAGGCGTGGTTTCATGACCAGGGAAAGGGTACACCAACGCCAGCCGGTGTCACTCCGCCGGGTAGGTCACGTTGACCAGATACAAGCCGCAGGCGGGGGCGGTCTGGTTGCTTTGGGGGCCGGTGGGGTCGGTGAGGAGTTGGGCGAACCATTCTTTGGGTTCGCGGGCGCGGGCGACGTGCATGAGGCTGCCGACGATGAGGCGGACCATTTTGTAGAGGAAGCCGTCGCCGGAGAATTCGAGTTCGATGAAGTCGCCGAGTTCGCGGAGTTCGGCGCGGTGGATGGTGCGGGTGGTTTTTTCGGTGTGCAGGCGGCGCTGGGTTTCGGGCATGTCGCCGCGATTGGCGGAGAGGCGGACGAAGTTGTGGGTGCCGACGAGTTGCTGGCAGCACCAGCGGACGGCGTCGAGATCGAGCGGACCGTAGATGTGCCAGGCGCGCTCGGCTTCGAAGGGGGAGAGCATGCGCGGGCGCCAGATGCGGTAGCGGTAGGTTTTGCCGATGGCGTCAAAGCGGGCGTGGAAGCTGGGGGGGCATTCGTCCACCTGCAGGATGCGGATGGTGAGGGGGAGGCAGGCGTTCACTGCATGGGCCCAGGCTTCCGTGGTCATGCGCACGGTGTCGGGGACATCACAGTGGGCGGTCTGAGCGAGAGCGTGTACGCCGGCATCGGTGCGGCCGCTGCCATGCACGCGGGTGTCGATGCGTGTGGCACGGCGGATGGCGGTGTGGAGCTCGTCGGTGACGGTGCGGCCGCCTTCGAGGCTCTGCCAGCCGCGCCATGGGGTGCCGCAGTAGGCGATGGTGAAGCGCAGGCGTTTGAAGCCGGGCTCGGGGCCGCGATTTTTACCGGCCTTACTTTCGACGTCGCTTCGGCTCATCGGTCCATGGGATTTCGTAAGAGGCGTCGGGGAGCAGGAAGCCTTCGGGGCCGCGCTGCTGGTTCAAATACTCCTGGAGGATGACGACGGCGGCGAGCTGATCGACGATCTCGTTGCGCTCCTTTTTTCCGGTGATGCCGGCGCGGGACATGGAGGCTTCGGCTTCGACGGAGGAGAGGCGTTCATCGACGAACTCGATGGGAACCGAGTGCTGCAGTTCCTTGCCGAGGCTGAGGGCGAATTTTTCGACGCGCTCTGCGGCGCTGCCTTTCTCTCCGCTCATGCGGAAAGGCATGCCGATGACGATTTTGCCAATGCGCTTCTCCTGCACGATGCGTGCGAGGGTGCGCTCGGGCTCGTGCTTTGCGTCGATCGTTTTGAAGGGGGTGGCGACGATCTCGGTCTCGTCGCTGAGGGCGAGACCGATGCGCACGGTGCCGTGATCAATGGCGAGAATGCGAGGCATGGGACTAGATGCTGGATCCTAGATGCTGGATCAGCGCAGCTCGTTCGGCAGGGTGTCGACGATTTTTTTGATGTTCTCGGCCTTGTTGCGGGTGGCGACGAGGAGACCATCTTTGGAAGCGACGACGATGAGATCCTGCACACCGATGAGGGCCACGTGCTGGCCGGTCTGGGTGAAGACGATGTTGTTCAGGGAATCCTGCTGCGAGAGGGCGCAGTTGTGCTGGTTGCCATCGGTGTCGGTGTCGAGATAGCGGCCGACGCTGGTCCAGTTGCCGACGTCATCCCAGTCAAAGGTGGACTCGATGTTGAGCACGCGAGAGGCACGCTCCATGAGGGCGTAGTCGATGGAGAGCTTTGGCAGCTTGCCGAACTGTTTATCCACGGTGGCGCTGAAGTCCTTGGAGCCGCGGAGTTCGGAGATGAAATCTGCGAGCACGGGGCAGTGGCGGCTGAGTTCGCTGAAGATGGCGGGGATGGTCCAGATGAACATGCCGGCATTCCAGAGGAAATTGCCCTGGCTGATGAAGTGCTCGGCGAGGTCGGGATTGGGCTTTTCACGGAAACGGGCGACTTCCCAGACAGGGAGGTCATCGAGCCCGCCGATGCTGGCGCGGCGTCCGCGCTCGACGTAGCCGTAGCTGGGGCAGGGCCAGGTGGGGGTGATGCCCACGGTGACGAGGCTGCCGCTGTTTTCGGCGGCGAGAGAGGCGTTGGAGAGAACGCGCTGAAACTCGGCGTGGTTTTGAATCAGGTGATCGGCAGGCAGCACGATCATGGTGGCGGTGGGTTCACGGGTGACGACCCAGCCGACGGCGAGGGCGATGGCGGGAGCGGTGTCGCGCTTTTCGGGCTCGGCGACGATGTTCTCTGCGGGCAGATCCTTTATCAGTGCACGCACGGAGGCTTCCTGCTGTTTGTTGGTGAGGATGAGGATGTTTTCCTTGGGCACGAAGCCATCGAGGCGCTCAATGGTGAGCTCGAGCAGAGTTTTTTCACCGAAGAGTTTCAGCAGTTGCTTGGGTTGAGCATCGCGGCTGATGGGCCAGAAGCGCTGGCCACTGCCTCCGGCGAGGATTAGAGCGTAACGTTTTTTGGATGCGGCTTGGGACATGTGCAGTGGTTTTTGGGGACAGCTCTCCTTAGCCGGAAAGCCGGATGCGGGCAAATTCCTCTTTGGTGATTCTCACGGAGAGGCTATGGTGATTCATGCAAGAAACACGCTCCACCCACGGCTACGAAACCTATGCCTCACTCATTGCCCCTGCCGCCGCTGGCTGCGCGCTGGGAATCTTGTTTGGGCGTGGAATGCGCCGTGGATCTTCGAATATTATCGCGCTGACTTTGCTGGCCGCCAGCGCTGCCATCGCCGCGCCGGTGATCACTGAGCTGGTGCAGCGGACGGCGAACCGTCCGGGCAGTGAACGTGGCAGCCGCCGCAGGCTGGAAGGCATCCGCAATCACGGGATGCCGGACGGGGATGTGGGCGAGTTTTTTGCGGACACGCCGGAGCCGTTTGTGGGCAAGGGGCGCTAGTCGGAGACCGGCCAGAGTGGCGGGGAAAAGGTGTGTCCTTCGCTCTGCGAGCTGTGGAGGGCATTTTTCGCCGCTTGAGCGGCGAAAATGGCGGAGACAGAGGGGGAAAAACCCAGTCACCGCCTTTTCCTTGGAAATCAAGGGCTTAAGTCAGTGAAATCGGGGTCAGTGTGCCGCTTCGGTGTGAGAAATGCAAACTCCCTGTGGTGAATTTAAGGCCGCGATGCCTGCAAGGCGGGATTGTGTTGCATTCTTGGTAGTTCATTTTGCTTGTAACCAATGGCGATAACCACTAGTATCGACTTTGATATGAGCCAATCCCGCCGTGAGCGCCGTGCTCTTGCACGGGTCAACCGCAAGGCTGAACAGCCTGTGGATGAAGCCGCGTCTCCAAATTCTCCCTCCGGTGCTCGTTCTTTCCGTTTCGCGGGCACCTTCTTGACGGGCGTGATCCTTGGCATTGGAATTGGCTTTTGGATGTCATCCAACAAGAAAATTGAACCCGTGCCAGTTCAGACAGTGAGCAAAGAGCAGGATCACACACCGCTCACGCTTGGACGCCTCACCGAGTTATCGGAAAACGAACTCAACTCTGTGGATGTGGCGTTAATGAATTTGCTGTGCTCGGAGGGATTGCCGGGCCGAGGGCAGACAGCGATTAGCAGCTACATGCTGGCGCTTGACCGCATGGCAAAGGCGGTGCAAGCAGAGACGGTTCGGAACTATCACCGTTTCGTTCAGAAACCGGCTGAATACGAAAATTCAGAAGAGTTTTACAAGGTTGTGTTGATGAACACGGTGCTGGGGCAGGATTTTGGCCTTCGCTATAATCCAGATAAAATTGCTGCCCCAACAATCGAGAATTTGCGGGACAAATCCTTTTTTGAGAGGGCTGATGATGTCTTTGTGTCAGGGTTGCTCAGTGAGCACAAAATGGGCACCTGCTCTTCGATGCCGGTGCTGCTCGTCGCAATCGGCAGAAGGTTGGGGTATCCGTTAAAGCTCGTTGCCGCGAAGGGACATCTGTTTTGTCGGTGGGACGATGGCAAAGTCCGACGCAATTTTGAATGCACCAATGGCATTTCCTGCTATCCCGATTCCCATTATCGGAATTGGCCGTTTCCTGTCACGGATGAAGAGGTCAAAGCAGGCTGGTATCTGCGTTCTCTTTCACCGCGTGAAGAATTGGCGGCATTCATGGCTTTGCGTGGGCAGGTGCTGAGCTTTCACAAGCGAACTGTTGAAGCAATCGTGGCCCATGCACAGGCGAATATTCTGCATCCAGGGCATCCAAATTACCAGATCGGACTGGCAGAAGCCAGCCGCCGAGAGAGCGCGGTCTTGATGAGTTCTGGTCCAGCAGAGGCACCAATGGTTTATTCCCAAAGGAACAGCGATCCGTTGGCAGAACTGCAAGCCCTCAACGAATTCAATGCTCGAAATCAGCACCGTTGGCAACCTCCACCAAATCCGAGGAATCAGCCGAGAACACCGTCTTTCGGAAAATTTCCACGATAGCGCCCCCCTCCTCTTTTTAATCCCATGAAAAGTCTCTTCATCTGTCTCCGACTTATTGCCCTTCTTGGATGCATCTTGTCTGTATCTGACGCTTCCGCTTACTATAACCCATCATCTGGCAGGTGGCTTTCTCGCGATCCCATTGAAGAAGCAGGAGGATTGAATCTGTATGGTTTTGTCAGCAACGATTCTGTGAATCGTGTCGATGTATTGGGCTTGTCGGGCCGATCTGACGTTGAAAGTGGTCGACTAGAGTATAGCTGCAAGTGTGGCTGGATTGACTGGAGTCATGCTACTCCTGAAGCGCCTCGGTCACTTTGGCAGCAACTGCAACATGGTGGACTTGCCCCGCATGGAGTTCGATCAAGGGGGAGGCAAGGCTTTTCAGTATGGGCTGTTCAAGAGCAGGGGCGCTGGGGCTTCAGAGTGCCATTTGGTGGAGGCATGTATTTTGTGAGCAATGCTGCGGATAAGAAATCAGCAGGGCTTGCAATATGGATGGACGTCTCTCGGAGGTTCGAGACCTCGCAATCAAACTTGGGCCAATCATCGGGCTTCTCTGAGGAAGACCTAGTGTCTGATTTGATCGCCTTCTACATGGTCGCTGAGGGTATGACCCAGCGAACCGTGAAGCTAATGTGCCGAGCCGTGGGAACGCCTGAATCAATCAAGGTTTGGGATTTTGCATATGGAACTGACGGAAGTCTCAGAAAAAACATGACAACTACTCCAATCCAGCACGATTGCAGCCCGTGTAAAGATAAGGACAACAGTTGGCCCAAGCAACTCAGTACAATCAAAGAGGCCGCCAAAGGCACTACTTGGGATGATTGGAGGCGTGAGACCGATGGTTGATTCCCAACTCGTAGCTAGTCTCAAACAACTGATTTAATGCTTCGATTTATGCGGAAAGTATTGTTTGCGCTGATGTTGGTTTGTGTGATTGCCGGAGTTGGGGGCATCGCGCTTTACTGCTATTCAGTTTTCTTTATCGACTCGACCAAAGAGCTTCGGCGTGGACACTTGATTGATGAATTTTTGCTGACTAGCGGAGCTGTTCGTAACTTCCCTGAGAGCGCTGTAGTGGGAACACGTCGCTACTTTTACACAACAGGCGAACCCACTGGCAAAAGTTCTAACATTCTACGCATCGATGTAGAGAAAATTGACCCACTAATGGTTGATCGGAGTGAAGAATGGCTCATTAAATGCGGCTTCAAAACTGTTGCTTCCGATACTGCCAGAACTCAGATAAAACTATTGGCGAAAGACGGTCGTGCAGCGAGAATCAGCACAGAATCCACAGTAATCACGATTCAGGTAGAGGAGTAATCGTTCTCGACGAAGCAAAGCGTGGATTCTTCGTCCTGATGAGTGTAAACCGACGACCTTCATGGAGTGCTCTTCTTTGCGCAGGTGGCAACGTGCTTGTCAGGTGGCGGCTGCCTCTGGGAAATCTGTTTCTCCCAAGTCAGGCCGCTTTATTTATGAAGGCAAACCCCCCAGCATTGCTGGGGGGACTCCCAAATTTTGACAGTGCCGGGAGTCCCATCCCTCGCAGGTTTACGCTGGCTTCACTTAAGCCCTCCGCCAGCGAACAAAGTAAGCTAGGTTGCGCAGAAGTAAACATAGAACATGGTGCCTCAATCCGGGCAATGAGGCAGAAGAAGGCAAAGTCCTTTTAAACTTGGAGGAAGGGGGGCGTCTTGTGCTCTGCGAGCTACGGAGGGCATTTTTGCCTCCTTGGGGAGGCAAAAATGGCGGAGAGGGTGGGATTTGAACCCACGGTTGCCTTACGACAACGTCTGATTTCGAGTCAGGTGCCTTCAACCACTCAGCCACCTCTCCTTTCATTTTGCGAGGCGGGATCGTACTGCGTTCGCGCCTGAATGCAAGGCGCGGCTTTACAATGGCAATGGAGAATTGCAGTGGTGTTCACCGGCAGGTGGTGTTCTGTGGAGCCATGATGCAAATCCTCTCTGTTATTATCGGGCTGGTGTGTGCGGTCCTGCTGATTCCTGGGCTCATCCCGCTGCTCGGGTGGCTGCAATGGGCTGTGCTGGCTGGCTGCGTGGTCGGCATTATCTTTGGTTCGTTTTGCCAGCGCAAAATCGGCCTGACGATCAACATCGCCGTCGCCGTGGTCGCGGCGCTGCGGTTGTTCCTCGGGGGTGGTTTTGTGTAGGCGTCAGAGGTCTGTGGGAAATCCACCGGAGTGATCGTGTCCTTTCAGGGGGATCGGATGCTGTGGGCGATGATGCGCGGCGGAGCTCTTTGAAGGCACTGCTGGCAGGCGTAGCATGTGGCGAAGTCGTGGGTTTGCTTTCCGGATTTGATGGCGAAAACCCAGGGTTGCCTCGCTGAGGCTCGGCTAACCCTGGGCTATATTACACAGCCCCTTCAGGGCTGGTGTGTTGCGGAGTGGAAGGGTGGAAGATCGCGGCTTGCACCAAGGACGTTCGGGACGATGAGGTAGAGCGTTTTGCAAAACTCATTTTTGGATACACGCGTAGAGACGACCGACGGAGGCTTGAGGACAGCTTTTGATGGGTGCTTGCATGCCTAACGCTGGTGGGGCGGGCCGTTGAATGGGGTGGGATTGTGCTCGTCCCGTCTCCTGCGCTCCTTCAGAGCGCGACGTTGAGCAGGAAGAGAGTCTTCATGTGTGACCCAGGGCCGTTGGCCCACAGGCTGGCAAGGGGTGGAGGTGTCCGCAGGGATTTAACTGAGGCTTTTCTTTGCAGGCAGTTTCACTTTGCCGTGCTTGACGCTGAGGTGGGGGCTGTGGCGGGAGAGGAAGCGCCAGGGGAAATCGACGGCCTGGCTGATGCCGACGCGGATGTCGGTGACGACTTCGTAGGGGGCGGAGGTGGGCTGGAGGAGGCCGCAGCCTGCGGGGCGGCCTTTGCCTGCCATGGGGAGACCGTGATGGGTGCCGTCGATGCCCAGAGCGAGGGCGAGCTTGCCGGGGCCGGAGCAGAGTTCGTGGAGTTTTTCGCGGTGGCGGCGCTGCTGCATTTGCGGGATGCCGCAGGTGGGCTCGAGGGCGCGGATGAGGATGAGGCCGTCCTGGGAACCGCCTTTGACGAGGAGGTTGAAGAGCCAGTACATGCCGTAGTTGAAATAGACGTAGGCGGTGCCGGGCGGCTGCTTTTTGACGAACTCGCGGGCGCTGGGGCGGGTGGCGGTGTGGGCGGCGAGGTCGCCTTCGACGGAGTAGGCTTCGGTTTCGACGATGATGCCGGCGCAGCCTTTCCAGACGAGTTCCACGCCGATGAGGTCACGGGCGACGGTGAGGACGTCGCGCTCGAAGAATGCTGTCCCGAGATAGGGCATGCCGGGGGTCACTCACTGCGGAAGCAGGAGCCGATGCCGCAGGTGGCGCATGAGTTCAACGGCGTGGCCGGGGAGGGCTCGGCGGGTTCGATGGGACCCCGGGGCAGTTTTTCCGAGCAGCGGATGCGCACTTGAAGCTGGGTGTCGGTCACGACGACTTCCATGCGCCAGGGCAGGCGCGCACGCATGCGCAGATCGACGTAGTTCCAAAACACGGTCGCATCCCGGCCGATGCGCGCGAGGGAGCCGACGGATGAATTGGTATGGGCATGGCGTTCGACGATTTCCAACCCGGCCTCGAGAGCGGCATTGTAAATGGCGCCGGAGAGCTGGCACAGACCGCCGCCGATCTGAGGGATGAGACAGCCTTCGCGGAGTTCGCGGCCTTCGGCATAACCTTTGCGGCGGGTGATGCGGCCGAGATGCATCCAGAAGCTCCAGACTTCACCTGCAGGTACTTCGACGCCATGCAGCATGGTCGCGGCCACGCGCAGATTTTGGACTTTGCCCTCCTGGAGTTCTTTTTCACGCGGGGAGGTGTACTCACCACGTCGAAGATCAGACTGCCACTGCGCTACGACGGGCAGATCTGCCAGTGTGTGGCTCTTCGCGTGTGGTTGGATGCCGTCGCGACGGTTTTTGATGCTGCGGCGCAACTGGTGGACTTTCGCTTTGGCGAGAAACACCAGCGTGGTCCAGCGTGTCGGCTCAGGATGTGCATGCAGAGGCGGATGGACGGCTGCGGCATTCATGGCCGAAGTTTCTCACAAACCGGTGGGATGATCCACAAATTCCCAAGGGATGCCGAACTTCGTTTCGATGTAGGCGGAGAGAGCTTTGACGCCGAAGGTCTCGGTGGCGTAGTGGCCGCCGTAGATGAGATTGACGCCGATTTCTTCGGCGAGGGTGTAGCTCCAGTGGGGGCCTTCGCCGGTGATGAAGGTGTCGATACCGGCCTTGGCGACGGTGGCGACTTCGGATCCTGCGCCGCCGGTCATGATGCCGATTTTGCGGCAGGTGGTGGGCCCGCCGGGGCAGAGGTGGACGCGGGCGCCGGTGGCAGTGGCGAGGCGCTGCACGAGTTCATCGCGGTCGATTTCGGTTTCGATTTTGGCACCGTTTTCGGAACCCTTGGTCTTCATGAAATTGCCGGAGGGTTCGAAGCCGAGGGCGCGGGCGAGGACGGCGTCGTTGCCGAGGGTGGGGTGGAAATCGAGCGGGAGGTGGGAGCTGTAAACGGCGAGGCCGGCATCCAAGGCGACTTTGATTTTTTGGAAGACGGGGCCGGTCCAGGTTTGGAGGCCGGTCCAGAAGAGGCCGTGGTGGACGATGAGCAAATCGGCACCTGCGGCGATGGCTTTTTTCATCACGGGCAGGGTGGCATCCACGGCGGCGACGATCTTGGTGACTTTGCCTGTGCGGTTTTCGAGCTGGAGGCCGTTGAGGGCGTTGGAGTAGTCGGCGATCTCTGCGATGCGCAGTTCGGTGTCGAGGTGGGAGACGAGGTCGGCGAGATTCATGGGGGTTAGTTTGGGTGGTTTGTAGTGATTCGCAAAACTCATTTCCGGGATGGCGAGTTTGGTGATGTTCGGTTTGCCGCAGAGCACCAGAATTCAAGGTGGCTGGATAGTGAGAGGGAGAGGGAGAGTCACTGGGGAGTTTATTCGGGAGCGGTTTGCACGAACTGAGCTTCCAGATTCCGGCTGAAGCCGGGACTACAAAACATGCGCTGGCTGGTTTTAGGTTTGGGGAGATGCGGGGCTTCCAGAACGGGCTAAAGCCCGAGCCGAGCGAAGCGAGACAGACGAACGAAGTGAGCCCGAAGGGAAGCGAAGCGCATCAACTACGTACTCAGAGGAGCTGATGATATGTTATTCGGGAGAGGCAACGTAAGCTCTGCACTCTCTGTGGCAGTGTTGAAGGTCTCTATGACTTTCAGACGACACGGCGGTGGAGGGCTCAATCGCTTTCTGGAAAATGTTTTGGATCAGATGTCGAGCTGTGCAAAAAAAGAGGCCAAGAGGTGCGGGTTGTGACAATTTGATTTCCATGCCTGAAGTCACACGATTCGCCCCAAGTCCCACCGGATGGCTGCATCTGGGGCATGCGTATGCGGCGTTGTTTGCGCAGGAGCAGGCGGCGGGCGGGAGGTTTTTGGTGCGGCTGGAGGACATCGACGGAACGCGGGCGCGACCGGAGTATGAGGAGGCGATTTTTGAGGATCTGGCGTGGCTGGGATTGGAGTGGGAGCAGCCGGTGCGGCGGCAGTCGGATCACTTTGAGGACTATCGCGTGGCTTTGGGGAAGCTGGAGGACCTGGGGGTGCTGTATCCGTGTTTTTGCACACGGCGTGAGATTCAGGAGGAGATCGCGCGGGCGGGGAATGCGCCGCAGGGGCCGGACGGGCCGCTGTACCCGGGGACGTGCCGGAATCGCGATGCGGGTGAGCGTGCGCAACGCATGGCGGCAGGGGAGTCGTATGCGCTGCGGCTGGATGTGGCGAAGGCGGTGGGGCTTGTCGAAGGGGGCTTGGAGTGGACGGACCGTGGGCGTGGGGTTTTCAAGGCGCAGCCCGGGGTGTTTGGGGATGTGGTGCTGGCGCGCAAGGACACGCCGGCGAGCTACCATCTGGCGGTGGTGGTGGATGACGCGCTGCAGGGCATCACGCTGGTGACGCGGGGGGAGGATCTGCTGGAGGCGACGCATCTGCACCGGCTGCTGCAGGCGCTGCTGGGGCTGCCGGTGCCGCAGTGGCGGCACCATGGGCTGATCACGGATGAAAGTGGGAAGCGGCTGGCGAAGCGGGATGATGCGCGGTCATTGCGCAGCCTTCGTGCGGCGGGGTGGACGCCGGAGAGGGTGAGGGAGGTGGTGGGGCGGAATGACGAATGAGTCAATCCGAATGACGAATGGCGAATTGCCTGAACTCAAGGCGGCTGGATTGTGGAACGGAGGGTCACAGGGGGAGTTTATTTGGCAGCCGTTTGCACAAACTAAGCTTCCCAGATTCCGGCTAAAGCCGGGACTACAAAACGTGCTCTGGCTGGTTTCAGATCTGGGGTGAAGTGGGGATTCTGGAACGGGCTAAAGCCCGAACTACGTACTCAGAATTGCCGGGAGCGTTATTCGGGAGGATAGGGGCTCGAAGCGTGGGAAAGCACCCAGTGGCGTGGGCGCTGGGCTCATCTCGCGGAGCGAGATGGCTACTGTCAGAAGCCGCCCACGGGTGGTGGGACGGTGATGGCACCGCCGCCGCCGAGGGGATTGCCCTTGGTCTCGGTGATTTCGGAGACGACGTTGTCTTTGAAGGCGAGGCTCAGGGTGCCGACTTCCACGCGGATGTAGACGACTGTCTGCACGATCTGGCCGAAGGCATTGACCCCGGTGCTGGTCTGCGGGACCTGATCATAGACGGCGTATTCCAGCCGCTCTTCCTTGCCTGCCGCAGTGATCTTGCTGGACTTGCGTGAGGGCTTGCCCATGGAGGCGTGTACTTCCTGGCTGGTCATGCCGAGGGCGACCTGCTTGTGCTGGATGAGCTCATCGACCATCTTGGTGCGCTCGTAGAGTTTTTTGAGGTTCGCATTCAGATCCGGGACAGCGGACTTCACTTCGGCCATGCGCACCCAGCCTGCGACATCGCCGTGCCGGGCGCGGCCGCGCACGCGGTAGGCCGTTTCTGACATCGCCAGCAGGGTGACGAGGGTGCCGGGGGCAAAGGAGCCTAGGGCACCCTGGAGCTTGCTGGTGGGATAGACTGGGGCTTCGATCTGTACTTTGAGCACGATCGGCTTGGGTGTCATGCCTTCCAGAGCAAAGGTGCCGGGCTCCACCGTGGCCAGCGTGGATCGATTCCGTGGGGAAGAGGTGGCCGACTGTGACTGGGCGGCCTGCGTGATGCCAAGGGCGAGGAGAACCAAACAGAACGCTTTCATAGGCAGGGTGGTCGGGGTTAAGGCTGAGAATAGCCGACTCAGACGGTTCCGGGCAACCTTTTGTTCGACGCATAAAATCTCCCGCGTATCCCTTTCCACCCTAACCATGCCAAACGGACCCCTTTCCACCAAGCTCTTCGACCTCGCCAAACAGTACATTCCCGGAGGAGTGAACTCGCCGGTGCGCGCCTTTCGCAATGTCGGCGGCGACCCTTTTTTCGTGAAGCGTGCCAAAGGCTGCCGCATCTACGATGTGGATGACCGCTGCATGATCGACTACGTTGGCACCTGGGGGCCGGCGATTCTGGGGCATGCGCCGATCAGCGTGATTGAGGCGATCCACAATGCGGCCAAGGATGGTGTGAGCTTCGGTATTCCGAATCTCTATGAGATTGAAATGGCGCGCACGATTTGTGAATGGGTGCCCAGCATTCAAAAAGTGCGCATGGTCAGCAGTGGCACGGAGGCGACGATGTCCGCGATCCGTCTGGCACGTGGGTTCACGGGGCGTGACCGGTTGGTGAAGTTTGACGGCTGCTACCATGGGCATTCGGATAGCCTGCTCGTCGCTGCGGGCAGTGGGGCGCTGACGCATGGGAATCCGGATAGCGCCGGGGTGCCAAAGGCGTTTGCGGAGCTGACGAGCGTGCTGCCGTTCAACGACGAGGCTGCGCTGGAAGAGCTGTTTGAGAAGCAGGGGCATGAGATCGCGTGTGTCATCGTCGAGCCGTATCCGGCGAATGCGGGTCTCATTCTGCCGAAGCCGGGGTTCCTGCAGAAGCTGCGCGACATCACGACGAAGCATGGTGCGCTGCTGATTTTCGATGAGGTCATGACCGGCTTCCGTCTGGCCAAAGGCGGGGTGCAGGAGCTGGAGAAGATCACGCCGGATCTGACCTGCCTCGGCAAGGTGATTGGCGGGGGGCTGCCGGTGGGGGCCTTTGGCGGGCGTGCTGACATCATGGATTACCTCGCGCCGCTTGGCCCGGTGTATCAGGCCGGCACGCTGAGCGGCAACCCGGTGGCCATGGCGGCGGGTCTGGCGCAGTTGCGCGAGCTGGAGAAGAAGAACGGCTATGCGTTGCTGGAGAACCTGGGGCAAATCATGGAGGACGCGGTGCTGGAGGTGCTCAAAAAGAAGGGGCTGAACTACCGGTGGTATCGCAAGGGGAGCATGTTCTGTCTCTTCTTTACCGAGAAGGAGGTGCATAATCTGCAGGATGCCAAGACTTCGGATCTCGCGGCTTTCCGCAAGTTCTTCCACCACTGCCTGGACCACGGGGTGTACTTTGCGCCGAGCCAGTTTGAGACGGGATTCATCAGCATGGCGCACAGCCGGGATGACCTGGAGCAGACGGCGGAGGTGGCTGCGGCGGCGCTGGCGGCGCTTTGATGGTTGCGATGAAAATGACTGACAATGCGAAGTATGCGATGGTCTCCCTGATCATCGCATGGTTGGTCTATGATATTGCAATTGTGTCGTTTTGTTGTGCCAAGTGGGGGGTTGGGGTTGCCGTGGAAGCAATGTGGGACACGCCGCGATTTCGGTCAGGAGTGGAGGGGTATGTGCTTGTGCAGGTGTTGGTTGTCCTGGCAGGCGCTGGAATCATGCGATCTATATTCGCAAAAGCATGGCACCGAGCCCAAATGGCGGTTTTAGTGATCTCTCATTCGGGGTTAGCTTTCGTATCTGCTGGCCTTGGTGTCGTTTGCGATGGAGCCGTTTGGAAGATGACCGGCCCATAGCCACATAATCTTGGAATTGTCTTATCTCCCTATAAGTTCACGTCATGTCCTCCCCCCGTTTTGCCGTTGCCCAGCTGGATGAAATTCCACCGACGCCTTGTCCTTGTGGTCAGGCGCGGAGGGCGTTTAAGGAGGACTGGAACACCCTGGCGACGGTGCATCTCACGGATATCCACGCGGATTCGAAGGCGCACTACCACAAGAAGATGACGGAGATCTACATTGTGCTGGAGGGAGAGGGGCATCTGGAGGTGGACGGGCAGATCATTCCGCTGAAGCCGATGACTTCCGTCATGATCCGGCCTGGGTGTGTGCACCGGGCGGTGGGGAAGCTCAAAATCATCAATGTGCCGATGCCGCCGTTTGATCCGGCGGATGAATTTGAGGTGTAACTTATTTTATGCGTGACCTCATCACCAGCATCGACTCCACACGGCTTGGTTTTTTCAGGTCGATCCTCGAAGAGGCGGAGATCTCCTGTTTCATTCGGAATGAAACGACCTCGCAGCTGACCAATATTTTCATCGGACCGCTGCAACCGACGCTTTGCTTGGTGAATGACGATGACTATGAGCAGGCCAGCGCTTTGCTCAGGCCGCACCAGTCGGAGGGAGCTTGCTCCTCTGAAGAATGGCTCTGTCCTGCCTGCAAAGAATCGAATCCAGCCTCGTTTGAAGTGTGTTGGAAATGCCAGGCGGCCAAACCTGAATGATCGCGACCATGAACAAGCTTACTCTCACCCTGCTGGCAGCGTTGCTTCCGGCCCTCAGCCATGCCGAAACGCCGAAGGCGAAGAAGTCGGCGATGCCGGAGGGTTTTCATGAACTCAAGATCGGCGATGCCGCGCCGGATTTTGATCTTGTAGGGATTGATGAGGAGAAGCATACGCTGAAGAATTATGAAGACGCCGATCTGCTGATGGTGGCGTTTCTGAGCAATCACTGCCCGACTTCGCAGGCGGTGGAAGGACGCATCAAGAAGCTGGTCAAGGAGTTCAAGGGGAAGGGGCTGAAGGTGGTGGCGATCAATCCGAATGATCCGGCTGCGCTGCGGCCGGATGAGCTCGGGTATTCGAAGTACAACGACAGTTTTCCGGAGATGAAGCTGCACGCGAAGGAGCAGGGTTTTACTTTTCCCTACCTCTACGATGGTGAAACGCAGAAGACGGCGCTGGCCTACGGCTGCCTGGCGACGCCGCATGTCTTCCTTTTCGACAAGGAGCGCAAGCTGCGCTACCAGGGGCGGCTGGATGATTCACGCTATGCGGATGAGGCCACGGTGACCGCGCCGGATGCGCGTAATGCCATCGAGGCGCTGCTGGCAGGCAAGCCGGTGCCGGCGGAGATTACCAAGCCGCATGGCTGCTCCACCAAGTGGATCGAGAAACGCAAGCAGCTGGCCGCCGACAATGAAAAGTGGGAGAAGGGCGAGGTGGAGGTGGAATTGATCGATTCCAAAGGCATCGCGGCGCTGCGCAAGAACGAGACGAAGAAGGTCCGCATGTTCAACGTCTGGGCCACCTGGTGCGGGCCGTGTGTGGAAGAGTTTCCAGAACTCGTGGCCACGTCGCGCAAATTTGGCCTGCGTGATTTCGAGTTTATCAGCATCAGCATCGACGATCCCCAGACCATCGACGAGGTGAAGGAGTTTCTGGAGAAGAACAACGCCGTGGTGTCGGACAAGTTGAAGCCCTCTCTCAAAGCGGAGGGCCGCAAGGGGAACGCCTACGTCTTCAATGAATCGAGCCACGATGATCTCATCAAGGCGCTGGATTCCGAGTGGCCCGGCCCGATCCCGCACACGCTCGTCGTCGCGCCGGGTGGTGAGGTGATTTTCCGCCACAATGGCCCGGTCGATGGCGATGAACTGCGGGCCAAGATATTGGAGCACATGGGCCGGTTTTATGTGCCGGAGCCGGAGGTGAAGCCGTGAGCCGGATTAGACGGCAGGCAGCTGACGGAGGTCGATGACCTTGGTGTCAGCGATGTCGTCATGGATCGTGTTGTGCTTGGCACGGAAGATCAAAAGAGCATCCACGAAGGCAAAAATCGCTCCCAGGAACGGCACCTGAGCGATGAGCTGGAGCGGCAGGATGCGCTTGAGGATGATCTGAGACCGATCAGCGGGAGTGCCGTTTTTCCGAACGATGCGCAGATCCATGATGCCCTTGCCGATGGTCTGGCCCCGACCCAGATGATTCCAGTTGATGGCGATCAAGACGACAAGGCCGACGACAGCCCATAGCAGCTGCTCCATGTTCCAAGAGCCCGCCCTTCCTGCTTGTTCCATGATGCGGGTGAAATAACCACTGAACCACATGATGGGCAAGACTACCACCATCATGATCAGGGAGTCCAGAATGCTGGCGCCCAGGCGTCGCCAAGGAGAGGCGAGCTGCTGAATGTCATCGGGGTTGCCCGCAGGAAGGATGTTCGACTGCGGCGGAGCATAAGGATTGATGGGATCAGTCATGGCAGGCACAAGATGAAATGAACCGCCTTGTGTTGTCCAGCTTAAAACCAGCCGCAGACCAGCTTCACAAAGCGCAGGCCTTCAACCGTGAGCTTGCCGGTGCTGCCGCTGCCGGTGACGCAGCCGCGGGTGTGGGTGTAGTGGGGAATGCCGACGTCCTTCACCCAGGTCACGTAAGGGGCTGAGACTGCTGTCGAAGAGGCCTTCACCGCGAGCGGCAGGCCCCAGCGGCTGAAGGTGACCTCCCAGCTCGCGGGCTTGCGCAAGGGGCGCGGGCCATCCAGCAGCCAGGGGTAGTTTTTCACGATCTCCATCTCGGCATCCCCTGGAATGGCCACGCGGTAGCTGCTTTCCGTCGCACGCACGGCGCTGGCGGCGGTGAGACCCGGATTTTTCTGCTGCGCGAGGTAGAGCGACTGCAGATCGAGCCCGATGAGATTCAGGCCGTTGAAGACGCCATGATGATTTGGGGTGGGGAAATTCGCGTTATGCCAAGCCTCAAAGCGGCTGGAGAGAAACAGGTTGAGCTCGACATGCACATGCGCCCGGCGCTGGTCGATGCCGCTGCCGGTGTAACCGAGGATGCCCAGTGTGGTGCCCGCCTTGACCTTCTGCCCGGCACTGACCTGCGCGGAGGCCAGATGCGCGTAGAGCGAGAAAAACAGACTGCCACCCCAGTCGTGGCGCACCACGATGTAGCGGCCGTAGTTGCTCAGACCGGCCGCCGCCGCTGCATAGACCACGACACCATCGGCGATGGCCCCGACTTCGTCCTGGGGATTGCCAGTGGCATCCCGCTGGAGAGGTTTGATGTCGAGGCCTTCGTGGAAACGTGCATAGGCGATACGGTTGCCGATGCGACGGGGATCGCGGACGAAGCCGAACTGACCGCCCTCCCACGGGGTGGTCTTGGCACCGTCGAAATTGCGGTCCACGAACTGGAAAAAATCCGCAGGCGCTCCAAACAGCGAGTGGTTGGCGGTGGGCAGCTGCAACTGCTGCGCCGGCATGACTCCGGTGAGCAAGCCGAGCAGCGACAATGAAAGGGCGAGACGGATCATCGGGTGCCGGGCAGTTTGTAGCCTTCGAGCGGGATGATGTCCTTGCGCGGCTTGGGCACAGGGGGGAGCTTTCCGCGTTCTTTGTCACGTGCCGCGGCTTTTTCGGCGGCTTCCATGGCCTTGGCGTCCCTGCGCGAGTTCATTTTTTCCGCATCGGTGGAGGGCAGCATGCCTTCCATCAAGCGCGAAGACGATTTCATGTATTTGAGGCGCGGATAAAATTTGTCCATCTCATCAATCGTCTTTTTGGTCAGCCCGCGCCAGATGGTGAAACGACCGTCGTCGATGGGCTGGTCAATTTCGACCATGTCAACGGGGGTGGCGTTGACCATGGTGAGCAAGACACTGCCACGGTATTCGCGGGAGGCGATCATGAGCGCATCCTTGCCCTTGGTATCGAGCTGCAGCAGTGCACCGTAGCCATCTTCGGGGTTTTCCGCCACAAAGGGTTCGAAGGCCGAAATGCTGCGCTGGCTGAACTCGGGACTCTTTTTGAAAATCATCTCCTGACCACTGATCGGCAGTTTCATGACCTCCCGGGGATGTTCGATTTGGTTTGTCTGCACGTGGGTGGTGATGAGCAGCTTGTTCTCGCGGAGAGTGTCACAACTGGCCAGCAGTCCAGAAAGGGCCAGCATCAAAAAGGCGCGGGGAAATCTTTGCATGCATGCATCAAACCAAAGACGCGCCTGCTTTGCAACCCTGGAGGCGGAGATGGGTGCGAAACTTCTGTGCGGGTGCTGCCATCCCCTGATTTGACAACACGGTGAATCGCCGGACTGTCCGCGCACCCTTTTCCACCATGCCAGGCAATGAACGTACGCTACTCACACAGGCCCAGATGGCCGCAGGGGTGCAGGCTTTGGCCAGGAGCATCCTGACGGCCAACCCAGGCGCGCAGAGCATCGCCCTGGTCGGTGTTTTCACGCGAGGCGTGCCGCTGGCGAAACGGATTGCGGCGGAGATCGGGAAACTCGGGGGCGTCCAGGTTTTGGTCGGGACCATCGACATCACGCAGTACCGGGATGACCTGAACACCTTTCAGATGGTGCCGAAGCTGGAAGGCTCCGACATTGCCTTCGACATCGACGACCTCAACGTGGTGCTCTGTGATGAAGTGATCTACACCGGCCGCAGTGTGCGCGCGGCGCTGGATGAGCTGCTTAATTTTGGCCGTCCCAAACGCGTGCAGCTGGCGGTGCTGGTGGACCGCTGCGGCCGTGAATTTCCTGTGCAGCCGGATTTTTCCGCCCTCAAAGTCACGCTGGCACCCGGAGAGCGGGTGGCGGTGCGTTTTACCGAAGTGGACGGCGAGGACGCCTGCACCGTGCAAACCCAAGCCACAACGAGATGACCCCGCGCAAAGACCTCCTCGACATCGCCTCGCTCACGGACGCGGAAATCGCCTTCGTGCTCGACAACGCCGGGCCGTTCAAGGATCTCTTCAAACGCAGCGTGAAGAAGGTGCCCACGCTGAAGGGGCAGACGATGCTGACGCTCTTTTACGAGCCTTCCACCCGGACGCGGTCGAGCTTTGAAGTGGCTGCGAGCCGCCTCTCTGCGGACGTGACGCACTTTGACATCGAATCGAGCAGTGTGGTGAAGGGCGAGTCCATTCTCGACACGGTGGAGACGCTGGAGGCGATGCGGGTGGACTACATTGTGGTGCGTCACAAGCAGGCCGGCACGCCAAATCTCATCGCGAAGAACACGCGTGCGAGTGTCATCAATGCCGGAGACGGCTGGCATGCGCACCCGACCCAGGCGCTGCTGGATGCGTTTACGCTGCGTGAGATTCACAAGGACCTGCGTGGCTGCCGAGCGCTGATCGTCGGGGACATCCAGCACTCGCGTGTGGCGCGCAGCACCAGCCTGATTTTTCGTCGACTGGGCATGCAGGTGGCTTATCTCGCCCCGGGGTCCATGATGCCGCGTGAGGTGCCGGAGGAGATCCCGCAGTTCGGCAACTGGAATGATGCCTTTGAGTGGAAGCCGGATGTCATTTATCTTCTTCGCGTGCAGGGCGAGCGCATGGACGAACCGTTCATTCCCAGCGCTGCGGAATATCACCGGAATTATGGCCTGACGAACGAGCGTGTGGAAGTGCTGCGCGAGCGTGGGCTTCACCTCATGCATCCGGGGCCGGTGAATCGCGGGGTGGAGATCACGGATGCGGGGATGAATTATGAGAAGTGCCTGATCAACCAGCAGGTGGAGAATGGGATCGCAGTGAGGATGAGCGTGCTGTATTGGTTGAGGCCGGGGGCGGTGGAGTAGAATCTGAGCGGCACGGACCAATCACAGGCCAGCGATCAGCACGTGCTTTTGAGGACGGAAAGGACCACCTTTGCTGAAGGAAGACTGGTCTGGACGAGACTTAAAGATGACAGCCATCACTTTGGCAATCGAGCGGGCTCTTCGTACGAAGCGTATCGGTCGGATGCCGCCGGAAAGATTTTCTGCCAATTGACCGTGAAGTATAGAGCCGTGCTGCGTCACTTAAACCCGAGCTCATTTTATGAAACGCTGCCTCCTTGGTCTATGTCTGACCGTTTCGCTGATGGCGGCGGATACTGAAAACTGGCCGCAGTATCGCGGTGCGAACTCCGACGGCCTTGGCGAAGGAGCGACGCTGCCGGAGACATGGAGCGAGACGGAGAATGTGGTGTGGAAGACGAAAGTGCCGGGCTGGGGCTGGTCGTCGCCGATTGTGTGGGGAGACAAGATTTTTGTCACCTCGGCAGTGGGCGAGAAGGAACTGCCCACGCCGATTTTGGGCGGCTATCCGGGTGGACATGTCGGCACCAGCGAGGTGCATCGCTGGATGCTGTACTGCCTCGATTTTGAGACAGGAAAAATCCTGTGGGAGTTTGAGGCGCACCAAGGCATCCCGCCGCAGATGAGGCATCCGCGCAATTCCTTTGCCTCTGAGACACCGGTGACGGATGGCGGGCGTGTGTATGCCTGGTTTGCGAACATCGGGCTGTTTTGCTGTGACATGAACGGCCGGAAGCTGTGGGAGCGCCGCTGGCCCAGCTACCCGATGCGCGACGGCTGGAACACCGGCACCTCGCCGGTGCTGCATGGTGACCGCATTTTCATCCAGAATGACAACGAGCAGGAATCCTTCCTCGAAACACTCGATAAACTTACCGGCAAGACGCTGTGGCGTGTGGCGCGTGAGGAACGCAGCACCTGGTCCACGCCGTATGTGTGGGAAAGCGGTGGACGCACCGAACTGGTGACCATTGGCATGAATAAAATCCGCTCCTACGCGCCGGAGGACGGCCGCGTGATCTGGGAGCTGAGCGGGACTGCGGGGCTGGTCAGCCAGACCCCGCTGTCAAAGCATGGGCTGCTGTACGCGGGAGCGGGCTATCACTACGGCCCGCTCTACGCGATCCGTCCTGGTGCGCAGGGCGACATCACGCCAGCTGGTGACGCGACGGGCAGCAAGTTCATCGCGTGGTCGCAGAAACGTGGATCGAGCATCCACCCCGGCTACCTCATCAGCGGAGAGCGGCTCTTTGTCTGCTATGACTCCGGCCTTCTGGGCTGCTTCAATGCAAAGACCGGCGAGGAGATCATCGCCAAACAGCGGATGAACACGAAGGGGGGGCGTTTCTACGCCTCGCCCTGGGCCTACAACGGGCGCGTGTTCATGCTGAATGAAAGCGGCGACACCTGGGTGATCGAGGACGCCTCCGAATACAAGCTCGTGCGCAAAAACTCCCTGGGTGACACGGCATGGGCCACGCCAGCCATTGCGCGCGGCAGTCTGTTCATCCGCACCTACTCGGCGCTGTTCCGGCTCCAGAGCAAGAAGTGACCCGCCATGAAAGCAGCCCACATTCTCCTCATCCCGGTGGTCGTCAGCACCCTGCTGCAGGCGCAGGAACCCACGGTGATCAAAGCCGTGAAGGACCGCGCCCAGCGCGGCACGCTGAGCGATCAGCGCCAGTTCGTGCGCGGCGACACTGGCAAGTGGAGCGATGCCGCCACGCTGCAGCACGTCCCGCCGATCGCGCGGAAGCCGCAGGGCCTGTCGCTGGACGAATGGTCCGAGCAACTGGCGGAGAAAAAGACCGCAACCACCGCCACCGACGACAACTGGCTCATCTTCCGCTCCCGCCAGTTCGACGACAACGACCGCATGTGGATCGAGAAGATCGAGAGACGCGGCAATGAATTCACGGTGACGATGCACGAGGCGATCTGGCAAGGAAACTACTTCAAGACCTTCACCTATTACGAGGTCAGCGCCGTAAATTTCGGCAAACTGCCACCGGGTGACTACAGCGTTCGGTGGATCGTGAAGCCGCTTGTGTTCAAGCAGCTCGAAAAGCCGCGTGAGGCCATGAAGGACTACCAGACCAACTGGCCCCTCGACGCCCAGCCTGGCAACGCCAAGACAGTTGAACTGAAGACAGCATTTTCAGTTCGCTGAGCAAACTTTCTCACCTGAAACTCCACGGATGAAACCACCGCGCACAGTTTTCGCCGCGGACGGTTTCATCACTGAGACCCTTCACTTTGGCTTCAACAACGGCCAGCCGATCGAGAACGATCACTGGTGGTTCGACCACGGCACACCCGCGAAACGCCAGTCTTCTGGCGCCGAGACGGTCAAAGAAGGCGACCCGTGGAAGACTTCGCCACGCCAACCGTGATATCTTTGCCATGAATCTGTCTTTGTCTCTCCCTGCCATGAAACCTGCACCGCACCTCCGAATCCCCACATCGCTATTGGCGGTGATCCTGCTTGCCGGCGCATGGCTGCCAGCGACGGCGCAAGTCAAGCCGGTGGACAAAGGTGTGCGCGTCTTCTCGGCGGGGCACAGCTTCCATATGTTTATGCCGAAGATGCTGGCTGATCTGGCCAAGGCGGCGGGCATTCCTGATCACCAGCAGGCAGGCGTCAGCTCGATCGGCGGCTCCTATGTCTATCAGCATTGGAACGTGGCGGACGAGAAAAACATCCTCAAGACGGCCCTGCGTGGCGGTCAGGTGGACGTTCTCACGCTGTCACCCATCTATCTGCCGGACGACGGGATCGAAAACTTCGCGAAGCTGGGTCTGGAGCATCGGCCTGACATCCGCGTCACGATCCAGGAGTTCTGGCTGCCATTCGATGTCTTTGACCTGAACTACAAGAAGAAGCGCCCGGAGCTTGTGGACCGGAACGCACGCACGGTCGCGGAGCTGCGCTCGATCAATGAACCTTACTACAAGAGCATGGACGACCATGCCCGGGAGCTGAATCAAAAGTTGGGCAGGCAGGTGGTGTTCGTCGTCCCTGTCGGGCAGGCGTCACTGGCCTTGCGCGCGAAAATCATTGCGGGCGAGGCACCGGGATTGAAGCAGCAGAACGATCTGTTCACTGATGCGATCGGCCATGCGACACCCCCGTTGCAATGGCTGACCGCCTACTGCCATTTCGCGGTGATCTACCGCCGTTCGCCCGCCGGCCTGCCTTGTCCGCCGGCGCTGAGCAAAGACACACACGGAGAAGCGCTCAACCGCCTGCTGCAAGAGCTGGCGTGGGACGCGGTGAAATCGCATCCCTTGAGCGGCGTTCAGTAAACGCCGGTGCCGCCCTCGCTGCGAGTCCACGCATCTGGGTCTGCGTACGGGAGTTCTGGATGCAAGCAATCTGGGATTTAACCGTTGTGACATTAACCAACCAACCAACCCATTCCCTGCCATGCGTGCGCTGCTCCTGACCGCCCTCTCTCTGCCTTGCTTTGCCGCCGACTGGCCGCAGTTTCGAGGTCCCACTGGCGACGGTGTGACCACGGAGACGAACCTGCCGCTGAACTGGAGTGAGAAGGACAACCTAGTCTGGCGCACCGAGCTGCCGGGACCGGGTTCCTCAAGCCCCATCGTGAGCGGGGAGCGGGTCTTCCTCACCAGCTACAGCGGCTATGGAGTGGACATCAAAGCGCCTGGAGAGATGAGCGATCTGACACGGCATGCGTTGTGCCTCGACAAGCGCAGCGGCAAGATTCTGTGGGACTACCCGGTGAAGACCGACCTGCCGGAAACGGCTTACAACGGCAGCTACATCACCATGCATGGTTATGCATCAAGCTCAGCGGTTACCGATGGCAAAGGCGTGTTTTTCTTCATGGCCAACGCGGGAATCTTTGCCTTCACCATGGACGGCAAGAAGGTGTGGGATGTGAGTGTGGGTGAAAAGCCGCATCCCTGGGGTGTCGGGACATCGCCCATCCTGTATGGCGATCTGCTGATCGTGAACGCCGCGCTGGAGAGCAATCAACTGCTCGCGCTGGATCGCAAGACGGGCAAGACGGTCTGGAGCGCGACGGGCTTTCCGGCTTCATGGAACACGCCGACGATTGTGAAGGTGGGGGATCACGATGAACTCGTGGTGAACTCCAGCGGCAAACTGCGCGCCTTTGATCCGAAGGACGGCAAAGAACTGTGGTCCTGCGACGGCATCAAGGCTGCGGAGCTGTGCCCATCGGTGGTGGCGCATGATGGCGTGGTGTTTGTGCTCGGTGGCGGAGGCAAGGCCTTCGCCGTGCGCGCGGGTGGCAAAGGCGACGTCACCGCGACTCACATCGTCTGGCAGGTGCAGAAGGGCTCGAACGTCGGCTCGCCGGTGTATCACGATGGGCATCTTTACTTCGTCAATGACACGCGCGGCACCGCGACATGCCTGGATGCGAAGACGGGGGAGGTGGTCTATGAGCAGCCGCTGTTGAAGGGGACGCGCGCGCGCTGGTATGCGACGCCGCTGCTCAGCGGCGACCGGTTGTACTACACGAGCCGCCAGTCAGGTTCCGTGGTTCTGGCCGCCAAACCGCAATTTGAGGTGCTGGCAACGAATGTGATCGCGGATGATGTCAATGTGACGAACGCGAGCCTGGGAGTGTCGGATGGGCAGATATTTTTGCGCTCGGACAAGTTTGCGTATTGTTTTGGAGTGAAGCGGTGAGACCTGCGAACGCGATGGATGTGCGGGGATGAGGTGGAAAATGGGATCGCGGTGAGGATGAGCGTGCCGTACTGGCGGAGTCCGGGGGCGGTGGAGTGAGAGATTTCCCGGAGAAGCTGATTTATCGGGTCTCTGCTTGAGCAGTTTATACCACACTGGATTGAAAACGGGTCTGTCATTCAGCCGACTGACGAGATTTGTGCGACCGAGTGATCCCCTATGAACTGGGTGGAGGCATCGAGAGCAGACATGGGGGCTTGCGGGAGCACTGCCTGCGTGCGGCGGAATGGCGGGCAGGCGCTGCTGGTGGACGCGGCGTGCGAAGGGCGCGCTGGGTTTGCTGCCCGGAGGGTGTCGGCCAGTACCAGGGAAGCCTCGCCGAGGCTCGGCATCCCTTCGCTATGATACGGAAGGCCGTTGGCCTTCAAGACAGGAGAGGGGCTCCGCAGGTGAATGATCCCAGTTAGTGCAGCTGATTCGATCTGGGGACAGACCTGTTTTCAATTGATCGTGGTATTACTCCGTGGACGAGACATCCAAAGCTGCAGAAGCTGATGTGAAGAAGCCCTGAAGGAATTTCCGGCATTCGGTGTCGCCGATGACATACCCAGGTTTGATCGAAGGCTGGTCTTCCGCAGGGTTCAGATGTGCAGCGGCTACGCGGTCATACAGGAGCACACCACGAAGACCGACAGCGAGCTTCCGAAGATCGGCTTGGTGCGGCTGGGTGATGTCCAAGGCCGCGACCCAAGCGGCTTTGGTGATGAAATCCTTGGCCTCAGATGAGTATTTTCTCAATTCGGGAACATGCACCATGAACACGCAGCTGTCCTTTGTGAGCAGGCAGTAGGTGAGGAACTGGCCGTGCGTGAGTGAAACGATCGGTGCTGATTTCCGGCTATCGATTCCCATTTCGCGGGCCTCTTTAAGTCTGGAGGAGAGAGCTTTTGCCAGTTCTTGTGCTTCGGGACTGTTGCCATGTGCGATGCCCTGGCTGCTTCCCGCCACCAAATCATTGGCGGCTAGAAAGGCGGCGTGACCAGGCCGCTGCTGAAGTGCGGCATCCTCCCGTGAGGATTTGTATTTCAAATAGTAAAAGGGGACGCCGATGACCATGGCAAGTGCCAAGATAAAACCGCTGCGCATAGATGTGGAAGATCTGGGAGGAGCTGATTGCCCATCGGGCTTTTTCCAAGAGCGCACATACAGCCAAGTCGAGCCGACAAGCATCACCAAAAGAAGCGCTAATTCGATGTAACGCCCGCTCTTGGTTTCCACCACGCCTAGACTTGGCAGCACCACAAACATTATAACCACCCCAGCGAGCAAGGTGCAGACAGGGATTATAAAGAGAAGAACGATGGCTCGTATGAAGAACTGCATTTCATGATTTATGTTAAGCAGCCCATTGCCCTCAACAAGGCAATAAAGAAATATCTGACACGGGTGAGCAAATCTACAGGGTGTGAATTTTGCGGTGCGGGAGATCGGCGGTATTGGAGCGTTGTGTGATGGAGGCGCGTGGGTGCGGCGGAGCTGGTTGAGGACGCTGCTGGTGGGCGCGATGTGCGGCGGAGTGATGGGTTTGCTTTCCGATTGCGCTGCTGTACCCAGGGTCGCCTCGCTGAGGCTCGGCTGACCCTGGGCTGTAATCCGCAGCACCTTTGGTGCTGGAGTCGCTCGTTGACCTGAGTGTCATAGGTAGAATGATCTCACTTCAGGAGGCGCTGAAAGCCAGGCAAGCTACTCTACTGACTAAGGCCGGGGGCGGTGGAGTGATTTTGACTATGGCTTGTATCTGCGCTTCCAATCAAACTTTGGAATGTTGATGCGTTGGTCGCTTGTGCCATTCCACTCCAACGCAAATCCAGCGCGTTCCAATTCTTCTTTCAAAGCCAGGCCCACCTTCAGTTTGTCGGGATCTTCGTCTTTTACATGATCAAAGGCCAGCATCAATCCCCCTGACTCCATGGCACGTTCAACATCTTGTCCATGATAGAAACAATAGCCGAAGTAACGAGTCTTGGGTTGTTTGGAAAGCGTTTCAAAAGCGTCGGTGTGCCCATCTGACATTTCGAAACCGGAGTTGTGTAAACAAAGGACACCTCGTTTGTCCAGCGCAGCAAAGACTGTGTTTAGGCGGTCACAATCGGTAATCTTCGGCCAATCCTTCTCCGCCGCTTGTTTCTTTGTGAACTCTGGCGACACGGCTGCTCGCAACATCTGCTCATTTGCATCCTCCTCGAGGATATCGTCGATCATTTGATCCACCTCTTCAGGAGAATAAAATCCCGACCAGACCCATTTGTGGATGGCACCGAGAATGTATTTGTCTGTTTCGTTCAATTCAGGTGCCATCTCTTGTTTGACGGTTTTATGACAACCGAGGCCGAAGATTACCAAGGCAGCAATGGCAAGAAGATTGCGCATATTCTCTTCGAGGTGAGTTTCTCAAAACTTCCCGTCGCGGGATTCGAAGTGGGTGGGTTTGCCGAGGGATTCGCGGCCGGAGGAGATCCAGGTGGCGACCCATTCGGTGAGTTCTTCGTCGCGGATGAAGGGGATGCCGAGTTCGACGAAGCTGCGGTAGGGATTGCTGAGAAGGGCGTCGGGGGCTTCTTTGCCGGTGATCTGCACGGGTTTGCGGAAGAGTTCGCCGAAGCGGGTGGCGACTTCGCGGACGCTGAGGGTGGCGCTGCCGGTGAGATTGACGACCCAGGGGGGGCTGCTGGCTTTGGCGAGGCTGAGGAGGGAGAGTGCGTTGGCATCGCCCTGCCAGATGGTGTTGAAGTAGCCCATGGTGACATCGACGGGCTCGCCGTTCCAGACCTGGCGGGCGATGTCCACCATGACGCCGTAGCGGAGGTCGCAGGCGTAGTTGAGGCGGATGAGGGAGACGGGGGTGCCGCGGGTCTGGCTGAAGTGCTCGAAGATGCGCTCGCGGCCGAGGCAGCTCATGGCGTATTCGCCGGTGGGATTGAGCGTGTCTTCCTCGCGGCTGCCGCCGCGCTCCACGGGAACGAGGCCATAGACATTGCCGGTGGAAAAGGCGGCGATGCGGCTGCGGTGGTAGCGCTCGCAGACGAGGCCGGGCAGCCAGGCGTTCATGGCCCAGGTCATGGGTGCCTGGCCGGTGGCACCGAATTTCATGCCCGCCATGTAGATGACGTTCGGCGCATGGGGGAGATAGGCGACGGCGTTGGCGGAGAGGAGATCGCTGGCGATGACATCGATGCCATGCTGCTGAAATTCCTCCGCCGCGCCCGGTGAGCTGAAGCGTGAAACGGCGATGACGCGCCGGTGGGTGCCTGCTTCGTCACTGGCACGTTTGGCCATGCGGGCGAGGGAGGGGCCCATCTTGCCGGCGGCACCGAGAACGATGATGTCGCCGGGAAGCCGGCTCATCATTTCGATGACCGCAGGGGTGGGACGGCTGAGGCGTTCTTCAAGATCTGCGAGGCTGGCGGGCGGCATGGACGAATCTATGAACGGATTTCGACAATGGAAAAGCCTTTGCTGCATTGGCTGTGACCAAGGCGGGTACTTTCAGCAAAATTGTCCCAGTGTTTGCCGAGACGGCATTTCCCGCTACCATCGCTGCCCGATGATTGCCAACGCCGCTGCTGCTGTAACCGCCAATTTGAACGTGCTCGACTTTTCCTGGGTCGCGAATCCGGAGGCGTGGGTGGCGGTGCTGACGCTGTGCGTGCTGGAAATCGTGCTGGGCATCGACAACATCGTGTTCATCTCGATCCTCGTGGACAAACTGCCGGAGGCGGACCGGCCGCGCGGGCGTTTCATTGGGCTGGGACTGGCGATGCTGACGCGCATTCTGCTGCTGCTGTCCATCACGTGGGTGATGTCATTGACGGCACCGTTGTTCAAGGTGCTGGAGCATGCGATCACGGGGAAGGATCTGGTGCTCATCTTTGGAGGTCTGTTCCTGATCTACAAGAGCACGCACGAGATTCATGAAAAACTCGAAGGCGACCCCGAAGGAGAGGTGCGCAACAGTGTCGGCAAAGGGGCCGCATTTGGTGCGGTGATGGTGCAGATTGCGCTGCTGGACATCGTGTTCTCGCTCGACTCGGTCATCACCGCCGTGGGGATGGTGAAGCATATTTCCATCATGGTGACAGCGGTGCTGATCTCCGTGGGTTTCATGATGGTGTTTGCCAGAGCGGTGGGTGAGTTCGTGACACGGCATCCGACGGTGAAGATGCTGGCGCTGAGCTTTCTGATTCTCATCGGCACGGCCTTGATTGGTGAAGGCTTTCATTTCGAGATACCGAAGGGGTACATCTATTTTGCCATGGGCTTTTCGATGATGGTGGAGATGCTGAACCTGAAGGCGAAGAAAAAGCGGGCGGCCAAAGCCTAGACAGGTGCTCAAAAGCCTGCCGCATTGTCCGGCGGCGGAGTGGAGAAGGTTCATAGCATTGGTCGTGAACTTTGGAGCAGGCGGCGCTCTCTTGATGTGGCGGGGCTCATTGCAGACGCTGCTGGCGGGCGTGGGGTGTGGCGGAGTACTGGATTTGCTTTCCGGATTTGATGGCGGGTACCAGGGTAGCCTCGCCTAGGCTCGGCAACCCTTCGCTTTGATACGCAGCCCCTTTGGGGCTGGTGTTTTGCGGAGTGGAGTGGCGAAGGATCACGCCATGCAGGCAAGGAAATTCAGGGCGCAGTGAACGATGCGCCGAGGTGCAAAGTGTACGAATCCGGGTCTTAACGAGTGCCATTTAAGACAGTCTTTTTTGAAGCGGTGGAATTGGCACGAAATGTCCCAATGAAGTGACAAGACGTGCCATTTGCATGGCACAAAACGACTCATCCTGAGGTGGGTAAAAATGCGCTGAACAGGCTGGATCCCTGATTCTACAAGGCTTCCACGTGCACGGATGGCGGCTGGCACGGCTGATGCACAAGTAGTGGGCGGAACATCACTCCAACCCCCCAAAACTTAAATCAAACTATCCAAGCTATGAAACTCATCCGAACCAACCCCTTCAGCATCAACCGCGTCTCCGACTTCGACGAATGGTTCCGCCATCCGCTGGCCGGACTGCCGTCTTTGAGCAGCTTCATCAACAACCTCGGCGAAGTCTTCCCCGGCGTGGCCGGTGACAAGCTGGCCGTGGATGTGCATGAAGACAAAGACAACTACTTCGCCAGCTTTGAAGTGCCGGGCGTGAAGAAGGAAGATGTCAAAATCGAGCTGAACAACGGCCTGCTCACCGTCGCCGCTGAAAAGCGCGAGAAGGACGGCGAAAAAGAAAGCTCCTTCAGCCTTACCCGCTCCGTGTCCGTGCCTGATGGCGTCAATGCTGAAGCCATCGCCGCGAAACTCGAGGACGGCATCCTGACTGTGACCCTGCCGAAGCAGGAACGCAGCAAACCACGCTCCATCACCTTGAACTGATCTGATCAACACCATACCAAAAGCCCATTCCAAACAAACCATGAATACCACCTGTTCCCCCCGCACCAGCACCCCTGCCACCTCCGGTGTCACTGAATCCCTGCGCAAGCCGCTCTACAACGTCAATGGCAACGCCGAAGCGTATGAAGTACGCGTCGAGCTGCCGGGCGTGCCGAAGAGCGGCGTGAAGCTCGATCTTGATGAGAACATCCTCACCGTTCGCGGCGAACGCAGCACGAACGTGCCGGAAGGCATGAAGGCGATCCATCGCGAGCTGTCACCGCTCAGCTACCAACTCCGTCTGCGTCTCAACACGCCGGTGAATGAGGATCAGATGACTGCGAAGCTTGAAGACGGCGTGCTCACCGTGCGCCTGCCGCTCAAGGAAGTGGCGAAGCCACGACAGATCCCGGTGCTGTAATTGACCGGTGCTTGAAAATGACGCCGCCCCCATCGCTGAAACACGCGACGGGGGCGGCTGCTTTTTATCTTCCAGGGCGGCACGTTCTCGGCTAGTAGCAGAGCATGGAACCCGCCGCCCTTTCTTCAAAAACCGACGCACCGCCTTCTCTTCAGCCAACGATCGGCGGCTGGCAGGTGCTGTTTTATGGACTTGGATCGATGCTGGGAGCGGGCATTTATGCGCTCATCGGACGGGCTGCAGACTCCTTGGGAAATGCGGTATGGCTCGCGTTTTTGACCGCGATGATCGCCGCGATGCTCACGGGCCTGTCGTATGCCTGTGTTGGCAGCCGTTACGCCAAAGCGGGAGGCGCGGCGTATGTCACCCAGAAGGGGCTGCGCAAACCGCTGCTCAGTTACGTGGTGGGACTTGCCGTGATGATGAGCGGTCTGACCAGCATGGCCACTGGCGCACAGGCTATTGCTGAACAGTTGGAAAAGGCGCTGGGGTTTGCTCTCGACATCAAGCTCGTCGCCATCGGCATCGTGTTTCTCGTGGGGTGCGTGATCTATCGTGGCCTGCGTGAAAGCATGTGGTTGAACATCCTCTGCACCGTCGTGGAGGCTTCCGGTCTGCTGTTCATCATCGCGGTCGGGGTCCGTTACTGGGGCAGTGTGAACTACCTGGAAACAGCGGGCGACACGGTGGCGGGCGGTCCCGGCTCGGGCATCACCCTGGCGCTGGTCATGCAGGGGGCGGTGCTGACGTTTTATTCCTTCATCGGCTTCGAGGACATATTGAACGTGAGCGAGGAGGTGAAGAACCCGCGGAAGAATGTGCCGTTTGGCCTGATTGGTGCCATGATCCTCGCGACGATCATCTATATGGCGGTGGCGATCACGGCGGTTTCGGTAATCCCATGGCGTGAACTGGCGGCGAGCAAAACGCCGCTGATGGACGTGGCGCACAGGGCCGCTCCGTGGCTGGGAGGCATTGATCGTCTTTATCTGGGCATCACCATTTTTGCGATCGGCAACACTGCGCTGCTGAACTACATCATGGGCTCGCGCCTTTTGTATGGCATGAGCCGCCAGGGGCTGCTGCCCGCCATCTTGGGGCGCATCCATCCCAAGCGTCATACGCCGCACATCGCGGTGTTTGTGCTGTTTGGCATTGTTGCTTTGCTCATCCTCAGCGGTGGCGTGAAACAACTCGCCGAATCCACCGTGCTGCTGCTTCTGAGTGTCTTCACCATTGTGAACATTGCGCTGCTGGTGCTGAAGCGTCGTCCGGATGAACCCCGGGGCGGTTTTGAGCCGCCGATGATTGTGCCGCTTCTTGGAGCCTTGACCTGCGCCTCGCTCATCTATGCGCGCATTTACAGCGCGGTCACCAGCTCGGATACCTCCCAGCAAACGGCTCCGCTCATTGCGGGGGGGATCGTGGTTGTGAGCCTGGTGCTGTACCTGGTGCTGAAGCCGAAGAATCCGGTGGTGCAGGAAGATTGAAGATAGTCGGTTCCGGCTTTATGGAAGGTTCCCCATGAGCCAGACTGCCAATCTTCACATCGCCTCCAACATTCCGCTGCCGTCACCGCGGGACATGATGAGCGACATCGCGCCGACGGAGGCGCAAGCCGCCTTCGTGGCCCGTTCGCGGCAGGAGATTCGCGACATTCTCTTTGGCAGTGATTCACGCTTTCTCGTCGTGCTGGGGCCGTGCTCGATTCATGATCCTGAGGCGGGTCTGGAGTATGCACGGAAGCTGGCGGCGCTGGCGGAGGAACTGAAGGACCGGCTGTGCATCGTGATGCGTGTGTATTTTGAAAAGCCGCGCACGACGGTGGGCTGGAAGGGGCTGATCATGGACCCACGGCTTGATGGCAGCTGCGACATTCCAGAGGGGTTGAGGCTAGCGCGGAAAATTTTGCGTGATGTGCTCGATCTGGGACTGCCCACGGCCACGGAGCTGCTGGACCCGATCACGCCGCAGTACATTGCGGATTTGATCAGTTGGAGCGCCATCGGTGCACGCACGACGGAGTCGCAGACGCACCGGCAGATGGCGTCGGGTTTGTCGATGCCGCTGGGATTTAAGAATGGGACGTTTGGGCACATCACGCCGGCGATCAATGCGATCAAGGCGGCGATGCAGCCGCAGACTTTTCTGGGTGTGAGTGAGGAGGGTGTCGCCTCTGCCGTCACGACGAGTGGCAATCCGGACTGCCACATCATTCTGAGGGGTGGGGAAGACGGGCCGAACTATGGGGCGGACGATGTGCGGGAGACCATCGACGGACTTGAGTCCGCGAAGCTCAAGGCAGCGATCATGATCGACGCCAGCCATGGCAACTGCGCGAAGGATCACCGCCGGATGCCGGATGTATTTCGGGAGATCGTGAGGCAACGAGTGGCGGGGCAGAAGGCGATTATTGGAGCGATGCTTGAGAGCAACCTCGTCGGCGGCAGCCAGAAATTTCCGCAGCCGCTGGATCAGCTGGTGCGAGGGCAGTCGATCACGGATGCGTGCATTGACTGGGAGACGACGGAGGCGCTGCTGCGCGAGGCGCATGCCTGCCTAAAATGACGAAACCAGAATGGCGAATGACGAATGAAATCCCAATGTCATAGAGCTTCGGGCTTTGTCATTGATTCGTCATTCATCATTCTGGTTTCGTCATTCTTTACCAGGGGTATCGTCCGAGCATGGACGACCTTGCTGCACGCATGCGCGCTGATCTGGAAGAGATCGGGCGGACGTTCATGCCGTTTGGGAAGTATGGGCCGCAGCATTTTCCGCCGAACGGGGTGCCGATTTATGATATTCCGGCGGAATACCTTGGGTGGTTTGCGAACAAGGCCGGATTTCCGAAGGGGCGGCTGGGGGTCTTGTTGCAGATGGTGCACCAGATGAAGGCGGACGGGTCTGACAGCGCGTTTGATGTGTTTCGGAAGAGGTATGGGAGGACGGATCTCAAACCGGCGAAGCGGAAGTCGTGGAAATTTGAGGAGTGAGGCTTGCCGTAGAGGAGACGACTTTGGAGCACGACTGCCTAGCTGCTGCTTTCGAGCGTTTCTTGGTGTGCGTGATCTAAACGGCCAGCGGAAAGCGGTAGCTGCGCTCGTTCCTCGCTGCGCGACCGCAGTCCAAATGGGGACGTTTCGCTACGATCTCTTCCACTACGCTCGGATGGGCGGGCCGTACCAGACGTAGCACATGAGATAGACGATGATGCCGGTGACGGAGACGTAGAGCCAGACGGGGACGGTCCACTTGGCCATGCGCTTGTGCTTGTCGAAACGGCTGCGCAGGGCTGGGACGACAGTCATGATGATCATCGGCAGGCTGAGCACGGCGAGCGGGATGTGCGTGAAGAGGATGGTGAAGTAGATCGGGCGGGTGAGGCCGGTGCCGGCAAACTTCACGTGGCCTGCGTGATAGTGGTAGTAGAGGTAGCAGCCGAGGAAGGCCGTGGAGAACAACAGCGCGATGATCATGCTGACGATGTGCGGCTTTTTGTGGCCGAGCTTGATCATCGTCAGACCGAGGATGATGTGCAGGAGCGCACAGGCGTTGAAAATCGTGTAGAGCTTGGGGAGTTCGGTGACGTCCATGGTTTATTTCGATCCAGCGGGAATGTAGGGGGATTTTTTCTGTTCGTTGAGCAGGTAGTGCAGGTCTTTGCGGATTTTTTCATCCCAGAATTTGGCGAATTCGGGGTCGGTATTCAGAATATCGGCCAGACTGCGCACGTGACCGAGGTGGTCGATGACGGCGACGCGGAGATCGTGGATGTACTTGTCGTCGGGGGAGAGACGATCGGCCTCGGGCATGTCCTGCACGGGGCGGAACTGGACCTGGCTGGTCATGAACTTGCGCACGGCGTCCTTGTCACCGTTCACGAACCACCAGTTGGCGTCGTCCTTGATGCCGAGGCCGCTGGCGAATTTCTTCATCATTTCCGGTGTGTCGTCGGCGTCGAGGGTGAAGCTGACGAAGTGGAGGCCGGGCTCGTTGGCGAATTCCGACTGAAGCTTCATGAGTTTGGCGATCACCGCCGCACAGCCGCGCGGGCAGCGGGTGAAAACCCAGGAGACGACGAGCACCTTACCTTTCAAATCTTCGAGGTGGACGGTCTTGCCGCTGCGCTCGGTGAGTTCGAGGTCTTTTTCGAGGCGGCCAAGGATGGGCGGACGGTTGACGTCGTTGTCGATGCGTGAGCGGTAGATGAGGTAGTTGTAAAAGACGACGAGGCCGAGGACGGCGATGATGACGGGCACCCAGATGGTCCAGGGGCTGAGCTTGGCTTTGGCGGGAGATTCGTTCATGGCGGTGCAGTTACGCGTGTTTCCAGGCGATGATAGATACGGTCAGAATGCCGGGGAGATACATCAGCGTGCAGAAGAAAAGTTTGCGAGCGGTTGCCCGTTCCGGGTGGCGGTTGAAGCGCAGCGCCAGGACGCAGAGCCAGCCGCTGAGCAGCAGGGCCGGAGGCAGGAACCACCAGGCATAGGCGGCACCGGCATACACGGGGTAGAACATCAGCAGGACGGTGCTGACGGCGTAGGCAAGCGCGTGCTTCGAGGTGCGTGCGCCGTGCTCATCGTCGTTGGCGAGCATGACGAAGCCGCCTTTGCGGTACTCGTCGCGATACATCCAGTTGATGGCGAGGAAATGGGGGAGCTGCCAGAGGAAGAGGAGGAGGAAGAGGTAGATGGCACCGGGCTCGATCATGAGCTCCCAGCGGAAATGGGGGGCGGCACCCGCAGGCAGGGGGCCGGCGGCACCGGCCCAGCCGATGAGCGGCGGCAGAGCGCCGGAGACGGCACCGACGAGCGTGTTGGTAGCGCTTTGGCGCTTGAGCGGGGTGTAGATGAAGAGATACACCGCGAGGGTGAGCGCGGTGAGGGCTGCGGCCTCCATGTTCACCGTGATGGTCAGGTGGATGAGCGCCCAGGCGCTGAGGAGCCAGCCGATGCCGAAGGCGGCTGAAGGACTCACGCGCCCGGAGGGCAGGGGACGATCCGACGTGCGCTGCATGCGCGAGTCGGGCTCGATTTCCATGAGCTGATTGAACACCGCCGCACCGAAGGCGGCGAGGGTGCTGCCAATGATGGTGTGAAACAGCAGCCAGATGTCGAAGCCCTTGGGAGCACGCAGCCAGAACCCCACAAACGTGGTGACGATGACGAGCGCACTGAGGCGGAACTTCGTCAGGGTCAGCAGGTCGCGGGTGGTCATGAATTTGGGGGCTGATTGATCATGTGAAGGGATGGCGTCGTCGCAAGCCGCATGTCCTGTGGAGGGTTTAAATGAGTGGGGCAATAGAGTCGGCTGGGAGGGGATTAGAGCGTTGTTTGATCGCGGCGCTATGGCGTGGCGGAGGTTGTTGCAGACGCTGCTGGTGGGCATGGGGTGCGGCGGAGCGCTGGCTTTGCTTTCCGATCGTGTGCTGATTACCCAGGGTGGCCTCGCTTAGGCTCGGCGACCCTGGGCTATATTCCGCAGCCCCTTTGGGGCTGGTATGGAGCGGAGCGAAGCGGCGGCTCATGCTTCATCAGATGCTGCGGAGAATGCGCTCACGATTCTTATCCCACCAGCTGGTGTCCACTTCGTCGGCGAGGACACGGGCGTCTTTCTCCGTGAAGCGATTTTGGCGTGCCTCCCACTCAGCTTTGATGAAGGCAATGAAGCTCTCTCGTTCCTGTGCTGGGACGGCGGATTCGGGGAATGTGATCACGACACGGCCATCAGCAGTTTGGGCATCCAGCGTGGCGTTCATTGGAGGGCTACTGCCGTTCAGCGGAAAAACTTTTTCGCTTTTTCGAAGAAGGTTTCCTCCATGGGAGAGGTTTGTTCACCAAGGGATTTGGAAAATTCGTCGAGCTTCTCGCGCTGTTCGGCATTGAGCTTTGTCGGCACGGCGATCTGGACGTGGACGTAGAGATCGCCAAAGCGGTCTTCGCCGAGGATTTTCATGCCTTTGCCGCGAAGGCGGAAGGTGGTGCCGTTTTGGGTGCCAGCGGGCACTTTGACGGAAGCCTTGGCCTCCATGGTGGGGACGGTGAGCTCTCCGCCGAGAGCGGCGGTGCCAAAGGAGAGAGGGATGTCGCAGTGGAGGTCATTGCCTTCGCGCTCGAAGATCTCGTGTGATTTGACCTGGACGACGATGTAGAGATCGCCGGCAGGGCCGTTTTTCACGCCGAGATCGCCGTTGCCGGTGGAGCGCAGACGGGAGCCGTCTTCGATGCCCGCAGGCACTTTGACGCGGACTTTGGTGCGTTCCTTGGAACGTCCGGTGCCGTGGCAGCTGCGGCAGGGGTCGCTGATCATTTCGCCACTGCCACTGCAATCCGGGCAAGTCTGCTGAATCTGGAAGAAGCCACGTGAGCTGATGACCTGGCCGACACCGCCGCAGGTGCGGCAGGTTTTTTTACCGCCGCCGCCGCTGGCGGAGCCGGAGCCGGAGCAGGGTTTGCAGGAGGCGCTGCGCTCGTACTCGATCTCGCGCTCCACGCCATGCGCGGCGTCTTCGAGGGAGATTTCCATTCCGTAGCGCAGGTCGCTGCCGCGTTGCGGGCCATCGCGACGACGGCCACCGCCGCCTCCGCCACCACCGCCGCCGAAGAACTGCTCGAAGATGCCGCCGCCACCACCGCTGAAGACTTCGCGGAAAATGTCGAAGGGATCGTGCCCACCGGCGGACGGGCCGCCCATGCCACCGGCAAAGGCGGCGTGGCCGTAACGGTCATACGCGGCGCGTTTTTGCTCGTCGCTGAGGACGTCGTAGGCTTCGCCGACTTCCTTGAATTTGCCTTCGGCCGATTTGTCGTCCGGGTTTTTGTCGGGGTGATGTTTCACCGCGAGCTTGCGGTAGGCTTTTTTCAACTCCTCGTCCGAAACGTCACGGGAAACGCCAAGGACTTCGTAATAATCGCGTTTGTCGGCCATAGCTGTGTAAAAAGAGGGTTACGCCCCTGCAGGGGCCGTGGGACCACTGGAAACGATGACGCTGGCGGCACGGAGGAGGCGGTCCTTGAGCTTGTAGCCACGACGGGTGACGCGGATGACGGTGCCTTCGGGGACGGTGGCGCTGGCTTCCTGGGCGACGGCCTCATGAAGATTGGGATCAAAGACTTTGCCCTGGGCCTCAATTTCCAAAGCGCCATTGTCGCGCAAAAAGTCCTGAATCTGGCGGTTCACCATGCTCATGCCCATGAAGACCATGGACTTTTCAGACTCCTGACGAGCGGCTTCGAGGCCCATGTCGAAATTATCCAGGATGGGGCACAAGGCGCGCAGGAGATCGCCATTGGCGTAGGCGCGGGTTTCCTGGGCCTCACGGGCGGAGCGTTTGCGGAAGTTGTCCAGCTCGGCCTGACTGCGGTAGGCCATGTCTTTCCAGCGTTCGACTTCCTGGGTCAGTGCCGTGATGGGATCAAGCGGCGCTGCCTCCTCCATCGGAGCGGTGGCTTCAGGATTGGGAACTTCTTCGAAAAAGGGTTGCGGGGTCGTATCGGGACTCGGCTCGGTCATAGGATTTCGCGGTGTTTTGGGGGGCCGCGACTATGCCGTCTTCTGGATAGCAATCAAGGTGATGTCGTCGTGGGAGCGCCGCCCCTTCAAAAAGTGCTCCAAATCAAGAATAATGCCGCCAATGACCGCTTTCGGCCCGTTCGGGGCATGTTTGGCGAGTTCTTCTTCAACGCGTTCCTCGCCAAATTCGATGCCTTTGGGGTCCATGGCCTCGTTGACGCCGTCGGTGTAGAGCAGCAGGCAGTCGCCCGGCTCCATCTGGAAGCTTTCATCTTTGGTGACGCGTTCAAAGACCGCGCCCTTGTCGATGCCGACGCCGAGTCCGGGGGGGTGAATCGATTCGACCTTGCCGGTGGCTTTGCGCCAGAGCAGCGCGGCGTTGTGGCCGGCACGGGAGATGGTGAGCCTGGAGCCGTCCTCTTCGACCACGACGTAGGACATGGTGATGAACATGTCCTCGCGGATGTCCGGGGCGATCTGGCGGTTCACCGCCGCGAGAACGACGCTGGGGGATTCGGAGGTCTGCGATTTGGCCCGCATGAGGGTACGGCACATGACGGTGATCATGGCGGCACCGAGGCCTTTGCCTGAAACGTCGGCAATGACGGCGCCAAAGCGACCGTCGGGCAGGGGCAAATAGTCGAAGTAGTCGCCGCTGAGCGTGCGGGCGGGGATGTTTCTGCCGGCGATGATGAAGCCCGGGACCTCCGGGTCGCGCTCTGGGAGCAGCACCTTTTGGATCTGACTGGCGTTTTGCAGTTCCTGCTGATCCATGCGGTTCTTGGCTGCTTCTTGATGCGACATGGCATTCGCGAGGGCGAAGGCGGACTGCTCAATGAGGGAGTTGAAGACTTCGAAGTCGTTGGCGTTGTAGCTGCGGCCATCTTTGGGAGAAGTGACGGCAAGTACACCGAGCCTGCGAAGACCAAAGCTCAGGGGGCCGATCATGGCGGTGACATGCTTCTGGGAGGAAACCAAGTGCTCGCCCAGGCGCGTGTCAGTGCCGAGATCCGGCAGCAATTCGGTCTTTTGCTGCGCGAAAACACTGCCGAGAAGACCTGACTGCACTGTTTCTGTCTGCATGCGCAGTGTGCTCAGGAGAGTGGCGGAATTCTCCTTCATCTGCTCGCGCACGCGCTCGGGCAGGCTGATGAGCGGGGCGCAAAAGTCGGAATAGTGCCGTGGAACGAGCTGCTGGGTGGCCTCGTCATAGAGGTAGAGCGCACCGCCGGTGCCCTGCGTGACGCGGATGGCTCCCTCAACGATCAAGCGGTACATCGAAGCCTGCTGGTCATCGCGCCAGATGGCCTCGCCAAGATCGTGG
>JAIPJY010000117.1 GCA_021733925.1 Prosthecobacter sp. | reverse complement strand
CGAGGCTCGGCATCCCTTCGCTATGATACGGAAGGCCGTTGGCCTTCAAGACAGGAGAGCGGCTCCGCAGGTGAAATGATCCCAGTTAGAGCAGCTGATTCGATCCGGGGACAGACCTGTTTTCAATTGATCGTGGTATAATTGCGACCTGGCGCGCGCGTTTCTGCGAATGCGATGGGTGGAGCGGAGGTTTGTGTCACCGCTACGCGGTTCCACTGGATTCCAAAAGCATGGGCGGTGTGGTTCCGTGGGTTTGCATCCACGGTTACTTCTACTTTGGTAAGCTATCGGGGTTTTGGGTGCTGGCGGTACGCTCTGAGCGCGGCGGGGCTTTTTGCAAACGCTGCTGGTGGGCGTGGTTTGTGGCGAAGGCGCTGGGTTTGCTTTCCGATGATGACGTCTGGTACCAGGGGAGCCTCGCCCAGGCTCGGCACCCCTTAGCTATGATGCGCAGTCCCGTTGGGACTGGTGAAAAAGCGGAATGGGATGACGAAAGACCATGGCAACCTGCCAAGAGCATTCAACGGCGTAAGATGTGATGCCGCAGGAAAAACATCCCGATGGAATATATGCCCTCTGATAACTTACCAAAGTAGAATTACGGTTGTGCCACCGCTACGCGGTTTCACTGGATTCCAAAAAGCATGGGCGGCGTGGTTCCGTGGGTTGGCACCCACGGCTATGGCTGTGCCACCGCTACGCGCTTTCGGAGACGAACTCATTCAACCGGCGCTCAGTTGTTGAGCGCTGAGGTGGGTTCGGGGGCGGTGGGTGGTGGCTGGTCGCCGATTTTAACGACTTCGACGAGGCGCTTGATGCCATCGCGGGCCATCTCGCTGAATGGATGCATGCTCTTGGCCTTCAAGTACCAGGCGAGGGCGGAGCCGACCTGCTGCTTTTCTTCCTGCTGGCGGGCGTTTTCAATGGCGGTGACGAATTCACTGGCCTTCACACCGAGGTCCGCACGCATTTTGCTGAGGACGGGATCGTCAGGGAAAATGGTGGATTCCTTCTCTACTTTTTCCCATGCGGCGGGAGGGCTGCTGGCGGCCAGCTCTTTGGCACCGCCGAGGATGAGTTCCAGCCGACCCATGTCCTTGAGGACTTTTTCAAGCTGCTGCTTGCGGGTGAGGTCATCGGCAACGGCGGCGATGAACGGGGCCTGGTTCTCGAAGATCTGGCGGTAGTTGCGCTGGCTGAGGAGGCGGTCGAATTCCATGAGCGCCTGGGACTTCGTGTCCGTGGATTGCATCATGGTTTCGCTGAGCTGTGTGACACGTGGATTGGTGGGCCAGATTTCAGCGGCAGCCTTCATCTCCGCCTCGACGGTCTTGGCATCCCTGTTGCCCATCGCCGCGTTGGCGTTGTTCACATGGAGGTTACTCATGGTCTTGGCGGTTTGAATCGCGGCGAGCGGCTTGGCGTATTCGAAGTCGTCGGAGGAGGCGCGGAGGTCCGTAACGACGGTCTCGGCGCTGGCATAATCCTTCATTTCCAGGAAGGAGAGGAGCTTGTTTTTCTTGCGCACGAAATCGAGGACCTTGGTCTTTTCAGACATGGGGAGGCGGCGGACACGGGGCAGGTATTCGCCGATGGCATAGGCTTCGAGGAGGCGATTGCTGGCGCTGTCCACATCCCGGCGGGCGACGAGATTTTCGAAGGAGACGAGGGATTCATCGACGCTGCGGATGGCTTCGAGGGAGAGGCCGTCGATCATGCTGACGGTGGGAGGGACGCCGAAGCTGCTGGAGAGGAGCTTTTGGACGTCGCTGTCCTTGTCGAGCTGGAGGATGCTTTCGCCGTCGCGGAAGAGATTGGGGTAGAAGCGGCAGGCGATGACGGCGTGCTCAAAACGGCGCTGCATGAACATCTGAATGATGAGGGCCTGGAACTGGATCTTGCTGGTGACTTCGGAGAGGCCCATGGCGGCCTCGTTTAATTTCGTGCGGGCTTCGATTTCAGCGATGCCCTTGATGTAGCCGGAGGTGCGGCCGACGGTGGCGCTGTTGGTCTGCTGCGTCTGAGCGGCCTGCTGGCCGTTTTTGGTGGGGCCACTGCTGGGTTTGGCCAGGGGGGTGCTGTTCAATCCCATCTCGGCATTCCATTCGAGCTGCTTGCGGCGATCCATCATGGCCACGTTGGCGAGCTTGCGTTCGTTGACGCGTTTTTGCGCGGTCCACACATCCCAGATGGCGTTGGCGACGGCATTGCAGAGGCCGCCGTCGATTCTTGCGGCACCGGCCTCCGGCAACATGGCAAAAGCTTTCATGACTTCAGGGCCGCGGATCTGAGCCTTGGTGACGGGGTCGGTGGCCTTGTGCGTGGGGGCGAGGAGATCCATGATCTGGGCCATGAGATCACGGTAGGCCTGGTCTTCGGGACCGTTTGCCTCAGGCGTGGTGAGATAGGTCTCAAAGCGGGAGCGCATGAGACGGTTGTTGGTCACGTTCGAGAGCTTGCCGTTGAAGGCGACGTTCTCCGAGCCGGGATCGGCCATGGGCATGTTGTTGAGACCGGTCTGGGTATCGGTCTGCCGGTCAGCAGCGCTGCCGGGCACCATGTTGTAATTGTTATTGGAGTTGGTGGTCGTGGTGGCCGGGGGCGCACCGACACCGGTGCTGCCAGGCAGGACCTGGGCGCTGGCTGGACACAGGCCGGTCAGGGCAAGGGCAAAAAGGAGGCGCTTCATGAAGGTGAGGATTTACGCTTTGATGAGTTGGAGCACTTCGAGCACGCCGGTTTCCATGACGCGCACTTTGAAGATGTAACGCTGGCGGCGCTGAATATTGGCACCTTTGTAATCCGGCGGCACCCAGACAGGGAGGTAAGTATTGCCTGCGCCATCGCTGATCTGCAAGCTGAAGAGGCGGCCTTCTGCGCTGCGCCAGTTGTCGAGCCGGTCGTCGACGACGCCTTCGACCTTGTATTCGTTGCCGCTGAGCGCGGTGGCGTTTTCCATGAACTCACTGGCGCTGAGCTCGGTGACGCCGGTCATCGCATCAGTGGAGCGATGCATCAAAGCAAAACCACCGCCGCCGACGACGGCGAGAATGGCGATCAATCCCAGCCAGTGGGTGGGGCGGACTCCAGATTGGGCACGGCGAGACATGGGGGATCAGGAAGTTTTGGGTGGAGGGATCAGTAAAAGGCAGGCTTAAAAATCGACGACAATCGCTGGCTGTCCAATCCAAGATGACGCAGGTTGCCATGAATGGGGGACTCTGTCAGAACCAATATCCGCACTTATCGCGATTCGTTTCAAGGAATCGGATGTGGTACTGGCTGCATGCTGCATGTGGTTTTAATCGGCTTCCTCGGATTGGCGGTGCTGGTCTGGTGCATCAAAAATCGTGCGTGGGAGCTGAGTGTGACGGTGGAAATGCCGGCGGCGAAAAAAGCTGAGCCGGAAGCCGCGAAGCCAGCCCCGTAAATTTTTACGCTGGTGACATGGTGGGAATCAAGGCGCGTCAGGGTGAGCGGCGCTGCTGCCACGGATGTGCACCGGAGTGCCAACCTGCGCATGCTCCCAGATCACCTGCTGGGGCTCGGCAGGAGTGCGGATGCAGCCTTTGCTGGAAAGCTCCCCCGGCCTGAACTCGCCCTGATGAATGCCGACGCCGGGCCAGGTGAGCCGCAGCCAGTGGGGCATTTCGTAGCCTTCGTAACGGGTGCCCTGTGGCGGCGGGCCGTGATGCTCCCAGGTGCGCCACACGACCACCTCACGTGTGTCTGGCTTGACGAACTTGCCGTAGCGGTTGGAGAACTTCGTCGGCAGCTTTTCGAGTACTTTGAAATCACCGGTGGGGGTGGGGGATGTGTTCCGCCCCGAGGAAATTTGCGTCACCACGACGGCCGCCTTGTCGGCATTGAGCAAACGCATTTCCTGCCTGGTCAGGTCGATTTCGATGCTTGCCGCCGCCGGTTTCAAGGCGGCAGCCAAGGCCGTGTCGATATGATAGGCGGGTTTGGGAGGTGCTGTCGGCGATGGTTTGCGCTGCAGCAGTGTGCAAGCGGGCAGGAGACTCAGGATCAGCAGAGAGGGCAGCCGCAAGCGAAGCATGCCGTCATTTCTCGTCGTCTTCGTCAATGTCAAAAAATTTTCCACCCACCCCCCAGGCCAGATCTACGCGAGGCAGAATGCCGTCACCGCCAATGTAGTAGCGGCTGCAGATGATGTAGTTGTCCCGGGAGACTCCGGTGCTGGTGCCGGCGGAGAAGATGGAGGCGACTTTCAAACTCAGTGAGCCAGCAATGCCGTGCTTTTTCTGCATGTAGGAACGGAACTCGGCCTCGTTGGGATTGGTGAAGGCGAGAACAACGGACAACGAGATGAGCAGGAAGAGGATGAGTCTCATGGCTTGGGTGTGGTTGGGATGGCTGGCGTGGTGGTGGTTGGCTGGCTTGGTGGGGGAGTCGACCTGGCTTCCACTCGTTTTAACTCAAACGAGCCTGGTGTGGTGCCTGGAACTTCAATCCATTCGCCGGTGTCGGCCTGCTCGCTGCGGAGGCGCCACTGCTCCTCCTCGATCTCAAAGAGCGGGCGGTTGGACTCCTTGGCCTTTTTGCGCATGAGCAGCATGCGATCCTCATTTTCGGCGGCGACGGCTTTTTTCACCTCCGCGCCCCAGTTGCCGGAGGGCACCTCACGGATCTGCAGCAGGCCGCGATGATCTTCGCTGACGAGCTGGTTGTTTTTCAAGGTCTGGATTTCCTGCATGCGGTTGCGCATGCGATCGGTGGCCTCACTGGCGTTTTTAAGGGCCTCCTTGTCCTGCGGTTCGTCACCCCGGTACTGGTAAACATCCAGCCGCATGTTGAGGTTCACTTCGAGAGGTTTCGGCGTGGTGATGGGGACCTCGGGCAGTTTGCAGGCGGCCAGAGCGAGTGCGGCAGAGCAAAGGAAGAGTCGTTCAGCGTGCCAATGCATCAGCGGTCTCGGGTTTGCGTGGTTCTTCTTTCCAACGGTGATCATAGACATTCACATCAAACTTGCGCGAGCCCTTCGGGCCTGAGAACCGCAGGTGTCCGCGGCCTTCACGTCCGTAGAAGCGTGCTTTGCCATCAATGTTCTCATACTCGAAGTCACGCAGCGTTTCCAGTCCGATGCGGGTTATTTGATCCCCGATGGTGCCCGTCAGCGCCTTGGGCAGTGATTTGATCAGGTCATTCAGCGCGGCGATGCTGAACCGGCCATGCGAGCTGTTTTTGAATTCTGCATCGCCTTGATACAGTTCGTTCTTGTTTCCGGTGGCGACCACTTTGCACTGGACCTTGCCGTCGATCAGAAAGTACTCTGGAAACAACGTGGTCGTGACCGGTTGCAAATCCACATCCGTGCCAGCCAGCCAGCCGTCCCAGGTGAAGGTCTCGTCCAGGTAGATGTCGAACGCGCCGTTCACATACCCACCGTAAGCCGAGCTGCCGAACAGGCCGTAGATGCCGTGCACGTCGTAGGTCACGCTGAGGTGGGCGTTTTCGAAGTGGAGCTGCTTCCAGCGCAGCTGATCGACGGTGAAGGTCTCGGTCAGATTGTTGTTCCGGTCCTTCATGGGCAGATTGAAATGCACCTGTCCTTTCATGCCGCGAAACTCGAGCTTCAGCTGATTCAACGTGTAATCGTCTGACGGGATGTCGAACTGGGCGTCGAGCTGGCCGCTTTCGAGTTTCGAGGTGAAGCTGAATGGAAACGGGCGGCTGATGCCTGCGAGCGGCACGCCTTTGGGAGCGATGATGAGCTTGCCATCGGTCACCGCCAGGGTGTCCACCTGCCAGCCGGGGGCGGTGGGTTTAGGCGGTTCGGGGGGGCCAAAGGTCGCATCGGGTATGGGTGCTTCGCCTTTCGCGGATTTGCGAAAGTTCTCCACATACCAGAACAGATCTTCGCCCACGTAGAGGACGGGGGAGATGATCTCGACGCGGTCGATGCGGCGGTGCAGCAGGCCATCGAGCGTGTAGTTCACCTGAATGACATCCATTTCCGCCACGGTGCGCAGCGCCTCGTGAGGGGAGGGGATGCGCAGGCGAGTCAGCTGGATGCTCTGGGGCTCGACATTCTCCGCCAGGCCGTCGAGATCGAGCGGGGTTTCGATGGCGGAGAGGTTCACATCAAAACGCACCGGAGGCAGACCCGGAGCGATGCTCATCAATGTCACGCCCAGTTTATCCACTTCGAATTTTCCTGCGGTCCAGCGTGCGGTGGTGGCATCCACTTTTTGCTCAACCACCGCGGCATCACCACTGAACAGAGTCATGAGGGCGTCTCCCACTGCCACATGACCTTCCGAGATCTTGAATGATTCGAGACGCTGCGTGCGCCACATCTCCGGGAGGGCCGCGCGCACCTCCACACCTGCGAAACTCAATACTGGCAGGCTCGAACGTTTGGGAATGTTCATCTGTGCCGATTGAATGAGCAGATGCTGCTTCGACTGCTCGGTCGTGATCGCGAAATGAATTGAAGATTCCAGGCGTTCCGCCAGCTGAATTGCGAATTCGAGCTTGGCATCGGTCACCGTCAGCGGGCCAAACTGCAGCTGCTTCCACCACGGCAGGGCAGGTTTGAGCGATGTCTGCACCGGGGGTGTTTCGATCTTGTCAAACCATGGCCCGTTTTCCGGGGTGAATGCCAAATGTGGGGCCGACAGCACGAGTGAGTCCACCTGCCAGAGCTCACGCAACTTGTCGGGCACCACCTCGAGGGAGGCCGACTTCGTCTGAACAAACGGGGGGAACTGGACGGCGGGGTCTTTTGAGTTCCAACGGAGGGAAACATCTGTGAGCGCCAGTTTTTGTTTCACTGCGGAGCGCAGTCCGTCTGAGGAAAGGGTCAGTGCTTCGAGGGTCGTGCTCCAGTCCAGTTCACCTGCCACGGGGCAGAGTTCCGTGGGGGTCAGTTTGAGCGTGCCGTCTTTCACTTGCAGTGCATCGATTTTTGCCTGCCAGGTGGTTGTCTGCTTGGATTCGCTTTTGGGCAGCAGGGCGGATTCCAGCGCAGGTGTCCATTCGATGGCTGGGTTCTGCAGCAGCCCGCGTTCGACATGCCAGAGGCCGTTTAAATCCTGAGATGCTTTCAGGTCCAGGGCGGAGGCGGTGATCTGCCCCTCACCGGCCAGCGGCTGCAGGTGGAGATTTTTCAGATGCACTTCTTGAGTGCCGCCTGCGATCAAGCCGGCGGTTGAGAGTCTGATGTCACGGCCGTCCCAATCTAACTGCACGCTGCCGCTCAATGGGGGCAGTTTGTCTTTGAGTGCGGGGCTGAAATCTTGCAACCGGGCGAGATCGAACTGGCCGCCATGTAAGGAGGCTTTTTTGATGGTGATCTCGGTGCCGCGCATTTCGGTTTCGACATGAAGGCTGCTGAACACAGGCTGGCCGTGCCACTCCGCCTGCTGCAGGTCGGTGATGACGGTTTTGAAGGAAGGGGATTTGCTGCCGCCGACTTCCAAATCCTGCACCTTCTGCGTGATGATGACACTGGCAAGAGGCTGCCAGTTGTCGTCGCGCACCACGAACTTGGTGGGGGTGAGGTCAATCAAGTCCAGGCGCCAGCGAAAGGATGATCCTTCTGTCGCGGGGCTGCCGGGTTGGGGTGGAGAGGGAATGAGCCAGGAGAGAGGCACATTCACCTCGGCTTCGTCCACTTTGAGGCCGCCGAAATTTCCCTGTGAGAGCTGGTCCCAACGGGGGCGCCATTCCAAGTGGCCGACGCTTGAGATGTGTTTTGAACTGGGAAGGTGCAGGGTACTGACCTCGCGCACGTGCAGGGCGCCGTCCTTCCAGTCGAGGGAGACGACTTCGACCTGCATGTCGCCGAGAAAGCGGTGCAGCAGTTCATTCGCGAGGGGGACGCGTTGGTGCCAAGCCAAGCCGATGAGGAGGGTCAGAAGGACGAGGGCTGTGAGTCCGAGACGCCAGGTCCAGCGCCACAGGCGGCGGAGTTTGGACGTGGGGGCGGTGGAATTCACTCAGCCACAGTATCATGAAGTCGTGAGGGTGCCACGATCTGATTTCTCGGGAGTTGCGGCAGATCTGGGAGATTGCCTGGCTTGCTTGCGGTGATGCTGCGGACTAAAGTACGCGCACCATGCGAGTCTTGCTGGTCATTCTCTCTTTGCTGGTGGCAACGTGTCTGCACGCGCATTCGGTTCACACCTCGACTGCGGAGGCGGAGTATAATGGGAAGACGAAGAAGCTGGAGGTCAGTCTGACGGTTTTCGTGAGTGATCTTGAACTGGCGCTGGTGCGGCAGAGCGAGAGGGAGATGAGGATGGACAAGACGCCTGCGGCGGAATTTGATGCGCAGATTCAGGCGTATCTGGCGAAGACTTTTGTGGTGACGGATGCGGCGGGGAAGGTGGCGAAGATGGAGTGGGTGGGGAGAGAGATGGAGGAGGCGAGTGCGAAGAGCGGTGATCCGGCGGTGGTGCTGTTTTTTGAGGTGGAGGTGCCGGAGGGGGTGGGTGGGACGACGGTGAGGAATGCGGTGTTTTTGGATCTGTTTAAGGATCAGGTGAATTTGATGCAGTTGCGAGAGGGTGATAAGAAAACCGAGGAGTCCTTCACGCTCGAGCATCCATTCAGGAAGCTAAGCGTGGCGAGATAACGCCTTGAAAAGTTGATCTCAAGAAGCGGCGGCATCGTGGCTCTGTCATGGAGTCGAAGATGCGTGCGGCGGGACGTGTTGTGAACGCTGCTGGTGGGCGCGATGTGTGGCGGGGTGCTGGGTTTGCTTCCCGATGATGTGCCGCGATACCCAGGGAAGCGCTCGCTAAAGCTCGGCATCCCTGGGCTATATTACGGAAGGCCGTTGGCCTTCAAGGCAGGCATGGGATGGAGATCATGCTGCGAGACAATCGTTCTATTGGTCCGTGAAATATGTTACTGGCGTGGCAGGATCTCAATATCATGAAAAGTGAAAAAGGCGCGCATGTCGCCTTCGCGGCCACTGTAGGCACCTTGAGCATCGGCCAGATAGCAGGCGAGGGAGGTGAAGGCCCAGGCATCCTGTTCGTCTACAGAAAGCTCTTCCTGATCGAAGCCGGCAACGTGCCGTTGGATCATGTGATTGTGAACTGTTTTAGCGTCTGACTTCGAGTCTTCGGGGATGGTCTTATTGGCCCATGCCCAGAGCCAGGATTTGCGCGAATAGACATAGGAACCCACGAATTGAGCACGAGTGCGCACGATTTTATCTTTAAAGGTCAAGAGCAGGGTGCCTTTCTCGCCATCCCAATCCCAGCGTTCCTCCTCACCCAGTTTCCAAACGCCTGCATGAGCCGAGGTTTTTAACTGGAGATCATTGAATGCTCTCTCCATGATCTGTTCATGGGTCATTTTTTCATCCTGAGTCCGGTGCTCAGCATGGATGGCATCGATGTCCTCTATACCGGAAACTACTGAAAGGAAGGATTCCTTCTTCGGCGCGTCTTTAACTTGAGAGGAACGGTTAAGCCAGAGAAGCACGAGTGCGATCAGAACGATGGAAGCGAAAAGAATTGCAGTCTTCATTGGTGCTCGATTAACGGTGTTTACTTCGTCAGGCATGTGGCAACTCAAGCATTGATTGTCTTACTTTGTGGTGAAGCGGAGCGGCTGGGTCGAGGACCCATTCTTCGCTGAAGCTACGAAGCACCTGAACTCAAGGCGGCTGGATTGTGGAGCGGAGGGTAACTTCAGCGCGAATGATTCGGAAGGTGAGAGCGACGAGCAAAGGATGGAATCCACGGAACAGAAACAGGGTAAAATGATGAAGGGTAAAATAATTTCAGGAACAGAGCCTTTGGGATGGGGCCTCCAGCGCGAGTTATTCGGGAGCACCTGAACTCCAGGCGGCTGGATTGTGGAACGGAGGGTAACTGGGGGGATTTATTCGGGAGCCGTGTGCGCGAAGTAAGTTTCCAGATTCCGGCTGAAGCCGGTACTACAAAACGTGCGCTGGCTGGTTTCAGATTTGGGACGATGCGGAGCTTCCGGAACGGGCTAAAGCCCGAACTACGTACTCAGAAAAGCCGATCGAGTTATTCGGGAGGGCAAG
>JAIPJY010000046.1 GCA_021733925.1 Prosthecobacter sp. | reverse complement strand
AACAGCGTGATCCAGCAGATCAAGGCGGCCGCACGAGGCTTTCGCAGCTTCGCGAGCTACCGCCGTCGCATCCTGTTCTTCTGCGGCAAACTTGACCTCAAACCCGTCCTCTAATCACACGACAATCCCCGAAGAACCTCTTCTTTTTCCCAGTCGAGTTCTTGACGGTCGGTTGATGTTAGATCTGATTCATCATCAATGCCATCATCAAGATAGTCGGCTTTAATCTCACCAGTTACATATCTTGTGGAATGCTGCCCAGAAGCAGTGGACTCGACGTTGAAGAAAAATGGCGGGGCTTGCGCGGTTCTTTCGTGGGCATAAATTGCGAAGCCCTGCATTTCAGCTGATTTGATCGTCGCTTTTGAAAAGGAATAACGGTATTTTACTACGTTTCCACTTGGCAATGTTTCTTCTTCGAAGCTTCCATCTTCTGGGTGTTGGAGAACTGTCTCCAAGTCTGGATCGGTTACGGGAGTTCCGTTTATGTGAATGACCATTTCTCCACGTGTTGTTCGTGAAAACCTTCGTGCGAGAGTTTCTGCTAACGCAGAAATTTGTAGGGGAGACGCATGTTTGAGTCCGGAAAGGTGAATCATTGTTCCGGAACTAGGCCATCCTTGGATCTTTGGTGCGTCGTCCCATGGAAAGGTGATGTCTTCAACGGCTCCGGGGTTGCACTTCAGTTGTTCCAAGGACATTGAGAATCGAATCGCTGACGGGATATTTTCAGTCCATGTCGTTAAGGTCATTTTTGATGCAAGACCGAAGCCTGCGAGTTTTCCAATGCCTTTGCGCCCCATGACCTTTCGCCCGTGGCTCATTCCTTTGTCTTCAGCCCGTCGATTCCTTCCAATCACCAAATACTGCAATTGAACACTATCTGAGGTCATACCCTCTCCATCGTCGCGGACCGATATAATGCTTGAATTGCGGTCATATTCCGGCTCTTCTGGAATATCAATCCATACATTTTTTGCACCAGCATCGTGGCAGTTAGCGACTAGTTCTGCGATTGAAGGAGCCCGATGCTTGTACATCTGAGTGCCCAAGTGCTCGATTGTTCTCCCTAAAATTTTAAGCTTAAATTCTTTAGGCATCGGCTTGGTATAAAGTGGGCTCTATTAAAAACGTGAATCAAAGGAAATCTTATCTGGAACAATGTAAATGGGTAAGCTCATTTCTTGGAAGGAATGACACTAGGCTTGTTTGTAGAGTTCAGCGCCAGTCTCCACGAATTCAGCCGATTTTTCCGCCATCCCCTTGGCGAGGGCTTCCTCCTCAGAAATCGCCTGCTCCGCCGCGTATTTGCGGACGTCCTCAGTGATCTTCATGCTGCAGAAGTGCGGGCCGCACATGCTGCAGAAATGGGCGGACTTGGCGCCGTCCTGGGGGAGGGTTTCGTCGTGGAAGGAGCGGGCGGTGACGGGGTCGAGGCTCAGATTGAACTGGTCTTCCCAGCGGAACTCGAAGCGGGCTTTGCTGAGGGCGTTGTCGCGGTACTGCGCGCCGGGGTGGCCTTTGGCGAGGTCGGCGGCGTGGGCGGCGAGTTTATAGGTGATGACGCCGACTTTGACGTCTTCCTTGTTCGGCAGGCCGAGGTGTTCCTTCGGGGTGACGTAGCAGAGCATGGCGCAGCCGTACCAGCCGATCATGGCGGCGCCGATGCCGCTGGTGATGTGGTCGTAGCCGGGAGCGATGTCGGTGGTGAGGGGGCCGAGGGTGTAGAAGGGGGCCTCGTGGCACCACTCGAGCTGCTTGGCCATGTTTTCCTCGATCATGTGCATGGGCACGTGGCCGGGGCCTTCGTTCATGACCTGCACGCCCTTGGCCCAGGCGCGGGTGGTCAGCTCGCCCTGCACTTCGAGTTCGCCAAACTGCGCCTTGTCATTCGCATCGGCAATGGAGCCGGGGCGGAGGCCGTCACCGATGGAGAAGCTCACATCGTAGGCGGCCATGATGTCGCAGATGTCGTCCCAGTGGGTGTAGAGGAAGTTTTCCTTGTGATGGGCGAGGCACCACTTGGCCATGATGCTGCCGCCACGGGAGACGATGCCCGTCATGCGGGAGGCCGTCATGGGCACAAAGCGCAGCAGCACGCCGGCGTGAATTGTGAAGTAATCGACGCCCTGCTCCGCCTGCTCGATGAGCGTGTCGCGGAAGAGCTCCCAGGTTAGGTCCTCGGCCTTGCCGTTCACCTTTTCCAGGGCCTGATAGATGGGCACGGTGCCGATGGGCACGGGGCTGTTGCGCAGGATCCACTCGCGAGTGGCGTGGATGTTCTTGCCGGTGGAAAGGTCCATCACGGTGTCGCCGCCCCACTTGGTGGCCCAGCGCATTTTCTCCACCTCTTCCTCGATGCTGGAGGCGACGGCGCTGTTGCCGATGTTGGCATTGATCTTCACCAGGAAATTGCGGCCGATGATCATCGGCTCCAGCTCAGGGTGGTTGATGTTAGAAGGAATGATGGCGCGTCCGGCGGCCACTTCGCTGCGCACAAACTCGGGCGTGATTTCTTTGGGGATGCGCTGGGGGAAGCGCTTGAAGATAGCAGGAGTTTCAAGTTTATGAGTTTCAGGTTTCAAGTTCCCCGAGCCCTCGTGCTGCTTGAGCAAATCATTGCGGACGATGTCATCGGTGAGGTCTGAAACTTGAAACTTTGAACCTGAAACTTGAAACCGTTTTAGGTTTTCGCGGATGGCGATGAACTCCATCTCCGGGGTGATGATGCCGGCGCGGGCGTAGGCGAGCTGGGTGACCACCTTGCCGGGCTTGGCCTTCAGGGGCTGGCGCTGGGCATTGATGGGGGCCTTCAGGGGGCTGAGGATGCCTTCGCGCTTGGCAGCGGCGTATTCGGCGTGGTTGGCGGTGAGGTAGCCGTTGTCACGGGGCTCGATGGCGCGGCCTTCGTAAGCTTCCACGTCATTGCGAGCGAGGATCCAGGCCTTGCGCAGGCCGGGCAGGCCTTCTTCCACCGTGCCCTTATAATCGGGGTCACCCCAGGGGCCGGAGGTGTCATAGACGCGCACGGGTTCATTTTCGATGATGCGGCCATTGAAATCCTTGGTGGGGGAGAGGGTGATCTCGCGCATGGGCACCTGCACCTCCGGGTGGATCTGGCCCTGCACATACACGCGGGCGGAGGCGGGGAGTTGCTCGGAGGAATGAGGCTCGAAGGAGGAGGCGGGATCAGCGATCATAAAAAAAAGCGGAGTTTCAAGTTTAAGGTTTCAAGTTTCAAGTTGGACGCAGCCCGTGGGCAGAAACTGAGATGAACCTCCGAGCGAACTCCCTTCGGCGGCATGACCCGCATCAGGTTCGGAGGGTTCGGATCGAGGAAGATCCATCTCAGTCCCTGCAATGGGACGCCCCTGTCGTGACGCGGTCATGGTGCGGCTGGCGGGGCTAAGGTCAAGGGGAAGTGGGAGGGGAGTTGATGGGAAGAGGTGGGCCGCAAAAAGGCGCAAAAAGACGCAAAAGGGGGAGGGGAAAGTCGGGGTGGAGAGGCGGGAGCTTTGGAAAAGGGGGAGAGTGGTGGGGCGGCAGGTGGCGCTGGGACGAAGGAATCTACGGACGCGCACAACGCGTCCCTACCACCCGGCGCGGCGCTTGGGGAGGTAGGGAAGCGCTGTGCGGGGCCGTGATTTCGGGGCTGTCGCATCGCAGCCTCAAAAAGGTGTGCCGGCCTGGGGGCGTTCGACAGCGGCAGGGCTGTTGGCTGAGGGGAGGTTGGCCGCAATCCGTTCTTCGCTCTTCGAGCTACGAAGGACACGAGGGGCGCAAAAAGTGGCAAAAATGGGGGGAGGGGCAGGGGAGTGGGGGCAGAACGGACGACAGGATCAAGACGACGGATGAGGGGCAGAGAGGGGGAGGCGAGCAAAAGGACAGAAACACGTTGTTTACTATGGTAATTATTGTAAACTTAGATGATTTATCAGTCGATGTTGCGTTTCCACCCCCATTTTTCGAGCCTGCTTGCGGGTTCTGCCCTGTTGCTGACCGCAGTGACGGCGGTGCGTGCCGACATCGTCTCGGACTGGAATGCGCTGGCGCTGGAATCGATGACGACCACGGCGGACCCGCTGGTGGCGCATGATCTGGCCATCCTGGCGGCGTCCATGTACAATGCGGACCAAAGCATCGAAGGCACCTACAACACCTACGACTATGGCGCTTACCCGGCACCCGGTTCCGGACCCGTGGGAGCCGACTCCCAGGCGGCGATGATCGCCGCGGCCAACACCGTGATGCAGTACCTCTATTCGGGGTCGAGCAGCGAGGCCAGCGCACTGTACAGTTCCCAGCTCAGTGGCATCGCCGACAGCCAGGCCAAGACCGATGGCATCGGCTGGGGCATCACCATTGCCAACAATCTGCTGAGCGCGCGTTCGGCCGATGGCTCTGCCGATGCCGCCACCACCACTTATTCGCCCGTTGGCACCATCGGCTACTGGCAGCAGACCTCCGCCGCTGGCGCGTTGCTGCCGGGCTGGGGCAGCGTGGGCACTTTTTCCATCCCGGGCACCGGCTCCTACATGACCTCGCTGCCGGGCGGATCGGTCACTTCGTATTTGCAGTCCAGCCAGTATGCGGCGGATTACGCTCAGGTGAAGGACCTCGGTGCTGCTTTCAGCGCGACCCGTACCTCAGACCAAACGAACCAAGCCTACTTCTGGGCCGCTGGAGACGGCACGGTGAAAATGACGGGCATGTGGAACCAGATCGCCACCACTGTGGCCACCAATGCGGGCCTGAGCACCGCCGATGTGGCGCACCTTCTGGCCACCCTGAATGTGGCGATGGCCGATGCAAGCACCGCCGCCATGGCCACGATCTACGACACGCAGTTCTGGCGTCCGGAAACGGCCATCGCGAACGGCGACATCGATGGCAATGCCAGCACGGATGTGGATTCGTTCTGGGCACCGCTGATCACCTCCCCTTCGCTGCCGGAATACGTCTCGCTGGGCGCCACGATCAGTGAGGCAGCAGCCGTCGTGCTGGCCTCCTACCTCGGCGACAGCGTCTCCTTCAGCCTCGGCAGCGACATCAATGGGGACGGCAGCATCGACCTGACGCGCAACTTCACCAGCTTCAGCCAGGCCGCGAACGAGGCGGCGATGGCGGGCGTCTATGGCGGCACGCAGTTTCAAACGTCCGTCGCCGACGGGCAGATCATCGGATACAACGTGGCAAACTACGTGCTGGGCACCAATTTTGCCCTCGTGCCCGAGCCCGCCGGAGCCGTGCTGATGATGTTGGGCGGCCTGTTTTTCCTGGGCGCACGCAGACGCCGCTAGATGCAGCGGCGCTGGTGCGTTGTTTCGCGATGAACCGCATCGCATGTACTCTTTACTCCGCCCTACTTCTGTTTCCCGCGCTGCTGCCGGCGCTCGATGAAGCGAAGCTGGCCGCCATTCATCCTGCCATGGAAGCGGCAGTGAAGGCCAAGCAGGCGGCAGGCATCGTCACACTGGTGATGGAGAAGGGGAAGATCGTCTATCAGGACGCCGCAGGCATGGCCGACATCGGCAAAAAACAGCCGATGAAAACGGACGCGATGTTCTGGATCGCCTCGATGACGAAATCGATCAACGCCACCGCCGTGATGGTGCTGGTGGATGAAGGCAAACTCTCGCTCGATGAACCGGCTTCCAAGTGGCTGCCGGAACTCGCCAAAGTGAAGCTGGCCGATGGCAGCGCGCCGGAAAAACCCATCACGCTGCGCATGCTTCTCAGCCACACGGCAGGCATCGCCTTTCCACGCCGTGCACCTTCGGACGGTGCGGTCTCGCTGAAGGCCTACGTGGCCTCACTGCTCAAGACGCCGCTCGCTTTCCAACCGGGCACTGCCTACGAGTACGGCTTTGGACCCACGGTGTCCGGTCGCATCATCGAACTCGTCTCCGGCATGAAGTATGACGCCTTTTTGCAGGCCAAAATCTTCGCGCCACTGGGCATGAAGGATACGATGTTCAATCCCGATGACGCGCACCGCGCTCGCATCGCCCGCACGTATAAGATGGACGACGAAGCACATGAACTCGTGCCTGGCTACAATCCCTTCGTTACCAGCGACGCCAGCGTGCTGCACATGACGGAGCCGGCGGGCGGCCTCTTCTCCACCGCTGCGGACATGGGGCGGTTTTATTCGATGATCGCCAACGGCGGAGAGCTCGACGGTGTTCGCAATCTCACAGCCAAATCTGTGAAGGACATGACCACCCCGGTGACCGCCGGTGGCAAGTCCCTGAACTATGCCTGCGGCTGGCAGGTGAACACCGCAACGCAGCGGGTGAATTCGCAGATGCCGGTGGGCAGCTTTGGCCACGGCGGCGCCTTTGCCACGAATGGCTGCATCGATCCGCAGAGCGGGATCGTCACCGTGTTCATGGTGCAAAATGTGCTGGTGCCGGACAGCGGCAAACCCAAGGACGCCTTTCAGCATCTCGTGATGGAGGCGGCCGGGATCAAGGTGACGCCTCCGCCAGCGGTGAAGAAAAAGAAACCGTGAACTCAGCGCGGCTTCCGGCGTGAAGGATGTGGCCTGACAATGCCTCAGTGGGAGGGATAGAGATCCGGCATCAGCAGCGGGCGCAGTACCATGGGGGTGAGCTTCCAGGGCAGCGGCACCCAGGGGTGTCCTTTGTCATTCTTCAGGAGGCCCCACCACAGGCGGCCGCCATTGCGCCAGGGATCGATCACAAGGCCGTCTTCAAAGCGCTGGCCTTTCGCGGTGACGATGATGCCGTGGTGCTCCTGCCAGGTGTCGCGCTTTGAAGAGCTGAGGTGCAGCTCCAGCGTCTTGAGATTGAGGCGGAACAGGAAGGGGAACAAATCGTCCCGCCACTGGTAGCAGAGGCCGCGCTTGCGCATGCCGATGTTGACGAGGCCGTTGTTCATCCACGGGTGGATGAAGGGCTTGAAATTCTCGGAGAGTTTGGCGGATTCTTCGATGGCCGTGCTCGCCAGCAGGTCGGCCTCGCGTGCGCTCACTGTCGGGGAGAGCCGCTGGAGATCGTGGCTGAGGCGTTGGGCTTTTTCCTGACGTGTGGCTGATGTGCCAGGGGAGACGCAGGAGGCGAGAGCCAATGTGAGCAGCAAGGAGCAGAGGCGCGAAACGGTGAACATGCGGTGGGGAAAATCAGGGCAGCGGGCCGTGGGCGGCTTCATGCAGCGCACGGGCCTGCTGCTGCCATTGCTCGCGTGCGGCGCGGTTTTTAAAGGCCAGGAGTTCGCTGAAGGCGCGCTGCTCGTCTTCATCCCACAGGGCGATCTGCCGCCAGGTGCGAATGCCGTGGGCATGCAACTGCTCACTGATGATCTTTTTGATGCCCTTGATCTGCGTGAGGTCGTCATCAGGCACGTTGGCGCGTGCGGCGGTGGATTCCTCCACGCGCAGCAGCACGCGTGTTTGATTTTGCAGCCGCTCAATCTCCGACGTGGCGGCGACAAGGCGCTTCTCACTGTCGGCAAAGCTGCGGTGGGCGAGTCCCAGGCCGGCGGGATCAGCCGGTGTTTGCTCTTCGAGTTTGGTGATGCGGCGCTGCCAGTCGTCGCGCTCCTGCGTCAGTGTGGCGAGGCCCGCCTGATGGGTGTTGAGCTGGCTTTCGAGCTCGGTGATTTTTTCGCGCAGAGTGGCCGTGGGCACCTTGGATTTCGCCGGGGTGCTGCGTTTGCGCTTGGGTTTGGCGGGTGCTTCAGCGGTTTCGTCTGCCGCAGCCGCTGCGCTGCGAAGGCTGTCGAGTTCCGCCTGCGCGGAGGTGTGTGCGGCACGCAGATGCTCAAGATCTGCCAGCAGCCGGGCCATTTCCGTTTCGAGCGCCAGCGCGGCCTCACCTGATTTTAGGGCCTCATCCTGGCGCAGGCGTGCTTCACTCTGGGCGGATTTCAAATCGTCCCGCAGCCTCTGGAGTTCCACTGCCGCAGCTGGATCAATCGGAGCGGGAGCCTCGCTGGTGGTGCTGGCGGCACGGGTGGTGGCGTGTTCGGTTTCAGCCTGGCGCAGGGCTGATTGAGCCGCATCGATCTGGGCGGTCAGTTCGTCGATGCGCTTCTGCATGTCACTGCCACGCCACTGCCAGCCGAACCATGCGAACAAGGCGGCGGTGAGGCCGAGAAGTGGAGCGAGGTAGAGCAGCAGCCAGAGGAGGGAGGACATCAGTTGAAATCAGGGTGGGCCAGGCGCAGGCGAAGCTGCTCGATGGTCTCGGCAGAGAGGTCTTCAACGACCGCGGCGGGAATGCCGGCGGGCAGGAGGCCGGAATGGGCCAGCCCCCCTGCTTCGACGAGTTCGCGTGTCACCGGGATGAGCGTCCAGGTGCCGCCAGGCTTGGCGATGGCAAACATCCCGGCGCTGCTGGTGGCGGGCGCCGGCGGCAGGCTTTTGAGGGAGTGCAGAATGCTGCCGGAGGGCTCGCAGTCGCCGCTCACATGAACCTGATCGCTCATGACGATGAACTGCGGACCATAGGCCAGACGGACGGCGGCGATGAGCTGGGCGCGCACGGCCTCTTCGGCGACCTGCCCTGAGATGATGGCCTTGGTGCCGAAAACCGCGAGGGCGATGAAGGCCGGGGCGCTGGGTTGGGAGGGTGGCGGTGCGACGGAGTCATCCCCCTGCAGCCAGCTGCTGAGCATGGCGCTGTCATTTTGCAGCGATTTGGCATCGAGCCCTGCTGGCAGGTCGTTCTTCCATGACTGCTCGCGGGGGGCGATCTGCCAGTCCACAGTTTTCCAGGCTTCGCCGCTGAAGCTGAGAAAACAGGATTTGCCACCCGCCTTGCCCTCTTCTGGCAGCAGGGCGGTCGTGATGGGGCCAAAATCACCGCTGGGACGGCGCTGCGCGCTGACACGGATTTCATCATGCAGGCGGCGATGGGCGAAGGCCTTGATGGCGTCTTCGAGAATCTCCTGCTTCATGGCAGCGCTCCCGACTTCGCCACGGAGAATGATCTGCTGATCACGAACCGCGACGAAGAGATAACCTGGCAGCAGTCTGGCAAGAAAGTTGTTCTTCACCTGAAGAAGCTGCTGCTGCTGCTGGGAGGCGCGCAACTCGTCCAGAGCAGGGCGCACCTGATGCTCCCACTCAGCTTCGCTGACGCCGAGTGCACGCGCTTCAGCCAGCAGATCGGCGTCAGACTTGCCCAGAGTCAGCTCCTTCCATGGCAGCCCGATGCGCGCCAGGTAAGCCTGCACGCTGGCCTGCGGGGCCGGCACCGTGCGCAGGGTGGTGGAGACGTTGGCGGCTTCGTCATGGTTCCCAGCGTCGGTGCCCGGCATGCCTTCGCTCACGCCGCCTTGAATGCTCCAGGCTTCCTGCACGCTGCGCGCGAGGTCGCGTGCCTCATACTCGTTGGCGGCGGTGCCCAGCAGACGTGCGTGAGGCCCGTCGGCCGCCAGCAGCATCCAGCCGGGCGGGCTGGGAATGACTTCGACCTCGCTCTGCACAGCGCTGACAGGATTGAGGTGACGCCCGAGTCCGAGAGAAAGCGGTGCTGGCAGGCTCACCAGATCACGCACGGCGTTTTCGACCCTGCTGCGGTCCTCCTGCGTGCGCACGCTGCCAGTGAGTCGTGCCTGCTGGCCGTTGAACCCGATCTGCAGTCCGCCTGTCCGATTGCGCAAGTCGGGCTGCTGCGAGAGCACATCCTGGGCGGCCGTTTTGAGATCCCGCTGCAGGTGTGGCAGGCATACCAGTGCACCGAGAAGCCAAAGCGCGAATAGAGATGCAGCAGAGAGGATCCAGCGCGCGCGAGTCATGGCGGGGGAGGTCACACTTTTTCGGTGAGCATGCGCACCTCGTCGAAACTGTAGCGCCGTACCTCGCCACGCTGATTGGTCTGCACCAGGTTTCCAGTGCTGGTTTCGAGCGCGGTGAGCCAGCCATCCCCATAGGCCCAGGTGTCGAGGCAGATTCTGCTGGGGAGAATGAGGGGCAGTCCGTTCTTCTGGGCGGTGTGGCCGCAAACCAGCTTCTTGCCCGAAAAATGCGGGTGGGAATCATCAAAGCGCCGCCAGAACAGCCAGTCGTCGCTCTGATCCTCCATGGGCAGCATGGCATTCACATTCGCGTGGGCAAAGATATGCGTGTCGTCTGCATGCCAGCGGCGCAGGCGCTGGCTCAGGAAGTCCCAGTGCTCCTGAGGGATGGCGTTCCAGTCCGGGATGTCCGTGCAGCCATAAGACTGCATGGTCTGCCTGCCGCCGACGCCGTACCATGATCCGGGATCAAGCAGTTGGCTGCGGGCGTCGAGCATGAGGATTTCATGGTTGCCGATCAGTGGAATGAGCTTGACCTGCTTTTCCAACTCCAGCAGTCGCTGCACCACGCCGCGGCTGTCTGGTCCGCGATCCACGTAATCGCCCAAGGTGACGATGGTGTCTTCGCTCTGGGGGGACAGCTCCTGCAGCATGAGATCAAGCGCGGTCGAACAGCCATGGATGTCGCCAATGACCAGAGTGCGTCCGCTGCTGCGTTCACGTGAAGGGAGTTTGACCCTCGTCGTGTGAATGTCTGGAGTGTCGTCGCTGGCCAAAATGGGCATCGGTTAATCTTGCGCGATGAACGCCGGACGCAACCACCGATCATCGTGTTGGCACAATCCCTTTCGCCATGCAAGGTAGGGGCATGCCGAGCTCCCAGCCGTCCAGCACCATGACTCCCCGCCAGCCGCCTGCTGAGGGCGAGAAGCCGATCTTTGCGGCACGGGGGCTGCGCAAAGTCTACCAAACCGGAGATCTCAATGTCGTGGCCCTTCAGGGGGTCGATCTCGATTTCCATCCGGGCGAGCTGGTGGTGCTGCTGGGTGCCTCTGGCAGCGGCAAGTCCACGCTGCTGAACATCCTTGGCGGTCTGGACATCCCCACCTCCGGCACCCTCCGCTACAAAGGCTGGGACCTCTCCGGCGGCGGCGAGCGCACGTTGACGCAGTTCCGCCGCAACTGCGTGGGCTTCGTGTTTCAATTCTACAATCTCATCCCCAGCCTCACCGCCCGCGAAAACGTGGCCCTCATCACCGAGATCGCCCCGGACCCGATGAAGCCGGAGGACGCGCTGGACCGCGTGGGCCTGAGCCACCGCCTGGATCATTTCCCTTCCCAGCTCAGCGGCGGCGAGCAGCAGCGCGTGGCCATCGCCCGTGCCATCGCGAAAAAACCCGAGGTTCTGCTGTGTGACGAGCCCACCGGCGCTCTCGATGTGACCACCGGCATCACCGTGCTGGAAGCCATCGAGCGCATCAATCGGGAGCTCGGCACCCTGACCGTCGTCATCACCCACAACGCCGCCATGTCCGCCATGGCCGATCGCGTGCTGTACCTCTCCGACGGGCATATCGTCAAGGAAAGCCGCAACGAGACGCGGGTGGATGTGAACACGCTGCAGTGGTGATGGCTCGGGCTTGCCGCAGTGGGCATGTCATCCTATCCTGAAGGCAATAGGGGCCTCGGGCTCAACAACCAGCATTGAACTTTTCATGATGATTCACAGGCTGCCCAACTGGTTCATGGTTGTGATGATCGTTTTCTCCTGCCTGTTTTCTCCCTTGTCTCGCGCCCTTGGAGACCAAAGAGAAAACCCTGTCAAGTCGGCCCTCATGGGCGGACGATGTGTCGATGCCGAGGGGTGGAGAGAACTCGCGGAATCACGCTCTTTTGAAAGCGATCTGCTTGATTCTCTAGAAGATGTTTCTGATGTTGAGGAACCTTCAGCGGGTTTGAGAATGTCTTTGTTGCTGCTTCAGGAAGAAAAAATCTTCAGTGACAGTTGGACCGGCGATTATTTAACCTGTGTTTCGTTACGGGTGAAACTTCGCGTGATTTTGGCTGAGGAGAAGGCGGCAAAACTTTTGCCATTGGCGCAAGTCCATGAATTCAGTGGAGAATTGGCTGCCACTTTGGATCGTGTTCTGGCTAGAAAATGGACTGATGCCAGGATGAAAATTGAAGTTCCCGCTGCATTTGCAGGTCAGTTTATGGATCCTCCGAGGGATGAGGTCCTGGTTAGAATGCAAAGTGAACGGTATATTCTGCCAGCGAAAACAAACGTACACTTAATATACATGAGATGTGCATTGAAGATGTTGGTTGAGAAACATGGCTATCATGTCGTGTTTTCTGAAAATAAGAAGGTGCCTGAGGCTGCATTGCGCGAATTTAAAAATGACTTCTCATTCAAGGATCGTGATAGCTTAAAGGATTCTTTGTGGTTGGAGTGGAATAAGAAGATCAAAGACTATTCATCAATACCAGAGGGTTAAATGAGCCCACAGCTCTGACACGAGCGCGACAGCATCTTGGCGGTGTGGGCTTCGGAGTAGAGGCGATCACGCAAGTCGGCGGCGTGCGGCAAGCCTGGTCGCGACGCCGCTTTCGCAGGCCGGACGGCAATCGAATCATCCCGATAGAAAACAAAACCGCTCACGTTTTCACTGGTATGCCAGTTGGATTCCAGTATTGAATCCCCTGTTCCCATGCCTGCCGCCACCCCTCCTTCCCGCCTTCAATCACGAGCGTACTCCGAACTTCGTCGGCTCATCGCTTCGGGTGAATTTCCGCCCGGCACCTTTCTTTCGGAGCGTCAGCTCGCTCAGCAGCTTGAAATGAGCAAGACTCCCGTCCACGTGGCGCTGGAGCGGCTGGAAGCGGAGGGATTTGTGAGCATCTCGGCGCAGCAGGGCATCGTGGTGCGGGGCATGAGCGTGGAGGACATCGTGGACCACTACGAACTGCGCGAAGCTGTGGAGTGCTGGACGGTGCGCCGTCTGGCCGGCCGACTGAATGATTCGCAGCAGAAGTTGTTGCGGGAGAACATCGCGCAGCAGCAGGTGGCGCTGGGTGAGGATGATCTGGACGCCCTCATGCGGCTCGATGGCGAGATGCACTGCCTGCTGTGCTCATTCCTCGGCAATCGCGAGATCATGACGATCATGGAGCGCCTCCAGGACAAAATTCATCAGGTGATCCTTCGCGTGCATGACACCGACCGCACGCGCCCCACGGCAAGCGTGGCCGAGCATGTGCAGATCGTCGATGCCGTGCTAGCCGGTGATGGCGCCCATGCGGCTGCTCTCATGGCCGAGCACCTGGAGGCTGGCAAACGCCGCATCTTGAATCCCAGCCGTTTTCCTGTGTTATGAGATCCGCGCTGATTTGCGTCTGTCTGTTGCTCGCTGCTCCTCTCATGGGGGCAGAGGCGGTGTTTTATCGGGCGCTGAACCTGAATGGCTCCGCCTTGACCATCGGCGGCCATGCATGGGAGTCTGCGGCAGGTGCCAAGGACGTGAAAGTGAGCGGCAAGACCTTTGAAAATCAAAAGGTGCTGCTCAAACCACCGACGGATACCGCACGCACGCAGATGATCCGCAGCAGCGTCTGGGGCAGCAAAGTGGACGTCGAACTGGGCAACGTCCCGTCGGGTGAGTTTCAGGTCTTCCTCTATGTCTGGGAGGACAACAACAATGAGCGCTTCGATCTGCTGGTGAATGAGCGTGTCGTCATGGCAGGCTTTGAAAGCGGCACGGCGGGCATGTGGAAAAAGCTGGGGCCATGGCCGTGCGAAAGTGTCGGCGGCAAGATCAAAGTCTCCGCGCATGCGGCGAGTCACGGCGCGGCGAATTTGTCGGGCCTCGAAATCTGGTCCGGTGGCGCGGCGGTGCCGAAGCTTGCCAAGATGCCGTTTGTCGAAACGCCCACGGCGGATCAAATCGCGTTTTTCGAGGCGAAGATTCGTCCCGTGCTCGTGGAGCATTGCGACAAGTGCCACAGCGCGAAATCGGAAAAAATCAAAGGCGGTCTGCTGCTCGATTCACGTGCAGGCGTGGTCAAAGGCGGCGACACCGGGCCGACGCTCACGCCCGGCGATCCTGCTGCGAGCCTGATCATTCAGGCACTGCGTCATACCAGCGAAGACCTGGCCATGCCGCCGAAAAAAATGCTGCCCGCGCAGGTCATCGCTGATTTTGAAGCCTGGGTGCGCATGGGGGCTCCCGATCCGCGCACGGAAAACACCGTCGCGGCGGTGCAGGCGAAAAGCACCATTGATTGGAGCAAGGCCCGCGACTGGTGGTCCTTCCGTCCACTTGCGGCACCCCATCTGCCTGCCGTGCAAAACGCGCAGTGGCCCGTGAATGACATCGACCATTTCGTTCTCGCGAAACTCGAAGCCGCGAAGCTCAAGCCCGCCGCCGCTGCTGACAAACCTGCGCTCATTCGTCGTGCCACGTATGATCTCACCGGACTGCCGCCGACCCCGGAGGAAGTCGCGGCCTTCATCGCAGATTCTTCGCCGCAGGCTTTTGCGCATGTGATTGACCGCCTGCTAGATTCGCCACGCTATGGCGAGCGCTGGGGCCGCCATTGGCTGGATGTCGTGCGCTATGCCGACACTGCTGGCGACAATTCCGACTACCCGATCCCGCAGATGCACCGCTATCGCGACTGGGTGATCGCCGCGTTCAACCGTGACCTGCCGTATGATGAATTCGTGCGCGATCAAATCGCCGGAGACCTGCGCGGCGGAGCGAACGATGAAGAGCGCTACCAGCGCACGCTGGCCACGGGTTACATCGCCAATTCGCGCCGCTTCGGCTCGCGGGTGGAGGATTATCCGCAGCATCTGACCATCGAGGACACCATCGACAACCTCGGCCGCAGCTTTCTCGGACTCACGGTCAACTGCGCCCGCTGCCATGATCACAAATTTGATCCCATCACGACGCAGGACTACTACGCGCTCTACGGCATCTTCCACAGCACACGCTACCCATGGCCCGGCATCGAACTGGACAAGAAACAACGCGATCTGGTGCCGCTGGTGCCCGTAGACAAAATCGCGGAAGCCGAGGCTGCTAGAGCCGCCCGCGAGAAGGAACAAGCGCGGCTCGACAAAGCCGCGAAGTCGCTCAAGGAAGAAATGAAGCAGGCCGCGCCCGACAAAAAGAAAGCATTGGAGGCCAGCCTTGCTGCTGCTGAGAAAGCCGCGAAGGATTTTGCCAGGCGTCCGCTGCCGTTTGAGTATGCCTACGCCGTGGCTGAGGCCAAAAAGCGCGAAGACGTGGCGGTGCAGCAAAAGGGAGACCCTGCCAAACCGGGGGACACGGTGCGGCGTCACTTTCTCACCGTCTTCGGCGGTGCCGAGCTGCCAGCGAACAGCCAGACCAGCGGACGCGAGCAGCTTGCCGGATGGATTCTCGCCAAGGAAAATCCACTGCCTGCACGCGTGATGGCAAATCGCATCTGGCAGCACCATTTTGGCCGTGGCATTGTCCCGACACCGAATGATTTTGGCAAACAGGGCAAGCCCGCCACGCATCCTGAACTGCTCGACTACCTCGCGGTGCAGTTCCGCGCACGCGGCTGGTCGGTGAAGGCGATGCATCGGCTCATCATGCTTTCGCGCACCTACCAGCTCGGCACAGCACGCGATGAAGACGCCGTCGCACATGATCCGACCAATGAACTCCTCGCGGGTTTTCCGCGCCTCCGACTCGATGCGGAAAGCATCCGCGACACACTGCTCACGCTCGGTGGCAACCTTGATCTCACTCCGGCCGGTGCTCATCCATTCCCGCCGCAGAGCGAGTGGAACTTCACCCAGCACAACGCCTTCAAAGCCGTGTATGAGACGAACAGGCGCAGTGTCTATCTCATGACGCAGCGCATCCAGCGGCATCCGTATCTCGCCATTTTTGATGGCGCTGATCCCTCCGCCAGCACGCCTGCCCGACCGACGAGTACCACGCCGCTGCAGGCGCTGTATTTGCTGAATGACCCCTTTGTGCATGAGCAGTCCCGGCGCTTCGCCGAACGCCTCAGATCTTTCTCCAGCGATGACACCGCACGCATCCAGCGCGCCTACGAGCTGCTGTTCGCACGGGCTGCGCAGGCCGATGAAATCGCCGCCGGGAAAGCCTTTCTCGCGAATGCCGCGCGTCAACTGCGCGAGGACGGCATGAGCGCCGCGCAAATCGACACCGAGAGCCAGCATGCCTACGTGCGTGCGCTGTTCCGCCTCAATGAATTCGTTTATCTCGACTGACCTTCACCGCCCATGAACTCACCTCATTCCTTCCGCCGCCGCGAAGTCCTCCGCTCCATGGTCGGCGGGTCTTTGCTCATGCCCGGTGTGCTTTCCGAACTGCTTGCCGCAGGCAGCGCCGATCCATTGGCTCCTAAACGCCCACATTTTCCGGCCAAGGCGAAGCGTGTCATTTTCATCTTCTGCAACGGCGGTGTCTCCCACATGGACACCTTTGATCCGAAGCCCGCGCTCTTTGCCGCCGATGGCAAGACCATGGGGCTGGGCGGTGGCTTGTCGAATCAGCAGCGCGTGCTGCTGAAGCCCGGCTGGAAATTCCGCCCGGGCGGCCAGTGCGGCACGATGGTCAGCGATTTGTTTCCCAAGCTGCGCGACATGATGGACGACATCTGCCTCATCCGCTCCATGAAGGGCGATGACAACGAGCACGCCAACGCCACGCTGGGCATGCACACCGGATCGTTTTTCTTCTCGCGTCCCAGCATCGGCTCCTGGGTCAGCTACGGCCTCGGTACGATGAACAGCAATCTGCCCTCGTTCGTCGCCCTTGCGCCGCAGATGCCGTATGCGGGCACGCAAATCTTCAACAACGACTTCCTGCCCGCCTATCATCAAGGCGTGCGTGTGGTCGGCGGAAAAGAGCCCATTGCCGATCTCGACAGGCGCACGCGGCAGAAGGGCCAGCAGGAGCTCGAACTCGGTCTCGCTGACGTGCTCAATAACAAGCATCTCAGCACCCGCGCTGGTGACTCCGATCTCTCCGCCCGCATCCGCACGTTTGAAACCGCCTTCCACATGCAGACCGAGGCGCAGGAAGCCTTCGACGTGAACAAGGAGAGCGACGCCACGCTGTCGATGTATGGCATGAAACGCGGTGACAACGAAAGCTTTGGCTGGCAGTGCATCGTCGCACGTCGTCTTGCCGAACGCGGCGTGCGTTTCATCGAAGTCGTGGACGGCAGCAGCAGCAAGAACTGGGACGATCACGCCGACATGGCCAAACACGCCGATCACGCGAAACGCATTGATCAGCCGATTGCCGGTCTGCTGCGCGATCTCAAGGAGCGAAGCATGCTCAATGACACGCTCGTCGTCTGGACCACCGAATTTGGCCGCACCCCGGGCGTGGACGGCACCAAGGGGCGCGGCCATCACAGCGCCTGCTTTTCCTCCTGGCTGGCCGGCGGCGGCGTCAAAGGCGGGCTCGCGTATGGCGCGACCGATGAGATCGCCTCGACGGTGGTCGAAAACAAAGTCCACGTGCACGATTTCCACGCCACGATTCTGCACCTGCTCGGTTTTGATCACACCAAGCTCACCTACCGTCATGGCGGTCGTGACTATCGGCTCACGGACGTGTTTGGAAATGTCATCAGCGAGATGCTTGCTTGAATCATTCCTCCATGAAAGTTGCGTTCATTTTTCTGCGCCTGTTGACCTGCTCCATCCTGGCAGAGGCTCGCGACGGTCGCACCGTGCATCTCGTGTTCTCCAGTGATGATCATTTTTCCGTGCGTGCGTGAACCTTGCAACTTCGCCGATCATGAAACGAACACTCGCGATCTCGATCACCCTGTTGTCGCTGAATTTATGGGCAGTCATTCCGCCTTACGAACTTAAAGACGGTGAAGTTCACCTCGCGGGTGTCGGGCCGGACAATCCGGTCATCTACGACAACGACTGGTGGTTCGATGTGTTCGACAACAACTACCTCTGGGCGCGAGCCAGTCTTGGCAAAATCAATTTTCGCGCCAACATCGTCAGCCGTGACATGTGGGAGTGGGACATCGGATACAAGTATGCCATGCAGCGCTGCATCGACGATGCGAACAAGGCGCGGACGCTCGCTTGCGACTCCGGCTTGAAGAACATCCCGGACATTATCTGCGGATCCGACGAGGTGCTGCGACCGCCAGGAAGCGGGCGTATTGAGGAAACGGTTTCAAAATCATCGCCAGGCACCATGAAGATCATCGAGGAGGCCCGCCAAGCCACCCCGGAGAAACCTCTGCTGCTCATTTGTGGCGGGCCATTGACCACGGCAGCCAATGCGTTGCTGATCGCGCCGGACATCGCTTCACGCATGGTTGTGTTCAACATTCTCGTCAGTCACTATGGCTACAACGGCAAAGACGGCTGGGCGGCATTCATTGTAGCCAGGAAAACCCGATATGTGGACTGGGGTGGGCGGGGGCGTGGTTTCTGGGACCGGAATTCCGTGTTCGTGGCGAAAGACTTCGCAGCACTTCCCAGCAACCCCTTCTGCGACGACATGCGGCGTTTGATCAAGTCCGACCTGGGGCAGACAAATCAACTCGGCGATGGTGCGCCGCTCGTCTGGCTGTTCAATCCGAAGTGTTGGGCTGGAGTGGAGGTTCATCGGGCCGCCTTCCGTGGCAGGGCAGTGGAGTTCACGTTGGCAAAACCCGGCGAGGCAGGTGATGTACTCGTCATTCCCAAGGCCATGACCCACATGAGGCAGTGTCACGATGAGTTCTTCCAGGTGCTTCGCGATCCGGCCCTGTTCCAGAAACCTGCGACTGATGCAAACTGAAGGCTTCTTTCGCTGTGTGCCTTTTCGACTGGCGGTCCATTCCTGGGTGCCGATCTTCGTCCGAGAATCATGTTTGAAATTGACGCAGGTGGTGATCCTGACGACGAGCAGTCGCTGGTGCGCTTTCTAGTCTGCGCCAATGAGTTTGATGTGGCGGGCATCATCGCCAACCGGGCGGTGGCACCTGAGCACGAAAACAAGAATCCGGTTCGCGACTGTCTCGGCATAGTGCGGGCGAAGGTGATTCAAGCAACGCAGCACTTGATCATCGCGACCTTCACCGCGTCGCCGGTGAGTATTTTCATCCGCACGCCGAGATTGTTGAGTATCGTGAAAAAGCTGCTTGGCGATCGGTCGAAGCGGTCATGCAAACTCAGCCTCGTGCTGGCGTCACGGTGCAGGAGCGCATGCCGCGTAGAATGCGACGAGCGCATTGCTCAAAGTGCGCCATGATTTCATCGGCGTTGGTCCCCGGAGGCAGTTTCCCGTCGGCTTGGACCGGCTTGTCGCTGAGGCCGTCGAGGAAGATCAAAACATCTGTCAGGCGATGGAAGAGCTGTTTCTCCTGCTCAGGCTCAGGCAGCATCACAAAGGCAAGGTTGATCAGCCAGCGACCATCTTTTTGCAGAACGAAGCGCTGCGGCTTGAAGGTGCTGCTGCCGGGCTCGTAGCCCTCCTGGCGCACGAGATAGGGACCGTGGCCTTTGGGTCCGTAGCCGAGGTTCATTACCTCGCAGCGGGCGGGATCGTTGCTGAGCGCGGCCATCTCAGGTGAAAAGGATGTGCGTCCCAGCTCCGGCGGACTCTTCGTAAAACTGCCCCACGGTCAGCACGTCATCCACGCGGTCCATCAGGTCCTCCTTCTTCAGTTTGAACATGTCCATCGCCAGCTTGCAGGCGAAGATTTTGCCGCCGGAGTCGGAGATGAGTTCGAGAAATTCGCGCACCGGCGGGATGTCCAGCTTCTCCATTTCCTTGTTCATCAGATGCGTGGCAAACGCGGACACGCCGGGTATGGCACCCATCACCGTTGGGAAGGGCATCGTGATGGGCAGGCCGAGCATGGGCATGGCCATGTTCAGCGCAGCATTGCCCACGGTGGAGACCTTCAGGTGGTCCAGTGTTTTGTTGGCCAGCGCGTTCAGGCCGAAGAAGGTGAAAAACAGCGAAGCCTCGATGCCTTCCATGCGGGCGCCGTTGGCCATGATCAGCGCGGGGTAGATGCCATCCAGCGAGCCTCGGCTCACGATGATGGACATCTTCTTCACGGGTTGTTTGTCGTCTGGGGTGCTCATGATCGGAAGAGATGGGGGTTAAATGCAGCCAACGGGTTTGGGAATGCCGGCAATCTTGGAGGACTTCTTCAGCGGGCCGCCGGGGAAGAGATCGTAGAGTTCCTTCGTCGTCACCACGCCGCTTTTGCCCATGCTGCGGATGGTCAGGGCGGCGCCTTTGGCCTGCTGCTCCCGCAGGTAGCGCACCACCTTCATGTGGGCGTCTGTCAGTGCGCCGATTCCTTCCTCTGCGGCGATGGCGGCGGCGATGGCTTCATTCCACTGGGAGGCGTCTGTGAGGTAGCCTTCTTCATTCACGTCGATTTCAGTTCCTGCGATGGTCTTTTTCATGATGGTTGTACGGGTGTGATGTTCAAACGTCTGCGGGCTTCTTTTTTTGCCGGCTGATGCCCGGCAGCGGCCAGCCACGGAGCAAAACGTTCCAGTAGATGTGGCGGAAGGCGAGCTTGCCCCAGTGGTTCATGCGGCTCTCCTCCAGCAGGTGCATGGGGCCGAAGGGGAAGGGAAACGGCCCTTCGTGCGGCTCGTAGTCATAGCTGAAGTCGATCAGCAGCGCCTTGCCGTTACCGGATTCGATGAAGCAGTTGGAGTGTCCGTCGAACTCTTCCTTGAGCGGCTTGCCTGCGATGTGCAGCAGAATGTTGTCCGCGAGTGTTTCGCTTTCAAAATGGGCCACGGAACCTGCTTTGGATGCAGGCAGGTTCGTTGCGTCTCCGATCACGAAGACGTCCGGATATTCCACGGACTGCAGCGTGTGCTTTTGCGTGGCAATGAAATCCAGATCATCCCCCAGGGCGGAGCGGCGCACGGTTTCGTCCCCCATGTTCGTCGGTGTGGTGACGAGCAGGTCATAGGGCACCTCGCGACCGTCGAAGCACACGAGCTTGTTGTTTTCCTGATCGACCTTCTCCGCCACGAAGTCGGTGACGAGTTCGATGCCTTTGTCGCCGAGCAGATGCCCGAGCTTTTTCGAGGCCTTTGGCTTGGTGAACGCACCGGACAGCGGTGTGACGTAGGTCAGGGTGACCTTGTCACGGATGCCCTGCTCGCGGAAAAATGTGTCGGCCAGAAAGGTGAACTCCAGCGGGGCCACGGGGCACTTGATCGGCATCTCATTGATGTGCACCACCACACGCCCGCCGGTGAAGGTTTTGAGCTTCTCACGCAGCGTCCGTGCGCCGTCCAGCGTGTAGAAATCATGCACGTTCACCCGCCACTTGGGTCCCAGCATGCCCGCCGTCTCCTCCGGGGCGGTGCGGCAGCCTGTGGCGACGATCAGCAGATCGTATTTGAGGGGGCTTCCGCCTTTGATGGTGACTTCATGATCTTCGGGGATGATTTGATCCACCTCCGCCTGCATGAACGTGACGCCTTCCGGGATGAAGTCACAGGTCTTCCGGATGATCTCGCTCTCCTCATACTTGCCGAAGGGCAGGAAGAGCAGCCCGGGCTGGTACAAATGCTTTTCCGAGCGGTCCACCACGGTCATGTGCCATTCAGACGCGGGCAGCCGCCTGCGGAGGTTGTTGGCCATGATGGTGCCGGCCGTGCCACCGCCGAGAATGAGAAGATGCTTGATCATGAAGAGTTGGTACGTTGTGTTGCCATAACATCTATATGCGCGTATGCGTATATACAATAGTTAATGCCCCACCAATCTTGTCAATTATGAGCTCCCACCTGACCGCCGATGATCGTGGCATCATCCTCCCCTGTCCCGCCTGCGGCACCGCCAACCGCATCGCCTACGCCAAAGCCGCGCTGCAAGGCCGCTGCGGGACCTGCAAAGCAGAACTGCCCCACGTGGCCGAACCTGTCGAGATCACCCGTGCGTCTGATTTCGCCGCGCTCATCAGTCACAGCACGCTGCCTGTCGTCGTTGATTTCTGGGCCCCCTGGTGCGGCCCCTGCCAGATGATGGCTCCCGAATTCGCTAAAGCCGCCGCCAAGGCCGCCGGTACCGCCATCCTCGTGAAAGTGAACACCGACGAGCGGCAGGACATCGCCGGTCAGTTCCGCGTCCAGGGCATTCCCGCCTTTGCGCTGATCAAAGACGGCAAAGTTGCTGCTCAAACGAGCGGCTTCCAGCCCGCTGATCGCTTGCTGGCGTGGATGAGGAACAACTGAAAGCACAATTTTGACACAACGATTCCCATTCAAGTCGCGGAGGCATTCTTCATTCTCACGTTTGAATTGAACCGCATTGATTCGAATGACTCCCGCCACACCACGCAGAATGCCATCCCGCCGCCTGCGGTTCGGGATCGTGCTGCTGGTGTGCCTCTCGCTGGGACTGCATCGCGGAGTGATTCAAGGAATCGCCTGGACACAGATGCTGGTGCATTACGCGAGTGAAACCACACTGCTGGGGGCTGTGGAGATGACCTTTGATGGCGAGCACCCCTGTCCGCTTTGCAAGGCGGTGCAGAAAGATCGTGAAGCCGAGGGAAAGCAGCCTCAGCAGTCTCCGCAGGCTGCCAGCAAGCTGCATGCCGTGCTGGTGAACATCACGACACTGACCGCGCCTTCGGCGGATGATTTTACCTTCGTCATGCCGCGCCAGTCGGCTGTGCGGCGATGCCAGGCGCCGGAGACGCCACCGCCACGATGCGGGCAGGCTTGAACACACACGTCAGCCGTTTGCGCTGAGTCACTGATTCCCTGAGCAGGACTGCCAGGTCCCTGTCTCGACGGCACGCATGTCACATGCGTCTGCCTTTCATTCCTCCATTTCGTTCACTTTTTTCCATTTATGAAAACTTCCTTCTTTCTATTATTTCTCACACTCGCGGGCGCCGCCGTGGCGCAGCCCGCAACCACTCAGAAGCAGGTGCAAAAACCGGCTTCTGCCTCCGACCAACCCACCACCACGCTGCCGGAGGTCATCGTCACCGACACGCGACTGCCTGCAGGCGCACCACTGAGCGCAGAAAGCGTAAACATCACCGGCGCGCGGGCACGCGGCACGGACGGTGCCTCCATGCTGAATCAAACGCCCGGTGCCGCCGTCATACGCAACGGTCCGCAGACCGGCATCGTGCAGCTGCGCGGCCTGAGTGGCGATCGCGTGAAGATCGCCATTGATGGTGCGACCATCACGCCCGCGTGCCCGAATCACATGGACCCGCCTCTGCACTACGCTTCGCGTGGGTCGATGGAATCCATCGCGGTGATGGCGGGCATCACCCCGGTCAGCCAAGGTGGCGACAGCATCGCGGGAACCGTCATCGTGAAATCGCCCGAGCCGCGTTTTGCCAAGGCAGAGGAGCATTCCATCACCTTTGGCGAGCTCGGCAGCTTCTATCGCAGCAGCAATGACGGCTACGGGGCCAGTCTCTCCGGTGGGGCCGCCGACGAGAAGCTCAGCGCCTCGTATCAGGGCTCCTGGGAACGTGCCAGCGACCTGCGCTTTCCCGGCGGGCGGGTGCGTGCCACGGGTTTTGAAACGCAGCAGCACCAGGTCATCACGGCCATGCGTCTTGGCCCGGGCGTGCTTTCACTGGACACCAGCTTTGTCCGCACGCGGGATTCCGGCACACCCACTTTGCCCATGGACATGATTGAGGATGATGGTGCGCGTGTCGGGCTCCGCTACGTCGGCACGCATGAATTCGGCACCGTTGAAGCCCGTGCCTATGTCCACACCATTGACCATTTGATGAACAACTATTCGCTGCGTCCGCTGCCTGCGGGCACCATGCCCATGCAGGCGCCCGCCACCAGTGACGACTTCGGCTTCAGCCTCGGTGTTTCCGTCCCCCAAGGACGGCACACAGTGCGTGCAGGAACCGACTTTCATCGCAACGAATTCGACGCGCATCAGCAGAACATGGCCACTGGCGCGCTTCAGGACACGATCAACGAGGCCACCCGCACGCGCTGGGGCACCTACGCCGAATGGCAGTCCGTATGGTCTGAAAAGTGGACGACTCTGATCGGCGTGCGCAATGACACCGTGTTCAGCGACGCGGCCAATGTCACCTCCTTCTTCGCGCCGGCCGCAGCAGATGCCGCCGCATTCAATGCGAGCAGCCACAGCTTCACGGATGTGAACTTCGATGCCGCCGCCAGCCTGCGCTTCACGCCAAATGACTGGAGCACCTACGAGCTGGGCTTTGCCCGCAAAAACCGCGCCCCCAGCGTGCTGGAGCGCTACTTGTGGACGCCGCTGGGGGCAAACGCCGGCATGGCCGATGGCCGAACCTACCTCGGCAATCTCGGCCTGGATTCGGAGACTTCCTACCAGATCGCCTTCACCGCCGACTACCATGGCGAGAAATGGCAGGTCAAGACCACACCCTTTTACAACTGGGTCTATGATTACATCCAGGGCGTGCCCATCGCCCGGCTGTTCGCCGGCCAGCCCGTGCTCCAGTATCAAAACATCAGCCGCGCCGATCTTTACGGCATCGACAGCTCCTTCCGCTATGCCTTCAACGAGAACTACGGCATCCGTGGGGATGTGAGCTATGTGCGCGGTGTGAACCGCAGCAACGGCGACAATCTCTATCGCATCGCGCCGTTGCGCGGTTCATTGAGCTTCGACAGCCGTTTCCTTGGCTGGAAAAACAGCATCGAGGTGGTGATGGCCGCCGAGCAGAACAAAGTGGCCGCCTACAACGGCGAACCCGCGACCAGTGGCTACGCGCTGCTGAATCTGCGCACGGGCCGCGAGTTTGGCCATGGACTCGGTCTGGAGATCGGTCTCGAAAACATCACCAATGAGCGCTACGCCGACCATCTCAGCGGTCTCAACCGTGTCGCTGGCAGCGATGTCGGCATCGGCCAACGCGTCCCCGGCGCAGGCCGTTTCCTTTACGTTCAGATGAAGTTTAAGTTTTGACGCCATGCGCACGACATTCGGCGGTGCCTGAACAAAGAGGAACGGGCACCGTCAATGTTCCGCCTGCCATGGGTGGCACCAGAGGTTGAAATCTCCTGGACGCAGCCAGTGACTTCTCCCTGTTTTTTCGAGGCGGGTCTTCCGCTATCTGGCTGGCCAGTCGGCTCCTGACTCGACCCATGTCTTGAGCAGCAGGATGTCACCGGCTGGCAGTTGGTGCGCCGCAGCGGCCTTCATGGATGGCTGCTTTCCAGAGATAATGTTGAGCAACCGGCTTCCTGCAACGTCACCTGGCACGACCAGCGGCGCTCCATTTCGAGATGAAAAGAAATCCTCACGCAGGTCAGCGCGGAAGCCGGAGGTCTGCCGCGTCGGCCCATGACATTTGATGCAGGACGCTTGAAACACGGGCATGATTTCCTTCCAGAAATCGACCTTGCCCATGCGGGGGCTGGCAGTGACGGAGGTGGCATGGTCCGGCGGTTCGTTGAGCGGATGCAGCGGCACCTCTCTTTCCCGCACGCCGAGGTGGGTCGCCAGAGCAAACAAACCGGCAAGGGTGAAGAGCACGGCCAGCGTCACCCGTCCGGCGTAATGTCCACCGTTGGCACCACCGCCTTGAAGACAAGTGAAGCGATGGCGGATCATGGTGACGATCCAGTCCCAGTGAAGCACCACATGAATGACAAGGACCAGCAGCAGCACAAGACTGGCCCAGGAATGAATGGTGCCCCACTCATGCCGCGACAGCCCACACAGCTCATGCGTGCGGTTTGTTGCTGGTGGCAGCGGAAAGCGCAGCACATAGCCGGTGGCCACCATCACCAGCAGGCTGGCTGCTGCCAGCAGGTCGATGAGCAAGTTGAAAGGGCCCCGGCTCATGTCAGTTTGGTGAGCTGGCTGCGGTGTTGAGCGATGGCAGCTGGTGGAGGAGGAAGGGGTGTTTCATCTTGATTGGATTAGTGAAGGGAAGAAACGTGGCGTGCGGGCTGCATACTCTGGATAGTTGCTGAATTGCTGGGCAAGCAGTCGTTCTTCATGCGCTGCCTTGGCATTGAAGAAGGCCCAAAGCATTCCGAACAGAACGAAATGCAGGATGCTCGCCGCCGCTATCGCGATGCCGAGAGCCCAGATGAGCAGGCCGCTGTAAACCGGATGTCTGACGCGGCGATACATTCCGTCCACGAGCAGAGCGGCTCCCGTACGTGGTGAAGGCATTGGCGTGAGCGAGCGCCCCGCATGCAATTGCCAGCTCGCCACGCCCGACAGGGCCGGACCGGCGATGCACAGCAGCCACCCCAGCGGGCGCAGTGGCACGACAAACGGCAGAAGGCCGAAAGCAGGCATCATCAACAGCGCCGCGAGCAGGACCAGCTGCACGGTCACCCATGTCAAGTCTTTGAGCGCGGCGGATTTCATGAGGTTTCGTTCTACTTCCGCCGAAACTTCACGAAGTAGTTCTCCTTCAGCACATCCTTCACCTCGTCGAACTTCTCGAAACCGGCCGCGGTGACTTCGGCCTCGAAGACCTCCTGTCCGGCGCGGACGTGGCCCATGACGAAATCGCTGCTTTCGCCGGGGATGCGTTTGAAGTCGATCAGCACCAGCACGCCGCCGGGCTTCAGTGCCTTGTGCAGCGTGGCGAGGCTGGCCTGCGGGAATTCAAAATGGTGATACACATCGCAGATGAATGCGAGATCGACGCTGGCCTCCGGGAGCTCGACGCTGCGCCCCGTGCACTGGATCGTCTGCACATTCGCCGCATGTGCCTTCGTGGCGCGGGCCTGGATGTGTTCGAGGAAGTTCTTCGCGATATCGACCGCATACACTTTGCCGCTCTCTCCAACAGCCTGTGAAAACGGCAGTGTGAAGAGGCCCGTGCCCGCGCCGATGTCCGCCATGGCCATGCCGGGCTTCAAGCCGACCGCAGCGGCGATCTTCTCCCGCTGGTGGTAGATTTCGCGGCTCTCGGTTTCAAACTTCTGCGTCCACTCCCCGACCTTGAGCTTGGGATCGAGGAACTTGTCGTTGATGCCGGGTTTGACACTTTGATCCTGGGCAAAAGCGTGGGCAGCAAATAGAAGGAGGAGTGGGAGGATGGGGCGCATGGTGGTTGTCAGTTGGAGGGGGATTGCGTGGCTGTGGTGGTAAGTGGATCTATGCCGGAGAACGAACGCGCTTTCAACGCCTGACCCCGTTTGCTCATCGGGATCGAATCTTCAGCTCCTGGGCTGCCGGCTTTGTCTGAAAGTGCGTGACCTTGCGTTCGAGGTCGGTTTGGAGGCGCGAGCAGACGAGGGTGCAGAGGTCGAAGACCATGCTGTCGGCGATGGCGTATAAAACGTGCAGCCCATCCTTGCGGCGGTGGAGGATGCCTGCGTCGCAAAGCAGACCGAGGTGTTTGGAGACATTGGCCTGCGTGGCTCCGCTGGCTTCCACGAGCTGCGTGACGTTGCGCTCATCTTCATAAAGCGCCTGCAGAAGACGCAGCCGCATCGGCTCGGCGAGCAGCTTGAACCGGGCGGCGATGAGGTCGAGCGCCTCGGGCGAGAGCGAGGCGGGGGATATTTTGGGGCGGGCCATGGTGAACTAATCAATATAAATGCATAACTATGCAGTTATATGGACGTATGGATTGTAACCCCAACCCTGCCGCTCTGCAATGGCGGAATCATCGTCCCTCCGTGGGCGACCTTTTCGCCGGGCGGGCGGTCATTCAAAACCCACCCCTCCATCCTCATGAAATCTTCCCTGCTTCAAGCCTACTGGCCTGTTCTCCTCACCGTGTTCATCGGTGCCGCGCTCGGGGCCACCCTCGGCTACTTCGGTCAATGCACCTCCGGCACCTGCCCGCTCACATCGACGTGGTGGCGGGGAGCGATCTACGGCGGCGTACTTGGGCTGCTCTTCGCGTTCAGCTCGAACGCCCGCAATGCAGCCGCAGAGAAACAGGGCAGCCGTCCGGCACTCGCGCCGGCCGCCGAGTCCACTCCGAAAGATTCCACACGCCCTCAATAAATTTCATCCGTCACATTTCTATGAAACTCGACAAAGTCACCGTCCTCTTCCTCGCCGTCGGCATCGCATTCGCGGGCTGGGCTTTCTGCAATAGTTCCTCGGGTGGTTGCGGCCTTTCCCGGCCACGAGGCATCATCCCCATGAGCAGCAGAGCGGGTGGCGAATCCGCAGCACCCGATTGGGCTCTGCCAGGGCTTGATGGCAGGACGGTCAAACTCTCCGACTTCAAAGGCAAAGTTGTCGTGCTGAACTTTTGGGCCACCTGGTGTCCTCCATGCCGGAGAGAAATCCCAGACCTCGTCGCGCTGCATGACAAGTATGCCGATCAAGAAGTGGTGGTCATCGGCGTCTCGCTGGATGAAGGCGGCGCAGCCGGTGTGCAGTCCTTTGCCACGAAGTCGGGCATCCATTACCCCATCGTCATGGGCGATCAGCAAACCGCCGAGGCGTATGGCGGCATCTCGTCGATCCCGACCACCTTCATCATCGGTCGGGACGGCAGGCTGGCCGGGAACATCAAGGGCGGCGCGAGCCTGGCCGGATTTGAAGCTGCCATCAAGCCCGCGCTGTTAAAGAGCACCCGCACCCTTTCATCCTTCCTTCGGTCCCTTTCCCTTCATTCCATGAACCGTCGCACTTTTCTCACCACCACCACTGCGGCTGCTGCCGCCAGCCACTCACTCGTGCACGCCACGCAGAATCCAGCCCGGACCGCAGGGCGCCGGGTGACGCTGCTGCACATGGCCGACACGCACGCGCAGCTCGAAACGCACCCTGACTACATGCCCGGTGAAACGCCGGAGATCCAGGACATGGGCGGCTTCGCGCGGCTCATGACCGCGATCAAGCGTGAACGTGCCAAGGTCGCGGGTCCGAGTATTCTCGTGGACAGTGGCGACGCCGTGCAAGGTTCCGGCCCGGCTGCATGGTCGCAGGGCGAAGTCGTGATCGCGCCGCTGAACGCGCTCGGGCTTGATGCATTTGTGCCGGGAAACTGGGAGGTGGTTTACGGGCCGGAGCGCTTCAAGGAGCTGATGGCAAAACTCACCGCGCCGGTCATCGCCTACAACTTCCACGACACCGCCACGGGCCGGCGCCTCTTCGCACCTGCGGTCACGTTGGAAAAGGACGGCGTTCGTGTCACCTTCATCGGCATTGCCGATCCGACGACGACTGTGCGCCAGCCGCCCGCGCAGGTGCGCGGTCTTGATTCCACGCGGATGGAAGGGCTGCGCGAGTTCGTGAAAGCGACGCGCGAGAAGGAGCGCGCGGATCTCGTCGTCATCATTTCGCACTCCGGCCTCACGGTTTCGCGGCAGCTTGCGCGCGAGATTCCTGAGCTCGACGTCATCCTCTCCGGCCACACCCATGAACGCACCGTCGAACCGATCATCGAGGGCAAGGTGCTCATCGTGGAGCCAGGCGCAATGGCATCCTTTCTCGGGCGGCTCGACATCACGCTGGGCGAGAAGGGCGGCATCGCCAGCCACGAGTTTCGGCTCATCCCGATTCGCGCTGGCGAGTTTCCTGAAGACGCCAAGGTCAAGGCCCTCGTCGATGCCGCCCTCGCGCCGCACCGCGCGCGGATGAACACCGTCGCCGGCCAGACGAACCGGCTGCTCATGCGCTACGACGTGCTCGAAACGAACACCGACGTCTTCATCGCCGACGCCGTGCGCGAGATGACAGGCACCGACATTGGCTTCACCAATGGCTTCCGCTTTGGCCCGCCGCTGCCGGCTGGCCCGATCACCACCGCTGACCTCTGGAACATGCTGCCGCTCGACACGCGCATGAAGACCGGCACCGTCACCGGCCGGCAGCTGCGCGACTATATTGAAAACGAGCTGGAACTCGTCTTTTCCAAAGATCCGTGGAAGCTCTCCGGCGGCTGGGGGCCGCGCGCCTCCGGCCTCGCCGTGGTCTTTACCGCCATGAATCCGCCGGGCAAACGCGTCGTCTCACTCAAAGTGAACGACCGCGAGGTGGACGATGCCGCGCACTTCACCATCGGCGGCTGCGAACGCGACGGCGAACCGCTCGCCATGATCTGCCGCCTGCGCGGCGCGAGCGAGCCGAAGATCGAACCGCTGAGTGTTCACGAGGCACTCGTGGAGTATTTGAAAAAGCATCCCGTCATCGCGACCAAGCGTGGTGGACGGTCGGCCGCGACGGATCTCCCGAAGGTGGTTTTCAGCCAGGACGCCACGCTCACCGGCACGACCAACTGCGTCCCGCGCGCGCTGCGCAAAGTCTGACCTGCCCACGGGCAAGAGGGGCGCGGGCCGCCGATATCCGCCATGGCCGTGCGCCGGGTTTCACACTCGCCTCCCGAATAACTTCCACTGTCATGTCTTGGGAATACTGCCACATCGCCCCAGCCCATCACCAACCGCACCGGATTGGAGGGATCATCGCGCCAAGCAGCACGACAGGCCAAAGCATTCCCGGCGCGCGGAATTTATTCCGCAGCACTCCGATAGCACCCACGGCTCCGAGCAGCCCTTCAGCTCCGCAGCCTCAGCGCCCGCTCGTGCTTGCCAGCCGTTGGGCAAGCTAGCTCCTCCTCAGCGAGAGCCACCTGCTGCGGAATAAATTCCGCGCTCCTGGGGCCTTGCTGTCTGCGGCGCGAGATTGGCTTTCTTGCCCATGGCTGTTGTGGCGAGGAAGTTACTCTCTGTTCCACAATCCAGCCGCCTTGAGTTCAGGTGCTCTGGAGCGAAGCTCGGTTCATTGGCGCGGCTTTTGCGGCAGTGTGTCCGGGGGCGGCGCGTGTGATTTAAAAATCAGGCGCAGCATTTTCACGTTGATCACACAAAAGCGCAGAAGCTGGTAGGGCGCAAACGTCCGCCAGAATCGCGTGAGCGGGGTGGGAACGGTGGCGTAGGCGACGGGACTGCTGATGTCGGTGGGTTTCATGGTGGGTGAGGCGGGTGGCGATCACTCGGGAATCAATGACCAGAAGGGGAGACATTTGGCCTTGTAGATGAACATGTGGTGCAGAAGATGTTTGAGCCAGTGCCCGGCCAGGCCGATTTCCCCCGTGGTGTAGGCGAGGTCCCGGCCGAACTCGTAATGCTCGTAGTCCGGAACGAGCGGATACAGGGTTATGGTGGCCGCCGTGCCGCTGAGCAGTCCTTTGCCAGCGGAGGCGACGCAGGCGGCTCCCATAGTGGCAAAGGGGGCACGATGCAGCGGGGACTCGCCACCATGGCGGATGCGGTCGGCAATGGAGAAGGCCACCGTGCGGCCCATGATGCCGGCGGTCATGCCCGTGCGCGGGACGGCGGGCGCGACGAGGGTGCCCTTGGGCGAGCGGAGTGGGCGGGAGACCGCATGCGGCGGCGCAAAGGCAATGCCTGCGGCGAAGACATTGGCATAGGTAGGGTTCTGGTAGGTGGCCGGCCAGTCGCGCGGGGACCACTCTTCAAAAGGACGCTCCGTGTAGTCGGCATCGACACGCATGAAGCCGTTCGGAGCAAAGAGCTGCGCCGCGATGTCAGTCCCGGCGCGATTGACGGCCGCCAGCCCCACGCCGCGAAAGGGTGGGAGGAGCATGGCAAAGTCGAACGCGATTTCGCGTTCCAATCCCTCGACGGTCTCATAGGCGAGCCTGCCGGCGCTGACTTGCTGGACGTGCGCACGGTTGATCCACTCGACGCCGCGCTCCACGAAGAGCGATTCTGCAAAGAGACGGCTGGGGGTCACGTAGCCGCCGCGCTTGAGGTGCAGCCCGCCCATGCCGAAGTCTCCGAGTTCGTTTTCGTTGGTCAGGAAAATGATTCGCGCACGTTCGCGCACCTTGTGGCGGCGCAGCTCATGCTCGACATTGAATACGTACTCAAAGGCGGCACCCTCGCAGGTGCAGGTGCCGTGCCCCATGCCGATGACCAGCGTTTGGTTTTCCCCGCGCTTCATGCGGTCGATGCTCGCGCGGAAGGCGCGGGCTGCCTCGACGGCATGATCGGCGGTGCAGACGGACCAGCTGTGGCCTCCGTGCGGCCCGAGTCCAGGTGTCGCGCCAAAGTTGAGTTTCGGACCGGTGGCGTTGATCAGGTAGTCGTAGGTTTCACGGCCAGGGGGCGCCTCGGTCGCGGCTCCGGAAGCGGTGTATTCGACATGCGGCCTGGGAAGTTCTTCAGTGCCTTCCGGCCGGATGACAGTCGCCCGCCCCTGCCTGAACTCAATGCCCTGCCGCGCATACACGGGCGCGAGCGGAAAGACCACTTCGCGCCGCTCCATCGAGCCCACGCCCACCCAGATGTTGGAGGGAATCCAGTTCCACTCCGGCTCAGGGGAGATGACGACAATCTCATGGCTGTGGCCGACTTTTTTGCGCAGCAAAGTTGCGGCGGTGTGGCCGGCGATGCCAGCTCCTAGAATGACAGTTTTAGCCATGACGTTGGACGGTTGGATGGTTTCAGTTGGAGACTCGAGGCGGCCCAGGTTGCTCCTGTCCCGACCTGCGATTTTCGGCAAAGCCGGTCACTTCAGCGCGGCATCAAGCGCGTGCAGCGCCTGCATGATCCGCTCGTGATGCGCTTTGGTCGCCTCGTGCAGTTGCTTCTGTTGCGCATGGTCTGCTTCCGCGTGCTGGTGTGCCGAAGTGGGCGCGTTGCCTGCTTTCTCGTGGTCGGCAATCTCGTGTTCGTGTGCGGCGATCTCCGCCTCATATGCGCGGATGCTCGACTCGTGACTCGCGAGCTCTTCCTGCGCGCGTTTCAAGATGGCGGCGGCTTCCTTGTGATCGGCAGACCACGCGGCGTGGTCGCTTTTCCAACTGGCATGATCCAGTTTGTCTTTGGCGTGTTCGGTGGTGGCGGTGTTCATGGTAAGATTCGGTTTCGGTTGTACTCGCTGATGATTGGGTAAAGATGCTAGCCGGAGACTTGCCGTCGCGGTGCAATGCTGGGCCAATCTTGCGGTGCCAATCACCTACGGCACTTCCGCAGGCGATGGGGTAAAACAGGTTCCCAGCGGCGGGCGAGCTGTGATGGAGATGGCGGTTTCATGGTCGGTTCGTGCGGTGGTCTGCCACCTTGCAAACCCACCCAAAATATGTCCGACCCGTGAAATTTGATATGGGGTAAACACCCACGGGCTGCAGGACATCGCGGCCTTGGCACTGATCAAAGACGGCAGAGCCTCCGGCGTGAAGCTGAGCGAGGCGGGACGTCAGAGGAGCGCGGGGATGCGCTTCAGGAGGATTGGACGGGTTGAGAAGGCGGGCGCTCGTGGATCATGCCATCTTCTACATCCACGATGCGGTCAAAGACATCGAGCGTGCGGTGATCGTGGGTCACGACGAGGACGCCTGCGTTGCGCTCGTGGGCGACTTTGGCAAAGAGTTCCATCACCTGGCGTCCGCGCTGGCTGTCGAGCGCGGCAGTGGGTTCGTCGGCGAGGATGAGGCTGGGGTTGTTGGCCAGCGCCCGGGCCACGGCGACACGCTGCTGCTCGCCACCGGAGAGGGCGACGGGCAGGTTGCCGGCACGCTCGCCGACGCCGAGGTAGTCGAGCAGTTCCATCGCGCGTGCGCGTGCGGCCTTCGGGGCGGTGTCGTTGACCTCGAGGGCGATCTGCACGTTTTCCAATGCGGTGAGAAAGGGGATGAGGTTGGCCTTTTGAAACACGAACCCGAGATGCTGGCGGCGAAAGGCGCGCAGATCGACGAGCGCCTTCGGACCATCAAGCACGGCAGCGCCACCGATCATCACCTGTCCTGATGTGGGAGGATTGATCAGCGCCATCGCGGTGAGGATGGTGGACTTGCCGGAGCCGCTGGGGCCGAGCATGCCGACGATCTCTCCGCGTGCGATGGTCAGCGAGGCATCGCGGATGGCAACGACTTCGGTGTGGCCGCTGCCATACACTTTGCGCAGATGCTGGACTTCGACGGCGGGGGCGCTCATGCGGAGAGGACGGTGTTGGGCTCCACGCGCAGGGCTTTCCAGATGCCGAGCAGGCTGGCGAGTGTGGAGATGACGAGGACGATGAAGCCGAGTGACATGAGGTCTGACCGCTCCACGACGACGAGACGCGGAAAGTGGGGGAACGTGAACTGCCCGATGACCCACGCCAGCGCATAACCAAAAGCGCCCATGAGAAGCGACTGCTGCAGAATGAGACCACCGATGACTCCATTGCGGGCGCCAATGAGCTTCAGCAGGGCGATGTCGCGAATTTTGTCGAGCGTGAGCGTGTAGATGATCAGAGCGATGATGATGGTCGAAATGATGATCAGGAGAACGCGGAAAAGGCCGAGCTGGCGCTTCGCCTTGTCCACCATGCCGGAGAGCAGCAGGTCCTTTTGCTCCTGAGTGGAGAAAACCGAGATGTCCGGCCAGTTCGAGAGCGTGGCACGAACGGCTGCGGCATCCGCGCCAGGCTGCAAGGTCACAAGCACGGCGCTGACCTGCGGCTTCGACAGCGCGGGAATGCTGCCGGAGGGGCCGGCAGCGCGATCCAGCAGCAGAGGCTGCAGGCGGCCGATCTCGATGTCCTCCAACCGTGCACGTCGTGCGGCGCGTTCCAGGCGCACGGCTTCTCCCGGCACGTCAGATTGAATCGCCAGCGCATCGCTCACAGTGAAAAAAGTCAGTCCATCGCCACTGGTGCCGACCATGCCGCGCGTGTGGCCAACGACTTCATAGACATCCTTGCCGAGCCTGACTTTTTCACCCAAAGGCAGGTGCAGTGACAGATCGGCGATCATTTCATAATGCGCCTGCCGCAGCGCACGCCCTGCCACCAGCGGAATCCACCCGCCGCGATCCTCCGGCCACGAAAGGCCCTGCACCACCATTCGCAGCGGCCTGCCCTGATGCACGCGTTGAATCGTGTGCGATACGAAGCGGCGTGCATTGGCCACGCCCGGCACCGCGCGCACGCGGTCCTCCAGGCTGGCTGAAATCCGCGAGACCTCCGCAAACGGCCCGCGTGTGCCGCCCTGCACGACCCACAGATCTGCGCCCACACGGTCCACCAGCAGGGTGGCTTCATAGATGAGACCACGATAGATGCCGCCCATGCCCATCACGATCATCAGCAGCAGGCCGATGCCCAGCGTGGTAAACACAAAGCGGCCCGAGTTGTGCCGAATGTCGCGGACGGCGAGGTTCATGGCAGCTGGATGAACACCTCCGCGCGCTGGCCGATGGTCCAGTTTTTCGGCAGTTCGCCCACACGCACATCAACGAGAAACTCGCGCGTCTCGCGGTCTGTCTCGCGGCCGATGCGGGAGACCACTCCGGGGTAGTCTTTGCCGCTTTCGGAACGGAAAACGATGCGCGCCTTCTGGCCGGGCGCGATTTTTGAAATGGCAGTTTCATCGACCCACGCACTCACCCAGATTTCTTCCAGCGAGATGAGTTCCATCAATGAGCCCCCTGGCACGAGCATGTCTCCAGGTTCGCGACTGCGCAGGATGATGAGCCCGTCGTAAGGTGCGCGAATTTCCGTGAAGGCCATCTGCTCCTTGCGATACAGCAGCGTCTTTTCCGCCACCAGCACCTGGGCCTGCGCCTCGGCGATGGTCGCGTTAGAGCGGTTCAGATCAGCCTCCGCCACATGCAGCGCTTCAGAAGCTTTGTCTGCGTCCGTCTGGGAAACAGCGTTGGAGGTTCGCAGGCCGGTCATGCGCTGGTGCTCGAGCCGGGCCTGCGCCAGCACCGCCTCAGAGCGTGCCAGATCCGCGCTCACTCGCGCCGCTGTCTGCCGCGCCGCTGCCAAAGTAGCCTCCGCGATGGCCACCTGCTGCTTGATTTCCGCGTCGTCGAGCCGTGCGAGCAACTGCCCGGCTTTCACCGCATCTCCCTGATCGACCAGCACCTCTGCCAGCCGCTCTTGAATGCGTGCGCTCACCGTCGTCTTCACGCGCGCCTCCAGCGTGCCGGTGCCCATCACCTCATGCATGATGCTGTCTTGACTCAGCCTGGGCTCCTCGACTGGCTTCGGAGCCGGCTTGAACTTGTAGAACGCCAATCCGAGTACGGCGATGACTGCAAGCCAGGGCAGGAGACGACGCAGGAAGTTGTTTTTCATAAGGTTCGTATCAGCGGGTGGCCGTGCTGAAGGTACGCCATGAGCCGGCGAGGTTGCGCACTTCTTTGAAGCCATGCTGCGTGAGCATGCGGCAGGCGAAGTAGCTGCGCTGGCCGCTCTGGCAGGAGGCGATGATCTCCTTGTCCTTCGGCAGTTCGTCCAGGCGTCCGCGCAGTTCATCCAGCGGGATGTGCATGGAGCCGGGGATGAAGCCCTTGGCGCGCTCGTCGGCCCGGCGCACGTCCAGCACGAGGGTCTTGTCAGGATCAAGCGTGGCAATCTCATGCCACTGCGCGAGCACCACATCTCCGGCGAGCACGTTTTGCGCGGCCATGCCGATGAGATTCACGGGATCTTTGGCGGAGCCAAACGGCGGCGCATAGGCCAGTTCCAGCTCGGCGAGATCATCCATGGTCATGCCGGATTTGAGCGCGGTGGCCAGGACATCGAGGCGCTTGTCCACGCCATCGCGGCCCACGGCTTGAGCACCGAGCAGCCTGCCGGTGTCCGGGTCAAAGAGCACCTTCATCGCAATGGGTTCCGCGCCGGGATAATAGCCCGCATGGGAGGCCGGATGCAGATGCAGCGCCTGGTAGGATCTGCCAGCAGCACGCAGCGTCTTTTCGTTCGCGCCCGTGCAGCCTGCGGTGAGGCCAAAGAGTCGCAGCACGGCCGTGCCCTGCGTGCCGTGGTAGGCGGAGTTGCGGCCCATGATGTTGTCCGCAGCGATGCGGCCCTGGCGGTTCGCCGGACCTGCCAGCGGGATCAGGCTCCACTCGCCGGTGATGACATCGCGCACTTCCACGACATCGCCGACGGCATAGATCGCCGGATCGCTTGTCTGCATGCGCTCATTCACGCGGATGCCACCGCGACCGCCGATCTCAAGACCGGCGGCTTTGGCCAGGGCGCTCTCAGGTTTCACGCCCATGCCGAGCACTACAACATCCGCAGGCAGCCGGCGGCCATCTTTGAGCACCACGATGGAGGCTCGGGCGGGTTCAGCGTCGGTCGGCGCTTCAAACGCGGCCACGGCGCTGCCGGTGCAAAGCTCGACGCCATGCTGCTTGAGCTCCAGATGCAGCCACGCGGCCATCTCGGGGTCGAGCGGCGCCATGACCTGCGGCAATGCTTCGACAAGTGAAACGGAGACACCGCCATGCCGGACGAGCTGCTCCGCCATTTCCAAACCGATGTAACCGCCGCCGACCACCACGGCCCGGCTGTCCTCGGTCTCGCTGATCCATGATTTGATCCGCACCACGTCAGGCACGTTGCGCACCACGAAATGGCCCTCGCGCTGGATGCCGGGAATCGGCGGGGTCAGCGGTGCTGCGCCTGTGGAAATGACGAGCGCATCGTAGGGCAGGGCGTATTCGCGGCCGTTCGTCAGCTCGCGGACGCTGACCACTTTCGCCTCGCGATCAATGGACACGACCTCGCTGTGCACACGCACGTCGAGGTTGAAGCGCGCGTGCAGGCTCTTCGGCGTCTGCACCAGCAGATCCTCCTCATTCGTGATCTCACCGCCTACGAAGTAAGGCAGGCCGCAGTTGGCAAAGGAGACGTGGGGACCGCGCTCCAGCAGGGTGATTTCACAGGTTTCGGACAGGCGGCGTGCACGTGCGGCGGCGCTGGCACCACCCGCGACGCCTCCGATGATGACCAGACGTTGGGGTTTCATGAGGATTTGGATGGGGTTCTTTCAAAACGTGCGACGAGCGCAAAGACAACGGCCGCCATGACCACCAGCCCCGCATACCACACCCACTCCGGCAGCGTGGTGAGTTCAGGCAGGCGCTTTTTACCGAGATCGGCCACAGGCAGGATGTTCGCGGCGATCCAGTCGTAGCACAGCGCATAGCCCGCCGCACCGACGAGCATTCCCAGGAAGCCCACGAGCGCATCCAGCTTGCCGGTCGCGATGGCGGCGATGCCCGTGCCGGGGCAGTAACCGTAGATCACCATGCCGATGCCAAAGAGCAGCGCGCCGAGAATGACTGCGAGCATGTGGGCGGGTTTGATGTGCCAGTTGGACAGCTCCTGCCCATGCAGGATGAACAGGCCCACACCACCGACGACGATGGCGGTGAACATGACCTTGAGCACGGTGAAGTCGCGAAACAGAAACTGCTTCACAATGACATTGAAGTCCGTGACGCCGCCGCGATGCAGCAGCACGCCAAAGATGAAACCAAAGAGCAGTCCGGCCCAGAGCAGATTGGATCCGGTGATGAAGGCGAGAAGTGTGTGCATAAGATCAGGATTTGGAGGTGCTGCGGAAGAGGATGAAGGCGGTGACGATGCCGCTGATAAACATGGCGATGAAGAAGGTCCAGCTGCTCACAGCGAGCTGCAGCGAACCACTGATGCCGTGACCGCTGGTGCAGCCATCCGCCAGCCGCGCTCCGAAGATGATGACCACTCCGCCGATGAACGCGGCGAGGAATCGTTTGCCAACGGAGGGGCCAAAACGCTCGCGCCAGAGGGACGGCACGCTTTCCAGCTTGAAGCTGCCGCTCACCACAGCGCTGACCAGGGCGCCGAAAAAGGAGCCGAGCACAAACAGGCTGCCGTAGTCCCAGGCAGGCACCGCTTTTTTGGCCCAGTAAGTGTTGGCCGCCACGCCATCCGCGCCCAGCACCGGCAGGGCACAGGCACCAGAGGCCTGCGCGATGCCGGTGGAGATGCCAATGGGCTTGTCTGCCAGCGTAAAGGTGAGGATGCTGAGCACGCCGATCAGCGCGCCCACGAGGTAGGGATTCCAGAGGTGTGTTTTCATGGTTGGTGAAGTGAACAGGGAACTACTCAAACTTGATGTAGGCGAAGCCCTGCAACTGCAGATCAATCAGACGCGGGAAGGCACCGACGACGAGTTTGACGCCGGGCATCAGTTCGGTGGGCTTCACGCCTTTCTGCTGCATCGTGTTTTCACACAGCTCCACCTGCACGCCGCGCTTGATGATCTCCGCGAGGATTTCGCCGTTTGGATTGGCCGCATCCACGCCGAGGCGTTTGCGGGCCGCATCATTCACCACGGCGGCGATGCCGGTGCCGTGATAGACGAGATGCAGATGCACCTGGTCGGCGGCGATGCCCTGCTTCTCATAGGTGTTGATGAGTTTGCGGGCGTAAAACAGTCCCTTGTTCACGCCATCGTGGGCCGCGTCATCGGTCACCTGATAGACGATGCGCAGGTTTTCGCGCACCTGAATCGGAATGACCTCCGGTTCGGCGGCAGATGAGGAGAGGGTGAGGGCGAGGAGGGTGTAGAGCAGGGGTTTCATGGTTGGGAATCGGGTTGCCACGACATGTAGCCGCGGTGGATGTGCTGGATGTTGCGGAAGCCGAGTTGTTTCAAGACGAGCACGGCCTTGCGGCTGCGAAAGCCGCCGGCGCAATAAACCAGCACGGGCTTTTCCTTGTTGAGAGCGGCGACTTTGGTCTCGAAGTCCGAGTCGCCGATGGAGATGTTCACGGCGCGGGGCAGTGCGCCGCCTTCAAATTCACCTGTGGAGCGCACATCCAGCACCTGCGTCTCGGGGTGTTCACGCAGCCACGCATTGACCTGGCCGGCATTGAGGTTCGCACACACGGAGCCAGGGGCCGCTTTGAAGAGACGGCGGTCCCAGTCTCCTTCGTACCAATACCAGCCGACGATGACAGCGATGAGAATGACAAAGGTCCAGATCATATTTCGAAGGGGCATTGAGGGTGTGGGTGAAACCGGCGGCTCAGGCACCGCCGAGATTTTTCACCTGTTTAGAGAGACGTTTGAGGAGGTTGTTGCAGACGTTGTCACACAGCTCGGTGATGCTCGGATCGGCGATGAAGCAGATCGCGGTCAGGCCTTCACGGCGGCGGCCGACCATCCCTGCATCCACGAGCGACTGTACATGGCGTGAGACATTCGCCTGCGTCAGGCCGGTGGCGGTGACGAGTTCGGTGATGTTTTTTTCGCCCTCTTCCAGCGCTCGAAGAATTTTCAAGCGGCTGGGTTCGGCGAGTGTGCGGAACCAGGATGCGATGAGACTGAGGGCCTCCTCAGAGACCGGCGGCAGGGATTTTTTGGTGCGTGAGGCCATGGGGGAGAAAGTGTTTACACGTTGAATCTATATGAATATTGACTCATATAGTTGAACGACTGGAACATCATGAGGACGGTTTCGTCCACCAAAACCTTGGCCTTTGCTGCGCCGGAATATGTGATGAGGAGGTGCATGAGTGTCTGCCGGTCAGTTGATAAACTGGCTGCGTACGGTCGGTGATATATCCAGCGAAACGACCCGGCCTGGCTGGCCCATGGTGACGGGGGAGTGCTCTTTCAAATAGTGACGCACCGCCAGGTGGGCATCCACATCGAGCACTTTGACATCCATCACATCGCGCATGCGGCACACGGTGCTTTCCAGATCGCCCTCGCGCTCACAGGAGGTGAGGGTGTAGAGCCGGTCCGCCTGCACCGGCTGGCCGTTGATCCGCATGTCGCTGATGCGCCGGCCTTCGGGCCTGCCGGCATGGAATTTGAAGGTGAGGCCGGATGTCCGGGGGACCCAGCCGCCGAAGAGGCGCTTCGTATTTTTGGAGAAGACATTTTCCAGCTCGCGCTCGAAGAACTGGTGCAACTGCGTGCCGCTGACCCTGCCGGTCTTCAGGCGTGAGTTGATCGGGTAGTAGTTCCACAGGTCGTTTTCAGTGATGTCCCCCACGGGAATGGGGTAGGCGAAACGGAATCCGTTGGAGAGCGCGATCTCGGTGCCGCCAGCCGCCCGAAGGGCATCGGCAAGCACGGCGTCCGCAGGCGTCTCCACCGGCGCGTAGCGGAAGAGCGGTGACTGGGTGCGGCCAATGACGCGGTTCAGATTGTCGCGATAAGGAGCGAGGGATTTTTCCACCAGTTCCTTCACAGCGGCATCCTCCCCGTACTGGCTGGCGCGGAGTTCGATGAGGTCCCAGTCTCGGCGTGTGATCTGGCCATCCTGCACCACGATATCCAGCTTGCCCAAATGAGAGCCGAAAGCTCCGGCTTCGACCACCCAGGTGCTGCCTCGTATCACCGCCTCTTCCGTGCGTTCGTGGGTGTCAGCGGAAAGAATGACATCGACCCCTTTCAGGGTTTCCGCCAAAGCAATGGCTTTGGGCAGGCCGATGTGGGTCATGAGTATGACTAGATCGGCCTGACCCTCCTTTTTCGCCTCGTCCACCAGCGGTTGAAGAATGTCCGTCTCTTCATAGTGAATGCCTTTGCTGAAGGACGGGGGCTGACGCCTTGGGACATCCGGATCGGTGAAGCCGATGAGGGCGACTTTCAGTCCGGCGGCGTGGTGAATGACGTAGGGTTTGAACAGGCGCTGCTGCGTGTTCTCGTCGCGCATGTTGGCGACGACAGCCGGAGCCGTGAGCTTCTTGCTGATGTCCAGCAGCACCTTTTTGCCAAAGATCACCTCCCAGTTTCCAGGCAGCCAGTAATCGAGTTTCAGCGCATTGATGGGATCCACCATGGTGACGCCTTCGCTCATCGCGACATGTCCGGAACCCTGGATGGTGTCGCCAAGATCAAGCGTGATCGTGCCCTCGGGATTGGCGGCGCGGATCTCGCGCATGAGTTTCGCAATGCGCGCCACGCCTCCTGCGGCCACAATTTCGTCCTTGCCTCCAGCCCAGTACATTTCCGGGTGTTCTTCAAGCTGTCCGTGGATGTCAGCGAAAAACGCCAGGGTGATTTTCTTTTCGGCGGATGGTGTTCCGGCGCGCGAAAAAGGTGCGCATGCCAGCGCGGCGAGAGTTGCACTGCACATTTTCCGGCGTGTCAGGGGCGTGGCAGGAGTCGTGTTTTGTTGCATTCAGGTGGGGGGGTAGATTTGGTCAGGAAAATTATGCGTGACGAGCCAGGCAATCACGAGCCACCGAGTCCTTTCACCTGATGGGTGAGGCGCTTGAGGAGGTTGTTGCAGACGTTGTCACAGAGACTGGTGATGCTGGGATCGGCGATGAAGCAGATCACTGCCAACCCCTCGCGGCGGCGGCCCACAATGCCGGCATCGACAAGTGACTGGGTGTGGCGGGAGACGTTTGCCTGAGTGAGGCCGCTGGCCTCGACGATTTCAGAGATGCTTTTCTCGCCTTCTTCCAGCGTGCGCAGAATTTTCAGGCGGCTGGGCTCGGAGAGCGTGCGGAACCATGCGGCGACCATGCCGAGCGCCTCATCGGAGACAGAAGGGAGGTTTTTAAAGGTGCGGGCGGACATGGTGGAAAAATTGTTTGCGCTGTGTGTTTATATGCGTATAAGCTCATATAGTCAAACGAAGAAACATCATGAAAACAAATTCAACCGCCCGAGCCTTGTTCATCTGCACCCTGTTCAGCACGCTTGCTGCGCTGCCATCCTGCGCGCAGCAGGGCGGTGGACGCGGAATGCCGCCTGAGGCACGCGAGCAGATCCACGCGCTCTTTGACAACCACACAAGCATCCGCCGTGAGTTGAAGCTCACCGCCGAGGGCTACACCGCTCTCACCGAGAGCGATGATCCCAAAGTGGCCGCCGCTTTGAAAAAGCATGTCGGGCAGATGCAAGCGCGGCTTGGAGAAGGTCTGAGTGTACGCCGTTGGGATCCGGCCTTCGCTGAGTACTGCGACCACTATGCCGAGATGGACCACGAATTCACTCCGACAGACAAGGGCGTGCGCATGACGGTCAAAGGACGCACAGCAAACGCCGTCAAAATCGCTCAAAATCATGCCAAGGTCGTTTCTTCCTTCGCCGCACATGGGTGGTGCGAGCACGACAAGAAGCACGATGCAGTCGCCCGCTGAATATATTTTCCACTCAAAACTGAACCCTGATACCCTCCAACACCATGAAACTCGAAAACGCCATCCGCGCCCTCGCCGGCACCATGATCCTCGTCAGCCTCGCCCTCAGCCACTATGTGCATCCGAACTGGATCTGGCTCACCGTCTTTGTGGGTGCAAACCTGCTGCAGTCCGCCTTCACTGGCTTCTGCCCTGCTGAAACGATTCTTAAGAAACTCGGTGTCGGCGGTTCCTGCTGCGGAAAACACTAAATAGGAGGAGCGCCGGACTGCCTTCTTCTGTTAGTATGAATACAAGGATTCCAGCCCAGAATTTTTCTATGACCGTCATGAAACGATTTCTCCCTTTCAGTGTACTTCTCGCCCTTGCTGCCTGTGGCAAGCATGAGGCCGACCATCCAGCCACGACATCTCTGCCCGCCATCGCCGTGAAGGTGCAGGTGGCCAGACTACAGCCTCATGTGGCTGCAGAAGAGGTCGTGGGTACAGTGCGCTCCAAACTGCGCGCCATGGTGGAGGCGAAAATCAGCGGACGTGTGCTGGAATACACCGCCACGCCCGGCGCAGCGGTGAAAGCGGGGGACATGCTCGCCCTGCTCGAAAATCAGGAGATTCAGGCCAAGGTCGATCAGGCCAAGGCGCTGCTCGATCAGGCGCAGCGCGACTTTGCGCGGCAAAAGGAGCTCGTCGCAAGCAACGCGACGACGCGGCAGGACTTCGATGCCGCCGATGCCCGCGTCAAAGTAGCCACCGCTAGTGTCAATGAAGCCGAAACGATGATGGGCTACGCCCGCGTGACTGCGCCCTTTGATGGCGTGGTGACACGCAAACTCGCCGGCGTGGGGGATCTGGCCATGCCGGGCAGGCACCTGCTCGAAATGGAAGCGCCGACTGCGCTGCGTTTTGAAGCTGATCTGCCCGAAGCCATTCTGGACCGCATCACGATGGGGGCCAAGATGCAGGTGAAGATCGCATCCGTGGCCAAGCCGCTCGAAGCCACCGTGAGCGAGATCGCGCCTGTGGCAGATCCCGTGAGCCGCACGTTTCAGGTGAAGCTGGATCTCCCGGCTGCGGAGGGGCTGCGCACCGGACAGTTTGGCCGTGTGGCGGTGCCAATGGCGGAAATGCAGCTGCTGATGGTGCCCAAGGGCAGCGTGATCAAGCGCGGACAGATGGAGCTGATTTTCGTTGTCAAAGAAGGGCATGCAAATCTGCGCCTCGTGAAAACGGGCAAAGCGATCAATGGCAGCATCGAAGTGCTTTCCGGACTCGAGGTAGGTGAACAGGTCTTGATCAGTGATGTCAGCAAACTCGCCGATGGCCAACCCGTGACGATCCAGCCATGAGCGAGCCTTCCCAACATTCTGAGAACCTGGGCGTCGCCGGCCGCATCGCGGCGATGTTCATTGATTCCAAACTGACCCCGCTGGTCATCATCGCCTCCGTCATTCTCGGTGCGGCGGCCGTTGTGCTGCTGCCACGTGAGGAGGAGCCGCAGATCAAGGTGCCGATGGTCGATGTCATGGTGTCCATGCCCGGCTCATCCGCAAAGGAGATCGAAGAACGCGCCACGCGGCCGATGGAGAAGCTGCTCTGGGAGGTGGCCGGTGTGGAGTACATCTACAGCACGTCACGCGACAGCGAGAGCCTCGTCATTGTGCGCTTCAAAGTGGGTGAGGACCCCGAACGCAGCCTGGTGAAGATCACCGAAAAACTGCGCTCAAACTTCGACCGCATCCCGATGGGAGGCTCGGCACCGCTGATCAAGCCGAAAAGCATCGATGATGTGCCGATCCTCGCGCTCACCTTCCACAGCGCACGCTATGACCACCTCACCCTGCGCCGTCTGGCGGCCCAGGTGGAGGAATCCGTCAAACAGGTGCCGCTGGTGGCGGAAACAAATTTGCTGGGTGGCGCGCGTCGGACGGTGCGGGTGATGCTTGATCCCGTGAAGCTTGCCTCGCGCAATCTCAGTCCTGCGGGGCTCGTGCCCATGCTGCAGCAGGCCAACCGGCAGTTCCGTGCGGGCGGCCTGACCACCGGCAACAACGAGGTGCTCGTGGAAACCGGGGCTTTCCTGAAAACCGCGCACGATGTGGGAGACGTGGTTGTCGGCGTGTTCGGCGGCAGGCCGGTGTATCTGCGCGAAGTAGCCGAGATCCATGATGGTGGCGAGGAGGCCGTGCAGTACGTGCTTCATGGCACCAAGACGGACGAAGAACCTGCCGTCACGCTCAGCATCGCCAAACGCCCCGGCGCGAATGCAATCTCCGTGGCGGACGAAGTGATTCACAAAGTGGACCTGCTCAAGGGCTCGATCATTCCTGCCGATGTCACCGTGAGCGTCACGCGCAACTACGGCGAGACCGCCGCAGAGAAATCAAACGAACTGCTGCTGCACATGGGCATCGCCGTGTTCAGCGTCGCGATCCTGATCTGGCTGACGCTCGGCTGGCGGGAGAGCGGCATCGTGGCCGTTGCCATCCCTGCTACACTGGCGCTGACGCTGCTCATCTTTTATCTCTACGGTTTCACGCTCAACCGCATCACCCTCTTCGCGCTGATTTTCAGCATCGGCATCCTGGTGGATGACGCGATCGTCGTGGTGGAAAACATCGTGCGTCATTTCCACCTGCCGCAGAACAAGGGACGGGATTGGTCGAAGATCGCCGTAGAGGCCGTGGGCGAAGTGGGAAATCCCACCATCCTCGCCACCTTTGCCGTGATCGCCGCCGTGCTGCCGATGGCCTTTGTTGGTGGCCTCATGGGGCCCTACATGCGGCCGATTCCGATTGGTGCCAGCGCGGCGATGTTTTGGTCGCTGCTCATCGCGTTCATCGTCACGCCCTGGGCCTCCATCCGCATTCTGCGCTGGGGTGGCAAGTATTCGAAACTGACGGAAGGCGTCGCGGTGGAAGACGGCCACAAGCATCTCGCATCCGAACATGCGGAAGATTTTTTCACGAAACTGTACCGCCGCATGATGGGCCCGCTGATTCATCACACCGGCTGGCGCTGGATGTTCCTCGTTGGCATCACCGTTCTGCTGCTCCTCTCGATGGCGACGGTCGGCCTGGGCTGGGTGAAGGTGAAGATGCTGCCGTTTGACAACAAGAGCGAGTTTCAGTTCATCCTGAACATGCCCGAAGGCACTTCGCTGGAGCAGACGACCGCCGTGGCGCGCGAGATGGCCGCGGCAATCCGCTCGGAGCCTGAGGTGACCGATTATCAGATCTATGCCGGTGTCGCCTCGCCCTACAATTTCAACGGTCTGGTGCGCCACTACTTCATGCGCCGTGGTGCCAACGTGGCGGACATTCAGGTAAACCTCGTCGGCAAACACGAACGCAAAGCGCAGAGCCATGACATCGCCAAACGTGTGCGCCCTGCCGTCGCCGCCATCGCGGCACGTTACGGCGCACGGGTCGCCATTGCTGAAGTGCCGCCGGGGCCGCCGGTGCTGCAAACGCTCGTCGCTGAGATTTACGGACCGAATGAAGCGGACCGTCTGAAACTCGCCGAAGCGGTGAAGAACATTTTCAAGTCCACGCCCGGCGTGGTCGATGTCGATTGGTACATCGAAGCCGACCAGCAGAAGGCTCGTTTCGTCATCGACAAGGAAAAGGCCGCGCTCCACGGCATCAGCGCCGCCACGATTTCACAAACGCTCAAAATCGCCGTGGATGGCGAGACGGTCGATCTGCTGCACCAGCCTGAGGAGAAGGAGGATGTGAACATTCGCCTGGAACTGCCTCGCTCCGCCAAGACCACACCGGAGGAACTGCTCGCGCTGCGCGTGCGCTCCGGAGATGCGAATGCACTGCCTGAACCTGGTGCCTCGGGTTCGCCCCTCGTGCCCTTGCGCGAGTTGGTGAAGGTCGAGCACGTCACCGTCGAGAAGAGCCGCTATCACAAGAACCTCATGCCGGTGACCTACGTCATTGGCGATGTGGCCGGCGTGGTCGAAAGCCCTGTGTACGCCATTTTCAAGATGAACGAGGCGCTCAAGAAACTCGACACACGCGAGTTTGGCGGCAGCGGCGCGGAACTGCAGATCCTCAATGCCTCCATGCCCTTCAGCGATGCCGAACCCGCGCTGAAATGGGACGGCGAGTGGCACATCACCATCGAAGTTTTCCGTGATCTCGGTGCCGCTTTCGGTGCGTGTTTGATCCTCATCTACGTGCTCATGGTCGGTTGGTTCCGCAGTTTCATCACGCCCGCCATCGTGATGATCGCCATTCCGTTTTCGCTGGTCGGCATTCTGCCCGCACACGGTCTCATGGATGCATTCTTCACCGCCACCAGCATGATCGGCTTCATGGCAGGAGGTGGTATCGTGGTGCGAAATTCCATCATCCTTGTCGATTTCATCGAGCTGCGCATTCAGGAGGGCATGCCGCTGAGCGAGGCCGTGATCGACGCCGGAGCTGTGCGTTTCCGCCCCATGCTGCTGACCGCCATGGCCGTGGTCGTCGGTGCGGCGGTGATTCTTGCCGATCCCATCTTCCAGGGCCTCGCCATCGCACTCATGGCCGGGGAGATCGCCAGCCTCTTCATCAGCCGCATGGCCGTGCCGGTGCTCTACTTCATGGCCAACAAGCATTCTCATCCAGAACCCAAAGCCTAAAACACTATGAAACCCAACATCGGAACCGTGGACCGCGCGCTGCGCATCATCGTTGGCCTCGGCCTCATCGCCTACGGCATCGTCAATCACACCTGGCTCGGAGCCATCGGTGCCGTGCCTCTGCTCACCGCATTCATCCGCTTCTGCCCTCTTTATGCCCCCTTCGGCATCAGCACCTGCGGCAAAAGCGGCAATGGCAAAGGTGGTGGCTGCTGCGGAGGCGGCAAGTGCTGCTGAGTCCAAAACTCCATTCATATTTCCATGTCACGCTTCCTCATTCCCATCGCTGTCGGTGCCGCCATCGGCTCGGCACTGGGCTACTTCGGCCAGTGTAGTTCTGGCACCTGCCCGCTCACCTCGACCTGGTGGCGCGGAGCCATCTACGGCAGCGTGATGGGTCTCCTGATGGCGCTTGGATCGGGTCGGTAAAGGGGGATTGAATCGCTCTTGGGATCGCAGCACGCACGGCTGGTAGGGATGCGCTGTGCGCGTCCGTAGATTCTTCGTCCCAGCGCCGCCTGCCTCCCAGCCGCTCCCCACCTTTCCTAACGCGCCCGCCTTGCAGTCCACGCGCAAACAATCCGCGTGCACTCAGTTTAAAATGCCGCGCATCACAAATTGTCATACGGCATGAAAAAGCGGCATCCCGTTGCCAGGATGCCGCCGTGAATTTTCTTGGGGCCTTTGGTTGGAAGGTCAGAGGGGACGCTTAGTAGCGACCGCCACCACCGCCGCCGCCGCCACCGTAGCCGCCACGGCCACCGCCGCCGCCACCACTTTTGCCGCCGCCACCGCCGTAGCCGCCGCGACCACCGCCGCCGCCGCCACCACCACCACCGTAGCCGCCGCCACCAGCTGGGCGATCTTCCTTCGGACGGGCTTCATTGATGGTCAGGTTGCGACCGCCGTAGTCTTTTTCATTGAGGCCACGGATGGCTTCATTCATGGCGGTCTGGGAGTCCATGGTCACGAAAGCAAAGCCACGTGGACGACCGGAGTCGCGGTCCATCGGAAGGTGGATGTCAGTAACAGTGCCGTAGTCTGTGAAGAGAGCGCGGACGTCGTCTTCTGTGGCGGTGAAGGGCAGGTTGCCCACGTACATTTTAGTATTCATATCGATTTTCTTGAGTTCAGTCAGCTTGAATGAAGGCTGAGTAAGCTCCGAGATCGGATTTAAGAACACCAAAGGAAACAACCTGATGAACGACTTAGCTTAGCCTTTATCAGGTTAACTTGCGTTTAGACTCTCGTCCTCATCGCTGGAATAGCAAACGTTAGTTTGGAATGTTTAGGGGACAGGCATACGGAACCCCCGGCAAATCGCTTTATGCGGCTCTTGGAGTTACATTCTCCCAATGTTCTGCTGCCAATTTTGAAACTGTTTCCTCAATGCATCTCCACATCGCATTGGCCAAGGCCGCCGCGGTAGTAGTTGAACTGCACATTTGGATGTTCGGCGAGCAGCGACATCGGCACGGAGGAGTCGGCGAGACGCTTGGAGATCATGAGCGCTGTGAGCCGCTGGCCCAGCGGATTGTCGTGCTGGCCGGCGTGCCAGATGCTGACTTTCTCAGCCATCCATGTTTCCTTGGGGCCCACCGTGATGGCCTTTTGCGGCACCAGGGTGAGGTTCCCACCACCCGAGGTGCGGGCGTTCTGCATGAGAGTCACGGGATGCAGATCCACGACACGCGTGGTGAGCTTGCGAAACTCCGCAGGCGGTGGCGGCTCGTTCTTGAATTTGCCGGTGCGCTTGGGCGGATCGTTGAAGGCCCAGTGCTTGATGTCGCCCTGGCCCCCTTGCATCACAGCGCAGCGTACACCGCTCTGCCAGCTCTTGATGTAGGCCGCCGTGTCCGCCTTCGGGAAATGCAGCTGTGTATCCGGCATGCAGAGCTTCTTCTGCATGCGGTCAAAGCAGAGGTCGCGGTCCGCTTTTTCAAACGACAGCGGATGCTCCAGTGTGACCTCTTTTTTCGTGTGCTCGTCATACCACTCGTCCATGCCCCAGAAGTGGCCGTCTTTGATTGAGATACCGAGATCATTCACCAGCCTCGCAACGAGCGGGAGCTGCTCTGTGGGGCCCACCGGGCCGCAGATGCCCGCCGGATTGTCCGGGGTGGCCTGCTTCCAGGCGTGGATGTACTCCAGCGCCTCTGCCAGGTAAAAATCTTCCAGGGTGTCAAACATCACCACCTTGAACCCAGGACGTGAGAGCTGGCGCAAATCTCGTTCCGTGAGCCGGGCGGCATCATTGATGAGATCATCTTCCAACGTGGTGTAGTCCCACCACTCCGGTGCGATATGGCTGATTTTACGCGGCATGGTATGGTTTGGTTGTTACGGGATATTCAGGGAGAACGCCCGTTTTGCCAAGCTCTCATCATGGGAGGCGAAAAAAAACTCGTGAGAACAGGGCTCACAGCGGCTGTCCGACCATATCTTGACCGGCACAGCCTTGACCATCCTGATGCGCGGCACTACCTGCCTGCATGGACGAAATGCTCAACCATCCCGATGCTCTCACCCGCCTGCGCTACGTCGTGCACCGCCTGCGCGCACCCGGCGGCTGCCCGTGGGACATGGAGCAGACTCACACGTCCCTCATCCCGCATGTCATCGAAGAAGCCTACGAAGTTGCAGATGCCATCCGCAGCGGCGATCCGGCCCAGATCTGCGATGAACTCGGCGACATCCTGCTCCAGCCCGTGCTGCATGCGGAAATCGCCAGCGAGACGGGGGCCTTCGATCTCGACACGATGGCGCACGGCCTGACCGAAAAGCTCATCCGCCGCCATCCGCATGTCTTTGGCGACACCAGCGCCGCCACCTCCGATGCCGTGCTGAAGCAATGGGATGCCATCAAGCGCACCGAAAAAGGCACCGAGCATGAAGGCCTGCTTCACGGCACCGGCAATGGCCTGCCCGCCCTAATGCGTGCGCAGAAGCTGCAAAAGAAAGCCGCTCGCGTCGGCTTTGACTGGCCGGACGCCGCACCCGTCTTTGCCAAGATCCGGGAAGAGGCCGCCGAACTCGAAGAAGCCATCGCTTCAGGTGACAAACCCCACATGGAAGAAGAGCTCGGAGATCTTCTCTTCAGCGTGGTCAACCTCGCCCGCAAACTCGGCATCGAATCCGAGCCCGCTCTGGCGGCGGCCAATGAAAAATTCACGCGTCGCTTTCACGCCATGGAAACCCATCTGCACGGGCAGGGCCATGAACTCGGCAAGCTTTCGCTGGAGCAGATGGATGCCGCGTGGGATGAGGTGAAGCGTGGTTGACATGAGCATCTAAAAAAGCCATTTTACACTGTGCAACTCACCATCGAAATCGACGACGAACTCTACGCCGGCATCGAAGCCGTGGCGAAGCAGGAGCATTCCAGCGTCACCAACGTGGTAAAGCATGCACTCAGCCGGCTGCCCAGTTTGGGAAAGTCTGCGCCACCACCGGTGAAGATTCCTCATGGCTACAAGATTCCTGTCTCCGAGGGGGCTCGTCCCTTTACATCGGAGGATGTCTATGCCGCAGAGGATGAAAACGACATGCGCGGACTTTCATGATCTGGCTCGTTGATGGCAACATCTTGGTGGCCTATGCCGTGGACACTCACATTCAACACCAGCGAGCTGTACTCTGGTTTGAGGGACTGATTGAGTCTTTTGCCACCTGCTCGGTCACACAAGGAACCCTGCTGCGGTTGCATATGAAGTTCGCGGCGAATCAAAGCGCCGTAGCTGCCTGGAATGCACTGAAAGGGTTCGAAGCACATCCTCTGCATGTTTTCTGGCCAGATGACCTTCCTTACAGCAAAGTTCCGCACCGTCACATCCAAGGCCACCGACAGGTCACGGATGCCTGGCTGGTCGAACTGGCACGTCGCAACGGCGGCAAAGTGGCCACGCTTGATCAAGGAATGGCGGCGACCTATCCAAACGACGCTGTGCTGATCTAAATGGTCATCGAAAATTTCTCATTCCCCAAACTCTGGGCCCAGGTGCGCTCGAAGTCGTGGCTGTGGCTGTTTCGGCGGCAGCAGATCGAGGAGGGCGGACGGCTGCTCAAGCACGGGGACATTGGCCTCGCGGGAGTGCATGTATGCGCGGAGAATGAAGTGGAGTTGATCGCAGGCATTGGCACCGGTTTGTTCAACTCCGCCTCCGTCACGGCGCATTTGCGACTGCGGGAAGACGGCAGCATGGCAATGACCTCGCACTGCACCTGCGCAGTGGGCACTTTGTGCCAGCATGCGGCCGCGCTGATGTTGATGCTCGACCATGAGGAAGGCCGCAAACGCATCGAAGGCATGGCGCGTGTTCGAGAGAAAACGGCAGCGCTTGAGGAGGATGAATCTGCGACGCCGGTGAAGCAGGTTGAGGTTGAGCTGCCACCATCAGAGCCCAAGCCCATTTTGCTTGTGCGGCGCATGATTGTCGACATGCCGCAGATCACGGCCAAACGAAACATCGGCGGCTGGGCACCGCGCAGCATTGCTTTCATTCAACCCTGTGCCGAATACGACGATTGCCCGCTGCGCTTGGAAATGCTCGTGCGCAGCCCGGCGCATCAGTGGAAAGATGAAAATGAAACGCGCCACACACTCGTGCGCAATCTGCGTTCAGAGCGTCTGCTATTGGCGGACTTGTCCGGCCTGGGTTTCAAATCATTCTCGGAAGCACTGCCGGGTGCCAAGGCACCGGAGTCCACGCTAGGCTTCATGGCGGTGGCGGGTGATCAGGCTTTGTTCTGGTCGCAATTTCTCAAAGACCAGGTGCCCAAGCTGCGCGAGTCCGGCTGGCGGGTGGAGGTGCCGGAGGACATCGGCTTTCAAATCCACGAGGCGTCTGAAGATGCGTGGTTCACCGATCTCACGGGAGACCAGGACGGGCGTGAGTGGTTCTCGCTGGATCTCGGTGTGGAAATTGAGGGACGGCGCATTTCGATGGTGCCGCTGCTGGTAGATTGCATTGATCAAGGACTCACAGCCGCCGTGTTGGAAAAGAATCTCGATCAACGATTCCTGCTCTCACTCGGCGGTGACCATGGCGATGTGCTCTCTGTGCCTGCGCATCGTCTGGTGGTGCTGCTGCGTTTCTTTGATGAACTGCTCGCGACGCGGCCCGTGCGCAAGGATGGCAAACTTCAGCTGGATAAACTGCGCGCTGCACAGCTGGCTACGCTCGATGGTCTGCCGATTCGTGCCCCCGCAGAACTGACCGCTCTAAGTCAGCAACTCGGCAGTTTCCGCGAGATCGGCCTCATTGATCCTCCAGCTTCGTTGAAGGCCAGTTTGCGCGATTACCAACGCGAGGGTGCTTCGTGGATGCAGTTCCTGCGCGAGTTCGGTCTGCACGGCATTCTGGCCGATGACATGGGTCTGGGGAAAACACTTCAAACGCTCACGCACATCCTGATCGAGAAGGAAAGCGGACGCATGAAGCATCCCTGCCTCATCGTGGCACCGACGAGCGTGCTGCGGAACTGGATCAATGAGTCGATCAAATTCACGCCGACACTCAGCCTGCTGCTCATGCAGGGGCAGTCGCGCAAGAGTGATTTCAAGCATCTCAAGCAGTACGATCTTGTCATCACCAGCTACCCGCTCCTTGTGCGCGATGCTGATGTCATGCAGGCGCAGGAGTGGCACATCGTCGCGCTTGATGAAGCGCAGAACATCAAGAACCCCAAGAGCCTTGCGGCACTGACCTGCAGTGGATTGAAGGCCAAGCATCGCCTCTGCCTCACAGGAACGCCGATGGAAAATCACCTGGGCGAGTTGTGGAGTCTCTTCAATTTCCTCATGCCCGGTCTGCTGAGTGATGCCGACACTTTCCGCCAGCATTATCGCAATCCCATTGAGCGTGAAGCCGATGCGGAGCGCCAGAAGCAGCTTAGTACGCGCATCCAGCCTCTGCTGCTGCGCAGGACGAAGGACGCTGTGGCTAAAGAGCTGCCGCCGAAGACGGAAATTTTGCACAGCATCGAGCTCGGCAAAGAGCAGACGGATTTGTATGAAACGATTCGTGCGGCGATGGACAAAAGGGTGCGGGAAGCGATTGAGGTGAATGGGTTGGATCGGTCACAGATCGTGGTTTTGGATGCGCTGCTGAAGCTGCGGCAGGTGTGCTGCCACCCGCAATTATTGAAGCAGGAGACCGCGCGCGGTGTGTCGGATTCCGCAAAAACGGCCTTCCTCATGGACGAACTGCTGCCAGAACTCATCGAGGAGGGACGGCGGATACTCATTTTTTCGCAATTTACGGAAATGCTCGCCATTATTGAGGCGCGGTTGAAGAAGGATGGGACGAGGTATGTGAAACTCACGGGCAGCACGAAGGATCGTGAAACGCCGATTCAGGAGTTTCAGGCGGGCAAGGTGCCGGTTTTCCTCATCAGTCTCAAAGCGGGGGGCGCGGGCATCAATCTGACGACTGCTGATACGGTCATTCATTACGATCCCTGGTGGAACCCGGCCGCTGAGGCGCAGGCGAGTGATCGGGCGCATCGCATCGGGCAGAAGAATCCGGTGTTTGTGCACAAGCTGATTTGTGAGAACACGATTGAGGAGCGCATCGTGAAGATGCAGCAGAAGAAGGCGGCGCTGGTGGAAGGGCTGCTGGCAGGGCGTGCCGACAAGCTGCAGCTGACGCAGTCGGATATTCAGGCGCTGTTTATGGCGGAGTGAGGGAGGTTGATTGACCCGAATGCGGAAATCAGGTGCGAGCCTCAGTGTTTCAGGAAGCGGTTTGCGACCCAGGCCAGGGCGGCACTGACCCCACCTCCTGGTTCTCTACCCTGACGGCAATTTGATCGGGCTGCACTCGATGAAATAAACGGCGCGCTCGGCACAGGGCGCTTTTTTTACGCGCAGAGTTGGGCGGCGCGGCGATTTAGAGGGAAGGATATGGATACACACACTGCACCGCTACCGCTTGCTGATAATCTTTGGATGCTTGCCTATCCCCTGAAAATGCTGGGGGCGGATTTGCGGCGCAATGTGACCGTGATCCGCCTTGGCTCGGGGAAAGTGGTTATTCACTCCACGGCTCCTTTTTCCCCGGAGGACGTCGCTGCGATCCGGGGGCTCGGCGAACCGGGCTGGTTGCTGGACGGGATTTTGCGGCATGACACTTTTGCCAAGGAAGGACGTGCGGCGTTTCCGGGCATTCCTTATCTGGCACCCGATGGCTTTTCCGAAGTGGTCGGATTTCCGACCGAGCCGATCGTGCCTGCGCCAGTCGAGTGGGACGGCGAACTGCTGGCGCTTGAAATCCAAGGCGCGCCGGAAGCCCGCGATACCGCACTGCTGCACGTTCCGTCGCGGACGCTGATCCTCACGGAGTTGGTGTTTAACTTTGGCGGCGATGAGCCGCTCTGGACGGAGATGCTCCTGCGGGTCGCCGTGGGCGGCGAGCATCATCCGGGAATGTCCCGGCCCGTGAAGGCCGGGGTGAAGGACAAGGAGGCGTTCGAGAGTTCGCTGGCGACGATCCTCGGATGGGATTTTGACCGGGTGATCGTCGGGCACGGCGATGTTATTGAGGTCGACGGAAAGGCCAAACTGCGCGCGGCCCTGGCGGCTGCGGGATTTTCCCCCGGATGAGTTGGGGAAGACGGAGGGAGACCGGAATCTGAACCACGGATTACACGGAATACACGGATGCCGGAACGGATTTGAGGCTGAGCCGGAGTTTGCGCCGCAGAGGTTTTGGAAAAGACGGAGGGAGACCGGAATTTGAACCACGGATTACACGGAATACACGGATGCCGGAATGGATTTGAGGCTGAGCCGGAGTTTGCGCCGCAGAGGTTTTGGAAAAGACGGAGGGGGGCCGGAATTTGAACCACGGAATACACGGATGCCGGAACACGGATGAGGCGCTGAAAAGACGTGGGGGATGGGGCGGTGCGGAGGCGAAGGGACGAGCGATTTTGCCGCAGAGGGGCAGAGAGCCCATTCTTCGCTCATCCCCCTTCGCTAAAGCTTCGGAGGACACGAGCTACGAAGGGCAAAGCGGAGGGGGCAGAGATTGAGATTGGAGGAAGGGGGGGGCAGAGTTTTTAACCGCTGATTAGACGCTAATCCATCCTTCGCTGAAGCTTCGGAGGACGAGTGAGACGCTGATAAAGGCAGTTGGAGAATCCGGAACTTCACCACAGAGGCACGATGGACACAGAGTTTTTGAGTTGGATCTTGAAAGGAGATCGATCTTTCCCGGTCTGAAAATTGACCACGGAGCCGAGCGCAGCGAGACAGACGAACGTAGTGAGCCCGCAGGGGAGCGAAGCGAATCAATACACTGAATACACGGAACCAAACTGAGTGAGCCAGGCAGCTGATGATGCGTATCTGGGTGCTGGGGAAGGTGGGCGTTTTGTCAGGAGGCGTAGGAGGAGGCGTTTTTGCCGCAGAGGGGCAGAGAGGCGGAGGGGGCAGAGATTGAGATTGGCAGCGTGACAGAGCATTTGAGGCAGACAGCCGAAGGGTGCCCGTCGGGCAAGCAACGCTGCTCCCCAGCGCCGGTAAGGACGAAGCTCTGCGGCCGACATGGAGGAGTAGTCGAAGGAGTTTGTGAAAGGAGGTGCAGAAGTTTAAGCGAAAGCATAAACTGCGGCTCCAAACTAGTCGATATGCCTTTAAATCCCGACAAATTCTCTAAAATCGCAGAATCCCTGCGCCAGTATCGACGCGCTGAGCTGGTCGACTACCAAGGTGATGTTGGAGGCAATGCAGTTGATCTCCTGTATATAGATCCCCTCGAGTCTGACGCCGTTCTGAAGACCGTGTTGCTCAACAACACCACATTTCTCATTGGCCGAAAGGGCACTGGGAAAAGCACTGTCTTTGCAAAAACACAGCTAGAGCTTCGTAAGCGCACTGACGCAATTTCGGTATACGTCGACGTGAAGAGTCTCCACGAATTGCTCAAGACAAACGAAGCGGTAATTCAATCTGTCGAAGATTCGTCAATCTCTGATCAAGTTTGGCGAGCTCACTCGCTTCGAAAAAACTTCTTGGGAGCCGTGATTGCCGACCTTGTGAAAGAATTAAAGCGCGCCTACGAAGCTCGAAATTTGATTCAGAAATGGGTCGGCAAAGCTCGTGGTTACCACGAGGTAATTGGTGAATTGGAGGAACTGGCGGAGAGAGTTAAAGTTTCAAAACTCACACAAGAAGAGATACCTATTCTTCGAATTATCTCAACGAAGGTGAAGGAAGCGGCCAAAACAAAGGAATCATCGAAAGCTAACGCTAAAGTCGAATCCAAGCTGAGTATCAATCCTGAAGTGAAGTCTTCAGGTGGGATTGAACAATTCGACGAAAACATTGCCGATAATGAATTGTATCAAGAATATGCTGATGCAGTTCTTCGTTCGTTTCCATTTCAAGATTTGCTATCTCAAATTCGGGCGCTTCGCTAAACTGGGTGGGTAAAAGCAGAAGGGATTTTGAGGTTTAGGTCTCCAGCCATCCAGTAGCAGATGGCCTTGAGGTTCTCGAAGTTACGGAAGCCGCGTGCACGACGGCGGGCAGTTTGAATGATGCC
>JAIPJY010000116.1 GCA_021733925.1 Prosthecobacter sp. | reverse complement strand
CATCGAGCCCTTTGCCTGGGTCGTCAATCAAAGCCTCCTCCACAGCGGCTCCTGCGATCCCCTGCTGCAATGCCGCGAAGCCTCCGAGCACCGCTATTTGGAAGAAGTCGTCAACAAGCACGCCCGCCGCACCGCCTGGCTGCCATGGCAGCCGGAGGAACCCATCGGCCCCGATGCGCTCGCCAGGCTGGCATCATCAAACCTCCAGACCGCTCAGCCCTGAGCACGGAGAAACATCACGAAGCGCCCCAAACATCCGCCGCGCCATGACTGAATCCATCTCCCAAAAGATGTCCTTCCTCGACCGCTACCTCACGGTCTGGATATTCGCAGCGATGGGGCTCGGGGTTCTGCTCGGCCAGTTCGTGATCTCCGACCCCGAGGCGTTCTTCGCGCCCCTCACCGTCGGCACGACCAACCTGCCCATCGCCATCGGCCTCATCCTCATGATGTATCCGCCGCTCGCGAAGGTGAAGTATTCGCAGCTCCCCAAAGTCTTCGCCAACACCCGCATCCTCACCCTTTCACTCGTGCAAAACTGGCTCGTCGGCCCGGTGCTGATGTTCTTGCTCGCGGTGTTCTTTCTGCGCGATCACCCCGACTACATGGTGGGCCTCATCCTCGTCGGCATTGCCCGCTGCATCGCCATGGTCCTCGTGTGGAACGAACTCGCCAAAGGCAGCCGCGAATACGCTGCCGGACTCGTCGCGCTCAACAGCATCGCGCAGATTCTCTTCTACAGCGTGTTCGCGTGGTTCTTCATCACGGTGCTGCCGCCCTGTTTCGGTCTCGAAGGCCGCGTGGTGGAGATCGCCATGAAGGACATTTTCTGGAGTGTGATGATCTACCTCGGCATCCCTTTCGCCGCCGGCGTGCTGAGTCGCGTGATCCTCGTGCCGCTCAAGGGCGAAGAGTGGTATGAGAAAACATTCATCCCGCGCATCTCGCCGATCACGCTGACCGCGCTGCTCTTCACCATCGTGGTGATGTTCACCTTCAAGGGGGAGGCCATCGTGCAGCTGCCGCTGGACGTGCTGCGCATCGCCCTTCCGCTGACGATCTACTTCGTGGTCATGTTCTTCGTGAGCTTCTTCATGGCTAAAAAACTCGGCGCGGACTACCCGCGCAGCACGACACTCGCCTTTACATCCTCGGGCAACAACTTCGAACTGGCCATCGCGGTGGCCATCGCCGTGTTCGGCCTGAAGTCGCCAGTCGCCTTCGCCACCGTGGTCGGACCGCTCATTGAAGTGCCCGTGCTCATCGGCCTCGTCCATGTGGCGCTGCGGTTTCGCCGTGGCTTCTCCCCCGCCCTGCGCGGCGACCCAGCCCCGACGCCATGAAAAAAATCGAAATCCTCGGAGCCAGCTGCGGCAGATGCAAAGCCATGGAGGAATGCGCCCGCGTGACCGCCACACGGCTCGGCCTGGAGTGCGAGATCGTGAAAGTCACCGATCCGATGAAGTTCATCGACTACGCCATCACCGCCATCCCCACGCTCGTGATTGATGGCAAGGTCATCGTCTCGGGGCGGGTGCCTGGTTTGGAGGAGATGGAAAAACTCATCACTGCCTGAACATGAGGCTCGCCTTCAATCTCACCCGCTTCGCCCTGCTCACGCTCGTGGTCGTCAGCCTCGGCACCTGGAGTGTGCGCACGTTTTCATCAGCTCGTGCAGCGGGTGCGGGAGAGGCGCTGCCCGCTGACGGCATCGTGGTGGTGAATTTCCACGCGACCACGCGCTGCAATGCCTGCCGTGAGATCGGCACCCAGGCACAGACCTTTGTGGAGACGAACTATGGCGGCGAATTGAAAAGCGGGCGCATGAACTGGCGCGTCATCAACTTCGAGGAGCCCGCCAGCAAGCACTTCGTCCAGGACTACGGTCTCACCACCTCCACCATCGTCGTCGTGCGGCGGAAAGCGGGGCGTGATGTCGCATGGCAGCGGCTCGATGCCGTGTGGGATCACTTGTTCGATGGACCCGCCATGCGCGCCTATCTGAAGGAGCATATCAGCCAGCTCACGCTGCCATGAGCCTCACCGAGCTCGCTCCTTTCATGGCAGCACTCGCCGCCGCGCTTTGGCTTGGCCTGCTCACCGCCATCAGTCCGTGCCCGCTTGCCACAAACATCGCCGCCATCGGCTATGTCGCACGCTTCAGCCAGGGCGGCGGACGCGGACGCACGTGGCTGCCCGGCCTGCTCTGCGCCTTGGGGCGCGCCATCGCTTACACGGTGGTCGGCGGCGTCATCACCTGGGGTCTGCTGTCCGCACCATCGCTCTCCAGCTTCCTTCAGGAGCACATGAATCAGCTGCTCGGCCCGCTGCTGGTGCTCGTGGGCATGGCGTTGCTCGGCATGCTGCCCGGGTGGCCCTCGTTTGGCAAAGGCGGCGGCCAGGGCCTCAACGAAAAGCTCATGTCCTTCGGCCTCGTCGGATGCGCCCTCATGGGCTTCGTCTTCGCACTCACGTTCTGCCCCGTTTCAGCCGCGTTGTTCTTCGGCAGCCTGCTCCCCCTGGCGGTGAAGGAGCAGTCTGCGTGGCTCGTTCCCGCGCTGTTTGGCATCGGCTCCGCCGCGCCGGTTCTCGTGTTTGCGCTCGCGCTTGCTGTTTCGCGTGAAGCCGCAGGCCGCGCGTATCAGCGGCTCCAGTCCGCCCAGCGCTGGATCGCGCCTGCCAGCGGCTGGCTCCTCATCGCCATCGGTGTCTGGATGTGCCTGCACCTCACCCTGCGTCTTTTCTAAAGCATCGGCCCCGATGCCCTCGCCAGGCTCGCCGCCTCAGGCGTGCAGCATGCACTGGTATGATGTGGCCTCATCTTTGAAGAAGCCGCGCCAAGTTGCCCAGTTGCGCCGCAACTGGATCTGAAATCGCCTCGCTGCGCCACGGTTCCTGCCCGCAAGACGAGCGCTCAGACACGGGCGCATAAGCCACATGCCTCCGCCGGGACTGAGAGCATGTTTTGCAGTTCCGCCTTTCCTGTACTTCGCAGCCTTGGCGAAGAAGGAAGGCGGTCATGCCGGGGCGGATTCGTCAGCTTCACCTGCACAAACACCCGTTAATACCACTTTCCACCACTTCCGCACATTTTCCTGTTGCATTCCAAAATCACGACCCAATCCTTTTTTTCGATCCCCCCAACGAACCCGACGCTGTGAAGAACACGAAAGGTGCCACCGCCGCCCTGCGGCCACGCATCCGCCATGTTTCCCACGCCTCCATCCCTGTTCGCTCCCCCCACCTACCTGCGCAAGAAGCTGCCCTACGCTGCGGATCAGCCGCCACTGCCGCAGGACGATGAAGCTCCCGCGCATGAGGAACCAGCCCAGCAGCAGCCACCCCAGCTCCAGTCCATGCCCGGCCAGGTGAAGTCCTATAAGAAGGCCTTGCTTCAGCGAGCTCAGTCCACCCCGCAGGTGCAAACTCAGCTGCAGCGCAATGCCGCACCCCAGGACCCGCCACCGAGCCACCTTGATGAGTCGGAGGTCAAGCTCCCCACCAACCACCGCGAGCAGCAAAACCTCCCGGATCCAGGGAAAAACAGAATACCAGCTAATACCATTCCTCTTCGACCCAAGGAAACCCCGCCCGACTACCTGCGCCGCTTCACCGTAGTCGGCCAGCCAAAAGGCACGCTCTCCAAATTCCTGCAGCTACGGCCAGGCCCCTACTCTGCCGCCACTCCGCCATCCTACGCCACACCCGCCGCCACCCAGGCACCGGACCCCACGGCGGCGCAGCCCCTGCCTGCCGCAGCAGCTCCGCAACTGGAGACGGGCGGTCCGAACGCCCAAGGCACCCCTCCCGTGACCGCGCAGCCCGCCCTGCCAGATCCTGAGCAGCAGCGGCAGGCAGCCATCGCAGAAAATCTCAACCAATGGGAGCAGGCAGGCAGGCAGCGGCAGGATCAGCTTCGCAACCAGGGGGCCGAGCATGCACGGCAGCAGACGCAGCAGGAGGCCCTGTTGCAGCCTGTCCAGCAGCGCTTGGAGGCCGCGCGTCAGGCGCATGCAGCGCTGGCAGACGCGCCCGTCCGCTATGAAAAGCGCGGCGGGAGCATGGTCAGCACCCGGTCCGATGACACCGGCGCTGTGAAGGTACTGCCCGTGGACCCTGCCAACCCCAAGGAGATGCAGCAGGCAGCAGGCTGGATGCAGCAGCAAGACGCCGCCAAAGCAGAACTGGCCGCCGCCGAAGCCGCGCATGCACCGCTGGCAGCAGGCGTGCAGAGCCTCAAAGACCAGCATCAAAGTGTGGCCAAAAAACTCATGGAGGCCAATCGCTGGACGCAGTCCCGGAAACACTACCATCAGCACAGCGCCTCCGATGTGAAAGGACCGCCGCCACCTTTTGATCCCGCCCCGGCGGACCGCCAGCTCCTCGCCCAGTTGCAGGCGCAGGGGCATCCGCTCGCCGCCGCCGTCAAAGAAGAAATGACGCCGCCCTCCGTCCGGCAGTTTCAGGCCAGGCTCGACCAAGCCACTCCAGGCACCCCCATGGCTCTCCTAGATGTCGTCACCGGCGGCACCCCCGGCAGCGGCACCAAGGCCACACGCCAGGACGCCGCCGCCGCACGCGATCTCACCCTGAAAACCTTCGGCCTCTTTGATCCGAAAAATGTCACCCTCACCCTGCTGCCAGACGGCACTCACGCCCTGCACTGGCCCCGCTTTGGAGGCACCGCCCCCGTGGCCATTTACGATCCCCGGCAGAAATCCCTCACCGTGCAGGCAGAAAATGGCACCCTCAGCGAGGGCACCCGGCTCATGCTGCAGCACCTCGCCGTGCCGCCCTCGCGCCCCGGGGCAAAGCCCCCCGCCGAAAGCATGCCCGTCTATTTCGGCAACGGCCCACGCATCAACGAGGCCGGCTTTGCCGCGCTCCTCGAGGCAGGAGAGCAGGCGCACAAGGCCGCCCGCACCCCGGAGGAGCGGGCTGCCGCGATGGAAAGGCTGGGCCTCACCCCCGCAGGCGTCAAAAAGCAGTGGGAGTCAGGCACTATCTCACTCCAGCAAGGTCTCGCGCTCAATGGCATCTTCAACAACGTGATGGAGCCAAACACCACCCTCACCGGTGTGGACGGCGCCATGCAGGACTGGACCCTCGATCCCAAGCATCCGGACAGGCCCGCATGGCTCAATGAAGGCACGCCTGAGCAGCGCGCCTATGTCATCAATGAATACTTCAATCAAACCACCCCCCGCACCGAGGGCAGCCTCCTCGCCAATCCGGAACGCATGGAGGAGCTCAGGCGCCGCGCCCTCGCAGACATCCGTCCCGAATGGGGAAGGCCCGGTGCCGCCTCCCCCGGCAGCCGCTCGGAGGACGGGCCTCCGGGCATCGAGCGCATCCCCCTCCAAGGCGGCGGCGCAGCGCACATCCCCAGCGGCACCTGGACAGCCCACGACTACGAGACGCTGGACCAGCACCCCGAAATCCTCAAACTCCCCCACGCAGAGCGCGAGGACGCCGTGGACACCCTCCTCAGCGACTACCACGACCAGCTCACCTCCCAGCCCGGCTTCAGCGCCGCAGACCAGCAGAAGTTTAACGAAACCGCCGATGCGCTGCGTGCGCGCGTGGCCGGGCTGAAGACCGCAGGAGACTACGCCGGGGAAGGGGCGGACCTCGTCAAAGAAGCGGCCAAGAGCGAGGCGGGCTCCCATGCGGCGGCGGCGGCGGATCTTGCCTTCTTCGATCCCGAATGGAACTTGCGCATGCCCGGCAAAAACCTGAAGGAGCAGAGCGTCTATGAGGCGCAAAAGGCCAAGGACGCCGCGCAGCGCAAGGCCAGTCCCATCGCTGAAAAGAAGATCGATGCGGCGCTGGAGGCGCTCCGTCAGGACGTGCGCAACGGCAACTTCCCGGTGGGAGATCCGGAGGCGCAGGAGAAGTGGATCGATGAGATGTCCGCAAAGTTCAATCCGCAGCGCGAGCAGTGGTTTGAGGCCGTGCAGGGAAAGCCGGACCCCAGCACCCCCGAGGGCAAAAAGTACCTGGCCCACATGCAGGAGCGGACGCTGACCAGCCCGGAGAACCGCGCGCTGCTGCAGGAGTACATCCGCACCGGCAACAAGGCGCGGTGGAAGGAGCTGGAGCACAACCTGAAAATGACGCCGCAACGCGCGCAGACAGACGAAGACCAGGCACACAGCCTCAAAAGCGATCCGCTCGTCAGCGGACTCAGCAACATGACCGGCACGGATTTCACGGGGTACATGCAAGAAGCGCCCGCCACCGTCGCGGGCGATCTCATGCCCGCAGCGAAGTTCAGCAAGCTGGCCAAGTTCGGTAAGTTCGGCAAGCGCCTGGGCAAATACGGCGGCAAGGCCGTGGGCATCGCCGCAAACATCGGCGGCACAGTGGTGCAGAACACCATTGAAAATCCGGACGCGGATTTCGAGGATCACAAGAACGCCGTCATCGCCGACTACGCCACCTCCTACGGCATGAAGCCCCTCCACTACGCCGCGGGCAAGGCCGGCCAGAAGATCAAAGACCAGTTCTCCGGTCGCCGCAGCGCAGAGAACCCAGGAAGTACCGGCAGCGCTCCCCCTCCCTCCGACGGCCAGACCTTCGATGAACGCCGCGCCCTTGAGGAGGGCAGCATGCCCCTCCCCCGCATGGACACTCCCCAGGCGCAGCAGCCAGGAGATGCCACCGGCCAGCCGCCGCCCGCTTCACAGCAGACAATACCAGATACTACCACACCCACCGCCCCAGGCTCCCGCTCCGCACAGCAACCGCAGACTCCCACCTCGGACCGGGAATCCGCTGCCACAGCCAGGACCACGACACCGGGCGCGCCCCAGGCCCCGCACAGCACCAGCGGCCCACGCCTGCAGTTCAGCCAGGGAAGCTCAGAGAAAAAAAACGCCGGACAGGTGATGCAAAGCCTCGCTGGCGATGAAGACCGCTTCCGCCGTGGCAAGGCAAGCCAGAGCAAGGACTTTGGGGAGATTACCAAGGAATACGCGCTGCCAGGAGAAATAACCGGTGTGCACGAGCAAAGGCCTTTTGGCAATGAGTCCACGGAGAAAATCTACAAAATTGACCTGGCGGCTGGCGGACACGCTTACCTGCTCCATGGGACCAATGGCAAGGTGTGGGTGGACACTTCCAAGGTGCGTACTAAAGATGGCCAGCCTGCGGCAGGTGGTGACCTTGTCTATCAGGCAGCCATGACTTATGCTCACAACAACGGGCTGAAGTTTGTGGAAGATCATCGAGGAACTTCAACCATCGCCGATTTTCGCCGGATCAGCCAGATGCTCTCCAACGCCCTGCGTCATGGCAGCACCGAGCACCTGTCGCCGAAAGGCATAGGAGATGAAGACCAAAAATATGCCTCCATTCCTGGCTTTCGCCAGCAGCAGGGAAGCCAGGACACCGCAGCCTATGAACACAACGTCAACCTCCTCGCTCATGCTGAAATGAAACAGGTGGAGAACGTGATGCGCCGGCAGGCGGAATATGACCAACGGAGAAGACAATACGCAGCAAAGGACGGCAAGCCTCTTCCTGAACCAGGCCAGCTGGACAACGTGCAGCTCCAAGACTTGAAATGGAACCCTGAGGATGATACGGTCACCTATGTACCTACCGGGCGCAGGTTATCCAAAAGAGATTTTAAACAAATCGTATCAGGACTGGACCCCGGAGGAAGCGGAGTTGGTGAGACGACACTTTCTCGGGCCCTTATTGCACGACAGGCGCTTCTCGGAAATGTGCCTGGGGGATATCGCGTGCCAAATCTCGAGTCTGAGGAACCTGGTGGATCAGGACGAAGAGAAATTGCAGGAGATGGCGATATGCCATTCAAATTATTTGGAAAGAATAAACGGCACTTTTACTCTTTGCCCGGCGGCGCAAATGCTGGCCGATTGGATGAAGCAGGCGGAGGCAGCGGACCCAAACTCGCCAGCCACTTCGGCACCGACTCAAGAGGACTAGCGGAGCAGACGGCGCAGACGGCGGGCACGCTCAACCAGCGTGTCCCCGGACTCCTCCACGACAAAACCCACGTCTTCCACAGCGTCGAAGACCTCTTAAACTCCGACTACGCCAAGCAGCACCCGTTCTCAAAGGAAGACCTGGCCGGCCTGCAAAACGCCGAGGGCTTCCACGATCCCAAGACCGGCCACAGCGCCATCATCGCAGGCAATGTGGAGCTGCGCCCCGGTGAAACTCCGCACGATGCCCTCACCCGCGTCATCCTCCACGAGCGCGTGGGGCATGACGGCCTGCAAACCCTGCTGGGCTCCAAGGACAGCAAGGCCCAGAAACATTGGGAAAGCCTGACCCAGCGCATCAAACCGGAAGAACTCAACGCCATCGCCCGTCAGGACGGCTACCAGCATCTCGCTGGCGACCACAACGCCCTGGCCCACGAATGGTTCGCCCGTCAGGCGGAAAAATACCCGCACATGCTCAAGCAGCCCGGCCTGGTGCGTGACATGTGGGAAGCCTTCAAAGGCCAGCTCAAAAAACTCAACAGTAAGTGGAAGGACACGCCCGAGAGCCATTTGGACGCCCATCTGCACGAACTGATGCGCCTCTCACGCAAGACGGCGCTTCGGCCCAAGACAGCCACCTCCACCAGCCGCTCCGGCAGCACCAGCGCCCCTGCCGCGGGCCGCGGCCCCCGCACCCCCGGCGGCATCGCAGCGCCGCCCGTCGGCCACGGCAATTTGATACCAGTAAACACCACACACCCCGGGCACATCGACCTGGCAAACAGACGCACGGAGAACCTGGAGAAAATCGCCAGCAAGCGCCCCCTCAACCCTCATGAGCAGCAAGTCTATGCCAACGCCCGCCGCATCCGCGACCGCAACGCCAGCGCTCCGTTCGCAAAGGAGACGCCAGGCATTTTGCAGAGACTTGCCACATGAAAGAGATGCCAGGCATTTTGTAGAGACATTCTGCACAAACATTTCATTTTCAAAAGCATGCCTCTGCATTAACCAAGTCCGCAGAGGCGCGGGATCGGATGGGTAGTTGAGCATCGCGTTTGGGGCGGATGCAAGGAAGGACCATGCTTGAGGCTGAAGGTTCGAGGTGAATGGAGAGGATGAGACCGCGGGGCATGGAAACCGGCATCTCTCTGCCGCCGCCGCGCGCCTGAGGCGGATGCGCAGGGACCGATCCGACGCATTGTAAATCAATGTTTTGATGTGCGAAGGGTGTACAGAATGCCTGGCATCTTTTTTCAAAGCCGCCACACTTTCCGCCGTCATCCAAACCGTAGGCGACTACGTCGGCGTCAAAGCCTTCAGCGGCCTCAACATTGGCAAGCTCCTCGCTAATCCCCAAGGCCTCACCGCCGCAGTCATCGGGCGCGGTCTTGGCAGGGCAGGCCTTTCATACGGCGTGGAAAACGGCGTCGAAGCCGGGCAGGACATCGCCACGCCCGCCATCATCGAGGCACTCAAACTCGACTTCCCCGGCTTCGACTGGGAGCAGGAGAAAAAGGACTTCTGGAAAGGCCGCGCCGATGTCGCCATCGGCATGCTGCCCCTGACCCTGCTCGGCCTTGGTGCAGCGTCCGTGAAGGACTACGCCAACAGCAAGGCCCTGCTCAGTGACGATGCCATGCTCGCCCGCCAAGGCCTGCCGGAAAACTATCGCAAAGACATCATCGAAGCCGCCCAGCGCGGCGACACCGCCACCGCGCAGCGCCTTCTCCAGGAAGGCTTCAAACAGCGCAATCCCGCCATCGCTGCGCAGTCTCAGCAGGAGATGGATGCGGAGACGGAGTCAGACGACACATCTCCCACCGCCTCTCTGCCGCCCGGCATGAAGCCACTGGATATGGGCGGTGCCGCAGCTCATGGCAAAAAAATGGACCCGTGGGATAACAATCCCAACGACCAAGAGCGCACCATGAAAAGATGCCAGGCATTTTGCAGAGACATTCTGCACAAATATTTCATTTTCAATAGCATGCCTCAGCATTGACCAAGTCCGCAGAGGCGCGGGATCGGATGGGTGGTTGAGCATCGCGTTTGGGACGGCTGCGAGGAAGGACCAGCCATGAGGCTGAAGGTTGGAGGTGTGTGGAAAGGATGAGACTGCGGGGCATGGAAATCAGCATCCCTCTGCCGCCGCCGCGCGCCTGAGGCGGATGCACAGGGACCGAGCCGACGCATTGTAAATCAATGTTTTGATGTGCGCAGAGCGTACAGAATGCCAGGCATGAATGGCACTCAGTTAAGCGCTGGCGCGATAGCGATCACGGTGAGGGATTTCATGGAACTGATGGCGTTTACGGGTGAGCAGTTGATAGCTTTTCGGGCGACGTTTCGTGGCTCGTGGCTCTCGTCG
>JAIPJY010000045.1 GCA_021733925.1 Prosthecobacter sp. | reverse complement strand
GGCATCATTCAAACTGCCCGCCGTCGTGCACGCGGCTTCCGTAACTTCGAGAACCTCAAGGCCATCTGCTACTGGATGGCTGGAGACCTAAACCTCAAAATCCCTTCTGCTTTTACCCACCCAGTTTAGCGAAGCGCCTGAAAACACCAGCATGGTCAACGTCTAACCTAGTGTGGCGCTGGATGTGGTGGAGTAGGGCTGGGCCGTGACTCCGGATAGAATGACCAGAAACGCAAGTAATCCCACTAGAAGCCAAGATAAGCCTCGTGCGGTAAGGACATAGTGATTGAATAACGATCAATAATGGTTTCTCATGGCATGCAAAGCCTTCCTGCAATGTGTTCAAACATTCGGCCGGAAATGATTGCCAAGCTGCCAGCGCTGATGCAGCCCTGTAAAACTCCTCAACCAACCATGTATCTGACACTCCACGAGAGATCCCGGTTTCCATTTATGATATTGCTGATGATCGTGTTGCTTCAGGCGCTGGATCTGGTTGCGCAAAAAGCTGCCGGAGATTCCTTCGAATCGGTGGTCACGGAGCATTTCGAAAATTGGGATGTGGACCATGATGGCAAGGTCACCCACGCGGAAATAGACCGGCTGATCCCGCTTCCGGACATTCCGGCCCAGGCCTCGGCCGCCATCGCAGCGCTGCACATGTATTTAATCAAGCACCCGCAGAGCGCACTGTCATTCGAGACTCTGCTGCATCCGCCTGAGGGCAAGAACGCGCCGAACTTTAAAAAGGATTTCCGTGCGGCCAAAGTGCACATCGCCGCTGTGACGCGAGTGCTTTTCGCGCCTTGGCTGCTGGACCAGTGAGGCATCGAGAACCGCTTCTGGTGCTCTTCTTGCCTGTTGTGCCTGATGGAGCCAGTAAATCGCTTTGAGCAGCCTGTCATTGCAAGCACGGGGGTCTTTGAGTGTGGCGATCTTGGCTGGATCAGTGAGGGCTCCAATCGCAACCATGGCAGCATCTTGAGCCTGGGCGACGGAGCAGCAAAGGACCAGGAGCAGAAGAATGGTGGCGGGAAGTTTGATCAATGCAGTTGTGATAGGGCAACATTTGCAGAATATGCCTCCATGGGCATCACCAAAATCATCTCAGGAGCACAGACAGGCGCGGACAGAGCTGGTCTTGATGTCGCGATCCTCCATGCTTTTCCTCATGGTGGCTGGTGTCCTGAAGGAAGGAAGGCAGAAGATGGTCCGATTGATGCGAAATACGAGCTCACCGAAACCCCAAGCTCCAATTATCTCCAACGCACCGAATGGAATGTGCGCGATACAGATGGCACCATTGTGTTCACGATTGCCAAGGGAGATCACAGGTGGATCAATGCGAACTGTTGAATTTGCGAGGAAACACAGCAAGCCTTGCCTCCATGTGTTCCAGGCGGATTCGAAACCGCCTGAATCAGTGGTGACGGACTGCTGCCGCTGCGAAGCGTAATTTGGCTTCAACGGGTGAGCAGGGCACATTGACCCAACCACCTGCAGGAACTGGCTCCCGGTGCACGAGACCCAAACAAAAAGCCACCCCACACCGTTCGAGTGTGAGGTGGCCGATTTTGTCTGTCAGCGCTTGGTGCCACCTAGGACTGGTTTCCTTGAATAATATCGGCCGCCCGCGTTGCCACGGGCGGCCAGGGTTTGCGTTATGCCGCCGTTGCAGGTTCCGTGACCGCAGGCGCTGTCACGACCGCCTCAGCATCTGTCGACGCAGCTGACCGCAACGAAACCGCTCACCCCAACGGCAACATCTTTTTCAGCACCCAAGCCGCGCTCGACATCAAGATTCGGGAAATCCTCCGCATCGTGGACGAAATCCAGACCCACTCCGTTCCCACCATCCAGCGCTGTTACGCGGGCTTCCTCCTAGACAGCAACGATCCCGATGACCGCGAGTATTCCGAAGACACCGACCAAATCCGCGAAGTCCTCATCCACGCCCACTATTTCTCACAGAAAGACATCGAGATATGTGCTGCCCATGACATCTCCGTTGAATTCAGCACCCACTCTCATTTCTCCGATATTCAGACCCTCCATCAAACTCTTCGATCCACCTACACCTAGAACGAAGCCACGTGTCATGACTATCAGCTACGCAGAGTTTGCCGAAATCGCGCCAACAAAGACAACCGTCTTTTCTGTGAGGTCTGCCTCTTCGACTTCGGCCCGATCTACGGCGAGCCCGATTTCATTGAGTCAAGCGATGACCGCCTGTAGTGGGGCTAAAAATGCGCATCAATGAAAGAGCGGGTGCTCTTTTTTGACAAACCACTCCCTCTAATAACTGCACCGGGGACTACCTCAAATTCACCGCTCCCCCATCAATCGGATAAGAACTCCCCGTCACAAACGACGCTTCATCACTGCAAAGATACAGTGCCAGCGCCGCAATCTCCTCCGGCTTCGCCATGCGACCGATGGGCTGGGCTTCGCTGAGCTTCTGAAACATCTCCGCTTCCTGACCCGGATACGTCTTCGCCAGATAGCCGTCCACAAACGGCGTGTGCACCCGCGCCGGAGCGATGCAATTGCAGCGGATGCCCTGCTTGATGAAGTCCTTGGCGATGGAGTACGTCATCATCAAAACGGCGCCCTTCGTCATCGAATAGGCAAAGCGGTCCGCCAGCCCCATCTGCGCTGCGATGGAGCACATGTTGAGGATCACGCCGTTGCTCCGCTCCGTCATATGCGCCAGTGCGGCCTGCGCGCAGGCATGCACCCCCTTGATGTTCACCCGGTGCAGGCGGTCCATGTCCTCCTCCGCCGTGGTCAAAGCCGTGCCGATGTGCGCGATGCCGGCGTTGTTCACCAGCACGTCGATCTTCCCATGCGTCGCGGCGACCTCATCAAACAGCGACTTCACCTCCGCATAATTCCCCACATCACAGGCGGACCCCCGCCCGCTGCCACCGGCAGCCACGATTTGATCCACCGTCACCTGAGCCGCCTCCTGCTTCAGGTCGAGAACTTCGACATGCGCGCCCTGCTTGGCGAAAAGAATGGCAATGGCCTGGCCGATGCCTGAGCCGGCTCCGGTGATGATGACTGTTTTGTTGGCGAGTGAGAACATGAGCGGAAGTAAACTGTGATGGAGGGTGCTTTTTTACCGCTTTCCTGTTTTTGAGCCAGTCAATTCTGAGTGGCTGGCCGAGGCTTTGGCCGGAATGGAGCTGCGGATGGCACGGAAGGGGATTTGGAAGGGCCGGAATTTTGAACCACGGATTTCACGAGCAGCACGGATGAGGGAGCGGATTTGAGGGTGGGGGTGATTTTGAGGCTTTGGGTGTTGGTGGTCCGGAGGGATGGTAAAATAATCAGGGGTAAAATGATTTTTCCGGAGGGCTGCAGGTGTGGTGGTTGACACTTTCAACGCGGATGGGCGCAAGTGGCCGCGAAACCACGGATTTCACGAGCAGCACGGATGACGGATCGGATTTGAGGGTGGGGGTGATTTTGGGGCTTTGGGCGTTGGTGGTCCGGAGGGATGGTAAAATAATCAGGGGTAAAATGATTTTTCCGGAGGGCTGCAGGTGTGGTGGTTAACACTTTCAACGCGGATGGGCGCGAGTGGCCGCGAATCAACACGAATCAGAATCAAACCCAGCGTCATTCATGATAATTCGAGTGGGAAGCTCCGGCTCAACAATCGCCAGTTCCCTCCCCTTTTTTGCGTCCCTTTTTGCGCCCTTTTGCGGCCAACCATTCAGGCTCCTCTACTTCTTCCCCTTTTTCTTACCCGCCTCTGGATCCACGGGCAGGAACTCCGCAAAGCGGCTCTCCAGCCGCTTCGGCATCACGCACTGAATCTCCGCCCGGCCCGTCTCATAGTCCTCGCTCAGCATCTTTCCCTCCTGATGGATGAGCGCCACGAGATCCATGCGATCCAGCGGCAGGCTCAGCGTCAGCCGTACCACGCGGTCGATCAAGAAGTCATGCAGGCGATGCAGCAGATCCTCCATCCCCTGCCCTGTTTTGACCGAGATGGTCACCGCCTCGGGAAACTCCCGCTTCAGCTCCATCAGGCGCGGATCATCGATCAAATCCACCTTGTTCAGCACCAGCAGCACCTTCTTGTCACCCGCGCCCAGCTCCGCCAGCACCTTGGACGTCGTCTGGTAAAACTCCACCGCCTGCAGCGAACTGGCGTCGATGACGTGAATCAAAAAGTCCGCCTGAATGGCCTCCTCCAGGGTCGCGCGAAACGACTGCACCAGGTCATGCGGCAGATTGCGAATGAAGCCGACCGTATCCGTCACCAGCAGCGGCTGACCATCCGGCAGTTCCATCCGCCGCGTCGTCGTGTCCAGCGTGGCAAAAAGTTTGTCCTCCACATAGGCCTCGGCCGCCGTCAGCTTGTTCAGCAGCGACGACTTCCCCGCATTGGTATAGCCCACAATGGCCGCATGCGGCACCGGCGTGCGCAGGCGGTCCTTGCGCATTGTCTCGCGCTGCTTCTTCACCTCCTCAAGGTCTGCCTTCAGCTTGTCCAGCCGCTTGCTTGCGAGACGACGGTCCACTTCCAGCTGTGTTTCCCCTTCACCACGCGCCGCACCCGCGCCGCCCACACCACCGCCGGCGCCACCGCCCTGGCGGTCCAAGTGAGCCCACATGCGCGTCAGCCGTGGAATCGAATACTCCATTTTCGCCAGCTCCACCTGCAGCCGCGCCTCGCGCGTCTTTGCCCGCATGTTGAAAATATCCAAAATCACCTCATGGCGGTCGATCACACAGATATCGCCCTCGCTTTCCCAGGCCCGCTGCTGCCCCGGACTCAGCTCATTGTCCCACACAATGACATCGGCACCCAGTTCCTTCGCCTGCTTCATCAGCTCCGCCGACTTGCCGCTGCCGATGAGGTAGCGCGCCGTGTGCTCCCGCGCAAAAACCAGCTCCGTGCCAATGATGTGGATGCCCAGCGTCCCGACCAGTTCGGCCAGTTCCTCCAGCAAATCAGTCGCTTCCTGCTTCTGCCTCCGGTCAAAGTAAGCACCGACCAGAAAGGCGCTCTCAACTGCATTGGGTTTTTCTCGGATGTCAAACATGGGGAGCCAAGTATGGAGCGCTGCGGCGGCATTGCCAAGCTGCGTATTCCATGCCATGAACAGGAACATGACACGCCGCCTCCTCCTGCTCAGCCTCTGCCTCGGTCTTGCCGCCTGCGATTCCTCAGACACCGCCCCCCTGCCGCTGAACCTCTATGAAGGCGACGCCGGCGAAACCGCCCTGCGCCACCTCATCTCCAGCCTGCCCGACATCAATCCCGGCGTTGCCAAAAGCTACTCCATCGTCCTGGGCGAAATCAACCGCGACGGCATGACCCCCGCCACCGACGAGTTCACGAAACGCTTTGCCGATTTGAAGCTCAAATTCATCAACGCCCAAAACCTCAAAGACATCGAACCGGACCACACCATTGCGGATCCCGACACACGACTCGCCGCCTTTGTCCTCCAACTGCGCAGCCTCAAACCCACCAGCGCCAAAACCTGGGACGTCGAAGTCGGCTGGAGCTACAAGAAGGAATTCGCGCGCATGAAAGTGCACCTCGAAGTCAAAGACGGCAAAACCACCGTGGTGAGCGCGGAAAAAATTGAAGGATCAGCAGCAGTGACGCCAGCGGTCAAATGACCCCGGGGTGGTCATCCACACTGTCCACGTCCATCTGACGCACGCGTTTGCGATCGCGCTCATTTTGCACTGCATTGCGCAGTTTTTCCCGCACATTCTCGACGCCAGGAATGGCGCGCATGACGACGGTGGGAGTGGTGGCGTCAGAGGTGATCATGGTCAGATTGCCAAGACCCACCATCCGCAGCAAAAATGGCTGCTCCATGGTGTAGTCACGCACGCGGAAGAGCTCGAGTTCATCGACCTTTTTGTTGAGAATGCCGGCACGAATGCGCAGGCGCTGTGTGGTCAGTTCATACGTGGTGCATTTCGTCACCCACCAGCGCATGAGCCACATCACCAGCGGGATGATGAGCGCCAGATAACCCAGCATGCCGATGCCCGCCGTGGCCAGACCAAACATGGTGGCCGCCACACCAATGCCTGCTGCGAGCAGAATGCAGAAGAAGTAGTACCAGAAGTGCACCCACTGGGAGGTGTGACCGGACCAGAGGATGGTTTCCGCTGCGGCGGAGGGCATGGGTGAGTCTTCGGGTGGCATGATGTGCGAGGGTGTGTGAGTTTGGGATGCGGTTGGAAAATCAGAGCATCGACTTGATCTCATCGAGCGCCTGCTTGGTGCGCTTGATGCCTTCGATTTCGGTGTGTTTGTCGCCTTCGTATTCGATGCCGATGTAGCCGTTGTAGCCCGCCTTGACGACGATGTTGATCAGGCGCTCGAAGTCGAGGGTCATCTCGCGGCCTTCGCGGCGGTCTTCGGTGTAGAACTTGCCAGCACCGGTGTCCCAGTCGTAGGCCTTGGCGCTCATGCCTTTTTTTACCCAGGGCATGAACTCACGCAGGCCTTTGTAGGGGTTGTAGAGCTCGCCTTTGACGCGGTCGGTGTAGAAATTGCCAAAGTCGGGCAGGATGCCGACGCGGGCGTGATCAGCGGCTTTCATGACACCGGTGAGCCAGAGGCCGTTGCTGGAGAGGCCGCCATGATTTTCGACGACGACGAAGAGTCCGCGTTTGTCGCCTTCCACGCACAAGCGATGCAGGCCATCGGCGGCGAGTTTCATCTGCTCGTCCGCGCTGAGTTTCGGATCGCTGGCGGCATTCACGCGGATGCTGTGGCAGCCGAGGGTGGCAGCGGCGTCGAGCCACTTGAGATGGTTTTCGATGGTCTTCGCACGCTTGGCTTCATCGGGGTCGCCGAGATTGCCTTCGCGGTCGCACATGATGAGCAGGCCTTTGACGCCTTCGCCTTCCTGGCGCTTTTTCATTTCGCCGAGGTAGGCGGCGTCGGTGGCCTTGTCGAAGAACATCTGGTTCACGTACTCGACGCCGTCGATGCCGAGGCTGCGGGCGATTTTGCAGAAGTCGAGATGCTCGTGGCGCTCTGCACCGCCTTTGCCGAAGATGCCTTTATTTAATGACCACTCAGCCAGCGAGATTTTGAACGGTGGCTCCTTGTCGGCGGCGATGAGGGGGCGGGAACCAGCGGCGGCAACGGCGGCGGTGAAGAGTTGCAGGAAATGGCGGCGGGAGGAGGTGCTGGAATTCATGGGCGGATATATCCGCAATATGACGTGCAGTGCCGCCAAAGCTCCAGAAGAATTTTCGCCCCGGCTTTGTAACAAACAGGCTATGCCGCCTTGCGATCGACGCGCTTGCGCAGCATGGCGGCGCGCTCGCCTTTGACGACGCCTTCGTTGATGGTGACGCCGCGCACGTCCATCCGGCTGGGAACGTCGTACATGACGTCCAGCATGATGCGCTCGAAGATACTGCGCAGGCCGCGTGCACCGGTGCCGCGCGTCACGGCCTCTTTCGACATGGCAAGCATGGCGTCGCGTGTGATGGAAAGCTCCACGCCGTCCATGTTCATGAGTTTCGCATACTGCTTGATCAGAGCGTTTTTCGGCTCGGTCAGCACTCGAACGAGTTCCTGCTCGGTCAGTGACTCCAGTGAACAAACGACCGGCAGACGACCGATGAATTCGGGAATCAGGCCGAATGACAGCAGATCCTCGGGCTCGACTTCGAACCTGGCTTTGCCCGTCTCAGGTTTCACGGCATGGGAATTCACAAACCCCATCGTCTTGCCGCCACGACGTCGTTCCATCAGTTTGTCGAGGCCAACAAAGGCGCCGCCGCAGATGAAGAGAATGTTTTCCGTGTTCACCTGGATGTACTCCTGCTGCGGATGTTTGCGTCCGCCCTGCGGCGGCACATTGCACACGGTGCCTTCGATGATTTTCAGCAGCGCCTGCTGCACGCCTTCTCCTGAGACATCACGGGTGATGCTCACATTCTCGGTCTTGCGCCCGATTTTGTCGATTTCGTCAATGTAGACGATGCCCATCTCGGCGCGGGCGACATCGTAATCCGCCGCCTGCAAAAGCCGCAGGACGATGTTTTCCACGTCTTCGCCGACGTAGCCGGCTTCGGTCAGGGTCGTGGCATCTGCAATGCTGAAGGGCACGTTGAGGATGCGTGCGAGAGTCTTGGCGAGCAGCGTCTTGCCACAGCCGGTGGGGCCCATGAGCAGCACGTTGCTCTTTTCGATCTCGACGTCGTTGGGGTCGGGCAGGGCGGTCGTGACCTTGCGGGGGGCACCGCTGCCGACGCGCGTGGCCTGCTGCTGGGTGTGGAGGATGCGCTTGTAGTGATTGTGCACCGCGACGCTGAGCACCTTTTTCGCCTGCGACTGGCCGATCACATGCTGATCCAGCAGGGCGGCGATGTCCGCCGGGCGTGGAACCAGCAGTGCGGGACCGCCCTCGGAGTCGATCGAGGTTTCCTTGTCGAGGATGTTTTTACAGACGTGAATGCAGTTGTCGCAAATGTACACCCCAGGCCCGGCTATGAGTTTTTTGACCTCTGCATGGCTTTTGCCGCAGAAGGAGCAGAGAGTAACGTTGGAGCCGCGTGCCATGATTAGTTGGGGATGTCAGAATGTCGCACGTTAGCGGGATGTACGTCAAGGTGCCGCTTCAAGAGAACGCAAAACAACCTGGTCTTTGTCATTCCGCCCATATGATGCATTAAGTACTACGTTTGAAACCAGCCTGGAGGTCAAAATGCTGTCATTTGATGCCAAAGCAGAAGGCCAATCCGTGAGGACACGCCCCCTTGAGTCCAGAATTTCCCACTCCTGCTCCCGCAATTGGGGGACTCGCTCCCAGGAAACCTTTCCCAATCCCTGAATCACTGCTCCGGGAGGAACCTCGGCCGAGTCCAGCAGCCAGGCTTGCGGCACCAAGTTACGCAATGCCTCAAAGTGCTGCAGGCGCAATTCCTGGCTCCAAAAAGGGCGCAACGCCGGCAAATGAAGCAGTGCCTGCTCCAGCGGCGACTGGGCAAGCGTTGCACTGCCCCCCGCAAGTTTTAGTTTCGCCTGATCCAAAGCATAATCGAATGAAAGCCAGAGCTCTGAGTCGGCCTCCACCGCAGGAGCCAGCGACAACCAGTGCGTCATAAATTCACCCAAAAGACCCGCAATGCGGCCTTTCGAGACGCGGGCCTGCAATACTTCGCGCGCTGCCACCCAGCGCACGATGCGATAACCGGCAGACTCGACAGCTTCGCGCTGTGTTCGAGGGAGTTGTGCGATTAAGTCCGGTTTCATGTGCTGCTGTCTCTGTCTAAATGCAGACAGTCACCCGTCAAAACGAGAGATTGCGGCGAAAGGATGTTTATAGTAATTATAAAGTCAGTGTTACTCATCTCCGCAACCTCTCTGCGTCCGCATACCCAGCCGAAGAACTGGACGGCTGGCTTTTCATTGTTGGAGTTGCTCACCGTCATCTGCTTGGTCGGCATTCTCAGCAGCATTGCGATCGGCTGGTACGGCGGAAACACCCGGGACGTCATTGAGCACGTGACCAACCAGCGCAACGCTCAGGAAATCGTTTCTCTCGGGGTCTATGCCACCATAGGTGGCGCGGATTTTGTCATTCCAGGCGACAAACAGGCCTCCGCCGCCAAACTGATCGGCGGCGTCACCGGTCAGCAAGGGATGTGGAAAGGCAAACATTTCAGCCTCACCAACCTGCGGCCCACCGATCTGCCAGGAGCGCTGACTTTTGTGAAATTCGAGTCCGACCTGCTGCTCTATGATCCTGCAGGGCAGCAGCCTTGAGCCTCCGGCTTAATCAGCTCTCACTTCCAGATTTAAGGTGGCAGGCAGCTTCGAGGCTTCGGCAGCATTGGCCGCAGCTGGCTCGTCAGGAAAAATCACCACGATCTCGCGGATGCTGCCCTGCTCGTTTTGTTTTTGTTCTTTGAGCACCCAGTTCTGCACAAACTTGGCCACCGAAATTCGACTGGCTTCTCGCACGTGCTTGATTTTGCCTGGGACACCCGCACGACGTTCCAGCATAGAAGTCAGTCCTTTCTCCAGTTCGGCCATGTTCTCCGCCGCGTTGAATCGCAGCCAGCCTGCCTCGGATTTTTTCTCCATCGTTTCCGTGCGAATCGCCGGCGGCAGCGAAGGACGGATGGCAGGCGCGATCACCACACAACGTCCGTTTTCAACCGTGAGTTTCCATTCGTCGGACAGCTTCAGATGGTAACGATAGACCACCATCGCACGAATTTCCGCGACGGTGGTGCCGAGGTAAACGGCATCATTGAACCACGTCTTGGTGTCATACTTGGTCACCGTCTCCTCGGTGTCCAGCGTGGCCAGTTCCAGGACGTCGCCGTGAGACGAGGCGATGCGCTTCACGTTTTCACGAAAACTCTCGGTGATGGTCTGCTTCTGGAAATGCTCAGCCAGCCACTTCATGCCAAAATCTGCATCCACCACCTTCCACACGATGATGCCTCCAATGATCACCAACGCCAGAAACGTCAGGAGCAGCGTGGTGAAGCATCCCGGCCCGCGGCGTGGCGCGGTTGCTGGTGCAGGATTCGGTTCAGCCATGGAGTAAAATGAGGGTCAACAACCGCTGAACATGCGGCCTAAGGCTTCAGCTGCCAATTACGAATCTGGTAAAAACCTCGCCTTGACGATCTCCCGCAGCCCCAACGAGACTGGCAGCGCATGAAGTCTTCTTTCATCTCACGCGCCGTGCTGCTCGCCTGTCTGGCAGTTTTTTCCACCACTCAGGCACAACAACCAGACGCTCAGAGCGCAGAGGAGCGGGATAAAAAGCTGCTGGATGACATGGAAAAGATCGGCTGGGTGCGTGAAGGCTCAGGAGATCTCGGCGGCGTCGCCAAGATCGCCATCCCGCAAGGCTATCGCTTCACCCATGGCAGCGGCACCAGCCGTGTACTGGAATTGTTTGGCAATCTGCCCATGTCCTCTGCGTCCGGCATGCTCACCACCGAGGGTATCGGCCCATGGATCATTTTCGGCTATGACGACTCCGGCCATGTGAAGGATGACGAGAAAAACGACATCAATGCAGACGATCTGCTCGAAAAGCGCCGCAATGGGTTGGAGGAATCCAATCAAATGCGCAAGGAACGCGGCATCGAAGAGCTCGCCATTCTTGGCTGGGCCATGCCACCACGATTCAATGATGTTACCAAGACCCTCGAATGGGCTGTGCGAATCTCAAGCAAGGACGGGCAGGGCGGCGAATCCGTCAACTACGAGACACGGCTGCTGGGCCGTACGGGCTCCATGAAGGTTCAGCTCGTGTGTGGCCCGGAGGAGTTTCAGCCACTGCTGACCGAGTTTCAGCGGGTCATGGGCGGCTTCTCCTATGTCGAAGGCCAGCGCTACGCGGAGTTCCGCGAAGGAGACAAGGTCGCAAAATACGGACTCACCGCACTTGTTGCCGGCACCGGTGCCTTTGCTGCAGCCAAGATGGGCCTGTTCGGCAAGCTCGGGCTGGTCTTTGCCAAACTGGGCAAGGCGGCGATCCTGATCGTTATCGGAGTCTTGGCTGCCATCAAAAAAATCTTTGGCAAACTCTTCGGAGCGCGCGAGCAGCCTCCCGTAGAATAGCGCATGACCGACGGCCAGACGCTTCTCGCAGTTTTCGTGCTGCTCTATCTGATCGAATGCCTGCGCCTCGTGCCATCCACTGCCTGGATGGCTTCGGGCACGGGCAAATCGGGCTGGAGCTCGCTACGGCCATGGATGCGGCTGCAAATCGGCAGCGGATCGCCACTGCTGCTTTCTCCCCTGCCGCCCATGCAGGCGCATGCTCTGGCGCTGCCATGGGTGTTCGTGCCCGATCATGATTCGTTGCGCGTACGATTGACTGACAGCATGAGCGTCCGCATCGCCTGGGACCAGTTGGCCCCGCGTGTCGAGGAAACACTGCTGCATCTCGACACCGTCACCCGTGTGCGCCTGCCCTCCCAAGCGCTGGCTGAAATCTGGCAGCAGCGGCTCACTGAATGGCGTGGCCTGACGCCCGAACAGCGCCGCAGCGCTTTTCACAAGCACGCCCGTACGACACTCGACACGCAGGCCGCGAACAAAGCCGCCACCGCCACCTCGCAGCTCACCCGATCACTGCGCCGGTGTGCTACGATCCATTTCATGTGGTGCTTCGGTGTCATCAGCGTTTTGTATCAACGTTATGGCGACAGCCCCGCCGTTTTTGCCGCCGCAGGCGTGCTGCTGCTGCTGCAATTCATCCAGTCCTGGTTGTTTCTGCGCAGCACCCGGAAAAGCGCCTTCATCATTCCCCATCGCCGCTGGCGTGCGCTTGGGATCGCTTTTCTGCCACAGCTGGCGATGCGTGCGTTTGACGTCGTGAATCTGACCACCGAGGCCGAACCACCGCATCCACTCGCCTGGCGTGGTCTGCTGGATGAAAAGCGCTGGCTGCAGAATGCACGTCAGTTTTGGCGTGAGGCACGCTACGTTCCCGGCTGGTCTCAAAGCGAATCGCTTCCGCTCGAAGCCGAAGCACTGAAAAAATTCTTCCGCCATGAAGGCCTTGCCGAAGAGGATTACGATCCGCCTGCGGCAGGAAAGCAGCCCACCTGTCCGCGATGCGGTGCCGAATTCCAGAGCGGCATCACCACCTGCTCTGACTGCGGCGGCGTGGAACTTCAACAACCGGCGGTCTAAGCGGAGTCTTTGCAAATCAAAGGAGCCATGCCGTCGGGAGAAAAGGCCTGCTGTTCACCGCGTCAAGGACGGCGCAGCTTTTTGAGCGCCTGCGACGCGACAGACCCGAAATCAGGGACGCGCACAACGCATCCCTACCAGCCCTGCGGCACGCCCCTGCTCTGGATGGCAGGGACGCGTTGTGCGCGTCCCTGGAATCCTTCCTTCCAGCCCGGGCTGCTACCCCTTGCATTCTCCCTCCTTCCAGAAGCCCCCTCCTTCAACCCCTCCGCAGCCCACACCGCCTGCCACTACCACCGGCATCTCCCTGCGGAGGGCATGTATTTGTGAAGGCACCGCCTCATCGGCCTCAATTGGAAACGTGGCGCAGCAGCCACTCCGCCATCTCCGAGTAGATCGGGAAATCGGTGATCAGCACGTTGTCGTGATCAGCCCCCGGGATTTCAACCCAGCGTTTCTCGATGCCGGTGGGAAGTGCATCATAGAGGCGACGTCCACACTCCATGGGAATCACGCGATCTGAAGTGCCATGTGCGACAAGCACCGGGCAATGGAGTCCAGAAACCAGTGCGAGTGAGTTCGCATCACTGATGTCGATCTGCGTCTTTCTTTGATAAAACCAGCCCGTGATGCGGCTCCAGACTGAACCCAGCCAGTCCCCCGCCCAGCGGGATGCCTGGTATCGGACCACATGGTCCAACGAATCGAAGGTCGAAACGAACACTGCGGCACGCCATGGTGCGTCCTTGTCCACCGCTGAGCGAATGCTGACCGCACCACCCATCGACAGCCCCATGATTCCTGTGGGTTGCGGATTGAAGCCAAACTTCGCCGCTGCTTCACGCAGCACCTGTGCCGGCAGGTGAGCTTCCCTCACCCCGTAGCATGCAGTATTTCCTGGATGATCGCCATGTGCTGGCAGGTCGGGCAGAATGCAGCGAAAGCCCACGGCGCAGAAACGCTCCGCTATGAGCAGGTAGTCCTCCTTGCGACCACGGCGACCATGCATCAGCACCAGATTTCCCACCACGCTCCCGGGTGCCTGCAAGGTGATGCCTTTCTGCGCCAATTGCTCACGGATCACCTGCCCGCGTTTTCCCATAACTCCACTCGGAGCAGGCTCACAGACGAGACAGGGGGTGCCATCGGCGCAGTTGAAGGACTTCAACACCACGCCGTGCGCCGCTGGATCGGACAAAAACTCGCGATGATAATCCTGCAACGGCCTGCGTGACGGATGCGCGAGCTGATCTGCCGCCAGCCAGCCGGCCAATGGCGGCACCAAGAGAAACACAGCCCCAAGTATGACACGTTTTCTTTTCACGCGGCGATGATGCGCGGGATTGTGCCGCATGCCAATCCGGTTATGGTCGATATTGCAGATCATGAAATATTACGCACTTCTTCGAGTCCTAGCCATCGCGCTACCCGCTCTGCTGGCCAGCTGCGCCAAGCCCGCCTATCAGGTTCGAGGTTATGCCTCCTACATCGCGGAACAGTATGCGGGGCGTTACACCAGTTCGGGGGCCATTTATCAGCCCCTCGGCTGGACCGCCGCACACAACACCCTGCCCTTTGGAACCGTGGTCAAGGTGAAGAACAATTACAACGGGCGCACGGTCAATGTGACGGTGAACGACCGCTTCCCGTCCTATCCGAACCGCGTCATCAATCTCTCCCGTGCCGCAGCTCAGGAACTTCAGATTCCCTACCACCAGCCCGGTGATGTCACGGTGACGGCCAAAACCATTGCCGGGGGCGCGGCTCCTGCGGCCAACTACGGCAACCCGCCCGCAGCCAATTACGGCTCCAATTATGGAGCCACAGCACCCGCCAATTACGCAGCGCCGCCAAGCTACACCCCGCCACCGGCTGTCAAAACGTACTCCAATCCCACAGCGGTTCCACCCGCAGGGTACGGCACCAGTGCACCGCCTGCGGGCATTCCGCCGCCGCCGCCGGGCTATCGTTGATCGGCTGAAGGCTCCTTCGTCTTTGCACTGCGCTCTATCCAATCATAGAGCATTGGAAGAAGCAGGAGCGTGAGCAAGGTGGAGCTGATGATGCCGCCGATGACGACGGTGGCGAGCGGACGCTGCACCTCTGCTCCCGCCCCATGGGCGAGTGCCATGGGAATGAATCCGAGCGCGGCTACGAGCGCGGTCATCATGACGGGTCGCAACCGCGTGGAGACGCCGTTGAGCACCGCATCACGAACGCTCATGCCCTCCTCACGCAGTTCGTTGAAGTAGTTGACCAGCACGAGCCCGTTGAGCACCGCCACACCGCTAAGTGCAATGAACCCGACTGCGGCGGTGATGCTGAAGGGCATGCCGCGCAGCTCAAGAGCGATGATGCCGCCGGTCAACGCGAGCGGGATGCCGGTGGCGACGAGCAAGGTCTGACGGATGCTGCCGAAGGCGAAGAAGATGAGCAGCAGAATGAGCGCCAAGGCGGTGGGCACCACGATGAGAAGACGGGCACGGGCTTCCTGCAAATTTTCAAAGGTCCCGCCGAACTCGAAGCTGTAGCCCTCGGGAAAGGTCACTTCTTGTTTGATGCGTGCGCTCGCCTCGTTGACGAAACCTTCCATGTCGCGGCCCTTCACGCCGACGAGCAACGCGGCCCGGCGCTGGGTGCGGCTGTGGCGGATGGGTTCCACGGTTTTTTCGGTGCGAATATCCACCACGTCTCCGAGCGAGAGCATCCCGAAGTCGCCAACCCGGATCGGCAGCCCCTTCATCATCTCCTCCTTGGAACGATCCGCCTCCGGCAGACGAACCACGATGTCACGCCTGCGGATGCCCTCAACGACCTGACCGGCGATCTCACCGCCGAGGCCCGCTGAGACGGTGCGGTTCACCTCGGCGAGCGGGATGTCGTATTTGGTGAGAACGTCACGTTTCACCTGAAGAATGACCGTGCTGGGACGACCATCGGTTTCGAGTTCGGCATCGCCACCCGGGGTTGCGTTGATGATGTCCTTGATCTGCACCGCGAGCTTTTCGAGCAGATCAAAATCGAGGCCATAAATGCGCACGGCAAGTTCGGCCTTGGTGCCTTCCATCATCTCATTGAATCGCGTTTCGATGGGCTGGCCGAACTCGAAATTCTGATCGGGGAACATCTTGTTCACTTCTTCATCAATGGCGTGGATGAGATCCTCCTTGGTTCTGGGAAGGCCCGGTCCCTGCGGCCATTCGGAGAGAGGCGTATAAAAAACGTACATGTCCGTCTCATTTGGCGGCATGGGATCGGTGGCGACTTCGCTGGTGCCGATGCGTGAGTAAAAGCGGGTGATCTGCGGAAATTTTTCACGCACGAATTTGCCGATCGCGAGATCCTGGCGCAGCGATTCTGTCAGGTTCATGCCCACCTTGCGATAGGCCATCATGGCAATGGAACCTTCATCGAGCTTGGGCACAAACTCCGCGCCGAGCGTGGTGAAGCGCCAGCCGCAGAAAGCGAAGAAACCCATGGCCGCGATCACAACGAGCCAGCGCAGCCTGATGGCAGCACGCAGCATGGGCTGAAACACGCGGTTGAGTCCGGCGATGATCCAGTTTTCCTTCTCGGCGACGTTGCCACCGAGGAAGAACGAGCACATCGCGGGCATGAGGGTGAGCGCCAGCAGCAGGGCTCCGGCGAGCGCAAAAATCACCGTCACCGCCATAGGGCGGAACATTTTCCCCTCAATGCCTGTGAGGGTGAGAATCGGCAGATAAACAATGGTGATGATGAGCACCCCGAAGAACATGGGGCTGGCCATCTGCTTGCTGCCGGCGAGCACTTCGCGGGAGCGTTCCTCACTGGTGAGAATGCGTCCGAGGTGATGCTGCTTGAGCCCGAGCCTGCGGACGATGTTTTCAACCATGACCACGGCACCATCAATGATGAGGCCAAAATCGACCGCTCCCAGACTCATCAAATTGCCAGACCAGCCACCCTGAACCATGCCGCAGATGGCAAAAAGGAAGGAGAGCGGAATGGCCAGGGCCACGATGAGCGCCGCACGCCAGTTCCCCAGCAAAACAAGCAGCACGACGATGACGAGCACGGCGCCTTCGACGAGATTTTTCTCCACGGTGCCCACGGTGGCCCCGACGAGATCGGAACGCTCAAACACGACGGTGACATCCATGCCAGGAGGCAGTTTATCGCGCAGTTCCTCGAGTCGCGGTGCCACACGATGGCAGACGACACGGGCATTCTCGCCCATGAGCATCATCACGGTTCCCAGCACCACTTCTTCGCCGTCCATGGTGGCGGCACCGCCGCGAAAGCCTGAGCCCCACTGCACCTTGGCAACGTCCTCCACCCGCAGCGGCGCAATAGCAGCGCCGAACTTGATGGGAAGTTTGGCGATCTCCTCAGCCGTGCTCACGCGACCGACACTGCGAATGGTGAGCTGCTCACCATCACGGCTGATCACGCCGCCGCCGGAATTTTCGACGTTGCCACGGATGATGTCGGCAAGCTCGCCAAAGGTCATGTTGGCCGCCTTCAATTTATCCAGCATGGGTTCCACAGTAACCTGCCGCTGATGACCACCATTGCTGTTGATCTCCGCCACGCCCTGAACGACGCGCAAGTGCGGTTTTACGACATATTCATGCGTCTCCCAGAGACGCATGAGTCCCTCTCGTTCATCCGCAGGTTTTTCCTTGGCCCCCTTCTTCCAATGCAGCGTGTAATAGAAAATTTCGCCGAGTCCGGTGCTGATGGGCGCGAGGCTGAGAGCGCTGCCGGCTGGCAGATCGCGCATCACGGCAGTGAGGCGTTCCGTGACGAGCTGGCGTGCGCGGAAAATGTCCGTACCGTCTTCAAACTCGACCGTGACCTGGCTGAGACCGAATTTCGTGAGTGAACGCGAATCCTTCACCCCCGGCATTCCCGAGAGAGCCATTTCGATGGGCCGGGTGACAGCGCGCTCAGATTCCTCCGGGGCGAGCGCGGGTACGGCGACATTGACCTGCACCTGCGGGCCGGTGAGATCCGGCACTGCATCGATGGGCAGACGCATGAGAGAGATCAGGCCGGCAGCGAGCAGGCCGAAGGCCCCCAGCAGCACGAGGGCACGCTGACGGACCGAGAATTCGAGAATGAAATTGAGCATGGCCGCAAAAGTTGGGGTGCAATAATGCGACGAGGCCTACTTAGCCAGAGGGCTGCCCGTGAGCTGCTCAAGCTGCAGGCGTGATTCCACGGCTCCGAGCTGCGAGGTGAGCACCGCTTTGACGGAGGCGATGTACTGACGTTGCAGCTCTGTGTAGGTTGCCAGAGGCAACGCTCCCAGACGGTAGTGCTCATCGGCTTCTTCAGCCGCCTTGCGGAAGCTTTCCAGCGTGTCTGCCGGCCATTTGGCAAGCTCCTCGGTGTGAATGCGATAATGAGCGGCCTGAGCGGCGACGTCGCGCTCAAGCAGACGCATCTGGGCAGTGAGCATGACCTCCGCCTGCACCTCCTTGGCTTTCGCGGCGTCGATGGCCCCCTTGTTGCGGTTCCACAATGGCAGCGGAATGGAAACACCAATTCCCAACTGGGTTTCCCGCGTGAACGAAGTCTGCTTTTGAATGTAAGGCTGCACGGTGATGGAGGGCCAGCGCTCGTTTTTGGCAAGTTCGACATGGTACCCCTGCTGCTCGACATCAATGAAGCGGGCGCGGAGCGCGAAGTTTTTGCGGCGTGCCTCGGCGAGTAGAAATTCAAGTGGCGGCGGCGGGTTGAGCACAAGATTTTCCATGCGCAGCTCCAGCGGGTGCTCGGCTTTTTCACCCAGCAGCTGGTTCAGTTCAAACTGGGCGGCGGCCAGTTCATTGCGGGCCAGGGTAGCCTCCGCGCCGAGAGTGAGAGCGCTGGCCTGAATGATGCGGGCCTCCAGGCGCGGTGCGGCACCTGCGGGATCACGCTGGAGGAGCACTGAAGCGAGGGACTGAAAGCGTTTTGCCACTTCATCGGCGGCACGGGTCTGCTCCTGGGCGGCCAGGAGCTTCCATGAAATGGTCCGCACCCGCCCGGCAAGCGCCGCACGAAACTGAGCGATCCCGAGCTGGGCCAGCTCAATGTCTTTTTGTGCGATGGCCTTGCGCAAGGAGAGGCGCCCGGGCCAGTCGAAGGTCTGCGTGAGCTGCACCGCCCAGGTGGGACCATCGGTGACTGCGCCCGTGGCGAGATCGCGAATATGCCAGTTGCCGACCCCGACCATCATGTCTGGGTTTTTGATCTCTCCCGCCTTGGTTTTATTGCCCTGAGCGACATCGACTTGAGCCTCGTAGTAACGTAGCTCGGGGTGTGTGGCGAGAGCCTTGAGGACGAGGGAGTTGACTGAGACGGGCTCCGTTGCTCCGCTGGCGGGCAACTGGAGGCAAACTAACGAAAAGAGAAAAAGGAGGGAAGGTTTCATGTGCGTAAAAAGAGGAAAAGGGATGAGTCATGGGCAAAGCGGAATCATCCGCAGCATTGCCCGCTGTGTCCGCGCCTGCAGACCCGGTATTCAATCCAGTGCTCTCAACAGCGCATGACGGTCCGGCATGACTTCAGCGCAAGACCGTGTGACCACGAACTCCTCTGCACACGCCCTACAACCTCGTCAACAAAGGACGGCTTGGTGCGGTTGCAGTCCAGGATCAGCGTAGGAACCGGCGTTTTGGCGATGCATTGCATGGACGAAAGCAGCCGCTGGGTCCGTGATGCATCATCGACAGGTTTGAAAGCCAGCACATGATCCGAAGCAGCAGATTCAGGTGCTACGGCAAAGGCGACCAGCACCCGGCAAAGGGCATCGTGCTCATGATGAGTGAGTTCGGCGGTGGATTTGCCAGCGTGGGAAAGCACCACGGTCAGGCCGCCCTCAGTGGAAACGCCCACTTTGACCGCATGATCACCATCGATCAATGCCGCCGCCATGCAGATGGCGGGCGCGATCCCGTGGGAGGAAAGCAGCAAGCCAACCAGCAGCAGCAGATGCACCAGCCTGGTTAAAGGCGTGGAGTGATGGCGAGGTGCGGACATATCAGATCGTATAGGTACAAGCTAACATACCCTACGTGGACAATCTAGCATGAAAAAAGTGAGACTGCCTCAGCTGTCCGCTGACTCGGGCATGTCCGGGGATTCTGGATTTTTTTCTTATGCAAGGCGCTGCAAAACTGCCACCTGTCCGACGGCGGCAGTTTGACAGCTGACTGTCTCCATTAAAAGATGGGGCTCTTCAGGCGCAGTACCAGCAACAGAATTGGATCCGTGGGATTAGTCGAGGTGCTTCCGCAGGCCCTCATTGCTGATGGCATCCCCAAGAACGGTGTCACCATTCAGAATCTGTACATGCCAGCCATGGTAGCGATGTCCAGACTCCTCGACGGTTGTGGACCGCCTGCCTTTGCGCTCGCTGTGCATGGGCGTGTGGACAAAGGCCACCTTGGGAGTGGCTATGTCCACGTACCTGCCGTTGGCATCCACGGTGAGCTTCATATCGCCGGATTTTTCCACCACGATGGTGTCCGAACCGCGGCGAAGGTTGGCGGCAAAAAAGGTCCATTTCAGCGTCACTCCTTCCAGCTTGACGCCGGAGGGGTTGGTGACACGCACATTGAGCCAGTAGGCGCGGGTGACTTCGGCTTGTTTTTTGTCGGCGGTTTTGTTTTCACTGGCAGGTTTTACGTTGAGCATGACGGAGCCCGCAGACGCAACGCCAGTGAGCAGCAGGCTGAATAGAATCGATAGAAAAGTGTGCATGGAAAATGAAAGTGGAAGACATGATCTCGCTGAAGAAAGAAACTGCGGCGTAGACTGACAGAGACCGAATCGGCCCATCCGCGATGAAACAATGAAGGCTGAAGCAGACCACCTGCTTAACAGCATGTGTCTAGCAAGCCCCGTGCCTGCTTAGAGCATTCCTTGGAACTGCTCAGCAGCATTTTTTCACATCATCAACAGCGCTCCCTGCACAACCATCGGTGAAGGCGTACTCCCGCGTGAACCTTCGAAATTTCAGCTCCTTCGAGCGAGAAATTCAAGTCAGTCTCCACCAACCGGCACATCACCTGCTGTCCAGCCAGACTCGATGGGTCGCATCCAGTGAGGATAAAATCACGCAGCCCGCCAAGCTTCAATTCAACATCATCGTCATCCAAAACGCAGGCCAGGTGCGAAAGCTCCTTCACCGCTGAAGAGCCAGACGACAAAGAGCATAGCTCCACGCCGAATGAGAGCAGGATTAAAACGGATAGGATGTACAAGCACCAACGCATGTAGAGAACGGCTGCGTGACTTAACGGAAGGTTGTCATGGTGGCTGTCACAAGCTTTTGATTATTTCTTCAGCGCCCCCAGGTCAATTCCTTAACCCAGCCCTGCCAGCTTGCGCCGCAGCTTGCGCATCAAGACGGCATTCCCCTCCAACTCCTCCATCAGCAGCGTCAGAACATCCAGTGTTTGGCGGCTGATGTGGTGCTCCATGCCTTCCACATCTTCGTGTACTGTTTGCGGATCGAGACCGAAACCCGCCAGCAGACGCGTCAAAACTTCATGCCGCCGCGCGATCTCAGTTCCAACTTTGCGCCCCTCATCGGTCAAAACCACCCCGCGATACCGCTCATACACCACAAAGCCTTCTGCATCGAGCTTCTGGATCATGTTCGTCACACTGGCCTGTGAGATGCCCAGATTTTTGGCGATGTCCACCACGCGGGCATACCCCTTCCCCTCGATCAGATTGTGGATCTGTTCCAGATAATCCTCGATGGCAGGTGAGTGGACATGCGCGGTGGTTTCTTGGCGCTTGGCAGGCATTTCTGACATTTAACCGGGTCGCAGATGGTGGCAAAGCGAATCATATCACGGCAAAAAGTTAGCCCAGGCTAAAATCAACGCTTGCGCTTTTCCCGGACTGATGTTCTTAGCCTAGACTAATTTTCTCATGCGAACCAATCTATCTCAGTTCTTTGCTCTAGCCCTTGCCTGCAACATCTCATCTGGAGAGGAAGCCGTGCGCCCGATGAGCACTGACCGGCCGGACGTCACCGAGTCCGCCTATTCCGTCGCACCAGGCTTCTTCCAGGTCGAAATGAGCTTCTTCGACTACGAGCGTGATCGCGCAGGCCCTGACCGGCTGGATTCCTGGATCTATGGCCAGATCAATTTCAAATACGGCCTTAGCACCAACAACGACATCCAGGTCGTCTTTGACACCCACACTGTCACCCGTGCCATCGGGGCCGACGACGAGCGCGAGATCACCTCCGGCTTTGGCGACGTTACCGTCCGGTTCAAACATAACCTCTGGGGCAACGACAGCGGACGCACCGCCCTGTCGATCATGCCCTATGTCACCATCCCCACCGGCAGCGATCCCAGCGCAGATGCCTGGGCCGGCGGTGTGACCATGCCCTTTGCCATGACGGTGACCGACCGCCTCAGTTTCGGGGCAATGGGCCAGGTGGACCTCGTGCCCGATGGAGAGACCATGGGCCACGACCTCGAATTTCTCGCAACCGCTTGCCTCGGCCTCACCCTCACTGAACGATGGGGCGCTTATAGCGAGATCATCATCAGCGCTGGCGAGGACACCGCTGCACAGCTCCGCTCCGCCACCGGCTTCACCTTTGCCGTCACGGACGATTTCGTACTCGATGCTGGTGTCCGTATCGGCCTGAATCATGCTGCGCCTGACCTTGGCGTATTCAGCGGCGTCAGCTTTCGTTTTTAATCCATCATGATCAGACCCCACTTCCTCGCCCTTTTCTGCCTCGCGCTCATCGCCTGCAAACCGGCTGCGCCCGGACCCAAAACCGGGCCGAAGCGCATTCTGACCACCTTCACCATCATCCAGGACATCGCACAGAATGTTGCAGGCACGGCGGCCATTGTGGAGTCGATCACGAAGCCAGGAGCGGAGATCCACGACTACGATCCAACGCCGCTGGATCTGGTGAAAGCCCAGGATGCCGACCTCGTGCTTTGGAATGGCCTGGGGCTGGAGCGCTGGTTTGAAAAATTCCTGCAGCAGGTGAGGGACGTGCCCAACGTGGTGCTCACTGAAGGCATTGAGCCGATGGGCATCGGTGAGGGGCCTTACACTGGCAAACCAAACCCACATTCCTGGATGTCGCCCGCGAACGCCATCATCTACGTCGAAAACATCCGCAAAGCGCTGGTGAAACTGGACCCCGCCAACGAGGCCACCTACACGAAGAACGCCGCAGCCTACACCGCCGAACTCCGCGCCGTGGACGAACCCGTACGCAAAGCGCTGGAGGCCATTCCGAGCGATCAACGCTGGCTGGTGAGCTGCGAGGGCGCATTCTCCTACCTGACGCGCAACTACACCATGAAGGAGCTTTATCTCTGGCCCATCAACGCCGACCAGGAAGGCACGCCGCAGCAGGTGCAAAAGGTCGTGGACACCGTGCGAGCCAACAAAATCCCGGTCGTCTTCTCGGAAAGCACCATCAGCGACAAAGCCATGCTGCAAGTGGCGAAGGAAACCGGCGCACGTTACGGTGGTGTGTTGTATGTGGACTCCCTCACCAGTGACGACGGCCCTGCGCCGACTTATTTAAAGCTTTTGCAATACAACGCCGACACCATCTTGAAAGCGTTTGCCCATCCCTGACAATGCCGGACACCTCCCCGCCGCCCTCCATTGAAGTCACTGATGTCACCGTGGCTTACAACAACGGTCACATTGCGCTGCGCGATGCCACCTTCACGCTCGGAGCGGGCACCATCTGCGCGCTTGTGGGCGTCAATGGCAGCGGCAAGAGCACTCTGTTCAAAGCCATCATGGGCTTCCTCCGCCCGGCGAAAGGCAGAGTGCGAATCGCTGGAGCCACGGTGGAAGCTTCGAGAAAGCGCAAGCTCGTGGCCTATGTGCCGCAGAGCGAGGAAGTGGACTGGACCTTCCCCGTCAGCGTCTGGGACGTGGTGATGATGGGCCGCTACGGTCACATGAACTTCATGCGCATCCCGCGTGCCGAAGACAAGCGCATCGCGCAGGAATGCCTGGAACGCGTGGGCATGGGCGACTTCAAAGACCGCCAGATTGGCGAACTCTCCGGCGGGCAGAAGAAGCGCGTCTTTCTCGCCCGGGCTCTGGCACAGCGCGGTCGCATCATGCTGCTCGACGAGCCTTTCACCGGCGTGGATGTGCAAACCGAGTCCGCCATCATCGAACTGCTGCGCGCCTTGCGCGAGGAAGGCCACATCATCCTCGTTTCCACGCATAACCTCGGCAGCGTCCCGGAGTTTTGCGACCAAGTCGTACTCGTGAACCGCACCGTGCTCGCCTTTGGTCCCACGGATCAAGTTTTTACCGAAGACAACCTCTCCCGCGCTTTCGGCGGTGTTCTGCGGCAGTTCCACTTCGAAAGTTCCACCATTCAGGAAAACGATGGCCGCACGGTGAAACTGCTCACCGATGACGAACGCCCGCTCGTCTTTGGCAGGGGCGGCCATCTGGAATACACCAACCGTCAGGGGCGCGAAGACCTCGTCAAAGAGCGGGCCAAGGAGGCGGGGGAATGACCGATCTCTTCACGCCCTTTCACTACGAATACATGGTGAAGGCCATCCTGGTTAGCGGCCTCATCGGCGGCGTGTGTGCCTTTTTGTCCTGCTTCATCACATTGAAAGGCTGGTCGCTGATGGGCGATGCGCTGTCTCATGCCGTCGTCCCTGGCGTTTCACTGGCCTGGCTGCTGGGGCTGCCATTCTCCGTGGGGGCCTTCGTCGCAGGCATATTGGCGGCATTGAGCATGGGCTGGGTGAAGAATCACTCCCGCCTGCGCGAGGACGCGGTCATCGGCGTGGTCTTCACCAGCTTCTTCGCGCTGGGCCTGCTGCTGCTTTCGCTTTATCCGAGCAATCTCAATCTACGCACGATCATCTTTGGCAACATCCTCGCCATCTCCGATCCCGACATCCTCCAGGTGCTGATCATCTCCGCACTTTCCATCCTGGTGCTGGGTGTGAAGTGGCGCGACCTGCTGCTCTACTGCTTCGATGAAAGCCACGCACGCAGCATCGGCCTGAACACTCGCTTTCTGCACTTCCTGCTGCTCGCGCTGCTTTCCGCCACAGCGGTCGCAGCTTTGCAAACCGTGGGTGCCTGCCTTGTCGTGGCCATGCTTGTCACGCCGGGTGCCACGGCCTATCTGCTCACGGATCGATTTGGCAAAATGCTCGTCATCGCCACCATCACCGGCACGACTTGCGGCGTGGTGGGTGCTTATGCCAGCTACTTCCTGAACGGCTCCACCGGCGGCTGCATCGTGGTACTGCAGACGCTCGTTTTTCTCGTCGCACTCGTGCTCGCGCCGAAGCACGGCCTCCTCGCCGCACGCACCCAGCGCCGTGCCGCCGCTGCCTCATGAACTTCCTCGCCCCCTTTCAATACAGCTTCATGCAGGAGGCGCTGCTCGTCGGCGCACTTGTGGGAGCTACGTGCGCGGTGCTGTCCTGCTTCCTCGTGCTGAAAGGCTGGGCGCTGATGGGAGATGCGATCTCGCATGCCGTGCTTCCAGGCGTGGTCGGAGCCTACATGCTCGGCCTGCCACTGGCCGTAGGCGCGTTCGCCACAGGTTTGTTCTGCGCCGCAGCCACGGGCTGGATCAAATCCAACACCCGCATCAAGGAAGACACCGTCATGGGCATCGTCTTCACCGGCCTGTTCGCCTTTGGACTCGTGCTCTTTACCAAAGTGGAGACCGAGGCCCATCTGAATCACATCCTGTTCGGCAACATCCTCGGCATCGAGCGTGCGGACATGATCCAGACCATCGTGGCTTCCGTGCTGACACTGGCCATCATCCTATTTTTGCGCAAAGACCTGCTGCTCTTCTGCTTCGATGCTGCGCACGCACGCGCCATCGGCCTGAACACCACGATGCTCCACTATCTGCTGCTGGCCCTGCTCGCCGCCACCATCGTCGCCTCGCTTCAGGCCGTCGGCATTATCCTCGTCGTCGCCATGCTCGTCACCCCCGGCTGCACTGCACGGCTTTTGACAGACCGCTTCGATCACATGCTCATGATCGCCGCTGGCTCCTCCGTGTTCGCCAGTTGCCTCGGCGTCTATGTCAGCTTTTTCATCAACGGCGCTACCGGTGCCTGCATCGTGCTCGTTCAGTCCACAATCTTTGTGTTAGCCTTGCTCTTTGGCCCCAGGCACGGCCTGATCGCCCGCGCTACTTTAAAGACGGGCGCTGACAGCAGTCCGCGTTCGACGGTGGTTTGACTTATCTTGTCACTCCTGATCCTGATGTTCGTCTCGACATCGGTGTGAACTGGCACTTCAATGCGCAGCAATCGCTGAATCCCTTTGTGGGCGTCTCATTCCGCTTCTAATTCGGTCCCCACACGCATGGATAAAACTCCCGACACAGGCTGGCGTTCACGCGGAGGTGACTCGTTGCCTGAGGCCTTCCGCTCCATCCCGGTGCCAAAGGGCGGCTCGTTCTGGCGCAAAATGCTGGCCTACGCAGGTCCCGGCTTCCTCGTCTCCGTCGGCTACATGGACCCGGGCAACTGGGCCACCGATCTCGCCGGCGGCGCACGCTATGGCTACTCACTGCTCTCGGTCATTCTGATTTCAAACATCATCGCCATCCTGCTGCAGCATCTCTGTGTGAAACTCGGCGTCGCCACCGGCCGCGATCTCGCCCAGGCCTGCCGCGATCATTACCCCAAGCCAGTCGTTTGGTTTCTCTGGATCCTGTGTGAGGCTGCCATCGCGGCCTGTGATCTCGCCGAGGTCGTCGGCTCCGCCATTGGTTTGCAGCTTCTCTTCGGCATCCCGCTCGTCTGGGGCTGCGTCATCACCACGGCCGATGTCATGATCGTGCTGCTGCTGCAAAATCGCGGCTTCCGCTACGTCGAGGCGCTCGTCATCACGCTCATCCTCACCATCGGCGGCTGTTTCGCTGCCGAGATGTTCTTTGCCAAGCCGGACCTCGCGGGCATTGCCTCTGGCTTTGTGCCGTCGATGGAGATTTTGAAAAACCGCGAGATGCTCTTCGTCGCCATCGGCATTCTCGGCGCCACCGTCATGCCGCACAATCTCTACCTGCACAGCTCCATCGTGCAGACGCGCAATTTCACCCGCGATGATGAAGGCAAGGCCGAGGCCATCAAATACGCCACCTTCGACTCCACCTTCGCGCTCATGTTCGCCCTCTTCATCAACGGCGGCATCCTCATCGTCGCCGCCGCCGCATTTCACACCAGCGGACACAGCGACGTAGCAGAAATCCAGGACGCCCACAAACTCCTCACCCCCGTGCTCGGCGTCGGCGTGGCCAGCACGCTGTTTGCCGTGGCCCTGCTCGCCAGCGGGCAAAGCTCCACCCTCACCGGCACACTCGCGGGCCAGATTGTGATGGAAGGCTTCCTCAACATCCGCCTCAAGCCCTGGCTGAGGCGCCTGATCACCCGCCTCATCGCCGTCGTGCCCGCCGTCTGCGTCATTGGCTATTTTGGTGAGGGTGAAACCACCAATCTCCTCATTTGGAGCCAGGTCATCCTCTCCATGCAGCTCAGCTTTGCCGTCGTGCCGCTGCTGCGCTTCACCGGTGAAAAGGCCAAGATGGGCCGGTTTGCCAATCCGGTGTGGATCAAAGTCCTCGCCTGGGCCAGCGCCAGCGTCATCATCGTGCTCAATTTCAAACTGCTCTTCGATTTCTTCGCCCCGCAATCCTGGATCAACGCCCTCGGAATCTAACGCCATGTACCGCAAAATTCTCGTCGCCCTCGATACCGGTGCTTCCGATCTGGAACTGCTGCCCGCCGTCACCGCCCTCGCCACGCTGATGCAGAGCGAGCTGCTCCTCGTCCATGTCGCCGACGGCTGGGCCGCGCGTAATTTCGACCAGCTCAACCTCGCTGAATCCGAGGAGATGCGGCAGGACCTGAGCTACCTCGAAGCCACCGCCGCCAAACTGCGCGCTGAATCCAATCTCACCGTCAACATCCTCCTCGTCCTCGGCGAGCCGCCCGTTCAGCTCCTCAAGGTCGCCGCCGAAGAACGCGTCGACCTCATCGCCCTCGCCTCCCACGGGCACCGCTTGATCGGCGACATCATCCACGGCAGCACCATCGACGCCCTCCGCCACAAGGCCACCGTCCCGCTCTTTGTGGTGCCGCCAAAGCGCGCACCTTGACGAACGCGGAGGATCCCGCCATATCAGCGGTCTTATGCGCATCCTTTCCGGCCTTCAACCCAGCGGCAGACTCCACATCGGCAATTTCTTTGGCATGATGGAGCCTGCACTCAAGCTGCAGCATGAAGGCGACGCCTACTACTTCATCGCTGACTACCATTCCCTCACCTCCGTTCAAGACGGCAAGGCGTTGCGCAGCTACGTCCGCGAACTCGCCATCGACTTCCTTGCCTGTGGTCTTGATCCCGACAAATGCGTCTTCTTCCGTCAAAGCGATGTGCCAGAGCATTGCGAGCTGTCCTGGATTCTCAGTACGGTCACCCCCATGGGCCTGCTGGAGCGCTGCCACAGCTACAAGGATAAAATCGCCAACGGCATCAAACCCTCCCACGGCCTCTTTGCCTATCCCGTTCTCATGGCGGCGGACATCCTGATCTATGAAAGCGATGTCGTCCCCGTCGGCAGAGATCAGAAGCAGCATGTCGAGGTCACCCGCGACATCGCGATCAAGATGAATGAAACCTTTGGCGAAGGCCTCTTCAAGCTGCCGCAGCCGCGCATTCAGGAAACGACTGCCGTCGTCCTCGGACTCGACGGCCGGAAGATGAGCAAGAGCTACAACAACACCATCCCGCTGTTTGAAGAACCCGGACCGCTCAAAAAGAAGATCATGGGCATCCAGACCGATTCCACGCCGGTCGAAGCCCCCAAACCCATTGAAGGCAGCAGCATCCTCGCTCTCTACAAGCTCGTAGCCTCACAGGCTGATTACGATGCCATGGTGGCCGACCACCTCAACGGCGGCGTCGGCTATGGCGACTTCAAAAAGCGCCTCCTGCAAGGCGTGACCGACTACTTCGCCCCCTTCCGCGCCCGTCGCGACGAAATCGTCGCCGACAAAGGCTACGTGGACAAAGTCCTTGCGGAAGGTGCTGAGAAAGCCCGCGCCGTCGCGCGCAAGACTCTCAGTCGTGTGCGCGATGCGGTGGGGCTCGGCTGACCCTCTTATCGTCTCTTCTTCGGCTGCTGCGACGCACGCTTGTGGCCATGACCGGGCTTGCGCTGAGGTGCGGCAGGCCGCTTGGGATCGCGACTCTGCGGCCCACGGCGATTCGGGCGTTCCGAATCTTCGGAACGCGTCGGCTTGCCGCGCTGCGGCACGGGCATGAAATCCACCTGCTTCTTGATGCTGTCCACCTTGTAGATCTGCACGACGATGTTGTCGCCGATGCTGATGACTTTGCGCGTGTGACGTCCCGTGACCTGGCGCGTGGAGGGATCAAAGACATAGAAGTCATCCTGGATCGAGGAAAGTGGCACGCCACCGCTGAGGCCGAGGTCAGGCACATCGACAAAGAAGCCAAAGTTCCGCACATCGGTGACGAGCGCGACATAAGGCTGCGGCTTTTTCGAGACAAGCTGTGCTCTCAAGTAGGCGTACAGTTTGACCTCCTTGCTGTCACGTTCCGCATCAGCCGAGTTCTTTTCAGTCGTGCTGATGTGATCCGCGATCTGCTTGGCGATGCCCACCTGCAGCTCGACCTTGTCGAACAGGGAACGATGCACCACGAGATCGGCGTAGCGACGGATCGGTGACGTGAAATGCGTGTACTTTGTCTTCGCGAGGCCGTAATGACCGAGCGGCTCCACGGCATAACGCGCCCGCATCATTGAGCGCAGGAAACCAATCTTCAATGCCGGGCCAATCGGCAGATCCCCGAGACGGCTGAGCAGCTTCTGCACCTCAGGGCGATGCGTGAGGTTTCCACAGGGCACGCGATGACTCAGCACATCTTCACGATAATCATTGAGCCGCTTTTCCTTGGGAGATTCGTGAACGCGGTACACGGAAGGCCGGTCCAGCCCCATGAGACGGCCAGCGACGGCCTCATTGGCCAGCAGCATGTATTCCTCGATCAACTGATGCGAGACATCATTTTCAATGCGTTCGATGCGCAGCACCTTACCGTGTTCATCGAGACGGATCTTGTTCTCAGGGAAGTCGAGATCAAGCGAGCCATTTTTGAAACGCAGACGGCGGACCTTTTGAGCCATCGCATGCGCATCGTGCAGCATCTGCTCGGTTTCATTGTTTGGCGGCACCTGGATGGCGGCAAACGCCTCCTTGTAGGTGAAGCGGCGCTTGGAGCGGATCACAGCGGCATAGAACTTCGAACTGACCACATGCCCTTCCTTGGACAGCACAAACTCCACGCACTTCGTCAAACGATCCACGTTCGGCTTGAGTGAGCACAGCTCATTGCTCAGCGCCTCCGGCAGCATCGGAATCACTCGATCCACGAGGTAGGTCGAGTTGCCGCGCTTCTTAGCCTCGATGTCCAGCGCACTGTTTGGCATCACGTAGTGTGAGACATCGGCAATGTGAACCCACAAATGCCACTGGTCGCCATGCTTCTGAATGCAGATGGCATCGTCAAAGTCCTTCGCATCATCAGGGTCGATGGTGATGACGTTGTGGGGACGGCAATCGACACGTCCGGCGCACTCCTGCGCGCTCGGCTGGTTATCGGGCCGAGATTTGGCGATTGTCTGGGCCTCATGCAGCACGTTCTTCGGGAAGTGCAGCGGCAGATCGTAATGGCGAAGCACGGAGAGCATGTCCACGCCTTCTTCATCCGGTGGACCGAGCACCTCAATGATCTCGCCCTCAGGTGCCGTCTGCTTGGATTCCCACTGGGTGATTTCCACCACCACTTTGTCGCCCACATTGGGCTTGCGGCCCACGTCACGCGGTTCCGAGACATAAATCGCCGCAGGCAGGCGCGGATCATCCGGCGTGACATGCAGAAACTGCTTCGAACGCTGCAAGGTGCCCACAAACTGCGTGCGCTTGCGTTCCAGCACGCGCACCACGCTGCCGATCTTGTCCTGCTGTCCCGGCCTCACATCGAGGCGGACCAGCACTCGGTCACCATGCATGGCGGTGCCTGTGTTGCTTTCCGAAATGCCGATTTCGGTGACGCCCGCTTCATCGGGCTGCACAAAGCCACGGCCGCCGCGCGTGATCTGAATCACACCGGGGACCAGATCAGCTTCCTTCGCCACGATGTAGCGATTGCCCTTGGTACGTACGATTTTTCCCTGTTTCTCCAGGGTTTTGAGCAGGCTTTGCAGCACCTGCTGTTGATTGGGCTTCATGCCCAGTTGTGAGAGCAGCTCTGGCACATTGGAGGGTATGTAATCCTCACTGCCAAGCAGCTTCAATATTTTCATTTCCATCCGCCATCATGGCACTAAAGCAGCAAAAGACGAGCAAATCGTCACGGAGAACCCGGTGGAAGCCGAAATTCACGGTTCAATTGCAGCTTCAATTTCCGCATCGTTTCTTCCAAATCAGCACGCACTGCGACCAGTTCCGGTTCCAACGCTTCATTGACCGGTGTTGAAGCCACCCGCTCGTAGCGTTCCACCAGCGCCTGACCATCTTCGCGCAGTCCACATTGCACGATCAAACCGCGCACCTTTTCCACCAGTGCACGCGTCTCGATGATCATCGCCATCGCCTCAGCCTCAGTGATCTCGCCACTTTCCAAACGCCCCAGCTGCTGGCAGTTGAACAGGCGGCACCTCACCGGCCGCCGCTCATAAACCGTGCAGCGTTTCTCCTGCAGTCCTGAGCAGGGCTGCTCCATGAAATACTCACCGTCCCGGCAGCGAATTTTCAATCCCAGCCTGCCCAGCTCCGCAGGCACATCCCCTGGCTGCATCCGCACGATCTGAAACATCGTCCCGTCACAGCACATCCCGCACGCCGTGCACAGGCGCGATGCAGCTGAGGAAAATTCTTCCGGGATCATGCCTAAGTGTTAAATGCTTTTTGCTGATCAAATCAACCTCTGCTCTTGCCAAAGAAAGACCCGATCCGCTAAAACCAGGCATGATCATCCGTGTCGCATTCTGCCTGCTGCTGTACTGCGCCTGTCTTTCGGCACAAGAGGTACCATCAGCGGTCCCGGCGGCGGCGCAGCGATACCTCGACATTCTCTCCAAGCGCCCTCTACCCGGGACTCTCTTTGAGCGCTTTTATGCCGCGTGGTTGGAGGAGGGAACTGCGGCGGAGTTGCAGCAGTATCTCGAAGCAAGAGCAGGGAAAACGGATGCTTCGCCCACGGACCACCTCATCCTCGCCATCTTCCATGCCCACCGTGGCAGTGACCCCGAGGCACTCCTTTCCTACCAGGCCGCCCTCAAACTGAATCCACGCAACGCCAGCGCCTGGATTGAGTGCTCGCGCATCGAGGCGCGCATGCTCGATTTCCCCACCGCTTTGCAATCACTCGACCGGGCGGAAGCGGCTAACCCAGCAGCCCTGCAACAAGTGGACATTGGCAAACTGCGGGGTCGTGCGCTGCTCCGCCTCGGCAGAAGTGAGGATGCTCTGAAGATCTGGAAATCTCTGGCGGCCGCGAATGCGGATGACGAGGACTTGAACGAGGAGATCATCGACCTCTTCGTCGATGAAGGTCAGTTTGAGGCGGCGCTGGAAGCGGCACGCGCCCTGGTGCTGCGCAGCCGTGATCCAGTTGCCAAAATCATGCGTCAGCTTCGACTCACCGATATTTTGCAACTGGCGGAACGGCGTGACGAAGCCCTGGCCACCCTTGATTCCGCTTTCGCCACCACCGGCACGGACTCATGGATTGAGAGTGACATCCTCGCCCGGATCGAACGCCTGTTCCGCATGAGCGATGACGTGAGCGGTCTGCAGCAGCATCTGGCCGCTCTGGCAAAGGCTCACCCGCAGCGGGTCACTCTGGCATGGCAGCACACGCTGCTGCTTGCCGCCACCGGACAAAATGACGCGGCATTGCAAAGCGCCCGCACCCTGCTGCAGTCCAATCCCGGCCGCCGGGATCTGCGCGACGGCTTCCTCGACCTGCTGGACTCTCTGAGTCTTCCACGCGAAGCGGTTGAACAGGCAAAACTCATCGTCGCGCAGAATCCTGGAGACAAGGAACTGCTTGTTCGTCTCGCCAGCTTGCAGCATCGCGCGGGCGATGATCCTGCGGCGGTCATGACGCTTGAACCCATCCTCTCCGGTTCACCACCCGATGAGTCCGACCACCTCCGCATCGCCCGCCTCCTTGAAAGCTGGGAGGAGCCGCCAGTGAAAGCAGATTCCCCGGCGGCCAAGGCCTATCTCCGCCTCGTCACCACCTTCCCGCAAAGCCTCAGCGCCCAGGAGGCCCATGCTCATTATCTGCACCGCACCGGCCACCGCGAAGAGGCGCTCGTCATCTGGCGGCGTATGGCCGAAACAGCCTCGCTCGAAGACCTGCTGCGCATCGCCCAAGCCTTGCAGGTAAGGCTCGAATCACGTCCGGCACTGGATGTTTTGCTCGGTCGCGAAAAGGACTTCGCCACACAACCACGCTTCCTTGCCCTGCTGGTGCATCAGGCCATCGCAAACAAGGAATTTGAACGTGCTCTCCCATGGGCACGCGCACGCCTGCGGCTCATGCCGGACGCAGAAGGAATCGACAACGCGCTGAAGGACATTCGCTCCATCGTGCGTGGCGAAAACCAAAAGCTTGTCGGCCCCCTCATCGCCGAGTTGCAAAAGCTGTCCCCCCTCTCATTGCAGGATCGTTCTCTCCTTGCCGCACTGCTTGACCTCGATGGCCAGACCTCTGAAGCAGAAAAACTGCTCAATGCCGCTCCCGCCGAGCACGCCCTGACCGCCCTCAATCAGCTCTCGCAGATTTATCAGGCTCACATGGACTGGCTGAAAGCCGCTCAGGCGATTCAGCGCGCGCTCGATCTTCCCGGCGGCCGCACCAGCACCCATCTTCAACGACTGGTCGATCTGTACCGCCGCGCTCTCAAGCCAGAGCAGGCGCTCAAATACCTCGCCGAATGGAAAACCTTCTCCCCCAGCGCAGTCCAGCCCTGGCTGACCGAAGCCCGGGTGCTCGAAGAACTGTTTCGACCGGAGGAGTCCCTCAAAGTCCTGCGTCTCGCCCTGCGCAAATTTCCAGACGCGACTGAGGTCGCAACTGCATGCGCGACGGCCTGCCTCAATGTCGGCCAGGCCGCAGAAGCGGAACGCATCTTCCTCGCCATCTACGAAAAGACCACGGACACGGCCTCACGCCTGCGCCAGCTCTCCCCCCTCGCCCTCGCCGCACGGAGTCATGACGGGCTCGCGAACCTGATTCAAAACTTTGAGCAGCGCCAAAAACAGAACCGCGTCTCCGCCTACCCATGGCTCGCCCTCGCCGAAATCCATCGTGCGACTGACAACGACGAAGAACGCCGACGCTGCCTCTACGAAGCCTCGCGGCTGCGTCCGCAGGATCTCACGCTTCTGCTTGAGATCGCCCGCAGCGAGGAAGAAGTCAGCCTCTTTCCCGAGGCCCTGCGCACGCTGGAGAGTGCTGCAAAGCTGGACAAGACCACCCGCACCCGCGAACACATCGCCCGTCTGCAGATTGAACACGGAGATCCCGATGTCGGCTATCGCATGCTCTTCGAGCTGGTCGGCAGCGGCACGATGGATCCACGCGAAATCGAGCAGATAGCCAACGTGATCGCAGCCAGAGATGAATGGGAGCGAGTCATCGCCTTTCTCGCTCCCTTGCTCGAAAAACATCCCAAGGACTACCGCCTGCACTATCTCCATGCCGTGGCATTGGAGGAGTCTGGCCGCGAGCCTGCAGCCGTGCAGGCTTTCATGCAGGTGCTGGCCATGCATGAAGAACTGCCCGCCCCTCCCGCGCCCGCTCCCGTGTTGCAGCATCATCAGCACAGCCAGGCACAGCCCACCTTCACTGTGCAGGACCTCCCGCCAGGTACAGAGGACTGGCTCTCGCTGCCTGACATCGCAGGCACGGCCTACTCATACCGTACTGAGAGAATCAACTCGCACCGACCTCATGGCTCCGGCGTTCAGATCCCCGTCCCCGCAAATGTCATCGAATCCCCCACCTTTGCCCTTGCTCACGTGCTCCAAATCACCAGCGGCTGGCAGAAGGATGAGAAGCAGCGTCTGCTGCGGCAGTTGCAGCGTGAAGGCGTCGATCACGCCCCGCTGCTGATGGAGCTCTCCCTGCAGTCCTCCGATTTTCATGTGAGCGCGGATTTTCTCAACTCACATCCTCAGGATGCCGCACTGCATGCCGCATGGCTGCTGAATCATACGACGGATGATGATCCAACGCCCCACACCACCACAAATCAGCGCTGCTTTGAGATGTTCAAAGGCAGGCACACCTCTCTGGCGCTCCAGGCCGCCTACAGCGCTCTAGTCGATGCCGAATCGGAAGCCGATGCCGGCACATGGGTGCAGCGCATCATTGATCTATTTGCTTCGCTCCCAAGCTCAACGCCGAATGACAGGCATATTCTGGAACAATTGCTGACCAGTCAGGATCAAAATGCGCATGAATCCAAGCATCTCTATTTTGTGTCCATCAGTCCTGCGCAATGGCAGACCATCTCCGTCTTCCTGCGCCGCTGGATGCTGGCCATGGACAGCAGCCAGCTGGACGAACTGGAGAATTTGTTGAGCCCCCTCACCGAGGCCCATGCGTGGGATGCCGTCATCGAATGCCTGCAGCGCATGATCTTTCTCTCCGGGCAGCCCAATGCCCTCAGTGTCTCCGCGCAGCAGAGAGCAATTCTGCCTCCACTGAATGGCTTCGAAGCGCGGCCCCTGCCTCTCTCCGCCACCTCCGTTCATCTGACATATTTCATGGACATAATGCTCACCGGGGTTCTCGAGAGCTTGCGCAACAAATCCAACGACGACGAAGAAAGCCGTCTCATCGCCGACTTTCAAGCCGCCATGCAGGCTCGGCTTGCCACCATTTCCGAACCTTCGCTCAAGTTCATGCTCAGCATGATATGCGAAAAGAGCGCATCGCTGCTGGCAGAGTTGCAACCCCGCCTGAGCACCCCAGCCGCCAATGCGGATGATTTCCTCACCGCCGGATGGATCTGTCAGGAGACCAGCCAGCATGCGGCCGCCATCGCTCACTTCCAGCAGGCACAAAAAATCACCACCTTAAATGACGTGCGTCTGCAGACGGTGAACGCCATTCTCTACAACGCGCAGGCGCTCGCAGAAGCGCAAGAAGGAGAGGGCGCCACGCAGGCCCCTGCCATCATCCGCACCACCCTTGAGTTCGCACTCCAGCTTTCCACCACTCGTCAGGACAAGGAAAGCCTCGCCCGTCTGATGGAGGAAAACCACATGGAGGCCGAGGCGAAAAAACTGCTTCAGTCGCTCCCCAACGCCTCCGTCCCCGTCATGGCGCAATCGACCGCCGCCATCATCAATCCGTATGCGCGCGCCTTGCTGCAAAGAAGATCCGGGGACGGACTCGATGCGCTGGAGCGCCTGTTCATGCAGAACAATCCCTCCGGCGCACTCAATGAAGCACGCCGCCTCATGCGCATGTTTGTGGCCGACTGGCACAAACCCGTCCACCAGCAGTCGCCGCAGGCGGCAGAAGAACTGAGGCAGCTTCTGTCGCGGTTGGAAGTCCAGCAACTGCGCGCTCAGCTGCTGCTCAGCATCAAGACCGCCGCCGCCACTGGCTGGCAGCAGCGTCAGGATTACGCCGCCACGCTTGCGCTGCTGCATGACGGCAATCTCGTGTTTCCAAACAATGATGGCGACCGCACGCTCTCTTCAGAGGAGCTGCTCACCCATGCCATCGCTGAATACAGCGCAGTCCTGGTGGCAAACCCTCAGGCGCATGTGTCTCGTTATCGCCTAGTTTTGCTCCTTGCCGAGACGGATGCCGCAGCTGCCTTGCAGCACTGGCTGGCTTTGCCCACAGCTCAGCAGCCAGATGTGATTCTTGAACTCTCTCAACAGCGTATCTACGGCAAGGACCCCGCAGTCAGGGCCATTGCCCATGCGCGCTTCGTTGCTCAATGGCTCAAATTCATCGATCCCGCAGGCCTCATGTCTGCCAGATGCTCACCTGCCATCGATGAAATGCTATCTCAGGTTCAAATGCCCGGCCAGGACTACCCAGGCTTGTGGGAGATTGTCTCCAACGACAGCACTGCGAAAAACAACCGTCCTGATTGGAAATTCGACGACGCAGGCATGCTTTTGCTCAGTGAGGACGCACGCAGATCCCGCAACGAGCAGCGCCTCGCCCATGACACATTGTGCCATGCTCTGACAGCCGTCCCCGCTCTCGCCCCCCAGGGGTTCAGTCCGCTTGCAGGTCTGGCCATGCTCGACGGCCGCAATGTTGAGGATGTCGAAAAACTCGCGCTGCAAATCTTGTCCGCTCAAACCAGCCCGCAGCTGCGCCGCCAGCTAAAAAGTCAGCGCACTTCCACGAACATGATCTCCAGCATGAACGTCAGCTTTCAAAGCCGCGAACTGACCGCCATGCCATCTCCCGCGATCTTTGCCACATGGAGCGCCGCGCAGCGTGGGGATGCCCGAACACTCAATGAGGTCGTCTTTCCCGCCATCCTCAAAGCTGAAGGCCAGACAATGCTCGACTACTGCCGTGGCTATGCCGCCCTGCTCATGTCCAGCGATCAGGAGTTCCCCGCTGCCGCCGCCAGCTGGCTCCGGCCTTGGGCTCGCCACGCAAACACCTTCGGTCCACGCAGCATGGCACGTGAGATCGTGCGTCTATGGCATGCCCGCCAGATCAGCGCGCCTTTGGATGACCTTTTCATCGAGTACCGCACGGTCATTCTGACAAACACCAGCCCGATTGCATCAAACCCTCAGGAGCATGCCTTGGATTATTATGTTCGCATGCTCGTTTACCGTGAGCCGGAGGCACTGCCTCGTTTGATTCATCGGCTGCGGGATGTGCTGGTCAGTCCGGATGCTTCAGCCCGGAAGCTGATGTTAAACAAAATTCACGAAAAGGAACAGCATGGCAGCTCAGGCCGTTACTCATTCGCGGAACGCACTGCGGCACAATACCGGAACTGGCTGCAACAGCTCGTTCGCAATGGACGCGGCTGCTTTGCCGCATTGGAGATGGCCATGGAGGATGGCATGCTCGACTCCCTTGACTGGCTGGACCAGATCGACCCCGCAGAGTTTAAAGCCCGCCTGCAGACTCCGGAAGACTTCATGCGCATCTCGCGCGCGCTGGGCTTTTTTCAGCATGAGACCGGGCTCTCTCCGTTTGCCAGCGCCCAGTTCAAACACCAGGCTTTGATGACCTCTCTCGCCACGCATTTCCGTGATCAGCAAAAGGATGAGGTCATCCATGCCACCATCGCGCAGATCGGTGCAGAGCGGTCCGCCGGCCTGCCCGCGCACTTGCTGCAGGCCATGCTGGTGCGTGCAGGCGTCTCCACCCTCTTGCTCGATGGCAACCCCGTGCAGATCCAGTCCTTGGATCCCAGCAGTACACGCGATCTCAGCCAGGCGGCTTTTCACCTCGTGCTCGTCCGCGATGCGGCCGCGATCGCCGCCCTGCCTCCCGAAGAACGTCAAAATCTCGGAGACCTCCTGTCACGCGAGCTGCCGTCTTTCCCCAAAATTGAAATCGCAGATGAAGCTTTCATGCGCGCAGTCGCACCCATCCTGCGTGCAGAGGCCGATAGCCTGCGTCAGCAGGCTGATGCCATGCTTGCCAGCAAAACTTGGGAGGAGTTCAATCATAACCAAAACCAGCCTGAGAGCCTCCTTCCGTTCCTTCTCAAATTCGTGGTTATTGACCAGGCGCGCTCCACGGCTGTTGCGCATCATGCTTTGAAACTGATGCGTGCTGAAGGGCTTCAGCATGCGCCCGCCGCAGCAGAATCATCCCTCACTCCTTCCAGCCTTCTCATCATGTCTCTGGCCCAGGTGCCTTCCTTGCTTGGCACTTCGCTCACGCTTGCCGAAGATGACGGCCTCGATCAGTCCCTCGTTTGGTGCAGCAAGCTCAGCTTTCTGTTTGATACGGCCCTCAGAAATCCCGACACCACCCTCTACGTGTTTCAGGACACCCCCTTAACCGCTGAGGCCGCCGCCTTCCGCGACCTCCGGGTGGACGATCCTTGTGAGCCCACGCTCCTCGCCCGCATCATCAACAGCCTGGAGCATGAGCGCGTGACCTGTGACAAGATCAGCAGGTGGCTCGCCAGGCAGCCCTCCACTTTTGGCACCCGTTTGCTTCAGGCCTTTCTGCATCGTGATCCCGCAGATGAACCGGGCCTTCTGAGTTTTTACGACGAGCCCCACCGTCCGGATAATTCGCGCATTCTCGACTTCATCCGCCAGCACCACCAAGACTTCACCCGCATCGCTCCTCAGAGTGCCACTCCTCTTCTGGCCTTGTTCCATGCCCGCCTGCCGGATCTGCAATCTCGCATCGCGGCAGATCCCCGGCTCAAGGAATCCCTTCAGCCGCTTATCGATGCGGACGCACGTCAGTTTGACTCGTCGGTGGCGGACTTCCTTCGCCTCATCAATCTGAAACAGGCCCGCTGCAACAGGTTCGAACTCATGCAGCGCGGCCAGCAGCTGATGGATCGTCTCGCCCCCGTGGATAAACCACGCGCCCTTGAAGTGCTTGACCATGTCAGCAAAATCATGGCCACTGAGGAAATCCTCGCCCAGAGCAGGGGCAAATTGCAGCCGCCACACCTCACAGGAGTCGCTCAATGGCTGCAGTTCGCCGCCGTCACTCCGGAGCTCTTTGAAGACATTATGCAGCGCGCCAACGAATGTGGCGCGGCCAGAGACCCCGTCTGGATGCAGCGTGCGCTGATCCACGTCATGGACCTCCAACACCTGCGGTACAAGCCGGAACGCGTCCTGCCACTCCTTGCGACCGTCCACATGCTGGATCCCGTCGCCACCTTCAACCCTTGGCCCGTTCCCCATTCCGACAACCCGAAAACCCTGCTCGAAGCATGGCAGGCAAGGCTTCAAGATCACGCGGCGCTCATCACGGCCCTCACTGAACGCAAGCCGCGCACCTTCGGCATCGACTTGCTCCTCCTGCTCAGCACCAAGGCCACCGATGAAAACATCACCGCCTTTGCCAGGACCTATGCAGATGAATTCGCCGCAGCCCCGCCTGAGCAGCAGAAGCCCCTCATCGATTTCTTTCAGCTTCAGCCATGGGCGAAAATCATCCTGCCACTGCTGCCAACCACGCCCTCGGGCCACTAACCATTTTATGCATCCACGCATCGCACTTTACCTCCTGCTCTTCGTCACCAACGTCAGCGCCCAAACGCCAGCCGTGGTGGTTCCTGCGCCGGCCCAGCGTTACCTGGACATCCTGATCAAGCGCCCGCAGCCGGGCACGATCTTTGAGCGCTTCTACGCCGCGTGGCTGGAGGAGAGTTCGACCACGGATCTGGACGCCTTTCTGGAAGCCCTAACCCAACTGCCTGCGGCCACGGCGGCAGATCATCTGCTGCTCGCCGTCTTTCATTCGCATCGTGGCGATGATCGTGCAGCGCTGGCGGCCTATGAAGCGGCATTGAAGCTGGATCCGGCCAATGCTTCCGCGTGGATGGAGCGTTCGCGACTGGAGGCGCGTGCGCTTGATTTCGCCGCCGCCCTGCAGTCTCTCGATGAAGCCGTGAAGGCGCAGCCGGATGCCGCTAGCACGATGGAAATCGGCAAACTCCGTGGTCGTGCGCTGCTGCGTCTGGGCAAAAATGAAGAAGCCTTGCGCACCTGGAAGGAGCTGGCCGCCTCACACGCCGAAGATGAGGATTTGTCCGAAGAGCTGATCGATCTGCTGACAGATGAAGGCCAGTATGAGGCCGCGCTCGAAACCGCGCAGGCCTTGATCAAACGTTCCCGCGATCCGGTGGCGCGGACTCTGCGCCAGCTGCGTCTCACAGACATCCTGCTGCTGGCGGAGCGGCGCGATGAAGCACTGAAAACTTTGCGGGAAACTCTGGCATCCACCGGCTCCGACTCCTGGGTGGAGGGCGATGTGCTGGGCCGAATCAGCCGCGTGTTTCGCATGAGCGACGATGTGGCCGGGTTTGAAAAATTCTTGGCCGACCTCGTGAAGGAGCACCCGCAGCGCGTGGCTCTGGCCTGGCAGCACACGCAGTTGCTCGGCGAAACCGGGCAGAAAGATGCCGCGCTGAAAGAAGCGCGTGCGCTTCTGCAGTCGAATCCGGGTCGGCGCGATCTGCATGAAGGGTTTCTCGACCTGCTCGAATCTCTCGATTTGGTCAAGGAAGCCGTCGAACAGGCTCTGACGCTGACCCAGCAGAATGCCGCAGACAAGGAGATGCTCATGCGGCTGGCTGGCCTGCAGCATCGCGCCATGGATGATGCCGCCGCGTTGTCCACGCTGGAGCGTTTTCTCAAACTGGCAGGAGCCGGTGAGGCGGATCATCTGCGTGCGGCACGGCTGCTGGAAAACTGGGAGGAGGCACCCGCAAAGCCGGGCAGCCCCGCTGCCAAGTCGTATGCACGTCTGGTGGAGAATTTCCCCGCCAGCGTCTCCGCCCAGGAGGCTCAGGCGCATTACCTGCACCGCAACGGCCAGCGTGAGGCCGCTCTGGCAATCTGGACCCGGCTGGCAAAGTCCGCCACGCTGGAAGATCTGCTGCGCATCACCCAGGCGCTGCAGGCGAGGCAGGAATCGCGCACCGCGCTGGATCTGCTCGCGCCACGTGAGAAGGACTTCGCCCGTGAACCACGCTTCTTTGCATTGCTGGTGCAGCTGGCCATCGCGAACAAGGAAGTGGAACGTGCGCTCCCTTGGGCACGCACGCGCCTGCGCCTCGCGCAGGATGCGGAGAGCATCGAAACGGCCGTGAAGGACATCCTGCTGGTGCTGCGCAGCGATGAGTCTGGAAAACTCTCCTCACCGATGCTGCAGGAACTGCAAAGCCAGGCAACCCTCACCATCCAAAACCGCAGCCTGCTGGCGGCATTGCTCGAAAGTGCCAGCAAAAATGCCGATGCGGAGAAGACGCTGAACTCGGCACCGGCAGAGGATCAATTGATCGCACTGAGCCAGCTCTCAATGCTGTTTCAAACCCGGCAGGAATGGGAAAAAGCGGCGCAGACCCTGCAGCAGGTGATCGCGCTTCCTGGAGCTCGCACCACAGCCCGCGTGCAGCGCATGGTGGATTTTTATCGCCGTGCGGAAAAGCCGGAACAGGCGCTGACCTGGATCGCCGAATGGAAAAAACTCTCACCCAGCGCGGTACAGCCATGGCTGGATGAATCCCGGTTGTTGATCGCGCTGAACCGCTCCAAGGACGCACAGGCTCTGCTGCGGGGTGCCCTGCGGAAGTTTCCTGACTCCATCGAGGCGGCCTCCAGTTATGCCACGCTCTGTTTGGAAAACGGCCAGCCGGATGAGGCGGAACGCACCTACCTGGCGCTGTATGAAAAAACCACGGATGCCACCGCACGTCTGCGCTTGATCGGCCCGCTGGCGCTGGCGTCACAGCAGCACAACAGTCTGCCGCGCCTGATTGAAAACTTCCAGCAACGCCAGAAACAAAACCGCGCCAGCGCGCAGCCCTGGCTCGCCTTGGCGGAGATCCACCGCGCCACCAACAACGATGAAGAGCGCCGTCGATGCCTCTATGAGGCATCGCGCCTGCGCCCGCAGGATCTGGCACTGCTGCTCGACATCGCCCGCAGCGAGGAGGAGATCGGCCTCACGGCAGAAGCTCTGCGCACGCTCGAAAGCGCTGCAAAACTCGACAAAACCACCAAGACCCGTGAAAACATCGCCCGCCTGCAAATCGACAGTGGCGATGCCGATCTCGGCTACCGCATGCTCTTTGAGCTCGCAGGCGGAAGTCAGATGGACGCACGCGCCATCGAGCAAATGGCGGACACGATTGCGGAAAACGGTGAATGGGAACGTGTCATCGCCTTTTTGGAGCCCGTGCTGGAAAAGCATCCAAAGGACTACCGGCTGCATTACCTGAACGCCGTGGCCTTGGAAGAAGCCGGGCGTGAAAAGGAGGCTGTGCGCGCCTTCATCGAAATCATGAGCATGCACGAAGAGCTGCCGGGGGCGCTCAGCACCGGCCGCAGCATCGGGTTGCGCCAGCAGTATGCGGCTATGTCGCTGCCACCGGGCACCGAGGACTGGCTGGTGCTGCCAACCATGGTACACGCGGCCTACATTCACCGGCAGAAGCAGGGTGGACGTGCGAACTACGGCAGCTACAACACCTTTGGCAGCACCACCACCAACGGCCTGCCCACGAATGGTTTCATTCAGCAGGCACCCGGCGTCACCGAATCTCCCGTTCTCGCTCTCGCCCATGTCCTGCAGATGGTTTCCGTATGGGACTTGGCCGAGCGTGAGCCGGTACTTCGCAGTCTCAAGCAGGCCGGTGTCAGCGATGCTCCGCTGCTTCTGACCGCCGCAGAAAATTCACCCCAGCTAGTCATCACGCCCGAGATGCTGACGGAGCATCCGCAAAACGCCGCGCTGCATGCCGCCTGGCTCATGCAGAGCCAACGTGGTGATCCTGCGGAGTTCCTGCCAATTTTTGAAAGCGCTTTCAAGCTGTTCCAATCGAACCATCCCGAGCTTGCTCTTCGCACCGCTGCGCTGGCATGGCGTACCGCAGGAGATCAGTCCCCCGTCTGGGTGCGGCGCATCCTCGACATCTGCCAATCCCTGCCGAAGGCAGGCTACACCGAGGTACAGACACTCATCGGCCTGTTGCGAAGCCAGGCCGACATGTTTGCCCTGCAATCACAGGGCATCGATGCGGTCAAACTGAGCACTGAGGAGGTTCATGCCATCACCACTTTCTTGCAAAGCTGGCTGAACACCGTTGACGACCAGCAGCCCTATTATTTCTCTGAAATCATCATGTCCTTCGCAGCTGTGAAGGACTGGGAAGGCTTGGTGAAAATCATCCAGCATCGGCTCAGCCTGCCAGACAAGCCGCAGAGCAAGACTCCGACGACGGCCCAGCCTGCGATTCAGCAAGGCCGGAATCGTGGTTACTATCGCAATTTTCAGCCGTCCCTCATGCCGATGCCAGTCCTCTCGTTCAAGCTGCCATCGGACGCGCTGAAGTGGGTTTCAGGACTCAGCACAGTGCGAGATTCTGAGCAGTCTCCTCTCAGTGAAGAACAGAAGAAGTGGATCCAGGAAATTCATGCTGGTTTGCAGCCCTTCATCGATAAGACCCAGGAGTCGTCGCTGAAACTCGTTCTTCGGCTCATAACGGGCGAACAGCAGGCCATGCTCGATGAACTGGCACCTCGTCTGATCTCCAGTCCCTCGCTCGATGATCTGCTTCTCGCAGGCTGGCTCTCCCAGCAGCTGAACCAGCATGAGAAAGCATTCGCATTTTTCCAGCAGGCCCAGGCTCTGACCACCGATGCCGCACAGATCCTCCAGCTCGACCTCACCATGCTTTATCAAGCACTGCGTCAGTTGCAGCAGCAGGGCAAAAGGGAAATCAAAACGCTCCCCCCCGCGGTGAAGCCGGTGCTTGAACGCCTTTCCCAAGCTGCAACCACTCGAGAGGAAAAGCTCATGCTGGCGGAGACGATGAACTCCTTTGGCATGCAGGAAGAGGCGCAGAAGCTGGTGCAGACGGCACAGGGAAGCCCCCTCAGGTCGCGATCACAAAACGCGCCGGTGATCGCCAATCCTTACTCGCGCAGCTATTCCTACCGCCAGCAGCAGAAGAAGCAGGTGTCCCTCGATGAACTGCTGAAAAAGGGCGACCAGGCGGGTGCCGTCAAAGAACTCGTGAGACAACTGCGACTGGCGATTCAGGGCTGCCTGAACCCGCAGAACAGTTCCAGCGCCCATCACCAGATTCATAACGTCATCAAGCTCTTCACCCAGCACAAGCTGACGGATCAGGTGGTGGAGGCCATGCAGACCGGCAGCGGCTGGAAAGCCAGGCAGGAATATGCGGTGCTGCTCGAACACACCGGACTCGAAACCAAGCCCGCCATTGACGTGCATCGCGCCGTGATCTCCGCCAATCCGCGCGCTTTTGCCTCGCATGCGCGTCTGGCCACCCTGCTCGCGATGGAGGGAGACTTCCAGACCGCGCTGCAGCATTGGAAAAAAATGCCCGATGTCACCCAGGCCCAGTACCTGCCCGCGCTCATTCATGAGCTCAGTGAGCGCAGCGACATCTCCGTACCACGGCCCGCCGCGCTTTCCGGGCTGCTCTCCATTTGGCTGCGCTCTCTGCCAGCCAGCCGTCCCCTGCCCTCAGGCAGCGTTCAGCAATTCCAGCAGGCTTTGACCAGCATCCAGAGTCGCGACTTTGCCCAAAATTTATCCACCCCCGACCTCTGGTCTCCCTTCAACAGGGAAAATTCCGGCACGGTACACCAGTGGAAGTTCAATGAGGACGGCTCACTCAATGTGCCCGCTGAAAGTCAAAAAATCTGGAACGAACGGCGGGCGGCTCACGACCAGCTCTGCAAGGCGATGCTCGAGGTCCCCGAACTCGCGCTCATGGGCTTCGCTCCGCTCGGTGGCATGGCCATGCTTGGAACCCGCAATCTCGCCGAGACAGAAAAAATCGCGCTTGATCAGCTCAGCCTGCGCGCCATGCCCAAGGTGAAACGGCGGCTCATGGCGCAGGGGCATTACCCGCAACACTACGGCTCCGATCCTTTCGCTGTCTTCACCGGATTGTTTGCCACAGCAGAGCGCATCGCCATGCCAACGCCTGCCGTGTTCGCCACCTACTGCGCCGCACAGCGTGGGGATCAGCACCAGCTCGATGAGGTGGTCTTTCCTGCCATTCTTAAAGCCGAAGGCAAATCCATCGAGCAATACTGCCGAGCCTACGCAGCGCTGCTCATGGCCGATGAGGAGCATTTTGTCTCGGCTGCTTCAGCCTGGCTCTACCCTCCCGGCAAGGGCAATGATGCCAACCGCAGCCAGCAGCCGGGCGGGCCTTTGGAGGAAATCGTGCGGCAGTGGGAGACGCGAAAAATCAAGGCTCTCTTGAACCCGCTTTTCCTGGCTCTATCGGCCAAGCCGGCAAACGGTAACTTTGCCAACCAGCCGCAGATCACCAAGACTTATGCCTTTGCTCTCGGCCAGCATGATCCCGAAGCCATGCGCAGTTTTATCCGCAGCCTGCGTGACCCATGGATCGGCGCCACACCCGAGCTGCGCAGTCAGAGCATCGCCCTCTGGCAGGAATACCAGGTGCAGCAGCAGCGCGGCGTCCCGTTGCCCGCTCCAACCTCTCGCAGCAACCTGCAGGCCGTGCAAAGTTACATCCAATGGCTGCAGAATCTGCTGCAGGATCCCCGCGCCCTCCCTTTGCTCGATCTCGCGATAGAGGATGGACTAATGGAATCACCTCAATGGCTGCGCCAGATCACCAGCAGCTTCTCCAGCAGCAGATTCCATACCGTTGAGAACTTCATGCAAACAGCCGACGCCCTCGGCTTCATCGGAGAGAACGGAACTTTTCGAACCTATCTTCTGAACGACAATGACCAACGCTCGACCTTGCTGGGCAGGCTGGCGCAGCATTACCGTGATAACTGGAATGACGAAAAGGTCAACGCCGCGCTCTCCCTGCTGAGCCAGCGCAAGCCCACCTTGGGCGCTGATATCGCACAGGCGCTGCTGATGAAAAACGACCACACCCCTTTGCAGTTGGATGGCAGGACGGTGCCGCTTTATGTGTCACAAACCGAACGGGCTCAATCGCGCAATGGCGATGGAGGGGCTTACCGCAGTGCCGCTCTGCGCCTCGTCCTCATACGCCACGCCAAGGACATCTCCGCCATGCCCGCCACCGGCCAGAGCGAGCTGTCCGCCCTGCTGCGTCTTGAATTAAACGGCTATCCGCAGTCGGAGCAGCTGGGAGAGGAACTCGCACGCATTCTCGCGCCGCTGCTCAAGTTTGAAATCATCGAACTCACCCGTCAGGTCGATCAAGTGCTCGCCGCCAAGACGTGGAGTGATCTTCACCAGCAGGAATACGAGTTTGCCCAGCAGTTTCCCGCCTTGCTGGGTGACTTTGCCGACAGTGACCCCGCCAAAGCGGATGCCGCAGCCCGTCATGCCGTCGAACTCCTGCGCGGCAGTCCGGAGCAGAAGCAGTCGTTGCTGCAGAACAGCAGTGAAACCTGCGTGATCCGCCTGCTGAGAGCACTCCTTCGGGTACCCCAGTTGCTTCACACCACGCTCGCTCTCGCGGATCAGGAAGGCATCTCGCAATCACGCGGCTGGACCTCCAATCTGCGCAGTTACATGGAGGAATCCTTGAATCATCCCGAAAAAGTCCGCTTCGTATTTACCGGCACTCCTTGGGTCGCAGAAGCTTCGGACTTCCGTGATCCAAAATCCGACAACCCTCAGGAACCCACCCTGCTGTCCAGCCTCATCAACCAGATCGAATACAGCAATGATAACAGGTCTTCGATCCATGACTTCCTGGCGAAACAACCCGCCACTTTCGGCACCGAATTGCTGCTGGCATTTCTGCACCGGGCTCCAGGCGACACCACGAATTCGCGCAGCTTTTACAACACCAGGCGCCCGGATGACTCCGCCATTCTCGCCTTCATCCAGAAGCGCCATGACGAGTTCGCCAGCCTCCAGCCCGAATCAGCCGCCAATCTCCTGGCCATGCTCAATGCCCGCATGCCGGATTTGGATCAAAAGTCGGAACAGGACGCCGCGCTCAAACAAGCCCTGCAACCGCTGATCAACGCCACGGCGGTTCAATTGGAAGCCGACATCACCCACTGGATGCAGATGACCAGGCTGAGCAGCTCGGGCAGTGAAGGCTATGAGATCATGCAGAATTGTCAGCCCGTGCTTGACCACCTTGCTCAATCAGACAAGCCACGCGCCATCGCCTTGCTCGATCACATCAGCCAACTTCTTGCGCAGCAGGATGCGATGAACAGCCGTGGTGGCAGTCGTCAGCCCCCCCATCAAACCCAGGTCGCCCAATGGCTGCAAAAAGCCGCTTTCGTTCCTGAACTCTTCGGTGAAATCATGCAGCGCGCCGAAGCTAGCGGAGCCGCCAGTGATCCATCATGGCTGGCAAGCACGCTTAACACGGCGCGCAATGTCCACAATCACCGTGGCAAGCCCCGGCGTTTCATCGCTTTGCTGGAAGCCGCAGGCATGCTCGATCCTGCCGCCACCTTCAATCCGCGCCCGCTGCCCAACAATCCCCAGCAGTACACCATGCTGGATGTCATGCTCAGCGAATTCACAGGTGGTGACACGCATCCCGGTCTGGTGGAGGAGCTCAACAAACGCCAGCCGCGCACTTTTGGCGTGGATTTGATCATCCTGCATTCCAGCAAAAATCACACCTCGCATGATGAAGTCACCGCTTTTGCCCAGACGTATGCCGATGAGATCGCCGCCTGCTCCGCCGAGCAGAAAAAGGTGCTCAGCGGCTACATCCTGCGCCGCAAATGGGTGAAGATCTTCGCCGCAAACGTGCCTGGCTTGCAGGAAGAGTTCGCACCGGTCATGAAAGAGCAGCAAGCCAAACTGCAGACCTTCATCGAAGAACTTCTCAAGATCACGACTTGGCAGGAACTCGAATCGATCTACATCAAATCACTCCCCCCTTCAGAACAATCTACCTTCAATCGCCGCATGCCCGGTGGGCTGCAATACTACAGCACAGGGGGGCTCAGTTACCTGGGCTACTTCGCAGACCAGTTGCAGCAGATGGGTCCGGCGGACATCCATAAGTTCGAACAGGTCCTTCAGCTCATCGGAAGACTGTATCGCACCGAATTCAGCCAGAGTCCCTTGAGCAATCGCATGCCACCGCTGAACTCATTCGTCCTCAAATTGTGCAGTACTCCTCGCCTTGCACCCAAAGCGCTGCAATTCGGAGCGCAATACTTCGGAGTTCAAAACATTGCGCGGGCCTCTGGTCCCGGCAACATGTCGATAAGTGAGAGCCAGCTGATCTCCGCTGCCTTGCCCGATGCAACTGTCGCCAGCGCAGAGAGGCTTGTTTCATCACTCGACGCAATGGGCCTGCTTGCGGATGCCGCCACCTATGACGCGGTTTCACTGCCCAGTTTCAGGATGCGCAGCGTTCTCGCGCTGACCCTGAACCGCCTGTCCTCTTTGAGTCCGGACCAGGCTGAAAAAACGGCCCAGTTGCTCATCGCGCAAAAGGGGGCTGCATTTGGTCATTACTTATTCGCCGCCTGCCTCACCGCCAAAAACTCGCCTGAAAAAAGCCGTCGTCTGGATCTCTGCACCTCCCAGTTCCCCCGGCTCAACCCGCAGGCCGCAGGCGCCGTATTGGACGTCTTTGAAAGCCACTTTCCGGAACTTGGCAAAGCAGAACTGGCCGAGGGAGAACTGTCACGCTTCGCGCCTTTGCTCAAACTGCGCACCGCAGAGGAACGCAGCTACATTGACGCCATTCTTGCAGGCAGGCGCGAAGTCCCGTCACCTTTTCGCGGCTACACAATCGCGGTCAGGAATGAGCTGCTGCGGCTGCTGGAAAGCTCCCGGCCGGACGACCTGGTGAAATTCGTGCTCGCCCTCTCTCGTCGTTTGGATCCGGAGGACACTTCCACCCTTTTCGCCAAGGAGCCCTATTTCCGTGCCGGCGGCCCGATCAGCTACTTTTTCCAAAGTCAGCTGCGGTTCGATTCCGAGGAGTCCCCAGCCCTTCTCGCATGCCAGATGCTTGCTGCGGCAAACCTCCCCGAAGTCCGTCTGGAGCCCGTGAGCAGCTCATCGCAAAGCCCCGTCAAACTGGCAGACCAACTGTTCCATATTTGGGAACATCGTGGCGGATGGGCTGCACCAAAAGCAGTCTGGACCGATTTCATGCAGCAAGTCGCACGCTATGACACCGGAAACACCCGCGGGCTCTGGCTGCCAGTACTGCACAGCACGCTTGTGCAGATGGGAGTACAGGAGCGTCGTGAAGTGGCGGAATGGGCGGCCGAACAAGGCGGACCCGGCCTCCAGACCATCCGCCATGAGTGCCGCATTGCGCTTGATCTGATTCAAAGCACCGAGCCGATGTTCGGCTGGCTCGATGGCCCCTACCAGCCCTTGGCTGCATCCCCCTCAGCCATGAAAACTTGGGCGGCAGCCACCCAGCAGGCCCGGGCACTGCTGAAGGATGAGCAGATCAAAACGCACGTCCGCCTGGAACTGGCGGCATGGCTCACCGCCGCCTATCCGGGGCTGTTGGACGAAGAAGCCAGGCAGTCATGGGGCCTCGCCGCGGCCAAGGCATGGCATGACGGTGTACCCATCACACGCCATGAACTCGCAGCTCTGCTCAACTCCGCCGCAGTGCTGCCTGTCAATGATACCTGGAAACAAACCAGCAGTCTCGTGCTTGAACGCTGGGACCAGCTCGAAGCCATCATTCGCAGCACGCGCGTACGCTACCTCGACCAAGTGCTGTATCACGCCATTGTCCGCCTTTCCGCCAGCTCTGAGAACACGGCCGCGGTGGAAAAACTCATCAACGCGTATGGCACAAACCACATCAATGAATTCACCGGCATCCTGCTTGAAAAGGGTGACTGGCAGCATGCAATCCGCCTGAAATCACGATCAACTCTCCCTTCATACAACGCCAGCTCAAAGAGGCACGGGTGGCTGCCCCCCACGGAATCAACCCTTCGCGAGATGCAGGCATCCAGCCTGGAAGATGCGCTGCTGGCAGAGGTCATCGCGCTCTCCGCAGATGACACCGCCACATGCATCCTTTATCCAGAAGCTCACTGGCAGCCACGTCGTGAACGCCTCGCGGCTTTTGCCAAAAAAGTCGCTGCCTCGCCACTGCCTGAGCAGCCAGTGCAACGTGCGCAGACCCTCGTCATCCTCGCCAAGGAGCAGCCGGAGTCCGCCCTGATTTTGCTGCCTCAGTTCGACGCCATCTCCAAGGTGCTCACGTCAGATTCACTGGGCGAATATTCCTTCAGCGAACGCTACTGGGTGGATTTCCTGGCGGTGCATGCCGCGCTGAAGACGGCCACGGGAGACTTCGCGGCAGCTGACGCCAGTTTGGAACGCCTGCGAACCGACAGGGGCATCATCAATCGCCATGGCACCAGTACAGACTCTCTGGGCGGATACTTCCGCAGCACCTTGTTCCAATGCCTCGCACACTTTTGGGCGGCGGGCACGGCACGCGAGCCGGAGAAACTGCTTCAGTTCGCCGCACTCTCCGGTGCTCAGGCGGGCATTTCTGATTACGGTTTTCTATCTCAGGCTGCACTTCAATCAAGCATCAGCGCATGGCAGCTTGCGCTCAAACAAGAACCTTTGCCAGCCGGCAGTGCCGACCCGGCCCTCGGAGTCATCAACCTCGAAAACCTCATGGAGTTTCTCTCTGCCATGGCCGGCACCGGGAAACAACGCCTGCCGTTCCCGCAGCGGCTGGCATTGATCGCACGCATGTCCGGTCAGACGAAATTTTACTCACCCAAACACAATTTCTGGAGTCAGCTGGTTCAGTACAAAATTTTCACCACGGACGAACTGCTCAAAAACAAGGAGGCCGTGCTGAAAATTTCCAGCTCTTTTGCTCCCGCCCATCTTGAAGATTACGCGCAGCTCATGCGCGAGCAGGGCATGTTCAAAGCAGCCAGCCAGCTCTATGCGTGTGCACTGGAAAGATGGTCTCAATCAAAAAGCACCTCGATCGCCAGTTACACGCAACGCTGCGTGATCGGCCGTGTCGAAATGCAGATCCGTCTGGGGGATCTCGAAGAAGGCCGGCAATGCCTTGGCCAGTACGATGAGACGTTGCTGAACCCCATTGTTCTCGCAAGACGTGCAACCCTCCTCAAGCTGCTTTCGCCGAATGCTCAAGCACCTGCAAGGTAAGCATCACATTCAGCTCCAGATCGAGCGGCAGCCGAGTTTTGACAGGCCCGGCACTGCCATGAGCACGCCAGTGGTTGATGCACATGCCCAGCGTCGCCAGATCGGCGGGATCGTCCAGGACATGCCCGTTGATCCCGGAATCGATCAATTCGCTGGCGCCATTGAAACTCGTCGTGACCACCGGTATGCCGGTGGCCAGAGCCTCGCTCACCACATTGGAGCAGGGTTCATAAATGGGCAGAAACGTGAGCACATCGGCGGCGGCATAGGCGGCCTCCACATCGCTCAGCGGTCCCGTGAGAATGACGTTCGGCGGAATCTTGCCGCGCATGCGATCCCGCGTGACGACAAGCAGCTTGAGGCGCGGATCGTCGCTGCGCCCGGCCATGAACTTCAGCAGCCAGGGCAGCCCCTTGCGCTCCCAGCCGGAGCCGACAAAGACCAGCACGAAATCGTTGTCCTCAAGTCCAAAGCGTTTGCGCGCTGCTGATCTCGACACGTTCTTGAAACGCTTCACATCCACACCGTTGCGAATCGTATGCACCCTCTCCTGCGGAAAGTCGGGAAAATGCTGCGCGATCTCGCCGCGCACCATTTCAGAGTTCACGATGATGCGCTGCGTGTTTGCGGGATCAAAGGTGCGCGCTTCAAGCGCCATCATGTTGCGATGAAACGCCCCCAGTCCCACCAGTGGGCGCTTCCACCACGGCGCGAACTGTCTGCGTCGCTGCAGCCACACGCGGTGCAGGCCGTCTCCCGCGCGATAGACGTCCTGCTTCAGCGTGCGCTCCAGGCTGAAAACGCAGTCAAATCTCTCATGCTGCAAAGCGGCGTTCACGCCTTCCGCAAAGCGCAGCGGACGCTCCGCGCGTGATCCTTCAACCTTGACGCTGTGAAACTGCACACCAACTGCCTGCCCCTGCCATTTTTCCGCAAACAGATGCGTCTCATGCCCCGCAGCAGTCAAAGCCCCCAGCAGCCGCTGCACATACAGCTCCGCACCTCCGGTGGCGGAGAACTGACGGCGGATGAGGGCGAGTTTCATGCAAGTAGTGCAAACGTCTCGTTTGCGGTCAGAGAATGCAAGCGGGACGCTTGCACTACGACTGCTGGGACCGCCACTGCTCAAAACTCTCCTTCGGCGTGCGAAAGACCGCACCGCAGCGCGGGCAGGTGATCTGCGCCACGCCGTCGGCAAAAATGTGGTCCAGATCATCCTGCGGCAGGCGCATGATGATGGGCAGCAGGCGCTCCACGGAGCAGCCGCATTCAAACACGTAGCCTCTTGTTTCCAGCAGCGTGAGATGCTCGTTCGTTTCGAGTGCGAGCACCTCCTCCAGCGTGAGCTCAGACAGCCAGATCTCATCACAATCCGGCTCAGCCGAGATTTGCACGAACTCTTCATCCTCAAGACGGAAAAAGCGAGTGAGTCGCTGCTCGCTGGTGGTGTAAAACGTCTCCACCGCCTTCAGCATGTCGTCGCCGTGAAACTCGATCATGCTCTGCCGGGGTGACTGATCCTGTCGGGTGGCTTGCGAGATGAACATCGCCTCGCCCTCCTGCCGCACATCTTCGGTGAAGACCCGGCCTGCCACCCGGCCAGGCCGTGAGCTGCCGGTGACGAACACATTCGCGCGTTGCGGCTCCTTGACGTGGATCGTCCACGCACAGCTCTCATCCTGCGGGCGTGAACAGAGATGCAGCGCCATCGCGGCCAGCGTATCCTTCAGCATTTGATCCAGCGGCTCTGCATTCTGCAGGCCGTACTGCATCAGATGCAGGTAGTAGTCGAGATACAGCGGACTGAAGCGCCCCCGCACCAGCAGCGCATTGCGCTTCCGCACGAAGTAGGAGCGGAGGTCCACCACGGAAAGATCCGGTTCAAGCATCTGACTCATGCACTGCTTATCTCACCGGATGAATGGCGGCGCAAGTGGCGCGGGCCATCACCTCCCCGCCATGCCACGAAATTTTTGGCGGTAGGCGCTCGGGGTGGTCTCCATCACTTCGCGAAAGCGACGGTTGAAGTTCGCTAGGTTGCGGTAGCCGCAGTCCATCGCGATGTCCGTGATGTTTGACACATCCTCCGCCAGCATGCCGCAGGCACGGCCGATGCGCACCTCGTTCACATACTGGGGCACCGTCTTGCCCGTGCGTGAGTGGAAGAATCGGCTGAAGGCACCCAGACTGAGATGCGCCAGCTTCGCCAAACGCTCGCGGTCGATTTCCTCCGTCAGATGCGTGTGAATGAAGTCGATCACCCGCTCCATCCTCCCCTGGTCGGCAGATTCAAGCTTGGGCTCAAAGTTGGAACTAGCCAGCGCCTTCAAATCATCTGCCCCGGCCAGCGCATTGAGAATGGTCAGCAGTTCGATCACCCTTGCCAGCCCCTCGCTGCCAGCGAGACGTTTCATGTGCTCCGTCACCACCGCACGGGCAGCACCGCGCACCTCCAGGCCGCGCGCCGCACGCTGCAGCAGCCGCTTCACCGGCTCCATCTCCGGCAGCGCCATGAAATCACGCCCAAGGAAATCCTCGTCAAACCGCACGATGATGGCATTCACCCGCCGCGATTTCGCGCTTGTGTCCTGATGCCACACGTGAGGCAGATTGGAACCAATCAGCACGATGTCTCCGTCCGTGAGCGCACTGATGTTATCTCCCACCACCCGATGCCCGCGGCTCTCAATCGCCAGCGTCAGCTGATACTCCGGATGAAAATGCCACCGCGTCCCATAGTCCAGCGCACGCACCGTCTCACAGTGGAATGACTCCCACTGACGCTTGGGAACTTTCTCGAAAACTGGCTTCATGGGGGATATGCGTTGCTGGATGCTGGATTCTCGATGCTAGATTCAGAACGGCTACTTCGAGGATCGATGACCTTCTCGAACAGCTTGGATGAAAAGGTTTAGTTTTTTGCCTAGATGCGTGAGCATTTCGCGGAGTTTAGAACATAGCTGCTCATCCGCCAATGAACCTGTTTCAAACAAAGTTTCCAGATGGTCGATGGTTTCGTCATTGGAGGCCAGAGCGTAGGTCAACCGAAGCACGAAATCCTGCTTATATTCACGTCGGCCATAGCCTTCCACAATGTTCGATCGCACCGATTTCGATGAACGGCGAATCTGCGCCCCCTCCTCATACATTTCAAACTTCGGCAGATGCCTCAGAGTCATCGTATGAATTTCAATCGAACATTGTTTGGCAAGCTGCCAGATTTCGAGGTCCCGATAGCTCATAAATCCCGGTTTTCTGTCATCCAGCATCTAGGATCAAGCATCTAGAATCCAGCCGCTAGACATCGTCGTCCTTGTCATTGTCTCCCGCCTTCCGGCCGCGCAGCTTGGCTTCCATGAAGGCATCCAGGTCACCATCCATCACAGCCTGCACGCCGCTGGTCTTTTCACCTGTTCGGTGGTCTTTGACCATCTGGTAGGGCTGGAAGACGTAGCTTCGAATCTGGCTGCCCCAGCCGATATCGCTCTTCTCGCCATACTGGCGGTCGATCTCGGCCTGACGCTTGTCTTCTTCGATTTGATAGAGCTTCGCCTTGAGCATCGCCATCGCTTTCGCGCGGTTTTTCGGCTGACTACGCTCGATCTGACAGGCCACAATGACACCGCTAGGAATGTGCGTCAGACGCACGGCAGTCTCGACCTTGTTCACGTTCTGCCCACCTTTGCCGCCAGCACGATAGGTATCCACACGCAGATCTTCATCACGCACGACAATGTCGATCTCCTCTTCGGAGTCAGGCGTCACGTCAATCGAAGCGAAACTCGTATGGCGCTTCTTCGCAGCATCAAAGGGAGAGATTCGCACCAGACGGTGCACACCGCGCTCAGTTTGCAGAAACCCAAAGGCGTTTTCACCGATGATTTCGAGCGTGGCGGAGCGCGTGCCCACGTCATCACCCGCTTCATGGTCGATAAGTTCCACCTTGTAGCCACGGCGCTGGCACCAGCGCTGATACATGCGCATCAGCATGTCCGCCCAGTCACAGGCCTCCGTACCACCGGCTCCAGAATGGATGGTGATGAAGGCGTTGCCACTGTCAAACGGCCCGCTCAGCAGCTGGCTCAGTTCAAAGGTGGAGACATCCTTTTCGAGCGTCTTGTGCTCCTGCTCCACCTCACGCCAGGTGTCAGTGTCGCCCGCCTCTTTGGCCAGCTCGATCAGCCCGTCAAAATCCCCGGCACGCGCTTCCAGATCCTGCAACGGTCCGATTTTCTTTTTGATGACGTTCGTGCGGTCGATCGTCTTGCGCGCCGCGTTTGCGTCATCCCAGAATCCAGGGGCCCCCATGCGGTCCTCCAGCATGGCCAGTTCGTCTTTTAATTTCGGGACGTCAAAGATACCTCCGGAGTTCCCCCAACCTTGCCTTGAGAGCCGTGGTGTCGAGGGATTGGAGGTCGGTGAGGATGGTCTTGCTGGTCTTTTCCATGCAGCGTAGATAGCGTCTTGGCGTGCGAGTTCAACGCCTTTTGTCATCATGGAAAAAACCGAGGCCATCCTCATCGGACGCACGCGCTATGCGGAGAGCAGCCTCATTGTACAATGGTGCTCACCGGAGGTCGGCCTGTTCAAAACCATCGCCAAAGGCTCTTTGCGCCCCAAATCACCGCTCTACGGCGTGCTGGATCTGTTTGTCTCCGCCGAACTGCGCTTCGTCCGCAGCAAATCGAGCGACCTCCACACCCTCGCCGAAGCCCGCTGGACCAATCCCCGCCTTGGCCTGCGTGAAAGCTACGGCCGCGTGCTCGCCGCCACCTACCTCGTCAAACTCATCACCCTCGTCGCCGAAACCGGCTCACCCATTCCCGAGATTCATGATCTCCTCGTCAAAGCCCTCGACTACCTCGCCGCGAAGGACCCCGTGCCCGCCTTGATCATCCGCTTCGAGCAGCGCCTCGCCGAAATGCTCGGCATCATCCCCGAAGGCGAAACCGGCATGGCCGCCGCCGCCATCGAAGACAGCTTCCACCGCAAGCTGCCCGTGCAAAGGCGGCAGCTGGCGGACTGGATGGCAAAGCATTGAATTCGGAAAAACATGGCACAAGACTTGGGATCTGTCATCATGTCGCTACAAATCAGGTCTAAGCCATGAATGTTACGGACGCACTCCAACTTCTCGAACTCTCGACCCCAATCAGCAAAACCGGGTTGAAAAAGGCATACCGCGACGCGCTACTGGTGTGGCATCCTGATCGCTTCACTGGGAACAATGACCTTCGAAACAAAGCCGAGGCGAGGACCTATCAGATCAACGAGGCATACGCGCTCTTGAGCCGCATCCCCGAATCCGATCATCCCTACCGCCCACAAGCAAAACAGAGCCCACAAAAGCCAGTAAGGGAACCAAACTTCCCCACGGCACCCTCGCCTCAAAAACAGCCTCAAGCCCCCGCACCATCATCCTCACCAAGAAAACCAGCACCTGCCGCGAATCACCCGCAGCAGCAGCCGAAAGCCAAAAACAAACAAACGACTGCGATAGCCAACAGAATTTACACCATCGCCGCTTGTGTTGTTGTCTGTGGGAGCGCCTTGTTTTTATATTGGTTTTTCAATCAGCAACTACCTCGCAAAACCCCAAACCAATCCAATAAAGCTGACGAGCCCTCGCAAAAGTTCGAAAGCCTTCGCATGAAGGCCGATGGCGGTGATTTGGACGCCCAAGAAGAACTTGGTCTAGCTTATGAAAGAGGGGCTGGCGTTATGAAAAATAAAACCCAAGCCATTTTTTGGTATCGTAAAGCCGCCGAGAAAGGACACTCTCTTGCCCAGTTAGATCTTGGACTCGCTTACTGTAACGGGTTCGGAGTTCTTGAAAATCCCATCGAAGCCACCAACTGGTTTCGCTTAGCTGCAAATCAAAATCTTGCTGAGGCCCAATTCAATCTTGGTGCTTGCTACTCCTCGGGATATGGTGTGCCAACAGATTCGAAGGAAGCACTTAAATTAATTCGACTAGCAGCAGAAAATGGGCTTCCACAGGCTCAGACTCAGTTAGGAAGTCAATACCAACAGGGAAAAGAAATTCAGCAGGATTTCAAGCAAGCGGTTAGCTGGTACAGATTGGCAGCCGCCCAAGGAGAAGCTCAGGCCCAGTTTAATCTCGGATTTTGTTGGTTCTTCGGGGATTGTCGTGTGATTAGAGGACGGGTTTGAGGTCAAGTTTGCCGCAGAAGAACAGGATGCGACGGCGGTAGCTCGCGAAGCTGCGAAAGCCTCGTGCGGCCGCCTTGATCTGCTGGATCACGCTGT
>JAIPJY010000115.1 GCA_021733925.1 Prosthecobacter sp. | reverse complement strand
GGGTAGGGGGTGCCGCCTTGGTAGTAGTTGAGGGCGAGGACGATGACGGATTTGGCGCCGGGGAGGACGAGGGTGGGGTCGGTGCGGCGCTCGGGGTTGCGGGCGAGCCAGGCCATGTCGCCGTGTTTGCCTTCGGCGAGCCATTGCTGGAAGAGGGCGCGGTGCGCGGCGGGCTGGGCGGGGGCGATGCGGCAGTCGTCAAAGCCGAGGGAGCGGGCTTGGGCGATGAGGGCGGATTTGAGGGCGGCGGGACTCACTGAGGCGGAGAGGGAGACAATCAGATGGGGAGACAATCAGACAATCGGAGGGGGAGGAAGCTGGCGGTTGCTGAGGTGGTTGAAGGAGAGGCTGGGTGGCGCGTGTGTTTGTGGGGAGAAGGCGAGAGCGCTGGATGGGACGGAGGTGGGGGGTGGGAGGAGACTGAAAACTGGGAACTGAAAACTGAGAATTGAAAATTGGCCGGAGGTGGCGGGGCGGGCGTGGGCTTTGGGGCGAGTGGAGACGCTGGATGGGTCTGATGGGATGGTTAGGACCGATTTTTTGCCTGTGATGGGCGAGTTTAAGGTATCGGTGGCGGGCTGGCTAGTGATTCACGGGGTGCCGGCGGCTGGGCTTCGGGCACTTCGGGAAATCATCCTTCTTCTTCAGAGACTATGAAGCACCTGAACTCAAGGCGGCTAGATAGTGGAACGGAGGGTCACAGGGGGGGTATCCTGGAGCTGTTTTGCACGAACTGCGCTTCCAGATTCCGGCTAAAGCCGGGACTACAAAACATGCGCTGGCTGGTTTCTGGTTTGGGTGTGGCGGCGTTTTGTGTCACCGCTACGCGGTTCCACCACATTGGGAGGGGTTGGGTCATGCGGTTCCGTGGGTTGGCACCCACGGCTACGGTTGTGCCAGCCCTACGGGCTTTCGGAAGAGACGGCTTGTGGGACTTGCGGGGCGGTGTAGCAAGTGCCCCATCGACTGCCTTTCCACATGGTAAGGACGGCGTACCTTTTTGAGCGCTGGCGACGATACAGACCCGAAATTTGGGACCCGGCGCAGCGGTTCCCTACCGGCTCTGGGGCTGGCGGGAGGCTGGATGCTTTCTCGTCCTAGCATGGGCGGCTGCTCAAGAGCATGCCTCCTTTTATTTTCCGCCGGTGGGGGTGAGGACTTTGATCTGCTGGTCGAGGGTGTCGAAGGAGTCGGAGAGCTGGCGGAGGCGCTCGACTTGGGTGGACTGCTCGTGCTCGAGCTGGGCGGCGCTGGCCTGGGCGGGATTGAGGGTGTCGAGGAACTTGGTGAAGCTGTGGGTGACGTCTTCGGTGACCTGCTTGGCGAGCATCTCGCGGAGGGTGGCGGAGGATTCCTCCAATTTGTCGAGGATGGTGTTGCGCGATTTGGCGAGGCGGATCTGGGTGAGGAGGTAAACGACGGCGAGGAGGAGGAGGCCGGCGCCGAAGGCGATGGCGGCGCTGACGAGGTCGTCCATCCAGCCGCAGAGGGCGGTGCCGATGATGACGGGGAGGATGAGGCGGGGGAGCCAGCGGGCGGTGACGCGGGCGCTTTCGAGGCCGGGCTCAATGTCTTCATCGAGCTTGAGGCCGATGACGAAGCGGCGGAGGGAGGAGTCTACATGGGTGCCGAAGCGGCGGCGGAGCTCGCTTTCTTCTTCGCCGTAGTCATGGGAGGGGAGGACGACGTCTGGGGGGAACAGGATGCCGCGACCCTGGGCGAAGAGGAAGCGCTCGAACTGATGGACGTCTTCTTCGAGGACGAGGCTGACCTGGCGCCAGCGGTCGCCGGTGCGGTGCTGGAGTTCCTGAAAGAGGCGGTGGTCGAGGCTCTGGGGGCGGGCGGCGTTGTCGTCTTCGGCGCCTTTGCGCTGAAAGGCTTTGCGGGTGGTGAGGGCATCGCTGGCGAGGCCGGCGACGCGCATGACGGACTCGTGGTAGTCGCGCTCGGTGGCATCGAGGGCGGGGAGGATTTTTTTGAGGGTGCGGTCGACCTGGAGCTCGCGCTCGGTTTGGAGTTCCTGGAGGACGAGGGTTTTGCGCTTGGCCTGGTGCATGCTGGCGACGTGGCGCTGGCGCATGTCATCGAGGATCTGGCGCGCGAGGCGCATGGTACTGGCGAGCTTGTTGAGGCGGGCGGCGTTGTGCCGGACGATGGAGGAGATGTGGGCCTCCAGGGCATCAAAGCCGCTGTCCTGCAGGAGGCGCTCGCGCTCGATGCCGGCATTGCGGGCGAGGAAGGCTTTCTTGGCGGAGACGGCGAAGAGGGGGAAGTCGCGGCCGAAACGCTGGCGGGTGAGCTGGCCCATGTAGTCGGTGATGACCTGGATTTCTTCGGGGCTGCGGAGATCGCTTTGCTGGAGGACGAAGATGACGTGGCGCATCCACTCGCGGTGGACTTTTTCCAGGAACTGCCAAGCGGAGGCGCCCCAGGGGTTCATGGCGGAGAAGACGAAGATGACGAGGTCTGCGATGGGGACGAAGCGCTCGGTGATGAGCTGGTGCTCGTTTTCGACGGAGTTGGTGCCGGGGGTGTCGACGATGTGGAAGTCGCGGAGGAAATCGACGGGGGCGTAGACTTCATCGAGCGTGGGGGTGACGGGGACGACGTGGTGCTCTTCGCCATGGCGGAAGAAGAGGATCTTGCCGGTGGTGGGGACGACGCCGGTGGTGGAGAAGTCCTGGCCGAAGAGGGCGTTGAGGAAGGTGGATTTGCCGACGTTGACCTCGCCGACGACGACGAAGACGAAGGGCTCTTTGAGGCTGGCGAGGAGATTGTCGAGGATGGAGGCGGAATCGGAGTCGCCGCCGGATTCACGCAGGGCGGCGGCCAGAGCCAGGAGGTCTGTGCCGATGCGGGAACGGAGTTCGAAGTAGTCGTCGCCAATCATGAGGGGGAGCGTGCAAGGTGTCGCGTGGTATCGGCATGGCAACCTCACTTCGGATGGAGTGAGAAGTTTCAGGTTAAAAGTTTCAAGTGGGGAGGATTTTTGCGTGGAGTGGTCTGCGCTTGGAGAGTGAGGTTTCGGAGTCCGGACCGCACATGGAATGTGCGGACCACGCCGTGGTGGGTGGCGCGGGGGATTGGGGTGATGGCGGGGGCGCTGATCGACAGGCAGGAGTGCCTATCGTACTTTCCGGAGGCGGCAGGGCGCTTTGCACGTTTCTCTTTTCACTTCGTGCTCCCGGCACTACAGAGCAGGTCTTGACTGATCTGATGCCAGCCAGCGAATCTGCACATGCCCAGCGCACGCCGTGGTGGCTGTGGCCGCATGTGGTGAGCCTGGAGGCGCCGGTGGTGGCGGTGCTGTGGCAGGCGGCGCTGGCGCATGCACATGGGATCCGGCTGACGCCGCTGATGAATGTGGGGCTGGGGCTGGCGTGCTGGGTGATCTACCTGCTGGACCGCACGCTGGACACCTTTGCGGTGAACAGCGTGGCGGAGCTGGATGTGCGGCATGTGTTTTACCACCGCCACCGTCGTTTGCTGATGCTGGGGGTGATTCCGCCGGCGCTGATGGTGCTGGGATGGATGGCGCTGTATGTGATTCCTGAAGGTGTGCTGTGGCAGGCGGTGAGTCTGGCGCTGCTGGTGGCGCTGTACCTTGCGTCGTGGTCGGCGCAGGGCAGCCGGGTGTCGCGGGATGTGTTCATTTCCTGTGCGGGGCTGGGGGGGATCATGCTGATCTCGCGCATGCCGCTGACGAGCGGGACGAAGTTCACACTGAGCCTGTTTGTGCTGGTGGTGATGGCGCTGTCGTTTCTGCGGCAGCTGGACATTCGCATGGGGAATGTGCTGCCGAAGGAAATGACGGCCGCGCTGCTGTTTGCGATGGGCTGCACCACGAGCTCGCGTTTTTTTGCGATGCCGGAGAACATCAAGGAGCCGGTGACGGAGTGCGTGCTGCTGACGCTGCTGTTTGCGTGCAATCTGCACGGCATCACCTGCCGTGAAGCCGGGTTGCAGGAAGACCGCAAACACACGCGGCTGGTGCTGGGCACGATGGTTTTTACGCTGGCGGTGCTGGGGGGAATCGAGATGGGCGCGCTGGAGCACACGCTGCTGGGCCCTGCCCGCGCAGCATTGGGTGCGGTGGTGCTGCACGCTGTGGTGCAGGGGCTGCGGAGGCGCTTTTCGGTGGATGCCTACCGGGTGCTGGCGGATCTGGCGCTTATTGTGCCGCTGCCGCTGGCGTGGTTGTGAGGGAGTGAAGGAGCTGCTTTGGAGAAGGCTGGGAGGCGCAGATCCATGAATGACGAATGAGTAAATCCGAATGTCGAAATAATTTCGAATGTCGAAGCTCGAAGGCCAGAGCGAAATGCACCGTGCGTCAAACACACTGCATGCAGGCAGATGGTGCCAACAACACTCTGAGTCGCGAATTTCGTCATTCGGATTTACTCATTCGACATTTTTTTCATGCCACTCACGTTTGAAGCTGCCATGAAACGACTTCTTCCACTGCTGCTGCTCGGCCTGCTTTCCCACGCTACCGCCGAGGAGGCGAAACCATCAGCCAATGAGCTCTTCAAGCATGGGGTGGATTTGTTCTTTGCGGCGAAGCCGAAGGAATCGGTGGCGGCTTTTGACCAGCTCATCGCGCTGGCACCGGAGTCGAAGCCGCAGCTGTGGCAGCGCGGGCTTTCGCTGTATTATGCGGGTGATTTCAAAGGCGGGCGCGAGCAGTTTGAGGTGCATCAAACGGTGAACGGTAATGACGTGGAAAATGCCGCGTGGCATTTTCTATGCATCGCCAAGGGCGAGGGCGTGGAGGCGGCGCGCAAGGTGTTCATTCCCATCGAGGGTGACAGCCGCATCCCGATGAAGCAGGTGCATGAACTTTTCGCCGGTAAAGGCAGCGAGGAGGCCGTGCTCCAAGCCGCCGAGGAAGGTGAAGGCGAACGGCTGCGTAACCACCGCTGCTATGCGCATCTGTATCTGGGCCTGTATTTCGAAGCTATTGGTGAGGATAAGAAAGCAAAGGATCACATGCTGAAAGCCGCGAAGGATTACTCCATGGATCACTACATGGGACGCGTGGCGCAGGTGCATGTGAAGTTGAGAGGGTGGGAGTGAAGATGATCATCTTACAATGACCGCTGAGCAATTACTTCGGCAGTACCGCCTCATAGCTCATCTCATGGAATCCATGACCAAGAGCTGGAGAGCCAAAGTCGATTATCATGTCCTTGCAGCAGCCATTTACTGGAACGATGAGCTGCCGCCCAATCTGGATTGGCTTGCAGAAAACAGCATGCGGCCGGTGCTACGTTATCGAACCAGTCTGCTTCTCGGAAAACCAGAAAGTCAGTGGGAACCGTTTTGGGTTGCAGCTAAAACCGCCTTTCCCCAATGGATCGGCTTTAGATCGGACCGATGCACTTCAACGAAGCGACTTGTTCAACTCATTGATGAGATGGAGAATCAAAGTAATGAGTGGATCGATGGCTTGGATTGATGCTTTGCAGTGCGGCAATTCTAAAAGCCACTGATGATGCTTGGGCAGTCAGGCGAACGCGCATCTTTTGCGCATCATTGTGCCTGTCTTGGCAGAATGGCCTGCGGGCGTAACATGGCCCGGTTTCACGTGGTAGATTTGCGGGTAACCCCACTGAATCCGCCCATGAAAATGCATCGTCTCTGCTCCGGTAATCACAGCAATCTCTTCAACACCGCTCAGGGTCGGCGTGACTTTTTGCAGGTGGGAGCTATGGCGGGTTTAGGCCTTACTTTGCCGAATCTGCTCAAGCTGCAGGCGGCTGATCTGGCGATGCCGGCGGTGGAGAGCTACAAGCCGATCGCGACTTCGATCATTCACATTTATCTGCCGGGTGGCATGGCGCAGCATGAGTCCTGGGATCCGAAGCCGTTTGCTTCGCCGGATTACCGCGGGCCGTTTAATCCGATCAAAGGTGTGACGGGGGAATTTGTGGGCGGGCAGTTTGCGAACATCGCCAAGATCCTCGACAAAATCACGCTGATCCGCTCCGTGACGCATGGCGAGGCGGCGCATGAGCGTGGCACGCACAACATGTTCACCGGCTACCGCCCGAGCCCGGCGATCAAGTTTCCGAGTTTTGGCTCCATCATTTCGCATGAGCAGGGGCCAAGGAACAATCTGCCGCCCTATGTGGCCGTGCCGAACATGATCGCGCCGGATCAGGGCAGCGGGTATATGAGCAGCGCCTATGGGCCGTTTGCGCTGGGCAGCGACCCGGCGGACAAAGGGTTCACCGTGCGGGATCTGGCCGCGCCGAAGGAGATTGATGCGAAGCGTTTTGACCGCCGCCGCAACCTGCTCTCCGCAGTGGACGAGCACTTCCGTACGACTGAGAAATCGGACGGGCTGAGCGCGATGGACAATTTCTACCAGGCAGCGTACAAGCTCATCAGCTCTGACAAGGCCCGCGAGGCGTTCAATCTGAATGCCGAGCCCGACAAGCTGCGCGATGAGTACGGCCGCAACGCCGCCGGTCAGCGCTTCCTGCTTTCCCGCCGCCTTGTGGAGGCCGGGGTGCGCATGGTTTCCGTGAACTATGGCGGATGGGACCACCACTCCAACATCAAGGGTGCGTTTGAAAGCCAGGCTCCGCAGTTTGACGTGGCCTTTGCACGCCTGATCAAGGATCTGGATGAGCGCGGCATGCTGGACACCACGCTGGTGCTGGTGAGTTCTGAGTTTGGCCGGACGCCGCGCATCAACAGCACGAACGGTCGTGACCATTACCCGCGTGTCTTCTCCGTGGCGATGGCCGGTGGCGGCATCAAGAAAGGTTTTGTCTATGGCAAATCCGACGCCCTGGGTGGCGAGCCGGATGAAAACCCGGTGGGCCCGGAAGACCTGGCGCGCACAATGTACCGGCTACTGGGCATCAATGCCAGCAAGCGCATCGTCGTCGAAAACGTGCGCCCGGTGGACATCGTGAACGGTGGTCGGCTGCTCACTGAAGTGATCGCCTGATGGAAGGGTCAGAAGACTTCTTCGCCATGAGGCACCTGACCTGGGATCAGAAACGTCTTTACCAGCTCGCCTTCTCCACAGGCGATCATGCCGGGAAAGCGTTTGAACCATGTTCCAGCAGGAACCTCCGGCAAGGTGTCGCACCAATCGCCGAACAGCCCGATTTGATCGACCGAGATTTCTCTTTGAAGAATGCGTTCTGCCAGATGCTCGATCAGCGCACGCGGCAGCTTATGACGGCGTATCTTTGGCATCACTCATTCCCATAGAAACCTTTGACCAAGTCGGCTTTGAGACGCTGGGCTGTTGCGGGGTCCGTCGCTTCCACCATGCGTTGCGCCAACGTGGTCAGCTCAGTGCCAGACAGGGGCTTCCTGCTTGGCAGCTGCCTGGCAAAGTTCACCACCTTCTCCTGCTCAGCAGGCGGCAGGCAATCAATCTCGTGCATGATCTGGGCTGCAGTCATGGAACCATATTATAGGTTGCCATGGCTTTGGTCAAGCCAGCCCTCGAATGCCCCTCACAGCGTCAGCCCCTGCATCTGAAATATCGCCCCTGCTTCCTGCTGCTTCAGCATGCAGCGGCGTGAGCCCCACAGTGAACTTGGACCGCACACTCCATATGCCGGGTCTGGGTTAGAAAATGCGGAATCCGCAATCCTCCGCTTTCCTCGGCATCAAAACTGCGCATTCTCCATTCGGTTCGGATTTGAACCTACATGGAAGCAGTCAACATTCAGTTCGCCCCCGCGACAGGCACCGAAGAGGAGTGGAACGAGGCGTATGCGCGCCTCGCCGATTACTTTCGCTCGTACCAGCTTCACAATCGAATACGCCGTACGCAGCTGATTCTCGAAACTCTGCGCAACGCGGCGAAAGCGCATTCGGCGGACCCCTCCCGCACGCCCACGGCGCATTCCATCGAGCAGGCGCGGTTCATGCTGCGCGAGTGGCTTGGCTCCATCTACAGCGATCTTAATCTCAACGAAGCGCAGCTGGAAGCCACCGGGCGTCTGGGCTTTCACCTCGCCGGCGGGCCTTCGCGCTGGCCGCAGTTCTTCCTGGATGAGCAGAACATGCCCGAAGACATGGCCGAGGCCATGCGCTCCGCCATTCGTACCTCCGGCCCCGGCATGCAGGTGAGCAAGATGACCCCGCGTGACATCGACCTCGGCATGTTCACCGACGTGGCGGACGACACCTTTGACCGCCTCGGCCGCCACCCCATCCTGCGCTACTCGGTGCTGGTCGTCATTATTGGCAGCGTGCTGGGCTATCTTTACTCCCTCTTCGGATGAGCGCACCCATAGGCAGCCAGACCGCGAACATCGCGATGACCGCCGGGATGCCGCCCAAGCACATCTCGCGCACGCGCCGCGCCACGTTCTTCTCACTCGTCGGCCTCGGCACCATCGTCGGTGCCTGGCTGTCCTACATTTTCCTCTCGGAAAACGGCATGCGGCTTTCCGAATGGGGGCTGCTGCTGGTGTTCACCCCGCTCTATTACCAGCTCAATGTCGGCTTCTGGACGGCGCTCTTCGGCGTCTGGCTGATGAACCGCCCCAAGCCGGACTCACTCAGCCTGTGGCTTTCCCTCACGGCGGACGACTATGAGCAGCCCATCACCGCCAGCACCGCCATCATCATGCCGGTGTTCAATGAGGATGTGACGCGCGTGTATGAGGGGCTGCGCTCCATCTACCTCTCTCTGGAGGCCACCGGACAGGCGGCCAATTTCGACTTTTTCATCCTGAGCGATTCGGACAAGGCCAGCCAGTGGATCGAGGAGGAAACCGCGTGGCTGGAGCTCTGCCGCCAGCTGAAGGCCTTTGGCCGCATCTTCTACCGCCGCCGCCGCAAGCAGATCAACCGCAAGAGCGGCAACGTGAGCGACTTCTGCCGCCGCTGGGGCAAGCGGTACCGCTACATGGTCGTGCTGGATGCGGACAGCCTCATGTCCGGCTCACTGCTCACCAACCTGGTGCGCATCATGGAGAAAAATCCCGCGATCGGCATCGTGCAGACGTTTCCGAAGCAGATCGCCGCAGACACGCTGCTGGGTCGCGTGATGCAGTTTGCCCAGGCGCTGTACGGCCCGCCCTTCATGGCCGGGCTGGACTACTGGCAGTGTGGTGAGGCGAACTTCTGGGGGCACAACGCCATCCTGCGCCTCGCGCCGTTCATCGAGCACTGCGCGCTGCCACCGCTGCCTGCCAATGCGCCCTTTGGCGGGCACATTCTCAGCCATGACTTTGTGGAGGCCGCGCTGATGCGCAAAGCCGGCTACGCCGTGCGGCTGCTGCCCACCACGCGTGGCAGCTATGAGGAAGGCCCGCCCACGCTGGTGGACATGCTCAAGCGTGACCGCCGCTGGTGCCAGGGCAACATGCAGCACCTCTGGCTGCTGTTTGCCAAAGGCTGGCACCCGATGAGCCGGATCAATTTCCTGCACGGTATCCTCAGCTATGTCAGCTCGCTGCTGTGGTTCCTTTTCCTCGTGCTGGCCACCTTTCTGGCTGCCACGCCTACGCCGCACGTCGAGTCGCAGGCCATTTTGGCCGAGCACATTCTCCTGGCAGTCACGGCCATGCTCATTTTCCTGCCCAAGACGGTCATCCTGCTGGATGAAGTCATCACGGGCCGCATGTTCAAGCCGCTGAAGCTGCGTCTGCTGACGTTTATCAGCAGCCTGCTGGACACGGTGGTCTTCACGCTCATGGCGCCGGTGCTCATGATCTTCCATTCGCGCTTCGTGGTCTACACGCTGATCGGCAAAAGCGTGAGCTGGGTCACCCAGCGCCGCAAGACCGAGGGCGGCCTGAACTGGAGCGAGATCCTCTTCACCTTCCTCAGCGTCACACTGATAGGCATCGCCTGGGCGGTGCTAGGCTGGTTTGTCTCGCTCAAATTCCTTGCCTGGATCAGCCCGATCCTGTTCTCCCTGATCATTTCCATCCTCGTCGCGGCCATGGTTTCCAGCGGGCGCAGCGGACGACGCCTGGGCCTGTTCCTCACGCCCGAGGAGCATGAGCCGCCGACCGTGCTGAACAACATGCAGCTGAATCTGGAGGAGATCAAAGACCGCATCCAGCTCTCACCCGAATTGGAGCGTTTCTATGGCCTCATGCAGGTCTGTCTGGATCCCTATGTGAACGGTCTGCACGTCAGCCTGCTGCGCCGCCGCCGTACCATCGAGGTGTCATCCACCTATCTCAATGAAATCAGCCACCGCCTGATCACACAGGGGCCGCAGACGCTCAACGCACAGGAGTTGAAGGCGCTCATGCACGACACGGACACTGTCACCAATCTGCATTACCGCATCTGGAGCGCCGCCGATCATGAACTTGCGCCGTTCTGGGCCACCGCCATCCGTCAGTACAATCTCGCCTCCACCAGCCCTTTTGCGCATACTTTGGCGAAGCAGGAAGTGGAATAGGAGTAGGCGGGATGGTGCGGACTCCAGCGGCTCGGAAAACATCAGGGGGCTGGCGACACTCTCTGGGCGCGGCGGAGCTCATTGCAAACGCTGCTGGTGGGCGTGGTTTGTGGCGAAGGCGCTGGGTTTGCTTGCCGATGATGACCTCTGATCCCAGGGAAGCCTCGCCGAGGCTCGGCATCCCTTCGCTATGATACGGAAGGCCGTTGGCCTTCAAGACAGGAGAGCGGCTCCGCAGGTGAAATGATCCCAGTTAGAGCGGCTGATTCGATCCGGGGACAGACCTGTTTTC
>JAIPJY010000044.1 GCA_021733925.1 Prosthecobacter sp. | reverse complement strand
CCATGCAACTCGCTCCGCTCGCTGCCTGGCTGTGAACACCCTCAAAATACGGAGCAGGCAGTGTAACCTATGTCCCCGGTACAAGTGTCACCCATGTTCCAGTTCAAACCATGGCTGCGCCGCCAGCGCGACTAACGACAAAGCTTCGTTTTAATTTAAAATACAGGTTTTGCTTATTTCAGTGACTTGGCGCGTCCTGAGAGATGATTTTACCTTCGTACGCATTGATTTCGCTGCACCTGCCCAAATCTGGGTGCCCATGTCTTTCAGAACGCACTGAGCAGGAGGCTCACGCCATGCCGAAAATTTTGTCAGCCTAAACGAGGTCTTTCCGCTTTTACAAAGTAATAACATTGCATGCTCTCGTGCTCCAAAATGTCACGGCTGCATGGAGCAGAAAAAGCCTGCGGGCGCATGGTTCATCATGCGCCCGCAGGATCATCCAACGTTTTGTTTAACAACCAGTCTGCAACCTCTAACCAAAGCTCAACGACGACGGCGGCGCCCCAAGAACAAGGTGGTCAGGCCGAACAGCAGCAGCATCATGCGCCCAGGCTCAGGAACCACCACCACGATGCCATAAGTGGTGAACAAGCTCGTGTCATAAACCAAGCCCGAAAGACTCAGATCCGGCAGTGCCAGATCTCCCAGCAAACCGCCTCCGCGGTAAGCGCCACCATTGCCAACATCGAAACCAGTCGCGGTAACGGAAGTCCAGTCGATCAGATTGAACACATCCCCGACGACGGGCTGGTAATCGTTGACGGTGCTGTTAAACGAGACCTGCCCGCCACTGTTCAGAGTGAGGTCTCCGTTGACCACGAGCCGGTCATGACTGCCGCCGGTCTGAGTGTCATAAAAGGCACCCTGTGAATTGAGATAGGCACCTAAATCCCCTATGCCCGAATGCGCAGTGATATTCGCGGCGTCATTGTAGTCCGCGCCATTGGTGGCGCCCATCTGGAGGGTCAGGCGATCCACTCCTGTGGTGTCTCCCGCAAGGACCACATTGCCGTTCACCGTCAGCACGCCGATGCCGTCACCGGCGGTGCCGCTGTTGGTGGGATCCGAAGACATGCCGGGACTCAGGACTCCGACGCCTCCATCGGTGCCGACATAGAGTGTGCCAGATCCAGCCTCCACCGTACCGGAGCCGCTGAAGGTGTGATCATAGGTAAAGTCACCCGCTGCTGCAGTGCTGTTGGAGAAATCAAAGGTGGCCCCATCGTTGACTTCGATCCAGCTGGTGCCAGAGACGTTACCCGCTCCCGCCAGGGCCAAGGTGCCTTCGGTGACGGTGGTCTTGCCAGTGTAGGTGTTGTCATTGGTGAATGTCACCGTGCCGGTGTCCTGCTTGTTCACACTCAGCGTGTCGCCGACCTGAGCCTCGGAGATCACTCCGGAGAACACCACGCCCTTTTCACCAGTCACTGCCAGATCATCATTCGAGGCGGAGAAGAGGCTCAGCTCGCGAATGTTGTCCACGCCGGGCAGGGTGGAATGCTGCAGCGTCACGTTGCCGCTGAAGTAAGTGGTGTCGCTGGTGAAGCTGCCGCCGAGGATCGTGCGGCCGCTGCCGTTGGTGTCGTTGATGTCGATGTTATTGAGGATCGTCATGCCGCCGTTGGCTGCCAGCAGGGCCACGTCGGCGTTGGGAATGTCCTGCAGCCAGTGCACCGGATCGGTGGTGGCGGTGTTCACGCTGGTCACATCCGAGGAGGCCTGGAAGAACTGCAGCCCCGCCTGAGTGGTGCCGCTGGTGACAGCAATGCTGCTGCCATAGAGCATTTCAGTCGTGTCATCAAAGTCGGACACACGGACCAGGTTCATCTGGCCGCAGCTGGCGTCCACGCTGACGACTTCATACACGCCGTTGTACTCTGGATTGGCGCTTTCGTCTTTCACCAGGATGCGTTTGCCATAGTCAGCGGCGGTGATTGCCACCCCGTCCACCAAGGCATTGACATTGAGGAAGGCGCCATTGCCGACACCCCCAGCCCCGTCGCTGCTGACATCGTAGCTGCCGTTGGCTTTGGTGATGAGCGATCCCGTCGTGGCCAGATAGGCGCTGGCCAGGTCATACCGAGTGTCTCCAAGCTCCACCGCAGTGGTGGCGAGTGCATCATTGTTGAAGATGCTGATGGTGCCATGGCGGATCACGGTACCACCGTCGATCGCAGCACCGCCGCTGAGGGGGGTGAAGGGGTCGAAGGAATCGAAGCGGCCGTAGGTGTTTGCCACGCGCAGCTCCACCGTGCCGGCACCGATTTTCACCACATTGGTCATAGCATTGCTACCCGCATCGGTCACAGCGTCCCCAAACTTGAAGGTGGAGCTTCCATCCGCCTCAAAGAACACATTGGTCGAGACATCCTGATAAAGGGCCACCGTGCCCCCCGTGCCAAAGCCATAGGAGCCGCTGGTCTCACGGGTGCCGATCACCGTGATGCCTTCGTCATTGCCGCTGTAATAATTCATGCTGACGGAGTTCGTCACGTCCGAAGCGGTGCCGGCAAGCAGCAGCTCCACTTTGGCATCCAGCGGAGCAGTATCGATAAATATGACCCCCCCGAGACCGATGGTATTGAAGGCATCCCCAAAGGCGCTGTTATTGCTGCCAATGAGCGTGCCCTGAGCCACTCCCAAGTTGCCTGTGAAGGTGTTCACTCCCGAGAGGGTTTGGGTACCACCGCCGATCTTGCTGAGATTGCCAAAGCCGCTGATGACACCGGCAAAATCCGCATCATTGGTGCCGTCATAACCGACACTGAGCGTGGAGCTGTCAATGTTCACCAAGGCACCGTCCACGCCTGCGAGTGAGCCGATGGTGACCTGGAAGCCCGTGCCAGCTTCTCCCCAGTAAGGACTGAGAGTCGCTCCGCTGCTGACAATGAAACGAGAGTTAGGCGAGAAGGAGTTGTTTGTTCCGGCATACAAGGTGCCTTCCTGAACCAGCGTATTGCCGGTGTAGTTGCTGAAAGAGAATACCACGCTGCCGCCGCCCGTGCTGGCTCCAAACACGGTGTCTCCCGTGCCGATTTTCACCACCGAGAGCTCGGCAGCACCGCCGCCGAAAACTCCGGCAGCCACACCATTGCGCAGTCCGATATCAATGTCCTGATAGGACACCCCCGTCTGCGTGCCGGAATCAAAGGTGATCGTCGCGGCAGTGCCAGAGGCGTTTTCAATGCCCGCCGTCGTCGCATTGCCGACGCCCCCGGTGAAGAGGAAGTTTCCGGTGTACGTTATGCTGTTGCCCCCAAGCTGCAGCGTGCCGCCGTTGCGGAAGGCAACCGCGCCGTTGGTTCCCAGCGCCGCGGCGCTGCCGACCCGAACCACCGCATTACGCTTCGGGTTGTAGGAGGTGCCGTTGTCCGCGCCAATGGTGATCAGACCGCTGTACCCCGAGTTGTCGCCACGAAGCCAGACCACGAACAATGGATTGTTGTAGATTGCAGCATAATTATTTGCGTCAACATACATGGCGTTGCTGCCGCTCAGGTTGCCCGTGATGTCGAAAACAGTCTGTTCATTATGTCCCACAAGGCTGGGGTCGAGATTCACATTATCCTCGTAGTAGAAGCGCACAAAACTGCTGGAGCCCGAGCCCATGTTAATGTTATTGGTGAAGTGAATCATCGCGCTTTGTGGCAGATAACCAGCTTCGATGCGAACTTCCTGCTTGATGTTGTCCTGAATGATGATGTCACGGTTGACCGTCATATCCCCGGCCGGGGATTCGATGCCAACGGTGTTGTTGCCATACCAGCGGTTTTCAATGCGTAAACGCACCAGTGAGGTCTGTACTCCGGTCGGATCACCGATGTAAATCTTGCCGATCGGATTGAACATGGCACCGTTGTTCATGTTCATGGAGGTGAAGCCGTCCTCGAGGTACAGATCTCCCGTCCACTGATTCAGCTGCGTGTAGAAGCGCAGGTTGCCGTCGCCGAGCTTGTAGATGTCGCCGCTGCCCATGACGCCGCCTTCATTGGGATTGATGAGGTATTCGGAGTTGCCGGTGCTGCCGGCATCGCCATAGCGGTTGCCCTGAGTCTGGAAGGTCAGATCGCCGATGATGTTGAGAATGCCGTCGAAGGTGGGCTGGCGCTGGGTGCTGCCGTCGAAGGTGATTTGATCACCCGCTTTCTCACCGATCTGGAACCACTCACGGAAGCGAAGCTGTCCGGTGCGTGCCGAATCGCGAACCATGGAGAACTCGACGGTCACTTTGTCCTTGATGATGGTGCCATCCGCCCAGGACTGGGTGGTGCCGAACAGAGTATACTGGGCATTGTTGTTGCCCTTGCCCTGGATGTCCACCCGCAGGGCGTTGACACCGTCACCGAGGATCGTCAGCCCGGTGTAGTTGTTCACCACGCCCAGCAGATCTTCCGTGGTGTTGTTGGAGAATCCGCTGCGGTCGCCGAACTGCACTGTGCCTGAGCCCACGATCTGCAGACCGCCGGCGTTGGGATTGTTGGTGCCGTAGGCGGCGATGATGTTGCTGGTCTCAGAAGAGAACTGATTCGCTGCGCCGCCACGAATGATCAAGACACTGTCTGGATTAGTGACACTCAGGATGCCGTTGTTGCCGCCGAGGATGATGTTCTGCGTGAGCGCGGCGCTGGTGGCGCCGACCTCCGAGTAGTTCAGCGTGCCCCCGTTGAGGTAGAAGCCGGAGGTCGAACCAAAGGCCCCGACATCATTGAACGAAACGACCGCCGAACCGGTGACGTGGGTGGCCCCTGCGTAGGTGTTTGCGGGTGTGTAGGATGTGGAGGAATAGGTCAGATCGTTGGTGCCGGGGGCGGTCACCAATTTCGTGAGCACAAGCGTCGTGCCATTGGTGATGCTGAGGATTTTCGTGCCTGCGGCGATGCTCGCCCCGCTCACGTCCATGCCCACCGTCAGTCCGGAGGTATCACCCACGGTGACGGTGTAGGAATTGTTGACTGTGGTGCTGGCGACCACGGAACTGCTGACGCTGCTCGGCGAGGTGAAGGCGAGCTCGCCGGTGCCGGTGAACACGACGTTCTGCCCGCCGGTGATGCTGCCGTCAAAATTGACGACGCCAGTGGCGTAGTTGTGGATCAGCAAATCAACTCCGCTGCCGCTCGTGGTGACTCCCACGCCTGCGGCGATGGGGGTTCCGCCGGTGTAGAGGCTGGTGATGAGCAGGCCGCCGTCATTCAGAGTGAGCGTGCCGCCCGTGATCGTGCCAGCATCGACGTTGAAGCGGATCGAGTTTGTGGCCGCAGCGGTTTGGCCGGCGACCACGATGTTCGTCTGCAAACCGGCGCCGAAGCTGTCGTCGGAGTAGCCGGTGTAGGCGATGACATTGCCAGCGGCATCCGTGGCGGCCCAGTCGGTGGCATAGGCCTCGAAGGCCGTATTGGCACCATAGGTCGCGTAGGAGCCGATGCGCCCCACATTTTTCATGCCGGCATTGGAGAAGTTGATGACGCCACCGGCGATGGACTGGAACTGAATCGTGCCGGCCGCTGCACGTGTGATGGATGAACCTGCGATGCTGATGGTGCCAAAGCTGCTGACGCCATTGCCAGCAGCGGCGATGCCGTTGCCTCCCTGGTTGATCTTCAGACTGCCGAAGTTTTCGGTGAAGGAGGCACCGCTGCCGTCCATGGCGAGTGTGCCGCCCGCGAGGGTGAGGTAGGCACCGCTGCCCACGCGACGGTTCAAGTTCGTGTCATAACCGGCCAGGACGAGAAAACCGCCCATGACGTTCACGCCCTCCACCGTGCTGTCTCCGGCAGTGGAGCCGAGCAGATTGACCTGACCGCCGCCCTGTTTGGTGATGGAGGAGTTCACCAATGCACCACCATCCACAAAGTTGGTCCTGAAGTTCACTTCACCGCCACTTGCAGCGAAGAGCCCGAGATCACGATCATTGCCAGCATAGGTCAGCGGTTGATTTGATCCTGTACCAAGAGCACTTTGGCTCAGCGTCACATTATTGTTGCTGGGATTAATGGCTGAAATGTAAGTGCCCGGCGCGATGTTCGCTCCGGAGATAGACATGCCCACATAAATATCGGTCTTGGTGCTGACGGTAGCCGCAGTAGAGCCGTTGGTTGTATTGATCGTAGTGGTCGTGCCGGAGATAAATCCGCGATTCGCATTGAACATCACCGCCCCGTCGCCTGTGCCAAAGTTCACAGTTCCCGACAAGTTCACACCACCAATGGTGCTGTTGCCCACTGAATTACTCAGACCATAGGTGTAGTTCCCGGCAAGGTTCTCGGGATCATTCATATCGCCTCCAACCTGCCATGACTTCAAATTGAAGTTCGCGCCGGCATTGAGCAGGAAGAAGCCTAGGTTTGCCGTTCCAAGACCGTTGTCCGATGTCAGCGACCGGCCGCCCATCTGCAAGCCGATCATCGGATTCAGGGGGTTTGAGTTGACCGTGGCAGCCGCAGCCGCCGTGTAGAAATCTCCATTGCCAGAGTAGTAGAGCGAACCACGATCAATGTTGATGCGGCCCGCCGCATTGTATTGCTGGCCGATCTGCACCGCTGATTCATCGTTGGTGGCGGTGACTTCCATGCGCAGCACCTGCGACTGGGTGTAGATGTCGACCGGGCCGGTGAGAGCACCAAGCGAATTGTCCTGCACCACGCCGTTGAGATAGAGCAGGCCCCAGGCACCGGTGTAGGTGCTGAAGATGCGGGAGTCCGTACGTGCGCCGGAGCCGATGGCAGTGTCACCACCAAAGATGTTCCCTTCGATGGTGGCGAGGCCGGTGGTGTTGCTGAAAATACGCGGGAGGAAACTGCGTGCGTAGGCCGTGGCACCGCCGGCGTCCACATTGTCGATGATCACATTGCCAGCCCAGACGGAATTGTTTTCGATCTGGAGCGCAGTGTTGATGCCGTTGAGCGCGCCCACGTAGAGATCGACTCCGGCGATGCGTGCTCCCAGTCCTATCACGAAAGTGCCGGCACCGGTCACGTTCACCTGCGTGCTGGCGCCGAGCGCCTTGTCGTGCCGGGCGTAGAGAGCGCCCTGATTCACACTGGTCAGCCCGGTGTAATAATTCACCGCGCCGAGGAACAACGACGCACTGCCCGTTTTCGTGAGCCCGATGGCGTTCACGATGCTCGAGTTCATGTAGAAGTAGTTGTTGTCACCGTCGGTGGCCCTGTAGGCATTGATGGCGTCCGAGGTGTTGTAATGCGCCCAGAGGCCGCCGATGTAGAAATTGGCCTCCATGCTGTTGAAGTCCGTCATGCCGCCGTTGAGGGAGCTGCGAATGTCCAAGTTGAGGTTCCCATTGTAGGCGGCACCGTGCATATTCTGCAGGCCGGTGTTGTACTCCTGAATGACGCCGGAATTGATTCTGAGGGTGGCACCGTCTGCGATCATCAGGGAGGTCCAGTTGCCGTTGCCATTGATTCCGCTGCCGAAGGATTCAGACGAAAAACTCAGGGAGTTGATGACCATGTTGATGCCGGTTGGCATCGTGCAGTCGGCCGCAATCGAGCCCAGTGTGAGGAAGGAGTTTTGGCGATTGGTGAATTCATTGACACCGAGACTGTCACTGGTCACACCGACGATCTTGAGGTTCTGATCGGCGCTGATGCCCTGATCCTCGAGCCTGATGGAAGTCGTCTGCGCGGTGTCAGGATTTCCAACAACCTTGTATTCCGAGTCCAGCAGCGGACGCAGGAAGTGGTCGCCGGCAGTGTTTGTATCCACCGTCACCAGACGGCCTGCGATGTAGTCTTCATTGTAAATATTGCCGGTACCAGCCGCATTGATCCAGTCCGGGCGGACGCCGCCATAGAAGCCGGGGGCGATGGCGGCATTGCCGTTGCTGCCGTCACCGGAGCCGATCAGCGTCGGCAGAATGTCCACCTGGACCACCTGGACGTTTGCATTAGCGTTGGAAGGCGCATTGGCGTTGAAGCTGCTGTCAGCAAACGAGGTGCCCGCATCGAGGCCACGCAATTGCACGGTGGCACCTAAACTCCTCACGATTTCTGTGAAATGCCAGCCTGCATAGTCACCACCCAGCACCGGCGCACCGCCAGCAAGGGTTGACCCCAGATCGAACTCCAGGCCCAGCTGGCCGGAGAGCACATTGGCGGTGCCAATCTTTTCAATGCCCGAAAAGACGTTGCTATAGGCTTCGATGCGCATGCGGATGTAGCCGTCCGTATTCACGATGAGGTCGTCACCGAGGCGGTCGGTCAGCTCGTCCGATGAAGTGCTGTCGGCATTGATGGCGAAGTAGCCGTTGCGCTGCAAGGTCATGCTGACCATGCCCTTCTCTGCAGAGCCGTCATACATTCGGCTGGAGCCGGAGGCCAGGTAAAAACTGCCGGTCCAATGCGGGCTGTTCCCGTAGAAGCGGAAGTCACCCTGGCCAATCTTGATGATGTCACCGGAGCCGATCACTTCGCCGCCGCCGTTCTGGAGGTAGATGTTGCTGCCGTTGCGCGCGTTGAACACCGCATCACTGAGCACGTTGATCTGGCCGCGAATGTAGGTCGAACGCACGGTGCCGGTGCCTGAAACAAACTGGATCGTTCCGCCGCCCTGGTAGCCCTGGCCGTCCAGCGTGAGCCAGTCATAGATGTAGCTGTCCCCGTTGGTCACGCTCATCATCAGGGTGCCGTTCTGTCCGATGTAGGTGCTGTCCACCCAGCCGCTGTAGGTGCCCAGGGCATTAATCGAAGTAGAGGCCAGACCAGCGATCTTGATGGTGCCGTTGTTGATCGAGGTCAGGGCGTTGTAGCCGTTGTACATGTAGTCACGGGAGGTGTTGTCCGGCGCGCCGGTGAGCACCAGGGTGCCGCCGCCTTCAACCGCCAGGCCGCCGACAAAAGGACGCGTGAGTTCGATCGGATTGTCATCTCCGGGGATCAGGTCGGTCACATCGCTGGTGATGTAGCCGTTGATGGTCAGCGTCTTGCCGGCGGCCACATCAAACGTGGCTCCGCTCGCGCCGAGGAAGATCGTGCGCGCACCATTCAGGGTGATGTCCTCCGTGGTCGCCAGCGTGCCGCCGTCGATGTGGAGATTGCCGCTGTCGAGGATGGCCCAGATGCCGGCATTGCCGGTGCCGCCCGAGAGGGTGTTGACGTAGATGCCGCTGGTGTAGCCGCTGCCACCGTTGTTGAGCGTCGTCGTTGTCACGTTCTGAGCGCTATTGGTGCTATAGACACCCGCCGCTCCTGATCCGCCACCACCGCCGAGGAAGAAGAGGGCTGAATTTGTCTTGCTGCCACCGTTGTTGAAGCCGTTGTACTCACGCACCAAGCGCGCAATGCTGCCGTCGATGTTGCCAAGCTGCGACTCGCTGGAAATCTGCAACGTGCCACCATTGATGTAGGTGTCTCCAGTGTAGCTGTTGTTACCGCTCAGCACCGTCGTGCCGACTCCGCCGGTCACCAGGTTCACCGCATTGGCCCCGTCATTGGTGATATTCGCCGAGATGGTGGTGATGTCGGTGCCGTAGTTGTGCAGCAGGATGTCCCCTGCCCCGCTGCGGGTGAGCGTGCCGTTGGTGATGTTCACTGCGCCCCCGGCTGCGTAGCTGACGAGCATGCCGCCGTTTTCCACGGTCAGGGTGTTGCCGCCGAGATCAAGATTTGCCGCCGTGGCAAACTTGATCGAATTCGTGGTGGTGTCGGAGACAAAGTTCGCTCCGGTGGTCACCTCGGTGTTGTTGCCGCTGACAAAGGAGTTCACGTCATAGGCCGTGAAGGCCTGCACGCCGGTGGTGCCTTCGCGTGCGGCCCAGTCGGTGATCTGGCCGAGCACATTGCCATACACCGCCCAGTAGCCGAGGCGATCACCGTCCGTGGTGGTCATGCCGGTAGCAGAGATGTTGATGACGCCGCCGCCGTTTTCCACGAACGCCATGGTCACTCCCGATTCCGGATTCAGCGTGATGGAGGAATTGATGTTCACCGTGGCATTGCCGCGCACGGCAAGGCGTGAGCCGCCGGAATTCAGCGTGAGATCGCTGAAGTCTTCCTGCGCCGTCCCTGCCGTGGCATCCACGATGAGATAGCCGCCGCTGAGCGTGAGCGCCGCACCATTGCCGACTCGGCGGCTGGCGTTCACATCGTAGCCGGTCAGTTCCAGCGTGCCGCCGAGCATCTTGAGGGCTTCCACCGTGCTGTCGCCAGCCGTGGAGCCGAGAAGTCTCACCGTGCCTGCGCCCACCTTGGTGATGGAGGAGTTCACGAAGTCGCCGCCATCGAGGAAGTTCACCTTCATGTCCACGGTGCCGCCGCGTGCGGCGTAGATGTTCAGATTGCGGTTATACAGCGTGGTGGCCTGGGTGAAGCGGATGCTGCCGGTGCCAGTGCCGAAGGTGATGGTGCCGGTGATGTTTTCACCACCGAGGCTGGAGTTGCCCGTGGTGTTGCCGAAGCCGTAGTTGCTGTTGCCGAGGCTGTTGTTCGGGTCGGTGATGTCCACCCCCACATACCAGCTGGAAAGGTTGAAGGTGGAGCCCTCATTGTGGAGATAGAAGCCGACGTCAGAAGCACCTGTGCCATCTCCTGAAATCACCGAACGCCCACCCATCTGGAAGCCCGAGAGGTCGCTGTTTGGATCCATCGCCAGCGCAGCCGCGTCGGAGTAGAAATTACCGGTGCCCATGTAGCGCAGCATTCCGCGCACGAGGATGATGCGTCCGGCGGAGTCATACTGCTGGTAAAGGTGAACATTGGCAGTGTCATTATTGGCGGCCACTTCCATGCGCAGCACATCATTGAGGGTGTCCCCCCCACTGAGGTCAACCGCCCCGGTGGACTTGTCACGGATCTGCCCCATGAAATCCAGCGTGGTGTAAGAGGCTCCGGTCAGGGTGGTGAAGATGCGGGAGGTTGCCTGCGCACCAGGCGACACCACTGTGTCGCCTCCATAAACGTTGCCACTAATACGCATGACGGTATTGGAGGAAGCAGCGTCAATTCGCGGCACAAAGTTGCGGGAGAAGCCGCCGGCACTGCCCGTCGAGTCCACATTGTCGATGATCACATTCCCACCCCACTCGGTGCCATCACCCTCGGCGTAGAGGCCAAGATTGTTGCCGTAAATCTGGCCGATGTGGAGATCCACCCCCATGATGCGGCTGTTGTAGCCAATAATGAAGTTGCCGCCACCGGTGACGTTGAGCTGGGTGCTCTGCCCCAGAGCCAGGTCATGGCGGGCATAGAGGTTGCCATAGTTCACGGTGGTGTCACCGGTGTAGTAGTTGGCAGCTTCCAGTGTCACACTGGAACCACCCGTCTTTGTCAGGCCATTGCCGCCCGTGTTGTAGATGCTGCTGCGAATGATGGCGGTGGTGTTGTCTCCATCCGCATTGTTGTAGGCGGTGTTGCCCGAGACGTTGTACTGCGCCCACTCACTGCCTGCGTAGATGATCGCCTCTTTGCCATTAAAATCGAGACTCCCGCCGAGGATGTAGTTGTTCATGTCGAGATTGATGCCCGTGTTTGAACCGTTACCCAGCCGGTCCATGGTGCCGATGTTGGCAAACATCAGGACCCCGGAGTCAATCTTCAGTCCCCCGTTGAGCGTCATCACCAAGTTCACCTGATTGCCTGCACCGTTGACGTTGGTGCTAGTCGTGTCGGACCCAAAGGAAACCGAATTGGCCTCCACCACGGAATCCAGCGTCATGATCGTATTGACGCGGGAGGTGAAACCGTTCCCGATCGCATCATCCGTGATCCCCACAAAGCGCACGTTTTGATCCGCGCTGATGCCCGCCGTCGCGAGATCCAGCGGTCCGGCGCTTGCGCTCACGGTGCCGGTATCACTGATGATCTTGTAATCCGTGGAGCCGGGCGCGTCCGAGAGCGGCCGCAGGTAGTAAACCGGCGCACCCGTGATTGGATCCGTGCTCAGCACCGAGGTCATCAGGTAGCGCGAGGTGCGATCTTCATCCCATGCGATGCCGGTGGTCGTGTTGAGCAGCGTCGGGCGAGTGCCACCGAAGAAACCCGCGATGATCGCCGTGTTCCCGTTGGTGCCGTCCCCGGCGCCCACCATGGTCGGGGCGTTGTCCACCAGCACCAGCGCGCGGTTGGTCAGGTCGGTAACACCGGAGGAAATGTCCATGCCAGGATCGAAGTTGCGCACCATGACGACCGAGCCAGGAGTGCGCACAATGTCGGTGAAGTGCCACGCAGCATAGTCGCCTTGCAGGCGCACCGCGCCATTGATCACATCTCCGCCTAGGGCGAATTCGATTCCAAACACACCGCTGTTCACATTGACGACACCGATTTTTTCCTCACCCGAGAACGCACCGGAATAGTTTTCGATGCGTATTTTGGCGTAACCGTTGATCGTGGTCACCAAATTGTCATTCAAACGATCACGGAATTCATCAATGCCGTTACTGCCCGCGCTGTAATAAAGGATCGAATTGCGGTCCAGTTCCATCTCCAGCATGCCCTGAAGATTCGCCGTCCCGCTGACGCGGTTCGTACCGCTGCCGCCGAGGAAGCGCCCCGTCCAGTCAGGCGCATTGACATAAAAGCCGAATTCATTGCCGCCGGTGCGAAGAATGTCTCCGCTGCCGTACAGCGCCCCGCCCTGCTCACCCAGCCGGATATAGCCATAGCTGTTGCTGGCAAGGTTGAAGAGCGTGGGGCTGTCAAACTGCATCTGGCCGTTGAGCCGCACGACACGCCCGGTGCCCGTGGTCAGCACCGCGCCTCGGCCTTCATAGCCGGTCCCGCCCAGAGTGAGCCACTCGTAGATCGAGGGATCAGACGTGGTGGCGAATTCCAGCGAGCCATTCGCACCGATGATGGTGCCGTCGCTCGCCGAACGGTTGGTGCCCAGCGCTCCATAGGCGGAAGTGCCAGCACCTGCGATCTTGATCGTGCCTTCGTTGATCCAGGTGATGCCGCCATAGCTGTTGTACATGTATGAGCGGACGGTGTTGTCCGGTGCCCCCATGATCAGCACGGTGCCGCCGCCTTGAATGATCAGATCCCCGATGTCGGGATTGCGATCGCTGGCAGGCTGGTCGCTGCCGCCGATCTGGTCGGAGTAGTTGTAGCCGTTCGCAGTGGTCACCTGGTTGAACTCACTGGTGATATAGCCGTTGATCGTGAGATTGCTGCCGGCTGCCACGTCAAGCGTGCCGCCATTGCCCCCCAGATAGAGCGTGCGGGCACCGTCGAGGGTGATGTCATTGGTCACGGCCAGCGTGCCGCCATCGAAATGCAGACTGCCGCTGTTCATGAGGGCCCAGATGCCAGCGTTGCCGGTAGTATCCGAGAGTGTGTTGACATACACGCCGCTGGTGTAGCCAGAGCCGCCATTGGTCAGCGTCGTCGCCGTCACGTTTTGGCCGCCGTTGGTGGTATAGACACCAGCCGCTCCTGAACCGCCTCCACCGCCGATGAAGTAGAGCGCAGAATTCGTCTTGGACGCACCATTGTTGTAGCCGACGTAAACGCGCGCCAAACGGTCAATGCTGCCGTCGATGGCACCAAGCTGCCCCTCGCTGGAGATCTGTAGCACACCATTGTTGAGGTAGGTGTTGCCGGTGTAGGTATTGGCACCCTGAAGCACCGTGGTGCCGCTGCCGGCGTTGACCAGATTGACCTTGCCGGCGTTGTCCGTGATCACGGCGGAGATGGTGGTGGTACCGGTGCCATAGTTGTAGAGCATCAGATCGCCGCTGCCACTGCTCCAGCCGCTGGTAAGTGTACCATTGGAGATGTTTACGGCACCTGTCACCGCCGAGGGGATGAGAATGCCGCCTTCAACCACCGTCAACGCGCCGCCACCGAGGTCCAAATTCGCCCCGGTCGCAAAACGAACAGTGGCGGTGTTGGCGCTTCCACCCAGTGCCAGATCGCCGGTCAGATTCGTGTGAACACCCGCACCTACGGTGTCATCGGTATAAGCTGTGAAAGCCTGCACATCAGCGGTGCCCGCCCGTGCCGCCCAGTCCGTGATACCTGTGGAGCTGCCATAAACAGCCCAGGAGCCCAGGAAATCGCCATCCGTGGTGCTCAGGCCCACGGCGCTGATCTGAATAGTACCGCTGCCATCTTCAAGGAAAGCCAGCGATGAGCCGGATCTGCGGGTCAAATTGGCGGCGGCGTTGCCGAGGATGAACGTGGTGTTGTTCTGCGTGTTGATGGAGCTCGCGCCATTGAGCAGCCAAATGTGACTGTTGAGCTGCTGACTGCGCGCGGTCCCCGGATCGTCAAGCACCAGACGACCGCCTCCCCAAGTGGACTGCCCCACAAGTGCATTCGTCGAATTGCTGGCAAACTGATCGTTTCCCGTCATCGAGCTCCAATGAGCCTCACCCGCCATGAAATTCCAGCGGTCAACGGTGGAGTTGCCGAGGGCGTTACGGTTGAAGATCACCGTGCCCGGCCCGACGATGGAAATCGAGGAGTTGAAGTTCTCAGGGGTGCCGTTTTCATCCGCAAGCCGACCGTTCCAGACCAAGGTGCCACCGCGCACCTGAAGGAAGCGCACATCACGCTCGGAAGTCTGATTGGTGATCTGCATGCTGAAGTTGACCGAATTGTCTCTGCTGCCGTAATACACAGACCCCGAGGTGTTCTCCCCGCCGATCGTGAGGGTGCCGTTGCGATTGTCATTGTAGACGTAGAGATACGGCGCGTTGAAGACCTGGTCCGCACGCGTGAGCATCAGGTGGCTGTTGTAAGCGTTGGAAGTGTTGGTGCCATCCTGGCCAAGCACTGCACGCGTCCAATACTCGTTCGCCGTAATCAGCGCTCGGGCTTCGTCGGTATAGAACCCACCTGAACCTGAGGCTGTGGTGGGATCGTACATGACACGGAAGTAACCCTGGCGCATGTCGATTCGTCCCGTCGCATCCCACTGCCGCAACCTGACAGGGGGTTTGGGCAGGCCGGGAAAAGGCGGGAATCGGCGGGATAGGCCGGAAATCAAGGGTTCCAGGGCATTACACCGTCCCAGGGCTGGTTTGAGCAGATCTGGGGCTGAAACTGGGGTTTTGACAGAGGTTTGAGCATCTTGAGGGCTTCCGGCAAGGCCCTTGCGGGCGGGGTGCAATTACTCTGCACGGGCTTTGAACGATGGCAAGTTTGCCGTGTCGGTGGCTATGCCATGACAACCAAACCACTCCTCCGCTGGCCTGGCGGAAAAACCAGGCTTCTCACCGAGCTGCTACCCCTGATACGACCTCATACGATCTTCGTGGAGGCTTTCGCGGGCGGAGCTGCTCTCACCCTCGCCAAGGAGCCGTCCAAGGTCGAGGTGATCAACGACATCAACGGCGAGCTGGTGAACCTCTACCGGCACGCACAATTCCACATCGACGCCCTGGTTGCCGAGGTGGAGTTCACGCTCAACAGCCGTCTGGATCTGGAGGCTTTGATTGAGCAGCCAGGCTTCACGGGCTTGCAACAGGCCGCAAGGTACCTGCTGAGGAACCGGCTGAGCTTTGGCGGCGGCGGCAGCTCCTTTGCGGTCGCCAAGCAGGCCCAGCCGAGCCGCAGTGCCGTGCTGGAGAAGCTGCGGGCCTTGAATACGCGCCTGGACAAGGTGGCCGTGGAAAACCTGCCGTACGAGCGGCTGTTCAAGAATTACGACTCCCCGGGCACGCTGTGGTTCTGTGATCCGCCTTACACGGTGGGTGAAGTGAACACGTATGCCGCCTGGGATCAGGAGCGCATGGCGGGCTTTGCCGCTGCTGTGGCGGGCCTGCAGGGCGACTGGATTGTCACCGTGAACGATACCCCGGAAAACCGGGCCTTGTTCAAGGGGCATCAGATCCAGCCCATCGTGACTCGTTCGGGGGCCGTGAACCGGCGCACGCGGCCTGGTGCGACGTTTGGCGAGCTGATCATTCGGCGGCGATGGAAGCGCACATCAGCTGCCCAGGCGCTGCCTTTGGCAGCATAGGGCTAGAAGACGATATCGTCGTCAGCCACCACGCCCGTGCAGGCTTCCTGCACGGGCTTTTTATTGCCCTGCCGGGAGGCAATGGTCTTGCTGAAGTTGATCAGCTCCTGGAGGGGCAGCTCGCGCCAGGTACGGGCGTTGTGGACGCGGCATTTGTGCTCTGCGGCTTTGTCGAGGTACACGCTGTTGAAGTCCTTTTCGGCGGCGGTTTTCTCAATGCGCCAGATGACTTGGCCGCGCTGGTGATCGGCCAGGGCGATCTCGGGGTTGGCATCGGCAAAGGCTTTCTCGAAGTTGTTCGGATCTGCCAGCCAGGCGAGCTTGTTGAACAGGAGGGTGATCTGTTTCTGGTTGAGCTTGCTGGTGCTCTCCTGGCCTGTGGCTGCATGAGTGACATCACGGCGGCGCTCTTCATCCTTGGGGTTCCAGCCCTGGGCTTTGCAGGCATCAGGCCACAGGCGGGCGAAGTAGGTGCGGCGTTGTGAAGTCGTCATGGTAATGGCTCGAATTGTTCGCAAGTGTCCAGAGCAGTGGTTGAACCGCAGGCGAGCTCTGGCCCTGTGCAGTCGCCGTGCAAGCCGTCAAAAGTGAACCAATAAAGGCACCTGCGGCATCTCCATTTGAGGCCGTGCGCATCAAGAAAAGAGCCAAGGCGCTGCTCCCCTGCGATCACATCAGGGCGTTGTGACCATGCCTCAGCGTCCACCTCAACTTCGGGAAGAAAATGAGTCGCGTGCAGTTCTCTCCAACGTGTGATCGCGTCTTCATCTGCTGCATCCCACCACGCTGGTTTCGGGTTCATGGCTTGAGGCCTTTCTCATTGAGGCGATAGCCGAATTCAAACCCTTGATACTGCTTGCCGTAGCCAGGATGAATGGTGCGGTCAGCCTGGACCAGGTCTGACCATGGGTAAAAATAAAGGGGCGTCTTTTCGATGCGCCCGAGGCCTTCGAGAAGGTCCAGCACGCGTGACGCGGCATCACTGGACTGCCCGCACTCATCGGCCAGATCAATGAAGCCTTTCCATTCTGTTGTCGTGAGGTAGGTCAGCAGCCACTTGCGCAGCGTCCTGGGATTGTAGGGATCTTCATCCTTGTCATGCCTGCGCAGTGCCTCCTTGCGCGGGTTGTGGCTTTTCATCCAGGCCTCTAGGCTGGTCAGCGGAGGTGGCAGCGCCAATTCCATCTGAGCATCTGCGCCCTTCATGGCCTGGCTCCTCTCAATTCGGCGCGGAGATCTGCGAAGAAGTTTTCGTTTTGGGTCACTACCTCCGCAGTGGGTTTGCCGCGCATGTAGGCGTCTTGAACGTTCCAGCCTTCATGCCATTCGAGGCGTGAATTGCCGGATATGCGGCCATCGGTGATCCTGCACGGCCTGCCAGCCAGGCGGGCGGCTTTGCCTGCGTGAAAGTGAGATGAGTTGGGCTGGCTCATGGCTAGTCGAAGAGGAAGGCTTTTTGTTCGGCTTCGCTGGGCAGGTCGAAGGCGAGTTCGCGCCAGAAGGGACACCAAGCCTTGGAGATGTACCATGCCTCATTCTTGTTCCTGGCTGTGGCCAGTCGGCGAACCAGTTCACGGTATTGCTCCGTGCGCTTCTTGAAGTGATCACGCTCCTTGGTGATCTCAGCGATGTTGACCTCACTCACTCTTCATCATCCTCCATGCTGAAATTTTGCACGTAGAGTTCAGACCTCAGCGGGAAAACGTTTGCCAGATCACCGAGGTCGTAGTCGTGATCGTCGAGGGCAATTTTGAATCCAACCGTGGTTATTTGAAGCCACTTTTGAGCCGCAAGAAAAGCTTCACGAACAGTCAGAAACCCATGGTAGGGATCGCCCGCCTTGTAGCATTTGTAGCGGTTTGGATCGCTCCTGATTTCTTTGGCTGACAATGGGGCGGTGATCTTCACGCAACTGGGTGGCGTGCAGTAGTCCCCAGACATGAGCGAGCGCAGCGGATTGCTCTCAAAGGCCCAGTTGAAACGAGGGAGATCAATCGAGGCATAATAATGCTTGGCACCCAGACTGTAGTGCATGTCATTCAAGGAAATGATGAGCAGGTCAGGCTTTGTGAATGCACCGATTAGCCGCTCATTTTCATACATGGCCTCTGCTCGCAAGGCGGCTGCTACGCTGGCAGCTAGAACTTCGGCTGGCTCATTCTTTTTGAACGTCTGCCAATCGTAGATGGAGTACTTGTGCTGCATCCATGAAGGCAAGGACGAAAAAACCCCGCAGGATTAGTGACTGGAGTACGAGTGCTCATGGATCACGCGGCCTCCTGTTGTGTTTCGTATGCCTGGCCGCAGAAAGGGCAGCGCGGAAAGACGATATAGCGGGGCATACTGGCTTTAAACTTTCCGGCTCCGAGTGGCTCGGTGGGAAGCTGGTGAACAAGCTTGAGATCCAGCTCAGCAGTGGGGCTGAAAGTGCGAAGCTTTTCCGAAAGCTTCACCCCCATGCTCTTGAGCTTCTCATTCACTTTTTTCCAGCAGCAGCAGGGCTCTTTTTCTGCCTCTGCGACGCCAGCTTCGAAGATGCTGCGGCAGAGATCCTCAATCGGGATGTTTTTCTTCGCCGCGAGTTGTTCCAGCTGTGTGTACTGCTCGTCCGTAATTTGTGTGCCTGCGAATTGCATGATGTTAAGCGGCCTCCTGGTGAATGAGCTGGGTTTTGGCGAGCTTGATGGCATCAAGCGGGGTGATGGAAGGTGCGGTGCCGGTGATGCGCTGCGCGAGCTTGAGGGTCATCTTGACGGCGCGGGCGGCTCCGCCGTCTTTGGTGCGCAGGATCTCCAGAGCCTGCGACTGTGCGGCCTTGTCATCAGCGGCGGTGGGCATGTAAGCTTTAAGCAGGGTGATGACGCTGGCCTTGTCCACGCTGCTGCGGTGCTCGCCTCCGGCATCGGTGACATCAATACAACGGCCCAGGCGGGAGGCGTGCTGGTCATTGGTCTCGAATTTCTTCACGATCTCCTGATTGCCCAGCATCGCGATCGGCGTGCGCGTGGCATCAAAGAAGTCCATGAGGAACTTGCGACTGCGCGTGGTGAGGATCTGCGCGTTGTCGATGATGATGAGGCGGTCTGAATCACGGAAGGTGCGTACGAGCGCCTCGGCCTTGCTTTCATTTTTTCCGCAGCGCACCAGGGCGGCCCGGGTCAGCTCATGGATGAGCTTGTCGCGGCCTGTGGTCCAGTCCCAGATATGCAGGTACACACAGCCGGGGTTTTTCGCAGCGTAGAGCTTGCCTGCGCAGGTCTTGCCCGGGCCTGCAGGACCATAGCCCACACCGATGTGGCGGTCCTGATGAATGAGGTCGAGGAACTCGAAAACGCTCTTCACGCAGAAGCCTTCTTCCGAAAGCTGAATGTCATCCCCCTGCATGAGTTCCTCCTTCATGAGGAGCCTGGCGATGGCGTCCTCAAAGTTGGCGAGGTTGCCGCGCCATTTGCCCTCATTGAAGGCACGGTAGCGTGACACGTAGGTGGCTTCTTTGCCGAGCTTGCGGCCTAGTTTTTCGTCACTGAGCTGGTGGCGTTTCTGGAAGGCAAAGAGACGCTCGGCGAGTGAATCATTGCGTGAGGCTGCGGCGTCGATCGAGGCGGCGTCCGCATCATTGGCGGCGGCGGCTTTACCAGTCGGGCTCGTTGGTGTTTTCATGGTCTGTGTTTGCTGTGGTGTTGTTTGCATGGTCTGCGGTGGATGCGTTGAGAAGTGATGTGGCGCGGCGTGTGAAATCGGCCTTGGCCTGTTCGTGATCGGTGAGCACGCGGGTGTTGTGCTTGTTGCGGGCCGTCTCGTTGGTGGTGAGGTGGGCGTTGCGGCGGCGGGTGGGTGCCAGGCGTTCAGCGAGGGCCTTGGCGCTGCGTTTGAAGGCGTCCTTGCTGGCGTCTGCATCGGCGCGGCAGTGGCGCTGCACGGGGCTTGCAAGGCCAAGGAATGCGCCGCGCTGGCGTGTGCCGGAATAGACCCAGAGCTTTTTGGGGTCGAAGGGATTGAGAACGGTTTCGTACGTCTCGCCATCCTGGAGGCGCATCTCGCGGCCATCGGGGCATGTGACCAGGCCGTCAAAGGTGTGCTCACCTGCCCCGATCTCGCGGTCTTCAAAGCTGAACACGCCATCGTGTCCGAGCTTGCGGGGCTTGGCGAGATCCTGATAGAGGATCTCGGCAATGACAGACTCAGGCACCTTGATCATCTCGCTGGTGGCAGCGCCGCGAGTGAAGACATCATGCGGGCTGAGGCGGCGCGGTTGCCAGCAGCGCTGATCTTCATCGGCCATGGCGAGGAAGGCGTTGCGGGTGGGAGCTGGCAGGGCCAGCAGGCGATCTTCATTGACCCATTCATTGCTCTCAGGCATGAGGCGGTATTGACGGGTGAGAAAGCCGAGCGCGGCCCAGCCTTCCAGGTCGTGATCGTCCCGCTTGTTGATCATGTCGAGCACGCCCGCGACGAGTGGCACGAGCTGGGTGTGCCATTCAAAGGTACGGAAGCGGAAGAGCTTCATCACATCGAGCGGCAGGCGCTTGGCGAGGCTGAGGAGTTTTTCATCGTGACGCTCGATCACGCCGAGGAACTCGGGGGCATCGCGATCGTGCCCGGTCTGGCCGGGGAGAAAGGCCATCTCGTTATGAATGAGATTGTGCAGGCTTTCGAGGTGGGCCTTGTGCATGGGGTTGCCTTTGCCTCCGCGACCATCGCCCATGCCGGTGATGGCCTGCAGATCTCCGAGCATGCCGCTGTCCTCAAACTTGACCAGGTCACCAAAGGCACGCTGCATGATCTCGCGCACGTCCCTGCGAATGGCGGCGGTGCCGTGCTCCACAATGAACGTGGTGCCGCGTGCGCTGATGCCGTGCTGCAGGAGCACGCTGGCAAAGAGAAAGCGCATGTCGCCTTCGTTGAGGCTTTCGCGGGTGCCATCGGCACGCCAGAGCTGGGGCTTCATGCCGTAGGCAAAGCGGGAACCGCTGAGCAGCTCCAATGCGCCGAGCTGCTGCGGCCTGACGAGCTTCTTGCTGTCGAGGAGGTGCGCTTTCAGATCCAGCCACACGTCATCAAACTGCACGTGGCTCATGTGCCAGAGTCCGACGCGGGTGCTGATGGATTTGGGGCCGTAGAGATCCCGGGCGCGGCCAAGGCCCTGACGCAGGGCGGTGAGAGCGAGCTTCTTGGGCTGATGGCGGTACAGGTTGCGTCCTTTGCCGCCCCAGCCGCTGGGGATATTGGGCCAGCCTGGCCAGCCTTCAAAGCCAGGAATGCTCTTGTACTTCACCTCCTGGAACTCGAAGGGCTGGCGTGTGCGCCAGAGGCGGATGAGCAGGCGATAGGCCGGGGCGGTCTTGCGCTGGTTGCCTTCCACCAGCACTTTCCAGAAGCTGATGAACTCAGCAGGCAGGCCATCGGCGGCGGGTGCTCCCACGCCTTTGTACTGTGGCACCAGTCCGGCCCAGCCCATCTCTTTCACCTTCGTGACCAGGCGGTCAAACGTGGCACGGCTGACATGCATACGCTCCATGGCCTCCAGCTTGGTGAGCTGGCCGTTGCCAAACTGCTGCATGGTCAGAAAGCGCGAGTTGAACTCAGTGCGCCATTTGGGTGGCAGGCCGCTGATGGCGTCGTTGTCCGGTTGTTGGAGGGCGAGTGTCATGGATTACTTCACGGCTTTGATTTTCTTCCGCGCCTCTTCCAGGGTGGCGTCGGCGGTGGTGCGCAGATCCGCTTCAATGCGGGTGTGATGTCCGGCGAGGAACCAGGCATCGAGAGAGGTGAGCAGGCCGTTCATTTCGTTCTCGGCATCCTGCTTGAGTTCCGTCGCTGTCTTGGCCCGGGGTTTTTCATCCGCGTTGCGGTTGTCACGTCCGCGCTGCTGCGGGGATTCAGGGGCGAAGCGATCGAGCCAGGAGCGCTGGCTGGTGCCGCTGACAAATTCAAAGAGGGTGAGCTGCTTGGCCTTGGCGTTGGCGGGGAGCTTGTCTGCCGGGGTGGTGACGAGCGCCTGCAGGCTGAACTGTTTGGCGACCTGGGGGCCGACGATCTTGGCGTAATCTGAGCAGACGGATTCCGCGACGTTGAGGAAGCGGATTGCTGTCGTGCGCTTGACCTTCGGGGCGTATTTGTCGAGCCACTTTTGCAGCGTCAGAGGCTCCTTTGCAGGATCAATGTCCACCGTGGACTTTGATTTCTTATCGCCTCCGCGTTTAGCCAATTCGGGATGATCCTCACGCAGTTGCATCATCATGGCCCCACAGATGATGATCTCACGCATGGCACCCGAGGCACGCTCATACTGCGCGGTGAGCTGCTGGCCTTTGATCACGTCCTGGTCTTCGCTTTTGATGACCTGCAAGGCGGCTGCTTTCTTCTTGGGTGCTTTCTTTGGGGTGCTCATATTCAAGCCTCCTGGAGTTCGCGTTTAGGTGGCAGGCCGGGGAAGTTTTCATGCGTGGCCACGCGGCGTTTGAAGTGGTCGCTCCACTCTTTGCTTTCATGGTAGAGCGTGTCTGGCTGCTCTTTGACAGGCAGGATGAAGCTCCTGGCTGTGGTTTTTGATGCGTCGATCACCAGACCGTCAAGAGGTCCGGCATAGAGCATGATTAAATCTGAATTTGAATCACTCATACAATGGCGGTGCTGTGTTGTTGGAGGTGGCTGAAAATTTGATCCCGGGCGGCTTTGAGGTAGGAGGCTGGGACCTTGCCGTTGTGGTGGAGTCCCTGGGCACCTTTGAAGAAGGCCCAGAGCTTGAAGGGCACGTCACGCCAGCAGGGCATGCACACGAGGAATGAATGTGTCTTGAGGGTGCCGCAGTGGGGGCATGGGTTGTCACGCAGGTCTGCCATGCCTGCGAGCTGGATGCGCATGTCCCGTACGCTGTCTTTGGCCTTGGCGATCTGATGCTTGACGGTGGATGTCAGGCCCGGGCGCTTTTCCAGAGCGGCGATGCGCTGGTCTGCTGTGGCGATCTCGGCGCGGAGTTTGTCGACTTCGGTGCTCATGCTGCGGGGACTCCTTTCGGTGGCCTGCCGACCTTCGGCAGTTGTTGGATGGCGCAGAGGGTGATCTGTTCACGTTGGAGGTCGCGGGTGGCAACGATGTCGTGGGCCTTGAAGTCTGGGTTGGCGTAGTCACGCAGAAGCTGCGTCATCACGGCGCGCACGCGGTCCTGGCAGCGCAGGCATACTACGTCACCTGGGAACATGCGGCTGCGGCACACTGGGCAGGTTTCTGTGCCTCCTTTTCTCACGCTGCGGCCTCCTCTTGAGTGGCTTCGGTGGTCTTGAGCTTGGTGGCCTTTTTGGCGCGTGGCTTGGGGGCCTGCTTGAGGCTGGCGCTGAGGCGTTCGTTCACGCTGATACTGAACAGGGCAAACCACTCTGGCGCGGCATCGAACTGGCTGAGGATGTACTGCTTGTTCAGCTCCGGGTTGAGGCGCACGCAGGCGCTGGCGGCGATCTTGTCGGCATCGGTGGCTCCTTTGATGGACTCCCGCATCAGCGCGGCCAGGGTGGCGTCTTCATCCTCACACTGCACCACATCGGTGGGGCGGATGGCGAGGCAGTAGCCGTTTTCAGTGAGGCTCTTTTTATCGCCAAAGATTTCTTCACCGTGCTGCAAGGCCAGGGCCTTGGCCTCGGCTTCGATCTTGTCGAGTTCAGCGCGGTGCGGTGCTTCGATCTTGTTGAGCGAGGCGGTGAGTGCGGCGAGTTCGGCGCGCACGTCCGCCGTGGCGGCGTTGAGCGTGGCAGACTTGGCCGCGTAGAGGTTGACCAGGCGCGAGGCTTCGGTGCGGGGATCGGTGGTGGGTGTGGGCTGTGTTTGCATGATGGGCGGTGGGATGTGGTTGTTGTGGTGCATTACCAGCGGGGCTCTGAGGCACCCATGACAGCAATGACGATGAAGTAGGCGGCGGGGATGAAGAGCAGCGCACCGCCCAAGGAGGCCATGGCGTAGAGCATCTGCGGCAGGGTGTAGCCGTCGCGGTAGGCTTCCCCGAGCTGCTGCTCCCGGATGCGCCGATGGCGGCGCTGGAGCTGATCATCGTAGCTGGTAGGGCGTGGCTTCTTGAGGTGGGCCAGCAAGCAAATGCAGACGATCAAGCCGATCATGCCAATGACGGTTTCGAGGACGGATGGGATGTAGGTGCTCATGATTATGCGGCCTCCCGGGTTGAGGTTGAAGAGGGCAACCGGGACGGTTGCGCTACGGGCTGTTCCACGTGGAGCACGCGCAGCAGCGTTTGCGGTCTGCTGCCTTTGCCAAAGAGGGTCCTGGCGGATTCCTCCACCAGCTGGCTCATGCGGCGGCTGCGCAGGACGGGATTGGAGGTGACGACTTCGCGGGCGCGGGGATAGACGGGCAGCGCGGGCGCATGATGCTGCAGCAGGGGCTTGAGGCGGTGGGAGTCCGGGGCGATGCAGACTTCGTGACAGGGCACGCCGCTGGTGTTGCGCACGAACCAGTGCAACTGGCACATCACGAGGTTCTGTGGCTTCTCCAGGGCATTGAGGCAGATGCGGCCTTGCAGGTCCAGCTCATGCAGGGCGGTGAGGAGCCAGGGGCGGTCATCATCCGTGAGGCCGAGGGAGACGGCCACGGTGGCGATCATGACAAAGCAGGTGCTCTGCTGTGCGGCGATCTGGGCGATGGTGGCAAGGATGTCCTCATGGGTGCATTCGATGCCGATGGTGTGGGAGACCACCGGCGCGGAGGCGCGGCGGCGGATGGTGCTGTGCTGGGTGGGGTGCATGGTCTGCTGTTGCTGTTGTTGTCTTGCGGGTTCAGGCCGTCTGCTTTTGAGCAGGGGCGGCGAAAAGGTCGGGGTGCTCGAAGTCCAGCACGTTGCCGGGGCGCTTCACGGGGGCGGCATGCGGCTCCAGGGCGCGCAGGATTCTGGGGCAGAGTTCCAGCATGGCGGCGCGCAGGATGGCCTTGTCTCCCTGCTCGTTTTTCCACAGCCAGGCGATGAGGTTGCTCTTGGTGATGCGGTAGCTCTTCTGATTGCAGCGCCCCCGGAAGTTGGCGGCGGTGGTGGTGATCTGCCTGCTCTTGCAGGCGGCGCTGATCGTTGCGCCATCGCGGATCAGCACCAGCCCTGCTTCATCGGCAGAGAGAGGATCATGCGGAAAGCGGATGATCGCTTCGAGCGTCGCGTGAAGGCTGGGGGTGGATGACATGGCGGTGTGGCGGTATGGGCGGTGATCAGCGGAGATGGCAGAGGCCGTCGCCGTTGATGTCCCCGCAGGAGTCCTCTGCGGTCTGCTTGCCAGCGGCTGCGGAGGCGCTAGGCTTGGCGGATGAATTCATTGCTTCACCGCATGCTGAGGGATTGTCCGCAGGGAGGCCATGCGCCGCGTGTGTGGACGTGGGAGCGCTCAGAGAACTGGCCGCGTCATGAGGTGCTTGATCGCATTGGCAAGCGGGCGGGGCGGCAGAAGCAGACGATTCAGGATCTCCTGGAAGAGCGGGTGTTGGAGGGTTTATGGCCTCCTCAGGCGTGGCGGCATGGCTGGTATCTGCGTGCTTTCCTCGCCTGGGCTGTGACCGTGGGCCTCCCCAAAGATCGTCGGATTTATCCGCTGTGGAATCAGTGGTGGCGTGCGGAACTTCCTCCTCTTCTGGCTGAGCTTGCGCAATCCTTTCCTCTTCTTCCTTCAGGATCTTCTTCGCCATCTCAGTGTAGTGATCTCTGAGGGGTTTGAGCAGCTCCGCCTCCTGCTGCTTAACGTGCTGCAAGGCGGCGGTCAGCAGCTCATGCATTTTCTCCAGCGCCTCTTTGTGGGCAGGATTGGGCTTGGCGGTGAAGCAGTCTTTGAAGGCTTCAATGAGGCCATCACGCAGAGCCACTTCACTGATGCCGTAGCCGTCATTGGAATGAGACTGCACCTTGCCGCTGGTGAGGATGACCCACTCATAACCGCCGCAGTCAGGATCTCCGACGATGAGCAGGCGTGTGCCCATGCAGTCATGCTCATGGATGATGCGGCAGTCCGCCCACGGGGCGGAGTATTTGAACTGAGGACGTTCGCCGACGATCTGCGGCACGGGTGGGTAGCGGGTGTTCATATTATGCGGCCTTTCTTGAGGTGGTGGTGATGTATGGCTGCCAGTTCTCCGTGAGGATGCGTGGACGCCAGTTGCGGCAGCCTTGGAGGATGTGACGCTGCTCACGTGGCGTGAGGGTCTCGTTTGCCGTCCGCCATTTCGTCGCCAGCCAGAGCGGCAGCTGAAAGTTGTCAGCCATGAACGCGTCATCGACCTGGGCGGCGAAAGCGGCGGTGAAGTAGTGCTGCCTCCAGCGCTCCAGCTCATGTTGCTCACACCATGTGAGAGAGGTCATCACGCGGCCCTCCCTTCATTTTTGATGAGCGTGTTATAACGCAAAGCCAATTTAGGCAGCACCCATTCACCTGTGAGGACGCGATAGAGAGTGCAGCGATTCACTCCAAGCTCTTTGGCGTGGCGGCAGATACCGGGGAATTTAGTGTCTCCGCGAGCTTTGCGTTTGTGCGTTTGTTTATGTTGTGGCATCTTTTGTTGCGTTGGTATTCGCGTTTTAAGCGAGAACGCGAATTTGCGCAAATGAATATTAGCGTTTCCGAAGAAATATTTTCGCGTTTGCAGTCTGCTTGCGAGCAGAAGTCAAAGGCGTTGCCTGATCTCGCTGCAGAGGCCGGGATCGCTCTTAGTTCCATTTACCGATGGCGCTCAGGGTCGAAGCCCAGACGCAAAAATATTGATGAACTCGCTTCGCGTTTGGGGATAAACGCAAATTGGTTAGAGACCGGCGAAGGTCAGATGAACTCAATTAAACGCGAGTCATTCAGCAACGCCCGAATACTTGGACCCGTTGACGAAATTTTCGCCGGGACAGTTCCAGTAGTTTCTTGGGCGCACGCTGGATCCGCCACCAGTTACGAGGAGCTACCGGCTCATTGGCAGGAGCGCATTCCAACATTGTGCAGGGGAAAGCGAGCATTCGGCCTCATTGTCGAGGGGGACAGCATGGAGCCGAAGTGTGAACCTAATGATGTTGTGATCGTTGATCCTGACGAAGAGTTGCGAAATGGATGCTTGGTCGTCGCAAAACTAAAGAATGACGGCGTGGTCCTACGCAGATTTACCCGGTTGGAGAGTGAACGCATCAAGCTCATCCCGTACAACCAGATTTATCCGTCTGTTGAATATTCGCTGAAGGAATTCCATTGGATCTATCCGGTTCATTCGTCTTTCCGGCGTGAACTCTTGTGATGCAAAAGTCATGATCACTCTCACACCAAGGCCATTGAGTGAACTGTCTGACTTGCAGGCGGTTCAGAAGGAGGATAGGCGCGCTCGGCATGCGCTAATGGAGCTAAAGCGGCCGGGCTTGCTCGCTGAGCTGCGTAAGCAGCTTGCGGATTATGAATGCGTTCATGGTACAGGTGATGAGCGCATGAAGAGGCTTAGGGAGGGAGAGCTTGCAACAGCTAACGCTGCCTACACTGCGAAGCATGGGACTCCCAGAGTTGATTTAAGACCACCTGAGGAGTTTGAACCGGATCATGTCATTCGCTGGGTGCCGTTCCATGGTCATGGCCGCTACTCTCCCGATAGGCGCTGGCACATTGCCTGGGGCAAGTGTGGCAATGATCAATACCGTGTTGCTGTCTCATGCGGCGGAGAGTTACGCGCATGGCTGGAGCCAAGCGCCCGCATCGTTGCGGGCTGGGTGGCAGACGGTGGCCTACTCTGCGTGAAGGATTTTAGTGGCGGTGACGAGGTGACTTTCGTTTTCGCGGACCTAGAGGGTAATGTCTTCCATCACTGGACACGGCCTTTGAAGTTTCTGCGCTTCCTGCGGTTTGATGCTGACGGCTTGGGCTTTGCGTTTTATGACGATCAGAGGACTCATGAAGTGAGGTTTGAGGCATGAAAATCGAGCTTGCTCATATCAAAAAATAAACCTGATTCGGAACATGAAAATTGCACTGACTTGCATCGCTTCTCTGCTCATCGGTATTCTTGGAACATGGTTTTTTATGAAACCTGAATTCGGGGACGCAGAGCGGAAGTTCTATGACAAGATCGTTTACTATCATGCACAGGTGGCTGCTGAGGGGCATTATGGCGCGAGTGCTTCAACCTACTTGGCTTGCCAGGATTTGGACAAGTTGTTGATTGAGCTGAAGAATCCGGTTTTCATCAAAAGGGCGCGGGGATTGGCCTTCACCTTCAGGCAGGCACATGAGGAAACTGCGGCTAAAGCATTTAAAGCTGAGGCGGAAAACTTCTTCGCCGTCTATGCATCGCGGATGCAATAAGACCTCTTCATTGCTATTTCCCCAAGCCGCGCAGAGATGCGCGGCTTTTTTGTGCCCTGGCTGGATGGCCAGACGCGCCAGATGCGCGACGTGAAGAGGGGTTGGCAGGTGTCAGGGTGGCGGTGCGCTTAGCCAGTGCTTCACATGGTCTATAAACGCTGCATGCCGGTCTGCCTTGGGAAAGAAGGACCGGGGTGCAGCGACCAGGCCGGGGAGGTGATGGCGGCGGGAAACTTCAACCCAGATCCATCCCACGCCATGTCATCCATCATTCAACTCATTGTCCGCCATCTGCTTGCGCTGTGTGGCGGTTGGTTCGCTGCGCATCACATCACCGGAGACAGCACGACAAGCATCGTGGTCGGAGTCGCCGTGGTCGGCATCCCCGTCGTCTGGTCCGTGATCGCCAAATGGCTGCACCTGGATGACAAGCTGGTGGAGGACATCAGCGGCAGCCAGATGCTGCGCGTGGCGCTGGGCTCCCTGGTGTCCCAGGGCATCACGGCCCTGAGTGCGTATTTTGCGGTGGATGCCAACAACCCGGAGCTGCTCGGCGTGGCCGTGATCAACGCCGGGCTGAGCAAGGCGGGGCTGCATCAGAAGCTGGCCCTGGCTGGATCTGTCACGGTGGTGAAGGTGCTCATGCTGTGCGGGTGTGTGCTGGCGCTGAGTTCATGTGCCACAAGCTCGGCGCTGATCGCTTCCCCTTTTGGCCGCGCTCTCATGGCCACTGCTGATCAGCTTGGCAAAGCGGTCATTGAGACCACTCAGAAGGTCGGGCTGGAGCAGATCATTCTTCAGGCCTCCGCCAAAGTGGCGGCGCTCAAAGCGGAAGGCATCCATGCAGATCCTGTGAAAGAGATTCTGCGCGGATCGCAGATCACTGCGTTTACCGACGTCATCGAAGCCGCCCAGGCCAAGTACCAGCAGCTCACGGGTGGGCGCTTCACGTTGCCGAAGAATCCAATCAACGTGCAGCCAGCGGTGACTGTCACCGCGTCTCACACGCAGCGCCGCCAGAACCGGCTGAAGCCGGAACTACAGTACGAAGAAGGCCCGGGCTGCATGCAGCTCGCTGATCGCATCCCGCTCTATGGCACCCGTGTGGCCTTCGCCTTGAGCACCGTCAACGTCCGCAATTGACAGCGCCGCCATGACCACGATCACTGAAATCCAAACGCTGCTCAAGGTGCCCGCTGATGGTACGTGGAGTCCAACTGACCAGGCTGCGCTGCTCAAGGCCAGCGCGGCCATCAAGAAACGCATCCAGCAAGGATTGGGCGTGCTGGTGGATGGGCGGTGGGGACCAAAGTCCCAGGGTGCATTGAATGGCCTGGCATTCGAAGCCAGCGGCGAGTGGATCGTCTGCGAGGCCTCCAGCTTTGCTGATCCTGCGGATCTGCGCTCCTTCAAGAAATGCAAGGCCACCGGCAAGAGTGACCTGAAATGTTTCGCGGTGGGCGACAACGGCGTGGGTGAATCCGGCGTCATCACGGCACAGGAGCACACGCCCTATGTGGCGATTCACGACCGCTTCCTCTTGTCCCGCTGGGGCAGCAGGCATGCAGCCTGGCTGCGCAAGGTGGAAGTAGTGGCAAACGGCCGGCAGTTCATCGCGCAAGTAGGCGATCGCATCAGCGCCCAAGGCCGCATTGATCTCAATCCCGCTTGTCTGCTCCTCATTAACAAACAAGCCCCGCTCAAGATAGACGCCAAGTGGCGCTGGCTCTGAATCTCATCCTTTCCGCGCTCTCATCATGATCCCGCTCGCCGCCCTCCCCACGCCTGAAGCCATGGACTTCTGGAAATTTCTGGTCTCCGCCTGGGCGCTGTATTCGATTTATGCCAAGTGGGTGGAGACGCAGGCCCACAAGAAGATGATGAGGAGCGGCACGAAGGAAGAGCCGTTCAGCATCGCGCAACCGTTGAGCGTGAAAAAGCATGTGACGCATGCCGACCAGTCCGACATGGACAAGCTGAGCACGGCTGTGACCTCACTTACCCAGACGGTCAACACCAACAACACCACCTTGCTCCTGAGTGGTGCCGAACGTGAGGCCTCCATCAAGGAGGCTCTGCGCAAGGAAGTCGGTGTCGTCATGCGTGAGGTGACCACCGTCAAAGACTCCATGAACGAGGCCCTGACAGACATGCGTGAGCGCATCGCCTCAGCCGAAACCCGCCTTGATATTTTAAGCCAATAATCCGCCATGAACCGACACAAAGCCATCTGCCTTGCCATTCTTGAAGTGCTGGAGAACTGCGGGGGAAATGCCCTGCCTCAAAGCACTCTGCTGGATCATGTCTGCGACCGCCTCAAGCCCAAACCCCGAACCATGGAGTTCAATGCCGCGCTGGATGAACTCAGCGGCAAAGACGACAGCCCGCTGGATGCGATCGACAAGCTGCCGCCTGGTCAGATGGGCGATGATGAGGCGCGCTGGTTCATCACGGAATCAGGCCGCGTGATGCTGCGGCAGAAATAACGCCATGAGCACCGCACGCGACAATGCCAGCCTCTGGAGCAAGCTCACCGCCGAGCAGCGGGATGAGCTGCTCATCGCGCTGGTGGATCAGCGCTGCGGCCTGGATGGCGGGCTTGCCCTGGTGCAAACGTGGAAGGTGGAGACATCCAAGAGCGCGGTGCATCGGTTCTACCATGCGGAGAGGTCCAACTGGACGATTGAGCGCGCCAAGCGGTTTGCCATCGAAACCCAGGGCCTGCTGCCGGAAGAGATGGACGCGGCCCAGCGCAAGGTGGTCGCGCAGAAAGCCTTTGAACTTGCGTCCTCATCTGAGATCAGCGCCAAGGAACTTCTCAAACTGCGGGATCAGGAGATCAAGCTCATCACGGCTCAGCAGACTGAGGTGAAGATCAAACAGGCGGAGCGCAGTCTTGACCAGGCACAGCAAAAGCTGGAGCAGGCGGAGAGGAAGGTGAAGGCTCTGGAGGATCAGGCTGAAGCCACACGGCAGGCCAATGACCGTGCCAAGAATCTCATCAAAGATGCGCCGATGAATGACGAGCTGCGCAGCCGCATCCTCAAAGAGGTTGACGAGGCGATGGGGATTAAATTCTAACTTTATGGCTGCCATCCTGCCAGCGATCAACATCGACAGCCAACGCGCAGATGCGAAGTTCCTGACCTATCAACTCGCATGGATCAAAGATGACTCACGCATGCGGCTGGCAGAGAAGAGCGTGCGCATCGGTTGGACGTATGCCGATGCCTTCAAGAATGTGCGCAAGCGCCTGCATCATGCCGACCGCGACTATCTTTTTGCCACACGCGACCAGCCGAGCGCCGCCGAGTATGTGCAGACCTGCATGAAGTTCTGTGAGATTTACGATCTCACGAAAAGCATCCTCAGCCATGGTGAGGACACCATGAACGTACCGCGCATGGATTCACGCGGGAAAGAAACCGGCTTCACAGATGAGGTCAAATTCTGCTACATCAAATTCGACAACGGCAGCCGAATCATGGCTTTTAGCAGCAATCCCCAGGCCATGCGTGTGCATGGTGGAGATGTTGGGTTGGATGAGTTTGCATTTCATCCGCAGCAGGATGCCCTGTGGGAGACAGCTCAAGGCCGTATTACAATGGGCTATGACATCGGCGTGTGGAGTGCTCACAACGGCACAGACACGTTGTTCTATGAGTTTGCCCAAGAGGCGCGGGAAGGCCTTGGCGGTTGGTCTTACTACCGAGTCACGATGGAGGATGCCATTGAAAATGGCTACCTCGACATGATCAAGCGGCGCACAGACAAGCAGTGGACGCGGGAAGCCTTCATCGCCGACTGCAAGACGCGTGCACGACTGCCTGAAATCTATGAGCAGGCGTACAACTGCAACCCACGCGGCAGCAGCTCGTCGGCAGTGCCCTGGTCCAGCATTGAGCAATGCACGCAGCTCTATGACATCGAGCGCATGCATTTTGAGGCAGAACAAATCCCGACTTTGTTTCAACCCTTCAGCAAGTTTGACAAGTCAGCACGGGAGGGCCGCATCGAGTCATTCCTCGACAGCGTCTATCCCGAGCATCGGGCACGTGTGGCACGGCATACGCTGGGCTTTGACGTGGCGGCATCCGGTCAGGGGGATCTTGCCTGCCTCTATTGTGATGAGAAAAACGGTGCCAACTTCAAGCTGCGCTCTCTCCTGACATGCCGCACCGATGACTGGCATTTCCTTGAAACGGCGGCGAGCTGGTTCATGAAGCGTACGGCCAGTCTCACAGCTTGTGGTGATGAAACGGGTCTGGGCCGTCAAATCTGCTGGAACCTCGCGCAGAATTTTCCGGGGCAGTTCCACCCCATCAACTTCAGCCGCAGCAAGCATGACATGGGCTTTGCCCTCATGAACCAGATGGCTGTGGCGGAGAAGCAGTGGCCCAAGACGCATGACCTGGTGTCCAACAAGGAAAACGAGCACCGCGACATTGCGCAGGATTTCTTTGCCCTGCGAAAGCTCTACCAAGGCGGTCGCTGGATCTATAGTGAAGGCCCAAACAACTTTAACCCTGCCTCTCACTGTGACATCGCGTGGGCAGGCGGCTTGAGCAGTGAGGCGGCTAAGCATGAGCTGAGCCCATGCACCCCCCCCAAGCCCTTTGGCCGCACCCGGTCAGCTATCGCCTCAGCCGCCCGCCGAGTTCGGGAGGTTTTGGGGTGACCCATCCTTCGCCCAAGGCTTCGGAGGGCGCGGAAAGCCGGAATGCGCAGAAACCGGGTTTTAACGCGTTTGAAGGGGGTGGGGTCGTGTCACGGCAGCACTTGGCCCGCTCCAAAGGCCACTGAGGCGTTGCAAACGCGTTGCAAAGGGCCTGACAGCCGAACTCACGAGCCGGAAAACGGGCCGGGGGCAGTTTTTGGGGGTGGGGTGCCCGGATCTGGCGAGGGCTGAAAACAGCCACCAAACGTGCCAGATGCGCGACGTGAAGGGGGGCGGGGCTGTGGTGAAATGACCCCGCTTTGAAGAACCCGCTGCCACAACTCTGGAACCGCCTCGTCTCCCGCCCTGCCGCTGCGCTGCGCAATGCCGTCACGGTGCAGGTGCGGTCTTTGACGATGGCGATCCAGATCAGCAATGCCAACAAATGGCGGGATCTGTTCAACCCGCTGCGCGGCCTGACGATGTCCCGGGCGGTGAACTATCTGGAGGAAGGAGAGCGCGGGGCGTATGCCGACCTGCAATGGCTCTACCGCTTCATTGAAAAGCGCAATGCCACGCTGCGTGGTGGCAAGCGGTCGCTGCTCTCCGCCGTCTCTGAGATGGACTGGGAGATCAAGACGGTGGAAGAGAAGCGCCTGCCCAAGGGCTACACCCAGGCCCAGGCTGAAGCGCAGGCCACGGCACTGCGCAGCGCGTATGATGCCATCAGCAATCTGACCGAGGCCATTGAGTTCCTGGGCCTGGCTGAGTTTCGGGGATTTGCGCATCTGGAGATGATCGAGGGCAATGTGCCCGCATGGCTGGACGGCAAGCCCGGCATTGTGGAGCTGCGCCCAGTGCAGCAGTGGTACTGGTGTCGCGACGGCCTCAATGGTGCCTGGGCCTACAACAGCGGGGCACGCAGTGGCAGCGTCAAGGGGGAGCCGGTGGACATGTCCCGGTTCATCGTGCGTGAGATTGATGATCCGATCAATGAGATCGCCTTGATTGCGTTTGTGCGGCTCCAGATGGGCCGCAAGGATGAGGACGGCTTCATTGAGAGCTTTGGCGTGCCTTCCATCTTTGCCGTGATGCCGCAGAATGTACCAGCGGGGCAGGAGACGGCTTATCAGGACCTGGCAGAGGAAGTCATCAGCAATTCACGCGGCGCTTTGCCGTATGGCAGCGACATCAAGACGGTGGATGCCGGGGCGCGTGGCGTGGCACCTTTCCGCAGCTACCAGGAGGCGCTGGAGAAAGAGATTGTGATGGCGATCACGAGCGGTGCCCTCACGATGCTGGCCGAGAGCGGCAGCGGGACTCTGGCGGGCGGTGCGCATTCGGAAACCTTCATGCGTGTGGCGCGTGCCCTGGCGCGGCGCATCACGGCAGCTTTGCAGGCGCAGTTTGACAAGAAGATCCTGGCGGCGCAGTTCCCGGGACAGCCTGCCCTGGCTTACTTTGAAATACTGGCCAATGAGGAAGTGGACACCGGTGAGATCATCAAGGATGTGGCCGGGCTCAAGGATGCGGGCTTTGATGTGGACCCTTCGCAGGTCGAGGAACGCACGTCCTACAAGGTGACCCGGTCTCCTGTGCAGACTCCGGGCAAGGGCATTCCGCCGCCGCTGCCGAACCGTGCGACGACTGCGGATGGCGGTGATGCTGAGCGTGAGCCGCAAGACATCACCGAGGACATGCTGGCCGCGTCCCTGGATGAAATGCTCTCAGGCATGCAGGCCGACTTCAAGCCCGTGGCAGAGCGCCTGCAGGAGCTGCTCACGGATGCGCAGAGTGAAGAGGACCTGCAGGCCGGTGTGAAGCTGCTCATGGAAGACCTGCCCAAGCTCGCCGCCGAAGTCGGGGCCTCTGACGCCACCGTGACAAGCTGGCAGAAAATCCTCGGCGCTGCCGCCGCCAACGAAGCCGTGGCGGTGTGAACATTGAACATTCAACAAGGAACATTGAACATTGAAAACTGACCTCTGCCTGCTCAATCAAGCCAGCACTCCCTTTGACGCCAGCCGTTCCTGCTGGGCGCATGTGTGCCCGTTTGGCGAACATCCCTGGGTCTCTGCGGATGGCAAGGAAACCATCGTCCAGGTCATTGACCAGGCGGCGGTGGAAAACATGGCGAGAACCTACCCCATCGGCACGCCTGCCAGCCGGGTGGATGTGGATCACAAATCCATGGACGTGCAAAATACGACTGAAGCCAGCGGCTGGGGTAAAGAGACGCAGATCCGTGATGATGGCCTGTGGGTGCGCATTGATCTCACCACGCATGGCCTGCCGCTGGTCAATGGCAAAGTCTATCAGTTCACCAGCCCCTGCTTCCCGCGTGATGGCCTGGTGGATCTTGGCAACGGGCGCATGCGCGTCACGCAGCTGGGAGTGATCGCCCTGACGAATGATCCGAATTTGAGGGGGCAGAAACCCCTCACGAACCGCCGCTCGGAGTCGGCAAACCCAAACACCAACACACCCAAAACAATGGACTACAAAGCCATGCTGCTAAAGGCCTTGGGCTTGCCACCGGAGGCGACTGATGACCAGATCTCCGCCGCGTGCAGCTCCAAAGGCGCAACCGACACCGCGACCACCAATCGCATCACCGAGCTGCAAGACATGCTCGCCAGCCGTGATCTGGATGAACACGGCATCACGGACGCTGATCAGCGCACGCTGCTCACGCCGTCTCTGACCAACAAGGCCACGCGCCCCGCTGCGCTCGCCATCCTCGCCAAGAGCAAGCCTGCGACCACTGAGCCGCGCCAGCCGCTGCACAACCGCCAGGGCGCACCGCTGCCGAAGACGGGAGAGCAGCTCAACCAGGGCGATGATACCGCCAAGGAAGCCGAGGCCAAGAAGGCGGCATGGATCGGCAACCGCACCAACGAGCTGAAGCAGTCCAACACCAACCGCCGTCATCAAGAATGCTTCGCGCAGGCTGAGGGCGAGTACGCGCAGCAGTTCGTCAAGTAACCCATCAACTCATCACCCTTCAATATCCATTCGATATGACCACCCAGACAGACACCCACCCAGGCGGGCCGCGCAAGATCAATGCCGGTGCCGATCTCACCGGCCTTGAAGGCCGTCTTGTTAAAATCGCCGATGGCGGTTCGATTCCCGAAGTCGTCGTGCCAGCCGCTGTGACGGACATCTGCCCGTTCATCCTGGTCCGCGAAGCCGTGGAAGATTCCAACTGCGACGTGCTCGCCATCGCCGGGGAGAAAGAAGTCCGCATCCGTGCCAACGGCACCGGCTCTGCAGGCAACGCCCTGGTGCTTTGTGACCCTGCCGCATCTTCCGGCGTCAATGCAGGCAAGGTGGAAGCACTCGGCACCACGGAGGGGGCTTACTACTCTCCCGGGGTCGCGCTTGAAGACTTCGTGGACGAGCAGCTCGTCCGCATCCGCCCGCATCCGCGCATGATCAACGTGGGCAGCACGTTCAGCGCCGCCACACCGGCAGCGACTGCAGCCACCAACTCCACGCCCTACGGATTCAGCCAGGCACAGGCCGACGCCATCCTCGCCAACGTGCGGGACATGCGCGCCTTCATGGTCGCCCAAGGCTGGAAGGCCACGGCATAAACAACCCTCAACTCCTCACTCATTCATTCATCACGGGCTGATGCCCGAACTCCACACAAGCCATTATGAGCACCTCACTCGCCACCCTCAGCGGTCAGCCGCTGATCAAAGAATACGCACAGGGAGCCGCGCAATCTGCCACGTCGCAGGTTGCCGACTTCATCGCCCCAACGGTCAACACCTCCAGGCACACGGGCAAATACACCAGTTATGACAAAGAAAGCCGCTTCAAGATCCCCGACACCCTGCGTGGTCTGGGTGGTCAGGCCACACAGCTGATCTTTGACCGCAGCTCCCAAAGCTTCGAGTGCAAACCCAACGCCCTGGACACGCCGCTCGACAACATCGAGATCGAAGAAGCCGAGGGCATGGATGTCCTCAAAGAAGCGGCGGATGACGCTGCTTTCCTTGGCGGTCTGGCTCATGAGAAGCTGGTCATCGACACGGCGGTTTCGTCCGCTGGTGCGGCCTCCGGTGGCACCTGGAGCAGTGACAGCAATGATCCCGTCAAAGAATTGAATGAGGCCGTCGCTTCCGTCATTCTCGCCGCAGGTGGCAGTGACATGATCGAGGTCGGCATGGTGTGGTCTGCGGATGCCGTGCGCGCCTTCTTTGCCAATGCGAAGACAAAAGGCTATTTCCCTGGCAAGGATGAAATCGCCCCGACCTTCGACAACATCATGAAGCTCCTGATGGGCAACGTGAAGCACAAGATCTCCTGGCTCGCTGCGGACACGACCGCACGCGGCAAGACGACAGCCCTGGACTTCCTCCTCAAAGCCAAACTGCTGGTGTTTGCCCGCAATCCCAACCCGACGCGGCGTGATCCTTCGTTCATGAAGACGTTCCGCCCGCGCAATCGCTGGATGGTTCCGGGCGTGTATCCGCGCCAGGATGGACGCGGCGAAGTCGTCAAGCTTGACTGGAGTGCAGACGTCAAGGCCACCAATACCGAGGCTGGAAAGCTCTTCACCATCGGTTAATCGAATCGCCCTCAAGGCCACAAGCGCGGCAACCTGGCAGGGCGCGCAACACAACCGGGCTTGGAGGCTGCCACCTTCCAAGCCCTTCCTTTTGGATCAACTCATGAGCAGGAATCTCAAACTCGGCAAACTCCGCAACGCAGTGCTCGACTGGCGCGGCAGTTATGTCATTGGGCCAGGTGGACGCCGTACGGCAGTCAGGCCACCGCAAAAGAGCGCCCTGTTGAGGCTGGCTCGATGGCTCAAGGAATTGCGCATGGATGTTCGTGCGACCGTGACTGAACTGCTGGCGTGCAAGACACGCCGTGAACTGGATGCCTGGTTTGCCAAACAATGAAACTCCTCCGCCGAATCGCGCTGCAGCAGGCGCTGTGCATCGGGCTTGCAGGGCGCATGCCGGTGCTGTTTCCGCAGATCGTGTGCCTGGGACGCATGGGCCGTGAGACGCGGGCCAGGCTCGGGCGGATCGGTCAGAAATCAGCCTGAATTTATTTTCCCTTATGAAACGAACTGTCTGCCTTTGTGATCTCTGCTTGTCCGACGGTGAAGTTGTGCTGGCAGCGGGAAGATACATCACGCCCGAAAAGCAAACTTACCACGCCTGTGATGAGCACTTGGAAGAGTGCAAGGGCTACGGGTTTGTGACTGTCGATTTCAAGCGACCTGGAGATATCGAAATCGAATAACCTTTCAACCTCATGTCTTGGATATCTATCACCTCTGACGATCTTAACGACACCAAGCTGGCACCGCTGATGTCTGCCCTCAGCACCGCCGCGCTGGCTGAGGGGCAGGCTGATCCGCTGCCGGGCTACATCACCACGGCCTGCAATCACATCCGCCGCAAGGTCGCGGCCTGCCGCACCAACCGCGTGGATGCGGATGCCACGAAGATTCCTGAGTCGCTCAAAGAGATCGCCTGCCGCATGGTGGTGCGTGCAGCCAAGGACCGGCTGGAGTACGCGCTCACGGAAGATGAGCGCAAGCAGTGGGACAAGGATGATCGTGAGCTGGACGCGATCGCGAACTGCAGCATGCCGGTGGAGATCAGCGATGACAGCGAGGAGCCGACCGTGCAGAGCACGCAGCCCGGCCCGACGATCAAGGCACGCCGCAAACGGTTTGGCTGTGATCAGCAGGACGGTGCTTAGCGATTGCAAGCCATGAACTTTATCCTTCAGCCACTGCGATTTTTTGCCGCGCTCCGGGAGCTGGCGCAAAAGCGGCTGGTGCCCACGGAGCTGGACACGGAGCAGCTGCGTGAGCTGGATGCGAGCATCCGAAGGCAGGCGCTGTTCTCCGCACGCATGACACAACTGCGTGTGCTGCAAGCGCTGCATGATGGGCTGACGGGCATGCTGGAGGGCAGGGACAACCTGGCCACGGCCAAGCTGAAGCTCACGGACATGTATCGCGCCCTGGGCTACGATGCGGAGGCGGGCGGCTTTCCCCAGGACAAGGCAGGCACGGTGCCACCGGCGCGCAAAGGCACGCTGCGGGATCTGGCCAGTGACAAGCGCATGACGCTGACGATCACGACGAACTACCGCATCGCGGCCAATCAAGCGTTTGCCGCGAAAGGCATGGAAGAGCGCCGCCTGTACCAATGGCCTGCGTGGGAGCTGGTGCGCATTGGCCGTGTGCGCACGCCGCGTGGATTCAAACGCCGCAAAGGCGGAGCTTTGGAGCCGGTGCCTGGTGATGACTGGCAGGCGCGGTTTGTGGCTGCGGGTGGTGAGCTGTTTGACCAGGGCACGCGCATGATCGCGCCCAAGACTTCCGACGTGTGGCAGAATCTCGGAGATGGCGCGGATGGCTACAAGGACACGCTGGGCAATCCGTTTGCGCCCTTTGCCTTTGGTTCCAAGTATGGTGTGCGTGAAGTGGCGCGGGATGAATGCCTGATTTTGGGCGTCATCACGGATCAGAAAAGCGAGCCGGATACGCAGGCGGGAAAAGAGCCGGCTGCGGTGCCAGCGGTGCGGAGCAAGGCCAGCGCGGCGGGCCTTGACCCGGCTTTGATCGAGGCGATGAAGCGCGACCTGGCACGGCAGGAAGATGGATCTGTGAGGCTCAAACGGCAGCTCGATCAAGAGCTTGCGGCGGCGGACAAGGCTTACCGGGCGCGCAATGCCGCACGCAACCGGCTGTGGCTGCATGGCGTCATCATGAACAGCGGCACGCATGTGGGTGCGCTGCTGGGCTGGATCACGCGCCGCATGGGCAAGCAGCAGGCGGGCAAAGCCTATGACAAGGTGCATACGCGCAAGGGCGGCATGCGTGGCAAGATCGGCCATCCGATCCAGTACAAAAAAGTGGACAGTGCCGAGGCTCAAAGAATCCGTGCAGCCACGGGGCTGGATGTGGCTGGTTACACCCATGCGCTGGATGATTCATCCATCCGCCACATTCACAAACAGCATGGCAGCAAGACCAAAGAGAAGCAGCGCGGCCAATACCCTGTGACACGCGCCGTCATCATGCGGCTGCATCAGCTGCACTCGGACCCGTCCACTCACATCAAGCTCAGCAAAAATTCCATCAATGGTCTGCCCACGATTGAGTACACGTGGAGGCGCGGCGGCAAACGGCACACATTGGTTGAGGAAGTGCGGGCCAAATCTTTGGTGCCCATCACGATGCACATTGGCAATCGAAGGATCGTGGCGGTGGATGCACCTCCCGCGAGAGAGTCCCCCCCTGAAACGTCCGAAACGTTCCACGATGTAAAGAATGCTACCTCACTGCGCACGCGTTGCAAGGCCCTTGTAGCGGCGCTGGAAACCCATTCTTCGCTCTCCGAGCTTCGAAGGGCAAGGAGGGCGGCGGCATGAGACTGCTCGCCGTGGACATCAGCATCGGCGGAGATGCGCAGCGCATGCTCTCGCAGCTGGAGGCGGAGCTGCTCAACCCGGTGGAGATCCACCAGGACATCGCGACACGAGCTGAGAACCTGACGCGGGATTATCTGACCTCTCTGGCACAGTCCAGGCATGCCACGGCTGACAGCCTGGGGGCCGCACCCACGGGGCATCTGGAGCGGGCGGCTGAAAGCGTGACGAGCCGCAGCGATGCCGAGGGGGCGGTGGTCGGCATCACCTCTCCGGGCATCACGCGTGCGTTCAGCGACATCACGATCACGCCGGTGAATGCGAAGTACCTGACGATCGCCGCGACGGCCGAGGCCTATGGCAAGCGCGCCGGGGCCTTCAATGATCTGCGCCTGGCCTTCTTTAAAGGCGGCAGGCTGGCGCTGGTGAAGGCGGATCAAAGCCGTGTCTCTGACCGCAGGGCGAGCGGCTACGGCATCGAAAGCAAAGCCGCGAAAGAAACGCGTGTGCCGCAGCAGGCTGCGCAGCGCCCGCCGATTTATTACTGGCTCGTCAAATCCGTGCATCAGCAGCAGGACCGCACACTGCTGCCTTCGGATGAGCTGCTGCAGAGCGCCGCTGAAGAGGGCGTGCGCGACTGGCTGAAGAGCTTTCTTTCCTGAACCCAACCCATCACGACCATGCCTGCTTTATCCTCCCCGCTTGAACGCCTTCAGTCCGACATTGAGCAATGCCTGCTGTCCCTCGCCGTCATCAACATGGTGAGCATCACCGCTGTGAGGCCGCGCAATGCGGGCGCTGCCGCGCAGATCCAGACGAAGATCAACAACACGCTGGCAGGCCTGGAGGCGCGCAACGGTAAGCGGGGCACGGCAGTGATCGTAGGCATGCCGATGCTGGCGAATGTGAACCCGGCGATGTATGGCGTGCAGGGAGATATCATGATTGAGCTGCGGGTGATCGAGAACATCCTAGTCAATGAAGGTGCGGATGGCACGGGCTTCACTGCGGAGTCTCTGGCCTACCTGATTGCGCAGATGATCCCGCAGATGAACTTTGCGCCCTTCGGCCAGCTGATCGCAGACAAGAGCCTCATCACGCCGGTGCCTGAGGCCGTGATGGAGAAGCGCATCGAATACCGTGTGCGGCTCAAGGTGACGAGCCATGCCAGGCCGTATGACAAATGCCAGCCGCCTGTCATCACCAGCGGCGGCGGCAACGTGACCCTGAGCGGCAGCGGTGAGATCTGGTACACCACCGATGAAAGCTACCCCGGGCCGGGCAACGCGGAGGCGGTGCTTTACACCGCGCCCTTTGCGCAGCCCAGCGGCATGCTGCGTGCGGCGGCCCATGCGGCGGACAAGATGGCCAGCGATGTGGTGAGCCAGAGCTTTTAACGCGGCCAAACGCGCCAGATGCGCGACGTGAAGAGATTCTGACGGGCCGCATGGTGCGAGTGCTTAACACCACTCTGCCATGTCCTTCGACCTCTCCACCATCGCCGTTCGCGAACCTGCCGTTTTGATCCGCGACCCGCTCGGGACGCCCTCCTACTTCTGGTCACAGAAGGAATTTCAGATCAAGGCGGTGCCGGAGTACTTCGATGTTCCGGCGTCGATCCACGCCACGCCTGAGCAGCGCATCAAGTCGTTGTTCTGGCAGATCGACACGACGTTTGTGGGTGAGTTTGAATACCTGCCTGTGCTCTTTCCGCTGCTGAATGGCCAGCTGGGCGCGAGCATCCTGGGCACCACCGATGTGGCGTGGAGGCTCATCACCCAAAGCGGCAGGCAGTGGGACTTTCCGCGTGGCGGCTTTACCACGCGGCCCACACTGACCAGTGTGCCGGGCAAGACGCTGCTGGGCTCCAGCACCTTTGTGGCCTGCTGCGCGAGTGACAAGGAGCCTGGTGACAGCGGGGCCTTCTTCACCTACACCACAGGTGGCACGTTCCCGGACTTCAGCAGCTATGATCCTGCGAAGATCCTCACACTGGCCCCCAAGGTCACGTATGGCAGCGTGTTCACGGATGCGCAGGGATCTGAGGGGATCGAGATCACCCTGGGGTGGAAGTCCCAAGAGGTGCGCGTGAACCAGCTCATCCGTGACTGGACGCTGGAAAGCCAGGAGCTGACCGCGAAGTTCAAGCCCTACGGTCTCACGTTCGCACAGATCGCCACGGCCTGCGGTTACAACCAGGCGATGGGCTCCATCCTGCCCACGGCGCTGCTGACGGTGAGCTACACCGGATTTTGGGTGGAGCTGCGCGCCGCGAGCTGCAAGGAGGCGCAGTTCAAGATTGGGCCTGCGTCCGACTTCATCGACGGCCTCGTGTTCCGCGCCAATCAATCCTACAGCGCCGGTGCGCAGATTGCGCCGGGCTACATTGATGTGGCGGCCCCTGTGTAGCCTGAACCCGCGTTTTTCATTCAACGATTTCACTCTTCTTATGGCTAAAAAACCTGATTCCATTTCTGTGTCCGCCGCAGCACCTGACAGGGGTATTGCGCCGCCTGGAACCCTGCCTGTTCGGGCGGGTGTCATGACTTCCGAGCTGAGCAGTCTGGATGAAGTGACAGCCAGGCTGGAAGCCCTGCGCAAAAGCAATGCAGAGGCCCTGCAAACGCTGGGCAATCACTTTGGTGCGGAGCGCTGGGCCAGGCTGCTGCAACGCGCTGAACGCAGCGGCATGAGCGTGGAGGACATCGCTGATCTGGCAGGCCGCATGATCAGCACACGCAAGGTGCATCATCCCAAGAATGACAAGGCCGCGCTCATTGGCGCTGCCAACGGATTCATCTGCGCCATCGGCATGAGTCCGACTCCTGATGATGTGGAGGCTTTTGAATCCGCCCTTGCCGCGACTGCGGTCTGAACCTTACCGCCATGGGGAATGACACGGCCAATGTTGAACTGAAGCTCAAGGCCACGGCTGACACCGCCGGTGTGCAGCAGATGCGGTCTGAGTTTGACGGGCTGATCACAGACCTTAAAACCAGTGTGGCGGCGGCTCTCTCAGAGCAGGGCGCATCCCCTGAGTTCATCCAGCAGGCGGTGGATGGCATCGACGCTCTGACTGCCAAGCTCAATACAGCGGGTGAAGGCAGCGTTGAGAAATTCAATGCTGAGATAGGGAAGATGGTGGCGGAGATGCAGGCCGCTGCAGAAGTCGAAGGCAAACGCATTGAGCAGGCCAAGCTACGGGCGGCAGAGCAGCAGCGGGAAAAGCAGGATGCGGAGGATGCCATTAACCTCACACGCCGCCGCCGCGAAGAAGACCAGCTGGCCATGGAGCAAGAGGCGCTGGCCGCAAGGCGGCGCATCGCGGCGCTGCAAGAGGAGCGTGAGATGGCGAAGTCTGTGGCGCAGGCGCGGCAGATGAGCACGGAGCAGCGCATCGAGCGCGGTGTGATGGGCAAAGGTGCCTATGATCCGCGTGAGGATGTGGAGCGGCTCAAGCAGGTGGATGCGCAGACTTCACGCAATATTGCAGGCATGCGCGGCTATCAGGGCAGCGTGGGAGATGCGGCGCTTGCCTTTGCTTATTTTGCGGATGACGCGCAGTATGGACTGCGCGGAATCATGAACAACATTCCCCAGCTGGCGCTGATGCTGGGTCTGGGATCTGGCCTTGCCGGGGTCATCAGTGTGGCGGCAGTAGCGGCGAGCTTCCTGTGGGAAAAGTTTGGCGGGGCCAAGGAAGCCGCCAAGCAGACTGAGGAAGCCAAGCAACGCACTGAGGAGCTGACCACGGCGATCAATGCCGCGAGTGAAGCGGCCAGCCGGATGTTTCAGGCTGACTTTGACAAGTACCTCGCAGGCCTGCGTGAGGCCACGGAATTGTGGGCCACGCAGAAAGGCCACATCAGCGAGGCACTGGCCTATCAGAACGAACTGGCCAAGGCCGAACAGGCGGCGGCTCAGGCGAAGCTGGAGATTGAGCGACAGAACAAACTGGCGGGGGCGAAGTCGGACGAGGAGCGCAAGCAGATCAATGCTGACTATGATCTGCGCAAAGCAGACATCGCGCAAAGCGGCCAGAAGGAAGCCATGCAGCGTGCGGTTGAATCTCAGCAGCTCAGTGAGAACAGCCTCAAGGCACGCATCGGTGATGCCCAAGGGTCCAAGGATGCCGCGCAGCAGACGGCGAGGAATTTAAACGCGGCCAATCAAGGGATCGTCGGGGGCATCGGTCAGCAGAGTGATCAGGCGCGCCGTGAGCGCGAGCGCGCCGAAAATGGGGGCCTGATCAAAGCGCAGGAAGATGAGATGCGCCAGCGGCTGGAACGCCAGCAGCAGCGGCGTGATACCCCCATGAGGAGCAAGAAGCAGCTGGATGAGTTCCAGGCTGAGCAGGCGAAGATTGACGCCCTGGAAAAGTCCATCTCGGAGAGCTACAAGAAGCGCGACGAACTGGCCATCACCAAGGATGGCGACCGCGAAAAACTCACAACGGGCAAAGGGGTTACCTTTGAAGGGGCGAAAAAGGATGCCAATGAAGCGGCTCAGCAGGCCGCCAAGGCGCGTGGTGATAAGGACGCTGATAAGGCGGTGGATCATGTCAGTGAGGCGAAGTACACGGCAGCCGAGCGGCAGCTCAACGACAATGCGGATGCTGCGGTTGCGGCCAGTAAAGAAGCTCTGGAGGCGGACAAGAAGATCATCGAACTGAAGCTGGAGCTTGCCGCGCTGGAAAAGCAAGGTGTGGTGCTCAAGGCACGGCAGGTGGCCCAGCAGGCAGAGGCTGATGCAGCCGAGGCCAAGCGTGTGGCGGACAAGAATGCTGCTGACCAAAAGGCCGATGAAGAGCACCTCAAAAAGCAGAAAGAAGAGCAGGCCCGCAAGCTGGAGAACGATGCCGCCGAAATGGAGAAGGGCGGGCTCTTCGCCGGAGCTGCCGCCAAGCGCAACGAGGCGGCGAAGCTGCGGCTCAAGGATGACGCCACGCCGGAGGAAAAGCGGAAGCTGGAAATGGAGAACGCGGCGCGTCTCCATGACGGGGTGGAAAAATCCACGGCCTACCGACAGAAGAAAGAAGCGCAGGACATCGGTGGCAAGGCGGGCAATCTGGGGACGAACCTTGGCGAGGCTGGCAAGGACCTCAAGGAGGCTGCTGAGAAGCTCAAGGATGGTGCCACGGAAAAAGAGCTGGAAGCGGTGGCGGCCGAGATCAAGGAACTGGCCCCGACACTGAAACAAAAATTTGCCGGTCAGGAGAAGCTGTTTTCACAGATCCTCAACGACCTGAAAACACTGAAATCACAGCTGGCGAACTCGCGTGGAGGATCTGGATCATGACTGTGACCTTGGATGATTTTGAGATCGCGAACGGCGATGACAGGACGCTGCAGGTAGTGTCTGAAGAGACGCTGGACATGCAGCAGCAGGCACAGGAGTCCGCCCCTTTTCGCGGGGCGTGGGCGCGTGGATTTCCTGAGAGGGCACAACGATCCTTCAGCCTCAGCTACAAGGTGACTTTCCCGCCGTGCGAGTCCCTGGAGGATGCGCTGATGCAGAGCCGCATGATCCCGGTGCAGTGCCCTAAAGGCGGTGTGCTGATTGAATACCATGCGGGCGTGCGCATCACGTATGCACAGGCCTGGATCCAGGGCGTGGTACGCAGTCAGCGCCTGGGGGTGACGAACATATTCTTCTTCCCTCTGGAGGCCGTGAATCCCACCGCTGAGGAGCTGGTGCTCGATGGCACAGACGGCGAGATTTTCACCGATGCCGAGGACGGCGAAGAATTCACTTACTGAACCCACATTTTTATGAGCAAGAATCTCCAAGATCAGGCCACGACCACGACCACGCCAACGAACTGGTTTGTGAACATCGCAGGCAGTGTGAGGCAGCTGACAGCCGCCTCTTTCACGGCACTGCTTGACAGCTTGTGGGCACGGACAGCCTCGCCTGCTTTGACCGGGACACCGACAGCGCCCACCCAGATCCCGGGTGACAACAGCACGAAGATCGCGACGACAGCGTATGCGGATGCCTCAGCGGCGGCTGCGGCTGCGGCGCTGGTGGCTGCTGCGCCAGGCACGCTGGACACACTCAACGAGCTGGCGGCAGCTCTAGGGGATGATGCGAACTATGCAGCAACGGTGACAGCCGCACTCGCGGCCAAGCAGGAAGGGAGCACTCTGGGCGCGGCCAGCGCAGCAGCCGTCCATGCGGCCACGGCCAAGACGACACCTGCGGATGCGGATGAATTCGGGCTGGCTGACAGCGAAGCGAGCTGGGGGCTGAAGAAACTCACGTGGGTCAACATTAAGACCGCACTCGGCCTGCTGTATGCGGCCCTCACTCATGCGGCACAACACAAGAGCGGCGGGGCGGATGCCATCAAGCTGGACGAGCTGGCAGCGCCGACAGATGTCACCACGCTTGATGCGACCACGAGCGCGCATGGACTGCTTCCCAAACTCGGAGGTGGCACCACAAATTTCCTGCGCGCTGACGGAACGTGGGCTGCGCCTGCTGGAGGCGGAGCATCCATTTCTCTTCCGCTGAGAGCGTGGGTAGAATCGACCGGCAATGACGGCACGGGGGCAGTCGGCGACCCTGGCAAGCCCTACCTGACCATGTTGGCTGCTTACACAGCTGGTGCTCGTATGATGCACCTCGGAGCGGGCACCTTCGCGGGTATCACTAAATCAGGCGATATTGATCTGACCTACATCGGGCATGGCCGGGGCAAGACAACCATAACAGCAATTAGCACAACCACTGGCGGAGCTGTTTCGCTTAGGGATGTGGGATTTAAATCCGCCACAATTGGCTCGATAACATACTCCTACGCTGGCTCAGGCGGAGGTAGCGCGGGCGCGCTTGTGATGCACAATGTTCTAATCTCTGGGGACGTAACCGCATCGGGAGAGGCGGGCCTCGGTGGTGTGGACGCGCTTAGTCCACATGGCGGCATGGGAGGAGCCGGAGCTTTTCTCTCCGGCTCAAACATTGAGATTCTCGGCAATTGCTATTTGAGTGGTGGGGCAGGCGGACCCGCCTTTGACACTGGTTTCGATCCCTCAAATGGGGGCTCAGGGGGCCAAGGGGGTCAAGTATCGGTGACGGGAAGATTGTATATTTTCTATTCACTAGTGACCAACGGCGGAGGTGCCTACACCGGCCTTTATGGCGGGACAGACGGCTCCCCCGGCAGTGGCGGGAGCCTCACCGTTGATGATATATACATCGGCAGCTCCGCGTCTTTGCTGGCCGGTGGCGAGACCGCAACACCTGGGAGCCTCACCTCCTTTCGTGCCTACATTCAAAGTGCAGATTTCGGCGGTAGCAGCTTGAATTTTGCATCAATCATCGGCGCGTTGATAATCATCCCATCAGCCAATGGCACTCCCACAACTGGCGGTTTGCTGCTGAGTCACATTAATGGAATGGCCGTAGGAACGACATGAGCATAGTCAGATGCTCTCTTCACGCGATACCACTTGATCTCCATGGACTGGACCCTTGAATATGACAGCACAACGCAGACCCTGGAGGCATGGGGTGCTGACCAGAGTGCGACGCTGTCTTTGCAGAATCAAGCGGTGGGCACTCTGACACTGCACTTCCCAGGGATGATGGACGCGGACACGCCGTTTGCCTACAAGGGCAAGGTGGTGCTGAGGCTCAATGAGGACATTGTTTTCCGGGGCATCGCGCTGGAGCCTGAGCGGGAAGGGGAAGGCAACAGCGAGGGCATCACGATCCAGTTTGTGGATGCGTGGTGGTTCCTCACTCAAGGGACGCTGACACAGACCATCTATGACAAGGGGCAGAGCGCGGCGGCGCGCACAGGCACGCTGACAAGCGGGAGTGCGACGGTGACGGTGGGAAGCACCACGGGGCTGGTGGTGGGCATGACGGTGGCCGGGACGGGCATCCCGCTGGATGCGACGATCAGCGCGCTCGGCAGTGGTGAATTTACCCTGAGTGTGCACGCGACGGCGGACGGTGAGCAGAGCCTGAGATTTCTCACGGGAACGCCGAGCACCCTGTATGCGGTGTTTGCGCGGCTGCGGCTGGGGAGCGGTGTGGTGCGGAGCACGATCGCGCAGACGCTGAGTGACATCATCACCGCATGTGACGTGCATCATGCCGGTGGGGTGATGCAGTTCGGGGCATGCCATGGCGATGCCTTCAGCCTGCTGCCACAGCCGGTGGATGTGCAGGGCACTTTTGAAACTGCGATGCGCACGGCGCTGGGCTTTGCCCCGGATGCGATCCCGGTGCTGAACTATGCGACGGACCCGCCGACGTTTGACTTTTACCAGCGGGCGGCTGCGGAGGCGCAGAGCGTGGCCTTTGGTGACCAGCAGGTGATGATCAGCCAGCAGATCCATGAGCGGCGGGACCTGCTGGTCTCGGGGGTGAGGATCATCTATCACCGCTTCCTGACCGACGGCACGCCCGCGACGAGCATTGACTCTGCGGGGGACAGCTCCGGCCCGGGAGTCATCCAGGTGGAAATGCAGCTCTATGCGCCGACCTCGCCGCCGCGTGTGGTGCCTGCGGTGGTGGAGACGCAGTGGCTCAAGACGGTGCCGACCATTGAGGATGATACAGATTGGTGGTTCAAGAATGCCGAGCTGGGTGTTAAAACCAAAGATGACATCACTATTGATACGGGTACACCGAAAATCGGGCTTGATCCTGATGCACCTGAAAATGAAGGCATCACGGGCACTGATCTTGATGACGTCAGTGGTTGTGACAAACGTATTGTGGAGGGCAGCATTCCTGCCTGGCTGTCGGACACCGCGCATTTGAGATACATCCGAGTGGGGGCGTTTTTGAATCTCACCATCTGGAATGATCCTGATGATGAGGCCAAGGGAAAGAGGAAGGTGAAAAGGCGCATCATTCTGAAATTTGCCGCAACCGACCTTGGCACGAATCTGTATGAAAACACGGTGGTCGCTGAACGCGTGGAGGGTGGCACCTACGACCCCGAGAATCCGCCTGCGGGTGTGGCAGCGGCCATCCTGGCCGCACAGAGTGTGCTGCAATTTCAGGGGTCGATACAACTGACTGACGACGACTGTGCGGTGACCTTCAAGCCTGGGCAGGTGCTGAATGTGACGGGTGCCGAGCAGGAGGCCTGGGCGGCAATGGACGCGCAGATCCAGACGGTGACTCACCAGATCCACCTGGGCACGACGGTGATCAGCTTTGGTCCTGCGGAGCACCTGGCCCCGCAGGATTATCTGGAGATCATGCGGCGGCTGATGCGCTGGAAGCCTGCGCTGGATCTGGCAGCGCGTGCGGATGACACCACGAGCGGAGGAGGCGGGGATGGAGCCATCCACCACCCGAGCACGCAGGTCCGCTTTGGCATCACGCAGGCTGACAATGTGCTGGAGCAAAAGGATGTGGACAGCATGGGCAGCATCGAGCGTGTGACTGTGAGCGGCAAGGAGGTGTGGAGCGACGGCACCACGACCATCACGGTGGACTGCAGCGGGAAGGTGATCTCGATCGTGGGTGCGGAGAGCAAGCAGGTGCTGATTGATCTGGATGACCTGCCCGCGAGTGCGGTGGCGAAGTTTCGCCTGCAGGAATTTTGTGAAGGGGGAGTGACCTACACGGCCTATGTGCTGATGACCGCGCCGACGGTAGTGTGATGGTGTTTCTTTGATCGATATGAAATTTGGCCCCTGCCTCAAACTCAGCGACCTCAGTGCGAACCTGGTGGGGCCGGGATCTTGGGACCCTGACACGGGGATCTATACATGTACCTTCGGAGCGAATGGCACATGTGCGGGCGGGGTGGGTGACAGTGAATTTATCAGCACGCTCACCCTGACGGTGTCTGGCTGCGGCAGGCTGCGTGTGACGGGGGTGGCCACGGGCTACACCTTTGCGTATGGCTCGGCGACTCTGGTGGCCTATGCCAGTGCGCAGGCTGAACCAGTGATCAGCCTGACAAGCCCTGGGGGCGGGGATGAGAGCGCCACGTGCCTGACAGCTCCAATGATCGGCACAGCGGATGGGACTGCGCCGTTCGCCTGCGGGGATGCTCTGGTCATCACTTTTGACAGATCGGCCACCACCAACCTGGGGGAGATCACAGCGACTGTGACTGTGGAGGTGGACACGCCATGAGAGTGCGGGAGGTGGCAGACGAAGAGATCGGCCTGCTGTATCGCCGGGAGTGGCTGCCTGAGCCCGGGCATCTGCACGGGAAGACCGTGTGGGCGGTGTGGGATGGCCGGACAGCGCGCTATGGAGTGCATCCAGGCTGCACAGTGAGCGATGGCCTGCGGACTTCAGCGCCTGAGCTGGCTGCGGAGCTGGCCGGGGTGGCGATGCCAACGGCGGTGGAGATCGCAGCCCGGGGAATGGTGGCCTTTGCCCGCTGGGCTGCGGCTGGCCTGCCGGTGGTGGATGAGCCGACGCGGCAGCAGAGAGCTGCGGCCTGTGCTGAGTGCCCGCGCTGGGATGCTGCGGCCCGTGGGGGCCTGGGGCACTGCAAGCACCCTGGATGCGGCTGTACGCACCTCAAATGGTGGCTGGCAACCGAACGCTGCCCGGATGGCAGGTGGCCTGCATGAGGCTTGCAGGGCGGGTGCAAAGGGGATGCTGGCCAGGTGGCGGATTGCTCAAACCTCTGTCAATTGTGCTCAAACCTGATTTCGCTTACCGCTGCTGAAACACATTCACATTGCCTTCATCATGGCCCGACATCTGGAAGCGCACCGAGTGGTTCGGATCCAGGCGGGTGTCGGAATCCCCGGTGCGGTAGATGGAGGTGATCAAGGAGTTCGCCGGGTCGGTGCCCAGATTCCCTGTGGCCACATCGCGGACCTGGCCGTAAAGATTGAGCGTGTACGTTTCACCGATGCTGGTGGTGATGGTGATAGGGTCCGCATACGCATCACTGTCGGTGAAGTTGGCGTTGTTATCCGAGTAGATGTTGCCGTACAGCGACAGCGTGCCGTTGTTGCGGGCCGTGATGGTGTAGTACTGGAAATCAGAACTGCCCGACGCATCCGCGACATCCAGGATGATGTCCCCGCCCCAGGTGCTCTGCGAGGTGCCTTCATTGCGCAGCACCGTGGCAGAGCCCTGATACGTGTTGGCCACGCGCAGGTTGATGCCGCTGATGTTCGTGCCGTATTCCAGCAGCATCGCCGAACTCCCCCCGACGATCACCTCACGACCAGCGCCGCCCGCACCCAGCGCGCCCGGATGACGCGCGACCATGGAACCCTGATCACTGATGTAAATGTTTCCCGTGATCGTGTTCCAAGTTTCCAGATACAGCGTGTCACGTCCGGTTTTCGCCAGCTCCGTGGTGTTGATGATGTGCGAGCGTATGAAGGAGCTGTTGCCCACCGTGAAATCATACCAGTTCTGCGAGTCACGGTCGGTGTCGTACCAGCCAGCCGAGGAATTGATCAGCGTTGGTCCGCCGTTCATGTCCAGGAAACCACCGCGGATCACGCCTTCCATGTTCGCGCTGGTGGCCTGCACGAAGCTCGAGAAATTGATCACACCCGAGTTGATCGTCAGCGTCTTGCCCTGTTCGATGATGATGTAGTCCTTCGTGGATGTCCCCACTACCTGAGAGAGCGTGTCATCAAAACTGATGGTGAGTGAATTGATCGCAGTATCAGCCGTGACATTGCGATACGCGTAATTGTTGGCATCCCCATAGTTTTCCACCCCGGTGATCCCGGCGACGTAGCTGTTGACCAGCCAGTTCGTGCCTGCAGTCGGGTTGATTCCTGTGTCATACTCGTTGGCGGCAAGGGGGCGCAGATAGCCACTGCTGTCATAGGTCATCAAGCTCACCCCGAAACCGCTGTACATGAGGCTGTCCTGGGCAGATTCAAGCGGCCGGGTGTTTGTGGCAAAGGTGGGTATCGTCAGATTGGGCATCACGCCGCCAAACAAACCGGGCACGATGTTCTGGGTTGCTGTCCCGGGTGCGTCCGCACCCACCGTGACCAGCCCTGCGGTACTATTGAGCGCGATGCGGTCTTCCCCCACCCCCGTGCCCCAGGTGTGCGTCGGGTTGGCGTCATAAATCTTGAGCACGCTGTTGTTGTTGCGAACAAAAGTCTGGAAAGAGCCGTCAAACTGGCCGCCTGCACGCGTGTCGAGAACCAGCATATTGGTGCCGAAGTCCGACACCACGTTGCCGAAGTTTTCAGAATTGGCCACCGTCGTGTCCGTCTCCAGCAGCAGGTAGCCGTTGCGCAGATTGGTGAATCCACTGTCATTGATGCGGTCGTTGTTGTTCGCACTGGCATACACCAGATTGGCGGAATTGTTCAGCAGCGCGAGCGACCCCCAGCGAGTGATTGTGATCGAATTTGCCTGGTTAAAGCTGCCATTGGCACCCGCCAGCGACATATTGGAATAGATCGAGGGCGCCTGACCGCCATTCCGGACGTCAAAAGTGTTGGAGATCCAGCGGTAGGTCGGGTCTTTGATGAGAATATCGCCATTGAAATTGACGCTGTTGCCCGTGACACGCAGCTCGCGGGAACCACGGACCGTAAAGCCCGTACCGGCGTTGCCACCGGTCGTGTTGTCAAAAACGCCGTTAAATTCCGTCACCCCCGGGTGGTCGAAGGTGCCGGTGGTGGTGTTGTAACTGCCGGAACCGCCATTGAGGTCGAACAGGTTGCCATTCCCCGCTGCATCCCGACCAATGCCGCCGCCCACGAGGTTGATCGTAACATTCGTGAAGATGTGGTCAAACGTGCGGCCCACCTCCCCGTTCCCCTCACGCTGGAACACGCCGTTGTTGAAGTTGAAGGTCATGCTGTCAAAGGTCAGCGTCTCCTTCGTCTGCTCGGCCAAGGCACCTGTATTCGTGACACTGGCACCCCAGTAGGAACCGACGCTGAAGCGCGCATCGATCACCGCGTTGCCCTGAGTGGCGGTCTGGAAGATGTTGACGCCAAAGAGATCCGAGGTGGTACGGCTGCCGTTGGCCAGGTCAAAGTTGTCATAAGGATTCCGGTTGTAGGCGAGGTTTACCGTCAGGCCGTCCAGATTGATCCCGGTTGAGGCGCCTGTCCCGCTGAGCAGTCCGCGTGATTCGAATCGCACTTCGCCTTCGTTGATCGTCAGCGATGCACCATTCGCGTTGAGCACATCAACCCCACGGATGATGAAATCTGCGTTACCGATCTTGGTCAAATCATTGCCGCCGAAATCCAGAATGGGCGCAATCCCGGCATCGCCCGCTGTATTGAGGCGCCGCTCCAGCACGATTGTTCCCTGCGAATCCAGCACCGCATCACCGGTGACAACAAGATGAGAAAGATACGCTGTGCCTGACGTGTTGCGCAAGGCGCCAAGACCATTGGGGCCACGACCGGCAATCATGAAAATTTCCGTGTCGTCGGACTGATAGTTGAAATCCTGGTCGCGCAAATCGATGCCGCCCTCACCGGTGGCAATGGTCTCATTGCCAACGCCCCGTGCGCCGGCTGCGCGCGGGTTCGACTCATAACGCAGCAGGCCGGAATCGATCACCAGCTGCCCCTGGAAAGTATTGCTCCCGTTGTTGAGATACAAAAAGTTCAAAGAGCCATTCGCACCAGCCGGCGAGTAATCACTGAATTTGATGGTCACGGCACCGGCAGTGCCCCCGGAGATGACACCGGTAAGGAGCAACCCCTGAGCATTGGAGGTGTCGTAGTTGATGATGTCGAGCTCATTGTTGAGCACGATGGCGGAGGTGATGGTGTCGTTGCCACCGCCGTCATTCTTGGTGAGCGTCGAAAACCCGCTGGAGGATTCAAATGTCAGCGTGCCACCCGAGATGGTGTAGCTGTTACCTCCAGAGGCGTCGGCGATGGTGAGATCACCCAGCGTCACCGGCACATCCAGCGTGATCGTACGATTGGCATTGATGTCGATGGTGCCGAGGTTCGCAAAGGCATCCACGCCGCTCACGTAGTTGGTGCCGCTGTCAAGGCCGTTCCAGTTGGCCGTGGCGCTCCAATTGCCGTTGGCGTTGGTAAGATTCCAGATGCCGTTTAAGCTCTCCTGAGCACCAGCATTCGAAACTACCGACAGCACCAAAAATCCGACCACCAACGCCATCAGAGAGCGCCCAACCCGGGGTGTCTGCACTCCAGCGTCGGAGCGGAAATAAATGCCGTGGGAACGGTTATTTTGTGTTAGCATAGCTTTCATGAGTGGGGACGAGGTTGGACAGGGCTGCCGGGCACAGCTCCGATATTTGCCACTCATTCTGACTGAATGATTATTTCTGCCTATTGGGATCGCGGCTTGGACATCAATGCAGTTTGGTCGTGCCTCGATTTACACTTTCACCGTGACTATAAGTGAAGGTATTGCTTAGTTGGCTGAAACCGGGCGTTTTTGACCTTAAAACCGACTTTTCGCGTTGTGATTCAGACAATAATTGAACGTTCCCTGACGTTGGGAAGTGAGCTTTTCCGTTGGTCAGCCAATGACATTCGGGCTTCAATCATCAAATACATCCTCCGCACCAGCCCCCGCATGCATCCATTTTCTTCGCTAAGTTTTGTCATCCTTCCCAGCCGGAATAAACATCACGCCTACCCCGTTCATTTCATCGCTTGGATTCCTGCTGTCATTCTGCTGTTGGTGAGCTTCGCCAGCGTGCGGGCTGGTGCGGAGGATGCCCCTGCTCTGCATCAAAATGAACTTTTCACCTGTGCCAGCGGGCCATGGGGACGGGTCAGCTACTATTACTTCTATCTGGAAGCACCGGACTATGTGGTGGAGAAGTTTCCACTGCCAAACACGACCACGAAATGGGTGTTCAGCCTCACTGAGTTCGACCGCGCCGAAACCCTGCTCAAGAGCGCCGGAATGCCGCAGGAAAGACTCGATCAGATTCTGTCTCCACGACGTGTGGTCAAAGACACCCAGTATGCCTATGTCTTTCCCTCCACCGCCGACTTGGAAAGCCTGACCCCGGAAAACAGGGCGATTATATACACGGAGCTAGCACGCATTCCAGCCAACGTGTATCAGTACTCACCCGTGTTCTTTTTGACGGATTCGGTGGAGGAATGGGCCCGGGAGTCCGGACTTTCAGACTCAATCGTCAGCAAGATTTCAAGCCTGTCTTACAAGGCGGGCAACGCGCTGGTGTTCGCAGACATACCCTTGCTGCTCAGCCAGGCTGAAAACGTTGCTGATGCACGTTTCATCATGCGCAAACTGACACGTGTACGCACGCTGATGGCCCAGCTGGAGCTGTCGAAGGAAGATTCCATCCCCGATCTCCTGAACTACTGGTCCACCGGTCTTGGCCTGCGCCAAAAAGAGCTGGAGCCGCTGATGCAGGCCATTGTTCATACCAAGGGCCTCTCGCATCTCGACATGCTCCACCTGGTGCCGCCGCTGCCACGAAAGCTGCTCTACACCTATCCCGACATCAGCTACACGACTGAAGGGCGACTGCCCGACTGCCATTGGACCAGCCTGAACTTTTTCAATCTCACCCCCCAGCCTTTCCTGCTGGACACCCGGCTCGCCACCAGCCTGGTGAAGCAGGATTTCGACAAGGTGGAGCCTCCCTATCGCTACGGTGACGTGCTTATGTTTATCACCCCAGATGGTCGGGCCGTGCATTCGGCCACTTATCTGGCAGACGACCTCCTGTTTACCAAGAACGGCTCCAACCTGCTGACCCCATGGCTGCTGATGCGGCTTCAGGATCTTGCCAAGCTCTACGAAGTCGAGCCCGGCAAGGCACGCATCGTTGGCTTTCGTCACAAAAAATAGCCGCGCCTAGGCCTGACCAAGCTTGCGCGACTCCACCCAGCGAATCGCAAAACGCGTGACCGCAGCACCATCCTCAAGCTTCATTTTAGTGCGGATGTTCATGCGGTGCACGTCCACTGTTTTGGGGCTGATGCGCAACGATTCGGCAATCTCATGCGTGCCGCGGCCATCTCCCATCATCTGGAAAATCTCGAACTCGCGGTCCGTCAATGCGTCCAGCCCGCCCTCCATGCGGGGCTTGGTGCCGCTGGTGTACGCCTTGAGAATCTGCTCAGAGACCACATCGCTCAGCCAGCTGCCACCTGAGGCCACTTTGCGCAGGGCGGCTTCGTAAAGATCATAGCCCATGTTTTTCATCATGTAGCCTTTGGCGCCGGCCTTGAGGGCGCGATGGGCATAGTAGGCCTCGTCATGCATCGAAATGACCATCATCACCAAATCTGGGTGCACTGAATGCACATCCTTGATGAACTCCAGCCCGTTGCGGTCCGGCAGGGTGATGTCCACCAGCAGGATGTCCGGCATGTCCGACTCCACTTTTTCGAGCGCGGTTTTGCAGTCCGCTGCCTCCCAGCAGCATTCGAAATCCGGCAGGCTGTCGATGAATACCTTAACGCCGCCGCGCATCATGGTATGGTCATCGAGCAAGGCCACTCGCTTACGCGGAATTGGCGTTTCGTTGGATGGTTTGTTGGTGATTGTGCTCATATAGTTTTGAAACCCGAGAACTCATCGACATGCAAGTGGCATTTCACAGACCGCGAGAGTCCCGCCTCCCGCCACATCACGCGGCTGAAATGACAGCACGGCACCCAGGGCATCGGCACGTTGGCGCAGCATGAACAATCCCATGCCTTTCCCCTTGGTCCCCGGAGACGGTTGAAAACTGACCCCGTCGTTGGCCACTTCGAGGCGCAGAAGATTCCGATCCCGAATCAGACTGATGGCGATCCAGGTTGCCCGACCATGCTTGGCGGCATTGGTGGCCAGCTCCTGCGTAATGCGGAAAATCATCGCCGCCTCCTCGGTTTTCAGCACCCCTGAGAAGTCTTCGCACGCAACACGGCAACTGATGCTAAAAGCACGCTCAAGAAACTTGCACAAATCATCCAGTGCATCCGGCAGCTCCTGCGGCCCCACGGCCACGGGTGCCAGACCACGCGCAAAGCTGCGCGCGAGATCGGAAGCCTCAGCCAGTTCACGCGCCACATCCATCGCCAGCACGGACTGGGGATGCCCATCGCGTTTCAGACTGCCGCCAAGCACGCCGCTTTTCAACTGGGCGGCGGCCAGGCGCTGGCACACATCATCGTGCAAATCCTGACCGATGCGCCTTCGCTCATTTTCCGCCGCCTCGATCTGCATCTTCTCCATCTCCTTCTCTGCGGTGATGATGCTGGCCATGCCTGCCACCTGGAGCATGCCTGCCTCATTGGGAGTACGCTCGGTCGAAAAGCCGCGGCAGCGCAGCCATTCAATCCTGCCCTTGATATGAACACGTATTTCGATTTCCTCTTCGACAGGGGCGCTGCGCAATGCGCGCAGCATTTTTAAAGCAGCCTCACGGTCCTGGCGCAACACGGTGCGCAGCCAGTCCCACCGTCGCACAGTCAGGGCCTCAGCAGGCCGGCCAAACATGTCCTCATAGGCCTTGTTGACGTAAATATGCTCCTTGGGATCCGGGGGGGCCACCCAGAAAATATCCCGCATGTTCGAGGCGATCTGGCTGAAGCGCCATTCCGATTCCTGCAGGCGGTGTGCAGCGTCTGCGATGCTCTTGGAAATGGTCTCCAGTTCATCTCCACCCCCGATGGATTCAGGCACCACTTCGTGCGGCCCGATACGCCGCACCTGCTCCACGATCGCCACCACGCGTTCAGTGATTAACAATTGCAGCAGCGTCCAAAGCAGCAGGCAGCTCCCAAACAACACGCAGGCCTGCGCCATGGATTCGTACAGGGCATGGCTCACGGCGGCGGCGATGAACCAGTTCAGGTCATACTCCAGCACCACCAATCCCTTTCTCGACGCCGCACTGACATCAATAAATGGAAAGATTGCCGTCAGTCGCCCTTTGGCCAGATCTTCATTCAGCATCCCTTCACTGGACTCCTGCGCCTTCCGCACCAGATTGAGGCTGATCGACAGCGGACAGTCCCAAATGGACACGCCCCGCCACTGTTTCCTTGTGGCATTGCAAATGATGTCATTCCCGTCCGAAATCACACCCAGACGAAGATCCGGATTCACTGAGGCATAACTGATCGCCAGGTCGGCCGACTGAGAGAGATGCCGTCTGAGGAAGTGCTGTGCAAAACTCGACAACCGAGTGCCCTCCTCATAAGCCTGCAAGCGCATTTCTTGAAACCGCTTGTTCACATCATGATGATACTGCCGCGAGATGTTCAGTATGATCATCAGCAGGCCAAAGACCATCACGATCGCTGACACTCGAAACTGCAGGGTGAAAAAACGCTTCACGGCAACTCCTCCAAGAACTCCGAGATGAACAGGCCGCGCACCTCGACCTCCTGCTGCAGCAAGCCCATCTGCAGCATTTCCGCGCTCATTTTTTTCAGGCACTCCTCCAGCCCGCCCGCTTGTTGTTCAAACAACCGCCTGTTCTCCGCAGCGTCAGGCAGTCGCATTTTTTGCAGGGCCTTCTGCCACTGCTCCGGGGTGAAGCCTTCCCGGCGCAAGGTTGCGTCCATGCCGTTTTCGATGACAGGCGAACCCGCCTGGGGGCTCATTTCCAGACAAGCGGAAACGAGGGAACGAAGTTCGCGCGGGTAGGCCCGCAGCACCTCCTCCCTCACCACCAGCACACGGCTGAATTCCAGATCCATCTTGCCCGAATCATAAATCACCGTGGCGCCTTTGTCCTGCAGCCGAGTGCACCAGGGGTCTGCTGTGACCACTGCGTCAATCCCCCTTTCCTTGAAGGCGGTTTCCGTTTCCGCCAGATTTATCGGGACCACCTCCACATCCTGAAACGACATGCCGTTTGCCGCCAGCGCATGTCTCAGCAAATACTCACTCGAAGATCTGAGTTCAACACCGATGTGTTTGCCGCGAAGGCTCTGCATCGATAGCGGGAGGGCATGTTCCATGGTTGGACCCGATCCCTTGGGCTGGCGATAGCCATTCCAGAGCCACCGGTGGCCAGTGTGCCCCATGATTGCATCTGATCCCCTGGAGATTCCAAGGATCAATATGGCGCGCGGCTTTGCCCCGTCAGCTTCCAGGCGGATCAGTTCGTCCAAGGTCACCACCGCAGCATCCACCACATGTTTGCGAAAAGCCGCCAGGACCGCTGTTGACCACGACATTTCAACCAAGTTGATCCGCAGATCTTTGGTATTGCTTGCATCACAAGCCATCACCAGACGCTCTGAACCGGGCCAGATGTTCACCGCCACCGTCAGAGGCCTCTTGTATTCAGACTCCGGCCATAACAACCCTGTAGCACACAGCAGCGCCCCCAGAAATGCGGCCGGAATCATGCGGATCTGGATGAATTTGTTCATGAGCAACTTCCAATATCCTATTAAACCTGCGCGCAGACCAGCTTAATACTCCAAACCTGCGGGCAGTTCAGACCTCCAAGTTTCATTTTACCCTTTTATCCCACCTCCAGCTAATTTACAAAGAAACTTCTCTGGCCAGACATTGCTGCGGGTTGATACCACGATCAATTGAAAACAGGTCTGTCCCCGGATCGAATCAGCTGCTCTAACTGGGATCATTTCACCTGCGGAGCCGCTCTCCTGTCTTGAAGGCCAACGGCCTTCCGTATCATAGCGAAGGGATGCCGAGCCTCG
>JAIPJY010000005.1 GCA_021733925.1 Prosthecobacter sp. | reverse complement strand
GCTGCTGCGGATAGCCGGGCTGCTGCTGCTGCGGATAGCCGGGCTGCTGCTGCTGCGGATAGCCGGGCTGCTGCTGCTGCGGATAGCCGGGCTGCTGCTGCTGCGGATAACCGGGCTGCTGCTGCTGCGGATAGCCGGGCTGCTGCTGCTGCGGATAACCGGGCTGCTGGGGCTGGCCTCCAGGAGGCATGGCTCCCGGAGCGACGCCAGCAGGGGCTTGAGTGCCACTGGCTGCTGCGGCAGCTGCGAGTGCTGCGGCCACTTTGTCATCCATGCCAGGTTCGGCCGTGCCAGCGATGGCTGAGGAGCCGCCGGCGGCACCGGCGGCGGCGGGCTGTGTCTGTCCCTGGGGTGCGTTCACCTGCTGGGCAAAGTAGGCATGGCGTGCGCGGTAGGTGGTAAAGACGCCGCGATAGAATTCCTTGCTTTTGTCATCGGCATTTCCTGCCTCCGCTTCACCTTCCATGATGGCCTCACCCATTTTGGCGAGTTCGGCCTTGTCCTTGCCGGCCTTGGCATCCGCGCGAAGCATGCGCTGGATGGCATCGTTGACTTTGGTGATGACGCCAAGGTCGAGAGCGCTCAGACTATCCTTTTCTTCGGAGACGGCCTTGCTGAGCGCCTTCAAGCTCTCCAGATCGTACTTGTAGGGGGTGAACCATTTGCTGGACTTGCGCTCCTGGTCGTAGTTGGTCTTCCAAGTCTCCTTTTCGCGTTTGATGGCGTCATTCACCCGAGTCAGATCGGGCTCGATGAGCTTTTTGAGGCCGTCCTCACGGATCCTCTGCAAGGCGGGCTGCTCCTGCATCATCTGCGCGAGCTGCTTGTCGTACGTTGTCAGAACGGCGAGAATCTCCGCGACGGCCTTGGGATAATAAACGGAGGCGGTGCTGCCGCTCTTCGGGTCGTTGAGTTTGTCAAATTCCTTGAGCGCACCGGAGAAGTCCTTGGCCTCAATTTTCTCCAGCATCGCCGCACGGATCGAGAAAGCCTTGATGTTGAGACTTTCCGCCTTGGCCTCTTCACGGGTGAGCCATTTGCCTTCGAGCTTCACGCCGCCGGCCACGACCTTTTCCTTTTCCTCCTGCATTTCTTTGATCTTCTGCTCGATTTCAGCCGCTTCCTTGGTGCCGGGGTAGCGATTCACGAAGGGACGCAACCGGTCCTGAATGAGCTGCTCGTACTTCTCCGCCGACAGCAGGTCCGGGGTGGGAAAGGCCTTCCGAATTTCGATGATCTCGACTTCTTCCGGCTTTTGCTTGAGGATGCCCCCTTCGGCGATCTCGCTGCGCGGGATGTCCTTTTCATCCATGATCTTCGGCGTCAGGTGATACCGCATGCGGATCGACGTGGGCGTCTCGGAGAGAATGTTGCCTTCCAGCTTTTTGCCATCTTTGAGGGTCACGATGTCGGCGTGCAAAAATCCGACGCTGCTGGCAAGGGCAAAGACGACGGACTGGTAACGGCTCAATTTCATGGGTATGCGGGGTTGGATGAAGGGGGGGTTGCAGACGCGCGGCAATTTGCGCGGGTTACGAGAAATAACTCAAAACCATAGCGCGAGTAAAGAACGAAGCTCATTTTCCTCCGTGCAACTAGGGACGAAGGGGTGATGGCCTAGCTGGAGCGGCGCTGGAGTACGATGCGTTTGAAGCGGCCATTGCCGTCCTGGCTCACGCTCGTGACCTCGGGGTCGTTGACGAAGACGTTGTGGATGAGGCGGCGGTAGTAGCTATTCATCGGCGGCAGATCGGCATTCTGGCCGGTGGCGCGTACGCGGTCGCCGAGCTCCTTGGCGCGGGCCACCATCTTGTCCTCGCGCATGGAGCGGTAGAATTCCACGTCCACGCGGACGCGCGGGGCATCCTTGAGGTGGCGCTGGAGGACGCGGTTCACCAGATACTGGATGTCTTCGAGGGTTTCGCCCCGGCGGCCGATGAGTGCGTCCGAATCGTCCGTGAGCACCTGCAGCGTGGGTCCGTCCGGGCCGTTGTCCTCCTCGATCTGGACCACGAAGCCCAGATAGCCGAGCATCGTGTCGAGAATGTGGCGTGAGTGTTCGAGGGGAGTCATTGGAGCTGCTGAGGAAGCGATGATTTAACGGCACTGGTCAAAAATGACGAATGAGTCAATCCGAATGTCTAGGGAATGACGAGGCCCGAATGACGAAGTTTGCCGTTTGTGGGGGGGCGCAGCTGCCGGGCCGACGGAGTTTTAGGCGCGCAAGTTCACACGGCGTTTTGAGTTTCTTCATGCCTTTATTTCGTCATTAGGATTTACTCATTCGTCATTCTGCCAGCATTCTCCCGGCCTTGATCGCAGGAAAGTACGTCCTCCTAGCCTCCCAGGCGTGGAGGTTTCGGGCCTTTTTTCTCTTTTTTGGCCGGTCCGCCCGCATTAAAAAAGGCGCTCTGGGCCGGTGCGGCTTTGGCGGCGGCCGGCTTCTGCGCGACCTTCTCCAGCTTGGGCTCAGGCATGTAAAGTTTCATGATACGGGTCTGGAAGACGCTGAAAATGTTCTGGGTGGACCAGTACAAGGCGAGGGCGGCGGCGAAGTCATAACTGATCCACAGGAAGAACAGCGGCATCAGCATGAAAATGCGCTGCTGCGTCTTGTCCACCGTCGCAGGCTGAGGGGTGAGCTTCATCTGTGCCACCATGGTCAGGCCCATGATGATGGGCAGTGGATTGATGTTGAAGCCCATGAACACTCCCTGAGTGTCTGCGGCTGCCAGATCCCGAACCCACCAGAAAGACTGGCCGCGAAGCTCCGCCGCGACTTCCAGCACGCTGTAGAGACCGATGAAAATGGGGAACTGGAGGAACAGTGGCAGACAGCCGCCGAGAGGATTGACGCCGTACTCTTTGTAGAGCTTCATCGTCTCCATCTGCTGCTGCTGCGGGTTGTCCTTGTACTTCACCTGAAGCTCCTTCATCAGCGGGCCCATCAGCCCCATGCGCTTCATGGTCATGGTGGACTTCGCATGAATCGGCCAGAGGCAGAGACGCACGAAAATCGTCAGCAAAATGACTGCGAGACCCCAGCTGCCGCTGATGTTGTGCATCCAACGCATGACCTTGGAGAGGGCGATGCTGACGATCTTGAAGTAGCCGTAAAACATCGCATAGCTGCGCTGGTGGCCGATGCGGCTGAGGCGGTCGTATTCCTTTGGACCGAGGTAGATTTGATAATTTTCCGTGACGGAAGCGCCGGGGGCGAGATCCACCACCGGCAGGCCCATTGAAGCGTCGTAAGCGAAGTCTTCGATGTCTGCCTTGCCCGCGCTTGCGGCATCGATCGGCTGCGCGAGTTTGCGGCGTCCGGACCAGAACTTGGCTGGTGCATCCTTCTCCGCCATGCGGGTGATGATGTGGGTGTAAAAGCGGGTCATCACGCCGACGTAGCGCAGCGCATTGTAGGAGTGGCGGTATTCTGTCGGAGCTTCGCTGAAGAAGCCCTTGCCGTAGTATTTTGACAGGTTGTAGTCGGCATCCCCGGCATTGTTCCAGAAGAAGCCGTCATAGCGTGCTTCGTCATGCTTCAGGGCGGTCGCGGCACCGGCGTAGAGGTAGTATTCCTCGGAGCGATGCTGCGCGGTGCCGGTGTTCTTGAGGGTGATCTTGAGATCGATGAGATGCTCGTCTCCTTCGGGGCCTTCGGTCAGGGAGTAGGCCTTGGTCACCACGATACCTTCGGTGGTCGTGGCTTCAAAGGTGGCGCTGGTGTCGGTCTTGGCTGTGAGCTTGTAGGCCAATGCATCCAGCCCGGCTGCTTCACGACGCAGGGCGCCGATGGCTTCGACGCCATTTTTATTCAGGATCACCTGATCCGTGCCCGCGAGGGCTGCACGGGCGATGCCGCCGCCTTTGGAAGTAAGATCAAACGTCACGGTGCCCACTTTGATGGAGTGGGTTTCCTCCGGAAGTTCGGCGACGACGGGTGCCGCAGGCGCTGCGGGTGTGGTGCTGGTGGCGGGTGTCGCTGCCGTCGCTGTCGTTGGCGCTGCGGGTGCTTCAGCAAGTTTTTTGGCGTCTTGCTCCTGCTTGATGCGCGCCGCCTCGGCCTGCGCCAGCTTCTGGTTTTCCTGCATGTAGTGCCAGTTCACTCCCATGAGGAGGACGCATAGCGTCACGACGATCCAACTTTTGCGGTCCATGAAATTTAGGTTTGGGTGAGAGAGGGATTTTTGAAAATGCGGGCCTTCAGAGTCAGTTCGGAGACGTGGCCTGTAAACAATGACGAATGCAGACTGCCGAAGGCAGCCCGCAGGGAGGCGTAGCGCATCAATGGCGAGCGACGCCCGTCTCCGCGACTACATTGTCTGGCAAAATTCGTCATTCGGAGTTCGTCTTTTTCCCAGGCACTGGATCATGCCCGTGTCCACCCCAGGGCTGGCAGCGGCCGATACGGCAAAGGCCCAGCCAGCAGCCGCGCAGCACGCCGTGGGTTTCCACCGCCTGCAGAAAATAGACCGAGCAGGTCGGTGTGTAGCGGCATCCGGAGCCGGGACCGCCAATGGCGTGAATGACGGGAGAGATGAACACTTGATAACCGCGGATGAAAATTCGGATGAGCCATTTCATGGTGCGGGTGGGGCAGGAAGCTTCTGGGTGAGCAGATTCATGCGCCGAGCCAGCCGCAGCCAGTCATTTTCCAGTTCGGCCAGCGTGGCCTGGGGGGCACGCCAGCGGGCGATGATGACCATCTGCCAGCCCGGGGCGATTTCCGCACGGTGGGCACGCACGATCTCGCGCAGCAGACGGCGGATGCGGTTTCGTACCACGGCATTGCCCAGCTTGCCCCCGGTGATGAGGCCAAACTGGAACTCCTCCAGCGCTTCCACACGCAAGGCACCCAGCACCAGAAATTTTCCGGCCTGACTGCTGCCCTGCGTTTTCACCCGTGCGAAATCGCACGCGAGTTTCATCCGCAGGTTTGAGGGAAGGCGCATGATGAGGAGCGCGCCGCAGCAGAATTAAGTGTGCTGCTGCGTGTGACGCTTGAAGTGGATTTCCACGCCCTTTGGCAGGAGACGCTTGCGTCCGGCGCGGCGGCGGCGGCGCAGGATGTCACGGCCGTTTGCGGTCGCTGTGCGTGCGCGGAAACCAAACTGCTGCTTGCGCGTGCGCTTGGAAGGCTGGTAGGTCCTGAATGTCTTTGGCATGGGCGTGTGGGGTGGTGAAAGGGAAAATGGGAGATCAGACCGGACAAATCACGGCCTCCCCTCGAAAAGGGGGCGCGAAAATAGCGGGAGTCTTTGATTTGTCAATCGTGCGATGAATTCCAGTAAACTTCGGTTTTCTCAGCGTTACATTTAACCCATGATCCGCCCCCTCCTCGCCAGCCTGTTTCTGCCTCTCGCCTTGTGTGCTGCAGACACACCCGCTGCCCTACCTCTATGGTCCCAAGGAGCCCCGGGTTCGGAAGCGCGGGCCGCTGAGGCGGAGAAGATCGAGGGCAGCAATGTGTGCAACGTCCACAAGCCCACGATCACGCCGTACGTGCCTGCGGCGGAGAAATCCACCGGCACCGCGGTGATCATCTGCCCCGGGGGTGGGCATTCGAAGCTCTGCCTCGGACATGAGGGCTACGCTTTGGCGGAGTGGTTTCGCGATCACGGCATTGCGGCCTTTGTACTGAAATACCGCCTCGCGCGTGAGCCAGGCAGTACGTACTCCATCCAGGAACATGCGATGGCGGACGCGCGCCGGGCCATCCGCACCGTGCGCAACCGTGCGGCTGAGTGGCATATCCAGCCGGACCGCATCGGCATTCTGGGCTTTTCCGCCGGGGGAGAGCTGGCGGCCTTTGCCGCCATGACGAATGATCCCGGGCAGAAAGACGCGGCAGATCCCATCGAGCAGCAGAGCAGCCGCCCGGATTTTCAGGGGCTCATCTATCCCGGCACCTCGGGGCTTTTTGATGCCAAAAAGGGCATGCCGCCGCTCTTTATTGCTGCTGGATACAGCGACCGTGCGGACATCTCTGAAGGGATGGCCACGCTGTATCTGAAATACAAGGCCGCTGGCGTGAAAGCGGAGATGCACATCTTTGCGAATGCCGGGCATGGCTTTGGGTACAAGGCGGATGCGAAGCCGAGTGCGGCGGCGCGGTGGCCGATGCGGTTTACGGAGTGGCTGGTGGATAGCGGGCTGCTGAAGCCGTGAGGGCTTTGCTGCGTCGTCCAATGGTCATTGCGATCACAGTGGTGCTTTGACCACCAATGCCTGCTGCATGCGGCTACCGCTCCTCAAACTGCGCTGCAGGGCTTTTACTGATTCTGGGCTGAGATCTCCCTGGAGACGATTCAGTGGAAATGGCTCTTCGAGTATGGGAACGGAAGGTGGTGCCGGTGCTTGCCAGCTGAGCTGGACTGGATGCGGTCGGAAGGCAGGGAGTCGTACTTCCAGTGGCGAGATTGTTGGGCGCAGTGTTTGCAAAGCTACGTCGAGCCCTGGCATGGCCTCATCTTGAGTGAGGCTCTTTCCGGGATACTCAGGAGCGAGTTTGCCTGCAGGCCGTGGCTCCTGGGATTCATCCGGCGCGATGAGGATGGAGGGTCTTATCTGGCGAACGGTCACGATCACATTCTCACCATCCGAAGTGCGGATGTCGACCTCGCAGTGACCGGCGGCAGCGTAGGTGCGCCGGAATGGCTCCGGAGGGGCGGGCCAGTCCGCTGCAATGTCTTCAGCCGCAGGCGGCTCCCACAGCAGCGAGAGCCTTGATGCAAGCGGCTCCGCTTTTGCAGGTGAACAGTGCGAGTCCAAAAGCCAGCGGCGCACGTCCACCCGGGACGTCCAAAAATGAATCTCCGACACGCTTTTCATCTGCCGCTCCGGATGATTGTCCCCCAGATCAAATGGGCGGGCGCTAGCTGGCAGGTCTGCCAAGAGTCCGGCCCGTTTCAAAGCTGCCCAGTGCTTTGCCAGCGCAGGCTTCATGCGGATGTCGGCATCGCTCTGCTGGCGGAGTTGGGCTTGGTCTGCGGGCTTGGTGGCTGCTGCAGTTTTCCCCGGCGGTGTTACCGTCACCTTGAAAAGGTTGGGGGATCTCATCGGCAGTACTTCGACCTTGTAGCCATTCTTCGCAGGGTAGTGCTGGATCTTCCCCGTATTCGTCTCCAGCCAGCCGACATCCACCTCCGCTCCCAATGAAGCGCGCAGCCAGCCGGCCACATTCTGCCGCAACAAATAAAAGTTCACGGACGGATCGCCCGCCTCACCGTGCCTTGCCTCTGTGCCGCCGGGGAGCTCTGCCAGCCCTGCGGCCTTGAGCAGATCCTCCCATCCATAGACTCGTGGATCGTTCAGGATCACGAGGGATGCCTGCACGTCCTCCAGAGATGTCGTGGTCTTCCCCTCCCAGAGCAGGGTGCCCAGCATCACGAATCCCACGCGCTTGCCGTCCGTCAGTGTTTGTGGAACTGGGAAATTCCATTCCAGCGGATCTTCCCATTCGATGGCCCGCACCTTGTCGCGGAATTGCAGGGCCTGGATCATTCCCAAGGCAGCACCACGAATCAGAATCTGACCGTTGCGCACTCTGATTTCATCCAAAGGAAAACCTGTCGTTTCTTCTGGTTTGAGGCGCTCGATGGCGGCTCTCAGCACATCCGCTTTGGCATCAAACTGCGCCTGGACCAGTTGCAGTTCACTCAGGTTCTCTTCGACGGGCAGCACCTCGCCACTGCCATCCGCAGGCAGCGCCAGTGTTTCTTCCACGATGCGTCTGGCAATGGGAGTCGCATCGTCGTCTTCCGATTTGCTGCCCTGCTTCAAGATGGCGAACGCGAGTGTCGGACGGTCAAAGGGCGCGAAACCAATGAACCAGCTATGAGTGAGCTCGGGGTTTTGATTGATACGGTGCCAGCGCTGAACCATGGCGTTTTTGCCTGCGATCATCACTTTGTCACTCCTGGCGGACTGTCCGGTGCCAGCGTTTCCGTTAACCACGAGCCGCATGCCTTCCCGTAGTTTCTGCATCTGTGCGGCCTGGGTGCCTTCAAAGTGAAAGTCCGCCAGTTTCGAAACACCGGGACCCCGGATGAAATGTGGCTGCGGTGCCATCCCTGAGTTGGCCATGGTGGCCGCCAGCACCGCCATCTGCATGGGGGTGGCTTTCACGTAGCCCTGGCCCATGGCCAGGTCAGCAGTGTTGCTTTCGAGCCAGGCCCTTTGTCCGCTCCGGTGTTTTTCCCACCATTCCTGGGTGGGCCAAACACCCTCATGCGTCTCTTCGACAAGACCATAGGTGCTACCAAATCCAAGCTGAGTGCCCACTTCTCCTAACTTCGGAAATCCTGCGGACATCCCAAGCTGAAACCAGTAATACCAGCACCCCTGCTCCATTGCCGTGTCGATGCTGAGAAGGCCATGGCCTGCCTTCCCTTCGCGCAATCTCCAGCATGAATAGACGGCCTGGGACTGTTTCACGGGGGACTGACATGCAAAAGACTGATCTCCAACACCAGCGCAAATCGCGGCCAAGCCTGTCAGTGGCGTCAAGGCGGCATCGGGTTGATAAAAGCCTTTCTGAGATCGATCCATCAACGGGACGTTTTTGTCTCTGAGATAGCGTGCCCAGTCCCCGAAACTGACGGATGGAACGAACACATTTGGATCATAACTAGGCAGTGAAGCGGAGGCCAAAATCTCGCCGGTGCGCGGATCCAGAACCACCACCGCGCCACGTGTTACGCCGCCATCCTTCATCGCCCGCAGAGTCAGTGCCTGAATGCGTGCGTCGAGTGTCAGCGTGACGTCCCTGCCCGCTTTCAGCGTGTCATTTTGCTGCTTTTCAATGGCTGCGTGGCCTTCTTGAACCGACCCATCCGAGTCGGATCTCCTAACATAGCCAAGGGTGTGCGCCGCCAGCGTCTTGAGCGGATATTGGCGCACTTTCTCCTTCGTGCTCTCGGCCAGCACGACGCCGTTGCGGTCGAGGATGCGGCCGCGGAGGGTGGGGCCTTCGATGGCGTGGAGCATGGCCACGGGCAGGGTGATGAGGAGGGCGCCACCGGCGAGTGTGGCCAGCCAGCGCAGGGTGAGGCCTTCGCGGCGGCGGGTGGGATCGAGGATGGCTTTGACGCGGGCTTCGACGGGGGCGCAGCGGGTGATGGTGAGCGCGCAGAGCGAGAGGCCGGGAGCGAGGCGGGTGTGGCGGCTCAGGTCGAGCAGGGACTGGGCGTAGTCGCTGGGACGCACGCCGTGGCGCAGGACGGCATCGTCGCAGGCGCGTTCTTGATCGGCACGCAACTGGCGGAGGGTGAGCCAGACGAGGGGATTGAACCAGTGAAGGGCTTTGACCCACTGGGCTGTCCAGAGCGCGAGGGGATCGCGACGCTTTAAGTGGGAGAGTTCGTGCAGCAGGACGCCGCGTTGTTTTTCGCGGCTCCAGGTTTCGAACCCCTGTGGCAGCAGCAGGCGGGGGCTCCACACGCCCCAGACCATGGGGACGGCGTTTGCGTCTCCCACGAAAAGAATGGGCACGCGAGACAGACCGATTTCCTGCGCGATGCCGGCAAGTGCAGCGCAGTGGGCGGGCTGCAACTGGCGCTCAAGCCGTCGCAGACACCATGCGCTCCAAGCGAGCCGTAGGAGCAGTAGAGAGGCGATGGAAATCCAGACGACGGGAAGGCATTGGAACAGCTTTTCCTGGGAGAATACGAAGGCGGGTGCTTTCGGTGGTGCGGCGGGCACTGAAACGGATGATGGGGCGGTGCTCTGCGGCTTTTGTTCAACAAGGTTCACGGATCGAACAGGTGCCTCCAACGGCATTTCGGGCTCCGGTACGGGCCAGTCCATTTCAGTCGTTGTCTTTGGCAGCACATGCCAGGCTGGCAACAGCGCCATGGCCAGTGGCAGGACGGCAAGGGCCGCCACGGCCGTCAGCCAAACGGCGTAGCGGCGTGCGGCGGCTATTTGGTAGAGTGCGAGTCCAGCCAGCAAGGCCAGCAGAAGCACCGCTGCGCCTTTGATGGCCGTGTGGGAGAGGAGTTCGAGCAGCGGTGTGGGGTTCATGGGATGTCAGAGTGGACTGTGGCGTGACAGCGTTTTGGAGTGCGCTGGTCCTCCGGCGCTTTCGAGAATCCAACGGCCTGCGGAAAGCTCCAGAGGACTGGAGCATTGACTCGCTGCGCTCACCCTTCGGGCAGCCTGCGGCTGTCTATCTCCGCTACGCTTCGGTTCCAGGACGCTCACGCGGCTGCGCAGATTGTTTTTCATGTCAGCGGCCTTCGCGTTTTGCTTCGTCGATGAGCTTCTGGATGCGGGCTGTCTGCTCATCTGTGAGAGCGGCATCTTTGCGGGTGAGGTGGGCGGCCAGGGCCTCATCCACGGCGCCGCCGAAGAAGGTGTCGAGCACGAGCTTGAGTGCGTTCAGGCCTGCGCGGGCTTTGGACTGCGCCGGGGCGTAGATGACTTCGCGGCCTTCTTTGCGCAGGCGCTTCACGTGACCCTTCTCCTCCAGGATGTGCATGAGGCGGCGTACGGCCATGTCTGTGGGCGGGTCAGGCAGATGGGACTGCACGGTGGCCACGGTGGCGCTGCCCTCTGCGTGGAGGACGTTCATGATCTGGCGTTCGCGCCGGGAAAGATTGGTGGTGTCGGACATTTCGCTATTTTTTTAGCGAATGGGAGACCGGATGGCAAGACTAAACATGAAATTTTTAACGTATCAGCAGATCACGCCTTGCCGGAGCGCAGACGCAGGCTGGCTGCGGCTGTCACGGCATCGGCCAGCTCGTCCAGCTGCTCACGGTCGGTGATTTTCTGATTGTGCTCGTCCTGCACATAAACGGCGTCGATGGCGACGCCTTTTTCCGTGCTGATGCGTGCGTGAGTGACATTGTGGCCGAGGCGGCCGATGGCCATGAAGATGTCGTAGAGGAGCCCGAGGCGGTCAACGAGCTGGAGCTCCAGCACGGTCTGGTCCGGCGAGAGGTGGTTGTTCACGTAGATGCGCTGGGGAATTTCTTCGCCGATCTCATCGAGCATGGTGATGGACTTGCCGAGCTTCTGGAGGATCGCATCACCGAAATCGAACGACTGTGCGCAGAAGGCTTTGCGCACGGACTCTTCGACACGATTGCGGGCGCTCTTGGTGGTGACGGCGGCGAAGTTGGTGTTGCAGACGCGGAAGGTGTCCAGCACGAGATGGTCGGCGCGCTGGTAGAGATCAGCGCTGAGAATGTTGATGTTTTCCGCCGCAAGGGCGCCGGAGACACGTGCGAGCAGCAGGTGGCGGTCCCAGCAGACGACGGTGAGTTCGCTGTAGCCCTGGTCCACGTGATCCACCCATTCCATGACTGGCAGCAGTCCTGCGGCGGCCTCTTCACGGATGAGCTGCTCAAAGAACAGCCGGAACTGGCGCAGATGGGTGGCGATGAGCTCGGCCTCGCGGAAATTGAAGTAGGAAGGCGGCATGTGGCGGAAGTGCGCGTCCACTTCCGCTTCATATCCGGCACCGAGGCGTCGCAGCACCTCCTTTTTCAGATCCGCCAGCGGCACCTGCACATTGCGCATGAAATCCGCCGGCGCGTTCATGAAACGCAGCGCGCTGTGATACAGCTGGCGGATGGAGGCCTCCTTGTAACCCGACCAGCTCTTGTCGCTGGTGCCTTTGGAGTCGGCATAGGTCATGAGCAGCAGCGTGTCGAGATTCTCCTTGGTGCGTACGATGCCGACAAATTCCTCGATGACCTGCGGATCATCCAGACTCTTGGACCTGGCGGTGCGGTACATCAGCAGATGATTATCGACCAGGAAGAGCAGCAGCCTGCGGCGCTCGCCTTTGATCTGCAGGCGGCGGGAGACGGCGGCGGCGAGGGTGGTGCTTTCATCACTGTGCGTTTTCTTGTTGGCCGCGCGGCCGGCGTCATGCAGCAGCAGGGCGAGGTACAGCACGTACGGCTGCTGAAGATCGTGAAACAGCTGCTGGAAGAGGTCCAGACCTTTCAGGGTGGGATCGCTCAGCTCATCGAGCTTGTCGATGGTGCGCAGCGTGTGCTCGTCCGCGGTGTAGAGATGGAAGAACTCATGCTGCACCAGATTGGTGAGCGCGCCAAACTCCGGCATGTAGCGGCCGAGGAAGCCGACGCGGTGCATCTGCCGCAGGGTGCGCGCCGCATCGCCTTTGTGGGAAAGAATCGTCTCAAAGGTCTCACGGTTGGCCTTGCTGTAGCGGAAGCTGGTGTCCACCAGACGGAAGTTGTCCTGAATGAGCTGGAACAAATCCGGGCTGAGGCGCAGGTGGCGCTTCTGGGTATGGAGGAAGAGGCGCATGAGGCGCTCCGGATCGTCCTTGAAGATGGACGGGCTTTCCGCATAGACGCGCTCATGCTTGCGATTGAAGCCGTCGAAGCTTTCCTGCTCCTTCTCCGCCTTTCGCCGCGCCATGAAGCCCATGAGCTTGCTCTGGGTGCGCGTTTCCAGCGCCTGAAGGTGGAAGCGGTCCATCACCTCATTGCTGCGCTGCAGCATGTCACGCGTGGCCGTGTAGTATTGGTGCATCAGCGCCTCGATGCGGCGCAGGATGCGTTTGTGACGGTAACCGAGATTGGTGGCCACCGGCCCTTGAAGGCGCAGGGTCAGCAGGTCTTCGGCGCGCTTTTCGGTGTAGTGCATCTCATTGCGCACACGCAGGATGAATTCATAACCCTGCGCCACCTCCTTCCAGCCTGCCTTGGAGATCAGGCCGAGGGCGACCAGGTCCTTGGGGTTAAGCGTGCGGTGCCGCGCATACGTCATCCAGATCAGGTTCTGGTAGTCGCGCAGGCCGCCGCAGCCGTTTTTCACATGGGGCTCCTGCACGAAGGGGGTGTTTTCATACTTGGTGTGGCGGTTGTTCAGATCGATCTGCCGCAGCTTCAAAAATTCACCCTCCTGCCCGTCCATGCATTCCTTGTCAAATCGTGAGCGGAATTCTTCAAAGGCCTTTTTCTGGCCGGTGACGAAGCGCGCCTCCATCAGCGCGGTCTTGGTCTCCATGCTCTCATTGGCCAGCTTGATGCACTCGCCCACGCAGCGCGAGCCATGGCCGACCTTGAGCTTCAGATCGTAGAAGTAGAGCAGGTAGTCGCGGATGAGCTTGGCGACTTCGTTGGACACCTTGCCGCTGTTGCCGGGAAACATGAAGGTGAGGTCCACATCGCTGCCCGGACTCATCACCCGCCGACCGTAGCCGCCGTGCGCGGTCACGCTGACGTTGAGAGTGGAGCGGGCCTCGGGGGAGAGCGCCGACACGCTTTCATCCCACAGGAGACGCACGATGACGTCGATCATGTCCGAGCGCATGCGGCAGATTTCCGCGCCGCTGAAACTGCCGGAACGGTGCCGCTGCTTGATGCGCTGCTCCTTGATCTTGAGGAAGCGCTTTGCCTGACGCAGCGTTTCGGTGCGTCCGCGTGGCAGTTTGTCTTCGGGCGGGAAAAATTTCTGCGCACTTTTGTTCAGGTGCCGCAGGTAGTCGCGTTCGGTCATCGCAGAAAAAGTCAGTAAGTGATCAGGGAGTGAACCGGGCCGGAACCACTCACTTTTTCGCGCCCGCTGAGGAAGGCCAGTTCAATGAAAAAGGTGCTGCCGAGCACCTTGCCGCCGGCCTGCTCAATGAGATGCAGGGCGGCCGCTGCTGTGCCGCCTGTGGCGAGGAGATCGTCCGCCAGCAGCACGGTTTCACCGGGTACGATGGCGTCCAGGTGCATCTCGACCGAGTTGGTGCCGTATTCGAGTGCGTAATCAATGCCCATCGTCTGCCAGGGCAGCTTGCCCTTTTTGCGCACCGGAATGAAGCCTGCGCCGAGGCGTTCGGCGATGAGCGCACCGAAGATGAAACCCCGGGCGTCGATGCCGACGACCTTGTCCACTTCGGTGATGCCCGTGGCCTCGATCATGCCATCAATCGTCTGCGCGAGCAGGGTCGGGTTGGCCAGCACCGGGGTGATGTCTTTGAAAAGAATGCCGGGATTGGGGAAATCAGGCACGTCGCGAATGGTGCGGCGGATGCTGTCGAGAATGTCGGGGGCCATGCCCTGCGATCATGGAGGAGATGCGGGGATGCGCAAGCGTCATGCGCCGGGGAGGCCTGACCAGAGAATGTTCACGCCTGCAGGCCAAATTTTTTGCAGATGACGGCGTGTGTTTTTACGCGTCCGGCTTCGATGTCCGCCAGACCGGTGTCGATCTTCTGCCGGACGTAGATTTCATACATCAAATCGTCCCATGAGGCAGATTCGGGCAGGGCACGAACCAGCTTGGCGGCCTGGGCCTTGATTCCAGAAGTACGAGGTTTGACAGCTGACATGACAAGATGAGAGCACATTTGCGCCAGACTGACAAGCCGCACAAAACGTCTTCACCCTTGCAGAAACGTCTCAAGGCCGCGAGTATCCGCCCCCCGATCCAATGCCTCCTTCCCAGCAACTGCTTCTTGCCGCCACGCTCATCTTTGTGGGTGCGCTGGTGCAGGCTCTGCTGGCGCTCAAGGCGGGTGCCTGGAAACGGGCGCGGGTGCAGTTCTCCCTCATGACGCTCGGCTTTGTGCTGCAGACCGGCTTCATCTACCTGCGTGGGGAGGAGGTGCGGCAGTGCCCGATCCGCAGCCTGTCTGACATCCTGGTCTTCATCGCGTGGAGCATCGTGCTGCTTTACTTTCTGCTCGGCTCCTCGTTCCGGCTGTCGCTGCTCGGGCTGTTTACGGCGCCGCTGGTCACCCTCATGCAGGGGATGGCCTTTTTGAGCGGCTTCGCGCCCTACCCGCCCAAGGGGCCGATCAATGCGCTGGTGGAACTGCACATCGCGCTGGCTCTCATCTCTTACGCGGCCTTCGCCCTGGCCTGCATCACCGGTGTGATGTACCTCGTGCAGGAGCGCATGCTGAAGCGGCACCACATCGGCGGCCTGTTTTACCAGCTGCCGCCGATCCAGGGCCTCGCGAATGCGATTCAGCGCATGGTGCGCCTCGGCCTGCTGCTGCTGAGCATTGCGCTGGGCATTTCCTTTGCCCTGCATCTGCCCATGACGAAGACGGGCCACGTCGCCTTCGCCTGGATCGTGTGGGGGCTGTATGCGGTGATCTCCCTCCTGATGTGGAAGCATTTCACCTCCCCGCGCAAGACCGCGTGGCTGGCCGTCATCGGCTTCATTCTGCCGTTCATCTCCCTGTGGATTGTCACGCATGCCTGAGCCGATGGACATCCGCAGCGGCCTCGTCTGTGTGGGCCTGAACTACAAAACCACCCCGGTCGAGGTGCGTGAGCGTCTGGCATTTCCTGAGGCGCAGGTTCCTGCCGCCGTGCAGCAGGTGCGCGGTCTGCCGGGCTTTGCGGAAAGCGTGGTGCTGAGCACCTGCAACCGCGTGGAGCTGTATGCCACGCATGCATTGCCCAGCGGGGATCACGGTCATGCGGCGCTGCGGGAGTACCTCATCCAGCGCTTTGAGCTGCAGCCCGAGCAGGCGGAGGCGCTGGTGCTGTACAATCTCGACTCCGCCGAGGCGGCGCGGCATCTTTTTCGCGTGGTCAGCGGTCTTGACTCCATGGTGCTGGGGGAGACGGAAATCTTCGGCCAGGTCAAGGCGGCGTACAAGGTCGCGCTGGACACGGGCACGACCAGCCGGGCGCTGAACAAGCTTTTCCAGCAGGCCTTCACCGTCGGCAAAAAGGTGCGCAACGAGACCACCATCCAACGCGGTTCCACCAGCGTGGGCAGCGTGGCCGTGGACCTGGCGGAAAAGGTGCACGATCTGAAGGAGTGCCGTGTCATGCTCGTGGGCGCCGGGGAAATGAGCCGCACCTGCGCGCAGAGCCTGCTCTCACGGGGTGCGAAGAGCATCATTGTCTCCAACCGCAGCTACGACAAAGCCGTGGAGCTGGCCACGGAGATGAAGGGCACGGCGATGAAATTCGACGAATGGGTGCACGCGCTGCATGAAGTGGACGTGATCATCTCCAGCACCAGCGCCCCGCATTTTGTCATCAAGGCGGAGCAGATCGACCAGGTGATGCGCAAGCGCCGCTGGGAGCCGCTGCTGATCATCGATATCGCCGTGCCGCGAGATGTGGACCCTGAGGTGAACAAAATTGAAGGCGTCTATCTCTACGACATCGACGGCCTCCAGGCGATCGCCGACGGAAACCGCCGCGAGCGCGAACGCCAGCTGGCTTCCTGCGAGCGCATCATCGAAGAGCAGCTGGAAAAATACGGCTATCTCAAGCCGCCCGGCGGTGGCCTACGACTGGCCTGAGGTGTCCAAGGATGCCCTTGCTGATCCCCGGTGCCCGGTGCATCTTGGTACCATGTCAGTCGTAATGGAGACACCCCAGAGTGCATCGGACGAAGTGCCGATGTTCCCGCCGTGGCTCGACCTGCCGCCGAATTATTTGGTGCAGGACTGGATGCAATGGCAGCGTGGAAAAATTGTGGCCGGGAGACTGCGCGAGAATCCAGAATTGATTCAAACCGCCAGGCAGCGCCTTGAGGACAAGAAAGCTCTCCTTTACCGGCCGCAGGTGGAATGGCTGGAACTGCTGGAACGGTCAAGCGTCGGGCAAATCTGCCACATCTTGGAAGCTGCGGATGACGAAGGTCAGCGGCTGCGGTCGTCCTCGCCGTTTCACGGCAGCCCCTTCATCACCTCAGAAGAAAACGAAGATGTACGGCAAAGAGCTTACGCTGGCAGATCTTGAGAAAGTTGGGCGCAAGCTCAAGTGGTGCGTGCCCGCGCTGACGGACGCCTACGTCATTGGCTCCGGTGCCGTCGCCGCCCTGCATCCGGAGCTTCCTGGGGAGCTGCGCTTCTCAGTGGATTTCGACTTCGTCCCGCAGAACCTGCCCATTCTCTATTTCGACAGCATGCTGGTGGACCGTTTTATTGGAGCAGAGAGCGAGTTTCGAGACACAGAGCTGGTCTATGCTGATTACGCAACCCCCGACACCGTGCGCTGTACGCCACAGGGATGGAAGGAGCGGGCGCATCAAATCATTCTTCCCGAAGGCCTCGTTTTGCACATCCTGGACGTCTGTGACGTCGCCTACAACAAGCTCTACGCCGGGCGCCCCAAGGACATTGTGTGGGTGCGGGGGCTGCTGGGGACCGGCATCATCAACTGGGAGCGGCTGGAGGAGCTGCACGCGGGGAACCCGCTCTCTACGGTGGATCGGGAGAAAGTGGAGCGCAGCATGGCGCAGGTGCGCGAAGAGGCCTGAATCATTTCTTTGCGTCCGGCCTCGGTACGTGAAAAGCTGTGAGCCCCACATGATCCTCGAAAAAATCATCCTCGGCACCCGCGGCAGCGAGCTGGCCCTCACGCAAACAACCATGGTCACGGCGGAGCTGAAGGCTGCGCATCCGCAACTGGGTGTCGAGCGCCAGATCATTCAGACCAGCGGTGACAAGCGCCAGGACCTGCGCTTTTCCGAATTCAGCGACGTGGCGATGGTGGACAAGGGCATCTTCATCAAGGAGCTCGAAATCGCGCTGGCCGACAGCCAGATTGACGCTGCTGTGCACAGTCTGAAGGACGTGCCGAGCGATCTCGCTGCCGGATTCATCATCGCGGCCGTGCTGCCGCGTGCCGCCATTGAGGACGTGCTGGTCAGTGCGCATCCTTACACGCTCGAAACGCTGCCGCAGGGCGCGCGCGTGGGCACCAGCAGCGTGCGGCGTGCGGCGCAGCTGAAGTTTCTGCGGCCGGATGTCCAGATCGTCGAGATTCGTGGCAACGTGCCGACGCGGGTGAAAAAAGTCATGGGTGAAAACGCGCTCGATGCCGTGCTGCTCGCCGCTGCGGGTCTGCAGCGGCTGGGCTTGATGAAGGATGAGCAAATTCAGATCGAGGGAGCGCGTCTGTGCGCGCTGACGCTCGATCCTGTGACGTTTTTGCCTGCGGCTGGACAGGGGGCCATCGCCATTGAATGTCGCGCTGGAGATGAGGCGACGATTCGGGCCATCCGTGCGCTGAATGACGCCGAAACCGAATACCGCATCACTGCGGAGCGTGAGTTCCTGAAAATCCTCGGTGCCGGATGTCAGACGCCCGTGGGTGCGCATACGTGGATCAAGGACGGGCAGCTGCACATGGCGGTGCGTGTTTTCAATGAAGCCGATCTGGCGCTGCCACCCGTGGAGCGCGAGGCGCAGCGCCCGGTGCAGGAGGCCGCGCAGCTCGCGGCGGATCTGGCGGGGATGCTGTGAGTGCTTGAGATGTTGACCGGCATCGGTGGGCAGGTTGCAATTCGCCGCCGCTTTTATAATCGCAGCGATTGACTGAATAGATGCGGAGGGACTGCGTCGGAATGAACATCTATGAAAACTAAATTGGTTCTTCTGTTCTCCGCCGTCCTTGCCCTCACTTCGTTAAGCTCCTGTGTCGATCCTTATTATGGCGGCGGTTACGGGTACGGCAGATCCACCTATAATCGTCCTTCGTACCGCAGTTACGGATACAGCGGCGGCTACCGTGCGCCTTCCTACGGCGGCAGCCATGGATACAGCGGTCATCACGGTGGATCCAGTGGTCACCATGGTGGATACAGCGGCGGGGGCTATGGAGGCCATAGCGGTGGCCATCACCGTTAAGACCGCGCCTGGAGCTGTCTTGATCACACCCGCTTGATAGATTCCCTTTGCAGCGCCCGGAGGTTTATCCGGGCGTTGTTTTTGACAGGAGTCAGATGGGGCGAGGGTTGAGCAAACGCGTTTCAGTGGCTTCTAATTCTACTTTGGTAAGTTATCGGGGTTTGGGGGCTGGCGGTACGCTCTGAGCGCGGCGGAGCTTCTTGCAAACGCTGCTGGTGGACGTGGTGTGTGGCGAAGGCGCTGGGTTGGCTTTCCGGTGATTGACGTCCGGTACCAGGGTAGCCTCGCTAAGGCTCGGCAACCCTTCGCTATGATGCGCAGTCCCGTTGGGACTGGTGAAAAAGCGGAATGGGATGACGAAAGACCATGGCAACCTGCCAAGAACATTCCACGGCGTAAGATGTGATGCCGCAGGGAAGACATCATGATGGATTTTATGCCCTCTGAAAACTTACCAAAGTAGAACTAATCTCACTTGTCAGCACGCTCAAACTTCAATTCTTCCTTAGTTTGGCTTCTCCTGGATTCCAACACGGCTTGTTCTTGATGATTTCGCAATCCCTTTGGAAAACGGATGGTGAATTCGCCCACACTTCCGTCGCCTGATGTGAAGGTCATAGTGATGTGTGTTTGATCGCTGGACTTGATCGTGGTGGGATATTTTCCCCGCTCCTTGACTTTGCCATTTTCGTCGGTGGTGAACACCCACATTTCACCGACGATATGGTTTTGATCGTTGAGCCAAAGGCGATATTCTATTCCGGGCTTGTCTCCGTGATCCTCTCGCGCAACCCAGACATGTTTGATGTTACTCTGCGCATGTGTGCATGAGCAATATAAGAAGGCCGATAGAAAGACAGCGAAGCAGAGTCGATTGAAGTTAAGCATGGTGTTATTTATTTCTCAAACCGGGTGTTCCATTTCAATTAACAACTGCCTGAAAAACTGAAGCGGGTAATTCTCGCCGCCTCGATCGTATCCTTGAAAATGCCGAGTGACCGTTTGTTTTGAGCGGTTGATTCGAAATTCATGCTTATTGAATGAGGGGCAAATCGTGCTGCCCTGCAGTCTGGTGTTTTCATCATCGGCTTCAGCCAGTTTGATCATCGCTTCGCAGAGTGCCTTTGAAGCCTCAAGGCATTCATGCAAGCTGCCGAAGCTAAAATACTGCCAGTCAGATGACGGAAAGAAAAAGCCTGGCCGTGTCCTCGCCAGGCCGAGAAACACTTCGTTTCGTGACTGGGAAATGGCATACTCGTACCGTGTTTCGCCGATAAACTCCTTTTGGGTCCCGAGTGTTTTTCTTTTCAGTCTCTTGGAGAGACATAATGATATCAGTTTTGTTATCATCTGAATGGGTGTCCGCTAGAATGGAACTTAACATTCCAACCTTTGATTAATCATGGAATCTGGTCTTCGTGCTCGGCTGGTGGATAAGTGAAAGCCTCAGTGAGGAGGAGGATTAGTGTGTCGCTTTGAGACTCGAAAACGGTCCGGTCTTGCCGCCGGCCATGGTCGCGGTCATCTGGCGGCGGAGGGGTGGGATGCGTTGGATAATGGGGAAGACGAGGTCGCGCAGCCAGCCGAGGGGGAGGAGGTCGGACTGGAAGAAGGGGGTGGTCCAGCGGGTGGCGAACTGGTAGAAGCGGAGGTGGCTGCGGCGGGTGCGTGAGTAGTGGGAGAGGGAGGCGGGCAACTCGGGCTGGGTGGCTAGAGATTGGGCGAGGACGGCGGCGTCCATGAGGGCGAGGTTCACGCCTTGGCCGAGCTGGGGGCTGAGGGCATGGGCGGCATCGCCGAGGATGGCGACGCGGTCGCCGTGCCAGTGGTGCATGCGGACGTCGTGGTAGGCGGCGGTGGCGACTTGGGAGTGGGAGTCGATTTGGGCGAGGAAGCTTTCGGCCTGAGGAGCGAGGGCGAGGATGTCGCGCTTCCATTGTTCGAGCGGGGTTTGGCGCCAGCGGTCGATGTGATCGAGGTGGATGCTCCAGAACAGGCTGAGGAGATCGTCCTGGGTGCCGGTGGGGAGAAAGCCGGTGAGTTCGCGGGTGGAGCCGACGGATTGCCAGAGGACATGGGGATCAAACTCGGGGGTGCGCTGGCCGATGAACCAGAGCGCGCCCCAGGGATAACGGCTGACGCGTGCGGGCACGCCGCTTTGATCCCGCAGGGTGGAGTTTGCGCCGTCGCAGATGAGGAGGAGATCGTAGGGGCCGTGGGTGGTGCCAGTGGCATCGTGCAGAGAGGGGCGCTGCGTGGCATCGCGGGTGAGCTTGGCGATGTGGGTGTTCCAGAGGATTTCTGAGCCTGCGTGCCGGGCGGCGTCGAGCAGGAGATCGAGCAGCGTGGCGCGATGGGTGCCGGCACCGAAGAGGCCGCTGCCGAGTTCTTCATAGGGCAGGTGCAGCAGCACGCGGCCGGACTTGGTGCGGCAGTAGAGTTTTGAAATGGTGGCGATGTGGGGAAGCAGGAGTTCCGCGAGGCCGAGCTGGTGCAGCACGGCCATGCCGGTGGGTTGCAACATGAAGCCTGCGCCCACGGGCAGCTTCTGCGGGGCGCGCTCGAAGAGCGTGACGGCATGGCCTGCCCGGGCGAGGAAGATCGCGGCAGCGGGTCCGGCGGTGCCGGAGCCGACGATGGCGATGCGCAAGGGGGGCGGCATGACTTTAGGAAAACACTGATTTACACCGCAGAGCAAATGAACTCAAGACGGCCGGATTGTGGAACGGAGTGTCACGGCGAAAGTAATTCGGAGGAGGGACTCTGTGGACGTTCGTCCAGAACCGCCTAAAGGCGGGACTACAAAACGTGAGCTGGGTTTGCGATGTCGTGGTGCGAAGTAGAGGGCAGATTTCGCAGAGCCAATGAATCAAGGCGACTTGATTGTGGAACAGAGGATCACAGTGGAAGTTATTCGGGAGTTTGGAACGCCGCAGAGATTGGTTCAGTGGCTCTTTAACGAAACAGCTTTGGCGCGAAGTCGGTGAGGTAGGTGCGCCAGACGGGCCAGGAGTGGTCGCCGGGGGTTTCGTGCCATTCGTGGTTCACGCCGCTGGCTTTGAGTTTTTCGATGAGCTGGTGGTTGCGTTCGAGGAGGAAGTCTTTTTCTCCGCAGGCGATCCAGAGGAGTTTGAGCTTGGCGTTGGTGCCGGTGGCGTCATCGAGCGCGGGTTTGATTTCGTTTTCATCGACGGCACCGCTGAAGGAGCCGATCCAGGCGAAGCGGTCGAGGTTTGTCATGCCGATGCTGAGGGCCTGCCAGCCGCCCATGCTGAGCCCGGCAATGGCACGCTGAGTGCGATCCGGTGAGACGCGGTAATGGGTTTCGACGAGCGGGATGGCATCCTGGAAGAGTTCGTTTTTGAAGGCGGTGAGTGAGAGGGCGCGGCGGTCCGCCATGTCGCGGGGGATTTGTCCGAGGGGGTGACCGTCGATCATGAGGATGATCATCGGTTGGGCTTTGCCAGCGGCGATGAGGTTGTCGAGAATCCAGCTGGCTTTGCCATGGACGACCCAGGTTTCGTGGCGGTCGCCGGAGCCGTGCTGGAGGACGAAGAGGGGGTATTTTTTCTGTGTGCCGGATTCATAACCGGGGGGCGTATAAACCCAGGCGCTGCGCGGCTTGCTGAGCGCCTTGGAGAGGTAGGTGTGCTGGTGCACGGTGCCGTGCGGCACGTCCTGAAAGTCCCATGAGCTGGGCGGAGTGCCGGGAATGTGCAGGATGCTGGCGCTGGGGTTGCGCTGGGGCTTGAGTGCCGGATTGGCGGGGTCGATCATGGTGAGGCCATCGACGACGAAGCTGTACTCCCACACGCCGGCGGGGACGTTTGGCACGGTGAGGCTCCAGAGGCCCTCGGTGTCCTGGGTCAGCTCGGCGGGTTGTTTGTCCCACTGGCGGCGCAGGGCCACGCTTTGAGATTTGGGCGCATGCAGGCGGAAGGTGACGCTGTGTTCGTCCTGGATGTCCGGCGAAATGACTGGCGCGCTTTTCTGACCGAAGGCGGCGCAGGTGCAGGCAAAAACGAGCGCGAGGCTAAGGAGGTGCTTCATGGAGTAGGGATGCTGGCATGGGCGGCACCGGATGGGAAGCAGGAATCCCAATGTCAGGGCCTCTGCGGCGACGCATTTCTTTGAATAGCTCCGGGAGAGCAGCGTCCAATTTAATGAACCCCTCAGTGATTATGAAAACAAAACTCATCCTCCTTTTCACGGCGGTCATCACACTGACCTCGTTGAGCTCCTGCTATGCTCCCTACGGCTACGGGTATGGCTACAACAGCTCCTACTACCGCCCGTACGGCGGGTACGGCGTTTACAACAACTACTACAGACGGCCCGGCCATGCCTATGGCCACAGCTATCGTGCGCCCTACTACGGCCACACTGGCGGCTATCGTCCGGGCTTTGGTGGTTACCACGGCGCTGGCTTCACTCACATCGGCGGCTTCCATGGTGGCCATCACCGCTAAGACGCCCCACCAAAGCCAGTGCTGAAACTTCAACTCGCAGCGCCCTTCTCTGGGCGCTGTTTGTTGTTTGTTATGCTGACCCGCGTCGGTCTTTCCACGCTACGCTAGAAACGGATGGAGGACCGATGGCTTGAACAGACTCGAAGTGGCTGCGTCAAAACCATTGAAAATTATGAAAACAAAACTCCTCGTTCTCTTCGCGGCAATCCTCACGATTAGTTCACTAAGCTCCTGCATCGCACCCTATGGCTACGGCAGGTCTCACCGCGGTTCTTCCTATCACCGCAGTTCTTCCTATCACGGCGGCTATCATCATAATAGAGGCACCGTCGGAGGGTATCGTGGTGGCGGCAATGGCGGGGGCTTTGGCGGCAACTTTGGCGGCTTTTAAAGCGGCCATCGCCAGGACGTCTCCAGGAGCCCAGGTGCACAGCAACTGGGCCAACTTTGCCTGGCGAACGGTCGCGCTGCATCACGTCCCGCAAAACGTCTGATACGCACCGGGAGCAAGCCCTGATGGGGCACTGTAGTCAGGCTGGACCTCGCTGGCGTCATAGGGCTTTGCCAGCACCTCCAGCAGGCGCTGCATGACGCTCAGATCGCCGCGCTCCACGGCGGCCGAGAGGGCCTCTTCCACCTTGTGATTGCGCGGAATCACGGCCGGACTGTGTGCGCGCATGCGCTGCTGTACTTCGTCCGCCGACTGCGGCTGCCGCTTCAAACGGGCCTGCCACTGAGCGTGCCAAGTCGTGAAGGCAGGGTCGTCGTATAACATTGTTTTACCATCATTGCTCAGGCTGCGGAAAGCGTTGGTGAAATCGGCCTTCTGCTCCTGCATCCAGACCAGCAGGCTTTCGACCAAGGCGCGGTCATCGGCTTCCTCGGTGAAGAGTCCCAGCTTGGCCTGCATGCCGGAGAGCCAGTGCCTTTCAAAGGTCGTCTTGAAACTCTCAATGGCCGTATTGGCGATCTGCACGGCTTGCTTTTCATCGGCGTGCAGCAGCGGCAGCAGGGCCTCTGCCAAACGGGCGAGATTCCACTGGGCGATCTGTGGCTGGTTGCCGTAGGCGTAGCGGCCCTGGCGGTCGATGGAACTGAACACGGTGGCCGGATCAAAGGCATCCATGAAGGCACAGGGGCCATAGTCGATGGTCTCGCCGCTGAGCGCCACGTTGTCGGTGTTCATGACGCCGTGAATGAAGCCGACGCACTGCCATTGGGCGATGAGCCGGGCCTGGCGCTCCATCACCGCTTCGAGCAGCGCGAGGTGGGGGGCCTCCGCTGAGGCGAGTTCGGGGTAATGCCGCCGCAAGGTGTAATCGGCGAGGGCTTGCAGCGCGACGCGATCCCCGTGCGCTGCCGCCCATTCAAACGTGCCGACGCGGATGTGGCTGGCGGCGATGCGGGTGAGCACGGCTCCCGGCAGCGACTCTTGGCGGAAGACTTTTTCGCCGGTCGTCACCACCGCAAGGCTGCGGGTGGTGGGAATGCCGAGGGCGAACATGGCCTCGCTGATGATGTATTCGCGCAGCATCGGCCCCAGTGCCGCGCGGCCGTCCCCGCGACGTGAGAAGGGGGTGGGGCCCGAGCCTTTGAGCTGCACATCGTAGCGTTCTCCCGTGGGTGTCAGTTGTTCCCCTAGCAGGATCGCGCGGCCGTCGCCCAGGCCGGTGAAATGGCCGTATTGATGACCGGCGTAGGCTTGGGCGAGGGGTGAAGAACCGTCGGGCAGTTGGTTGCCGGCAAAGATGGCCGGCTGGTTTTCCAGAGCTGCGGCATCCAATCCTAAAGACTGTGCCAGGGCGTGATTGAACACCACCATGCGCGGCTCCTTCACCGGGGTGGGTTCCAGATGCTCATGGAGCATCGCGGGCAGGCGCGCGTAGGAGTGGTCGAAGTTCCAGCCAGATGAGCCGGGAGCGATGGGGGCAGGCGCAGACATGTGTGCCGCTTTCATCCGCCAACTCGGGCGGCAAGTCCACTGATCATGGAACGGCAGCGACGGCGTGCGCTATGCGTTTTAAGGTGTGCCGGACCTTCGGCATTTTTTGCATGCCCACGGCCACTCGAAAAGCTCCAGAGCACCTTAACTCAAGCTGGCTTGATTGTGGAACGCAAGGTAACTGTCGGGAGTTTGCTTGGGTGTCGTATGCGCGAACTAAGTTTCCAGATTCCGGCTAAAGCCGGTACTACAAAACATGCGCTGGCTGATTTCAGATCTGGGGTGATGTGGGGCTTCCGGAACGGGCTTCCTTCTTCGCCAAGGCTACGAAGGACAAGAAAGCCCGAACTACGTACTCAGAATAGCCGGGAGTGTTATTCGGGAGGAATGGAGCACTCCAAAACGCTCTCGCGTTTTTCGTCAGATGCAAAGCCCCGCTTCCTGCTCCAATGGATGCGGCTACCCCATGACAACGCTCCCACCCAAACCCCTTCTTGCCAGCCCCAATGGCGGCCTGCCCTCGTCCGTGCTGTGGGCGCAGCTGATGCTGAAGGACCGGCTGCGGCCGGGCGATGTCGCGGTGGATGCGACGATGGGCAACGGGCATGACACCCTGTTTCTGACGCAGTGTGTGAGTCCCGGCGGGCATGTGTTTGCCTTTGATGTGCAGGCGACGGCCTTGGTGGAGACGGCGAAGCGGGTGCCGGCGGAGATGACAACCTTGATCCACTCCGGCCATGAAACCATGCGCGAGCACGTGCCGGCGGAGCTGCACGGAAAGATCAGTGCGATCATGTTTAATCTCGGCTACCTGCCGGGCACGGACAAGACGCTGATCACCCATACGGAAACAACGATGGCCGCCGTGCAGGTGGCGCTGGAACTATTGAGGCCCGGCGGACTGCTCACCATCGCTGTGTATCCGGGGCATGAGGGTGGTGCGGAAGAGGGGCGCAGCATTGCGGTCTGGGCGGCGGCGCTGGAATCCCGTCGCTATGAGGTGCAGCACCTGCGGCCGATCAACCGCGCTGCATCCCCGCCGGAGCTGTGGGTGGTGTGGAAGAGGGGATAAAAATATAGATACGTTTGTGTGCCATGGGCACTCCCTGCCCCGAGGTACTTGCAGAAACTCGCTTCACCGCCTAGCTGGAAGCCCCCGCCCATGGACAACCTCGACTACCTCCGCATTCTCTCCGTGGCCGTGCCGGTCTATCTCACGATGGGTGCCGGAGCGCTGGCTCGGCGGACAGGGTTGCTGAAGCCCGAGGCGGACACCAGTCTGATGAAGCTTTCGGTGATGATGCTCACGCCGGCGCTGATCATCGAGCGCGTGGTGGGAAATCCAGCGGTGATGAGTCTGCCCCCGGTGCTGATTGCCGCCGGTCTGGGCTATGGGCTCGTCGCGCTTGGCATCGCGCTCACGTATTTCGTGGCACCGCTGATCGGGCTGAAGAAAGGCGAGGGCCGCCGCACCTTCAGCGTGGCCTGCGGGCTGCAAAATTACGGCTTCGTGGCCATCCCCATCGTCACGGCGTTGTTTCCAGACAAGGGCACGCTGGGGGTGCTCTTCACCTTCACGCTCGGGGTGGAGCTGGCCTGCTGGACGGCCGGGGTGGGGCTGCTGACGGGGCTGGACAAGGCACCGTGGCGGCTGGCGCTGAATGCACCGGTGATCACCATTTTGATCTCGCTGCTGCTGAATTTCACCGGACTGCATGCCCAGGTGCCGCAGGTGGCGCACAACACCTTCACCATGCTCGGCGCCTGCGCGGTGCCGCTGGCGGTGCTGCTCATCGGTGCTTCCATCGCGGATCTCTGGGGGCAGGGGGCCATGCAGTGGAAGGTGGCCATCGTCAGTCCTATTTTACGCCTTGGCATCATCCCCGTCGCCTTTTTGCTGGCGGCCTACCATCTGCCGATCAGCCTGGAATTGAAGCGCGTGATTGTGGTGCAGGCTGCGATGCCCTCCGCTGTGTTTAACATCATGATCGCCCGCCTTTACGGGGGTCATGCGACCACGGCCGTGCAAGTGGTGATCGCCACGACGGTGGTGAGCTGCATCTCCACACCGCTCGTCATCGCGTGGGGGCTGAAGCTGGTGGGCGTATGAATCTGCCCTGGTACCTGCTTTTCCCGCTCGTCGCCGCCATCGGCTACGCCATTGCCTCGCTGCTTTTGAAAAAGGCGCTCGTGGAAGGGGCGCATCCGATGGCCTGCTTTCACGTCAACAACTGGACCAGCACGCTGGCGTTTCTGCCGCTCGCCTTCTTTGAAACACAGCCTGTCAGCTGGCAGGAATGGTACGTCCCCGTGGGACTGGGCGCGGTGTTTTTCATCGGCGGCTGGTTCACCTTCATCGCGATGCAGCGTGGGGATGTGTCGCTCGTGACCCCGGTGCTGGGGTCCAAGGTCGTGTTTGTCGCGCTCGGGGCGAGTTTGATCATTGCGGACAGCATGAAGCCGCTGATGTGGGTGGCCGCCATCATCACGACGGGCGGCATTTTCATGATGAGCGCCACGGATTTCAAAACCCCGAAAGGTGCGCGGCTCGCGGGTCCGGTGGTCATGGCGCTGATCAGCGCGGCGCTGTATGCATTTGCCGATGTGTTTCTGCAAAAATGGGCGCCTTCATTCGGGCCGAAGACGTTTCTCGCCATCCTTGCCGGCACCACTGGCGTGCTGTCACTCCTCTCGATGACGCTGCTGCCCAACCGCCCGCCGATTCCGTGGAACCGCGCCACGCAGTGGTCGCTGGGCGGCAGCGTTTTGATCGCCGCGCAGTCGATCACGCTGGGGCTTTCCCTTGCTTACTTCAATGACGCCGTGGGCGTGAACGTCGTGTACGCCACGCGTGGCATGTGGAGCCTGGCCGTCGTGGCGCTGCTCGGGCCGCTGCTGGGCAACCGCGAACGCCACGAATCTGGCAAGGCCTATGGCATCCGCATCGCCGCCGCGCTGCTGCTGATGGCGGGGGTGGTCTGCGCGGTGATCTCGCGCATGCAGACTCCGTAGCCCAGAGGGGCTGGTTCCTGCGGAACAAGAATCTCTTTTTGCACAGCAACAAGGCAACTTTCCTGAGCTGTTCGCACGTATGCAGTAGGTGCTCCGCGAATTGATTTGATCAGATTGTGCTCCCCGGGCGTCTAAGAAAACATCATCAACTCTCAGCCCCCGAAATTCATGCACACTTCACTCCACCTCCTGCTGGTCATGCTTGTGGCAGCAGGCACCGGCCCTCCGCTGCTTGCGGCCACGACTTCGACCAAGGGGAAAAAGTCGTCCGCGTCCGAAACGTCCGCCAAAAAGTCAGCTTCAGCCAAGTCCGAAACCTCGGCCAAAAAGACCACGCCTGCCGAACCTGTGAACGAAGATCCAACCACCCCGGTCATGACGCCGGCGGCGGTTTCGACGATCAGCGTGGAAGACATCCGTGATTTCGACAAGTACCCGAAGCAGATCCAAAGCCTGGTGCAAAGCTCCATGGCGCTCACGCGTCTGGATCTCGGCTACCTCTACGGGTCGCATGAGCCCAGCAAGGGCGGCATGGACTGCTCTGGAACCATTTATCATGTGCTGCATTTTCAGGGGCTGAAGGACGTGCCGCGTCAGTCGGACGAGATGTGCAAGTGGGTGGACAAGAAAAGCCATCTATACCTCACCCCCACCGCCACCAGCTTTGACAGCGAGGAATTCGCCAACCTCAAACCCGGCGATCTGCTGTTCTGGACCAATTCCCTCGAGACCACCCGCAAGCTGCCGGTGACCCACGTCATGATCTACCTCGGCAAGCTCAAGAAAAGCGGCAAACGAGTCGTCTTTGGCTCCAGCGACGGCCGCGGCTTTCAGGGCGAGCGCCGCAGCGGCGTCAGCGTGTTCGACTTCAGCCTGCCCAAGGCGGACAGCACCAAGCATTTTTATGGGTATGGGCCGACTCCGGGACTGCTGCCCGTGGAGCCTGAGAGGCCGGAGATCGTGGCGGTGACACCGCCTCCATCACCTGCGCCAGCGCCCATGCTGAAAGAGACAACAGTGTCCAAGGAAACAACGACACCGAAGGAAACGGCTGTGCTCAAAGAATCACCTGCACCGAAGGTGGTGGCGAAGTCCAAAGCAACAGACTCAGCCAAGGAAACGGCAGCCCTTAAAGAACCACCCACACCGAAGGTGACATCTCTGACGAAAGAAACGCCTGCATCCAAGGAGTCCCCAGCAGTCAAAGAATCACCCGCAGCGAAGGAGGAAGTGCGCAAAGCCGTGGCCGTCACGACCGAGACACCATCCGAGACCTCGACCAAGAAAACGGTTGTTGCCGAGGCCAAGAGCGACGCTTCTTCCAAAGCCACCACCACCGCTAAACCCAAAACTTCAACGACCAAGAAACGCTCCACTCCCGTTGCATCCCCCACCCGCCGACGCACGCCTGCCGCACCGCCGAAGAGCGTGTTTGAGCAGAAGGTGGATCGCGCAGTCAGTTCTGTGCGGCGGTTTTTTCAGCAGTGATGGGACGAACGGCCTACACGAGGCCGAACGTGTAAGCTGTGTCGACCGCCGGTTCGGTGGGCGAACTTGGAGCAACGGAAAGCATGAGTGAATTAGCAGCGCCGATTGTTGGCACCCATTCTTCATTGCCCCTTGTTTTCCCGGTGACCATCTTCATGGCGTCGAAATGAGGGAAGCATAGTCATGGTTCCCGTAGTTGATGAGCAGCATCATTGTCCCAAACGCGAGCCCGGCACCCAGAAACATCAGACCTCCAAGCAGAGAAAGGGCGCTAACGCTGACAAACTGGCAGGCGAGATATGATCGAGACGGGTCGTTCGGGTGATAGGAAACTCTGACAGTCGAATGAGGGCTGAGGCGTTTGAGCAGTTCCTCGTGTGACTCGTGATGCCAGTCAGCGACATAGGTCGGGTGAATGCGGGTTCCGGTGAAGGTGCGTACTCCTGTGGAATACTCATACATCACCTTCACTTCATAACTTGCCCCGCGCCTATTTACATGGGTCGACTCCATCGACGAATCAGTGACGCGGCCCGAGGTCGTGGGCCAGGATGAAACAAAGAATCTCTCAACGTGCCCTCGGGCACAGCGAAACGAAAGCCATCCGCCAACGATCACGAAGACCAATGGAAGCAAGAGAAACAGGACGGGTATTTTTTGAGTCATGGATGGCGCTGTAAGTTGGGCAAATGTACCAATTCAGGGCGTCTCCGTCGTGTGAAACAAATTCCATGCGTGCCCATCGGGATCAAGGAAGCTGTGCTGATACATGAAACCGTGATCTTCTGCTTCTTCGACAGTCGTGCCTCCGGCGGCCACGGCTTGCCGAACCAGATCGTCAATTTCGGCCCGGCTGGAGCAATGGAGGCAGTTCAGAACCTCCAGGTACTTGGAAGTGTCACATAGGCCTCGCGGTGAGAACGTGGCGAAAACCGACTCCTCCGAAAGCATGAGCTGAATGGTGTCGCACATGATGATGCAGACATGCTTCTCTCCGCTCATGCCCTCATTGACGGTGAAGCCAAGGGCCGTGTAAAAGGCTCGTGCCCTGGGCACATCCTTCGTGGAAAGGTGAACAACAATGGCGCGAATCATGATGCTGGTGAAGGTGCAGGAGTTAACTTTCGTTATTCGGGTCAAGTAAAGCCTACCGAACAGCACAGATGATTAACAGAACGTGAGGTTTATCAGCCGTTTTATACCGAAAGTTTGAGGGGATAAGCACGAACTGAAGCCTTCACGAGTGTCGTTTTGCCCGCACATGCCTTTGCGAGCCGGAGGCTCGTCGGAAATTAGCCGGTGGTGAAGGGAGCGTAGCGACCGAGAACCACCGGACTCCCGCCAACAACCCTCGTGTACATTCGTCGCGCCCTGGAAGGGCGCGAGAAGCGCCCGCCCCTGCCGCGTTCCCGCTCACCACAGAAACCGTTCGTCATACTCCACCATCCCGCGCTGCAGCATCGCCGTATATTCCTCCTGAAAGGTCTTCACCCGATGATGCTCCTCCTGGCTCAGCACATAGGCCCGCACCGCTTCCAGATCAGGTGCAGCAAACGTGAACGCACCATAACCCTCCTGCCATGAGAATCCGGCCAAGCGTAATTCCTCGTGAATCCAACGTGATGACTCGCTTTTGATCTCGCGCATCACATCCGCCACGCAGTGGGTTGCGCGCAGACCTGCCGCGATGTGAATATGGTCGCCCGTGCCGCCCACGGCATGCGCGATGCCGCTCATGTTTCGCATGATGCCACCGATGTATTCGTGAACGCGTTTTCGTGCGGCTGGAGCCAGCCAGGGCTCGCGGTTTTTCGTGCTGAACACGAAATGGTAATGCAGCGAAAGGTGCGTCGAGGGCATATGATAACTTCTCGCGCCCCTGCCGGGGCGCAACCTTCAGATACGTGGGGTGGTGCGCGCAGGTCCGGTGGTTCTCGCTCGGCAAGCCTCGCTTCACCACCGGCTAATATCTCTGGTCCCTCTGGGACCGCCGCTAAGCAGCCGCTGCCTCCCGTCTCACAGACTCACCTCAGCCACTCATCCCGATGTGCTTCCACAAACGCATCATCGTTCAAATGTGGATAGGCGCGATAGACGCGGTCGATTTCTTCAAGCTGGCCGGGGCTGAGGGATTCGTGTTCGTCGAGGCACCAGAGGCCTTCGAGGAGGCCTTGGCGGCGGAGGACTTCGTGGAGGCCGGCGATGCAGCCGTGGTAGGCGTTGGCGGCGTCGAAGAAGGCTGCGTTGCTGTCGGTGACTTCGATGCCAAGGCGCAGCAAGTCGGAGGTGGCTTCGGCATTGCGGCATTGCTCCAGAAGCTGCACGGCGCGCTGGGTCCACACAGACCAGTGGCCGAGGAGGCCGCCGACGATGCGGCGCTCTTTGCCTGCGAAGCGGTAGGGGGTGAGGAAGTCGGCGACGATGTTGTCGTCGTTGCCGGTGTAGAGGGCGATGTCGTCGCGGCCGGCCTCGATGACGGCGCGCACGACGTCGAGGGTTTGATAGCGGTTGAAGGGGGCCATCTTGATGGCGACGACGTTTTCGATCTCGGCGAAGCGACGCCAGAATGAGTAGGGCAGGACGCGGCCGCCGACGCTGGGCTGCAAATAGAAACCGACGACGGGCAGCACCGCGGCCACGGCGCGGCAGTGGGCGATCCGTTCATCCTCGGTGGCCGCTGGCAGCGCGCCGAGGCTGAGGAGTCCGGCGTGGTAGCCGAGCTCGCGCAGCAGTTCGGCCTCACCGACGGCCTGGGGTGTGGCACCGCAGATGCCGCCGATGCGAACGAGGGGTGTGGCGGCACGGTCCATCTCCTCCTTCGCGAGTTCGAGCACGGGCTTGAAGAGGCCGATCTGTGGATCGCGAATGGCAAACTGGGTGGTATGCACGCCCACGGCGAGGCCGCCGACTCCGGCGGCGATGTAGTAGCGTGACAGCGCACGCTGCCGCCGTTCATCGAGCCTGCGCTGCGCGGTGAGTGCGAGAGGATGGGCGGGGATGGCGATGCCGTGGTGGAGCGGGGAGCGAAAGTCGAAGTTGTTCATGAAAAAATGCTTCGCATGCTGACGGCTCAACCTTTCAACCGAGTCCTTATGCTGCGCCACTTCCTGTTTCTGCTTTTTGCCACTGCCACTCTTCATGCTGCGGATGAGTTCCCGCTCGTGCCTGCGCAGGAGTGCCATCCGCGCCATGGGCTGCCGAACTTCTTTGCGAAGGCGAACACGCCGGGGGCGGAGATCAAGATTGGTTACCTCGGTGGTTCCATCACGGCGCAGAACGGTTGGAGGCCGAAGACGCTGGCGTATTTCCAGCAGACGTATCCGCAGGCGAAGTTCAGCGAGATCAATGCGGCGATCGGCGGCACGGGCTCGGACCTGGGTGTGTTTCGTTTGAAGCAGGATGTGCTGGATCACAAGCCGGACCTGATGTTCGTGGAATTCGCGGTAAATGACGGAGGGGCATCGCCGGAGCAGATCTTCCGCTGCATGGAGGGCATTGTGCGGCAGACGTGGAAGGCGCTGCCGGAGTGCGACATCTGCTTTGTATACACGGTGACCGAAGCGCTGGTGCCTGCGATGCTGGAAGGGAAGTTCCAGCGCTCGGCGAGTGCGATGGAGAAGATTGCTGATCACTACGGCATTCCAACGATTCACATGGCCATGGAAGTGGCGAAGCTGGCGAAGGGGGGCAAGCTGGTGTGGAAGGCGAAGCTGCCGAAGACGGACGAGGAGAAGAAGACGCTGGAAGGGAAATTCGTCTTCGCGCCTGACAGCGTGCATCCGCATGTGGAAACCGGGCATGAATTGTACCTGCAGGCCATCGTGCGTTCGCAGGAGCCGATCAAGGCGGCTTCAAAGGCAACCGGCGCGCATGTGCTGGGCGCACCCTTCATCGCCACGAACTATGAGCAGGCCAAGCTGCTGCCGATTTCCGATGCGACACTTTCGCCAGGCTTCAAGCTGCTGGATCCGAAGACGGACGACTTCGGCAAACGCTGGGCCAACCGCATGACCTCGCTGCACAAAGGCTCGCAGCCCGGTGAGACGATCACGTTTAAGTTCAAAGGCACGCGCTGCTCCATCTATGACATCATTGGTCCGGACTGTGGGCAGGTGAGCGTGACGCTGGATGATCAGCCTGCCAAGGTAGTGCCGCGTTTTGATGCCTACTGCACCTACCACCGCCTCAGCGCACTCGTGATCGGCACTGATCTTGAAGACAAGGTGCACACTGTGAAAATCGTGATTGATGCCAAGCAGCCGGAGAAGGCGACCATCCTGGCGAAGAACGGCAACAAGATCGACAAGCCGGAGCGCTTTGATGGTACGGCTTTCTATCCGGGTGCCATTCTGCTGGTGGGGGAGCTGGTGAAGTAAGCGCAGTCTGAATGGTATTGATGGAGGTCTCGCCTTTCGACTGCCGCGCATTACAATACTTTAAAAGTGCGCCTTCTCGAAAAGGAGCTGGTTTTGCGCGGTATTTTAGACTGAGTGCAGGCGGACCGTATGCGTGGACGCTGAACGGCGGATGCTATAGGAAGGGGGGAGCGGCTGGGGCGGCAGGCGGCGCTGGGACGAAGGATTCAACGGACGCGCACAACGCGTCCCTACCAGCCCTGGGGCTGCGGCGCGGGGTGCTCTATGCGGATGGCAGTGAGCCGATGTGCTTTTCACAGGCGTTGAAAGGCCCAACGCGTGGGACGCAGTGCGTGAGTCAATGACTGGCTTGAAGCTGCCGTGCAGCCGAAAAATCATTCAGATGACAGCTTCTCAAAATGAAGCTTGTGATACGCGGCCGTCTACTTGTGCGTGTGTTTGGAGTAGGAACTTATTCTCTCTCGAATGCCGGGATGCCTTTTCATTCCCCGCTTCTAAATATTCCTCAAGGCTGAGCGTTCGGTGAACCAGTCTTAAGATCCGTTTGAACCCTGATTCATTACCGCAGGGCTAGTGAAGGCATACTGTTATGGAATTAATAGTATGTACTAACTTCTATGAGCCACGACCCTGCCCGCGTCGAGCAGCTCTTCAATGAGGCGCTCGAACGTGCGAACCACATTGAACGCCATGTCTTTCTCACAGGAGCCTGTGGGAACGATACGGCGTTGTGGAATGAGGTCTGGGACCGGCTGCGCAACCACCCCGGCGATGGTGGCAAGCAGCGCCGGACGCGGGGGATCCGGGTGCCGAAGTCGCCTTCCAATGGCATGGTGGAAGAAAAGCCGGGGGACATGATCGGGCCCTACCGGCTGCTGCAAATCATTGATGACAGCACCAGCAGCACGATGTGGATGGCGGAGCGAAACGCGCGTGTGGCGGAGTTTGTGGCGATCAAGATCGTGGCCGCGGCCGCCAATGATTTTTTGATTCGCTACGAGGCGCAGAAGCATGCGCTGGCGCTGCTGGACCATCCCTCCATCGCCCGCCCTCATGCCTGCGGCATGACGCCCGGTGGCAGGCCCTATCTTGTCACGGAGCTGCTGCACGGGACGCCGATCACCCAGTTTTGCGATGATCAAAAGCTGTCGCTGCTGACACGGGTCCGTCTTTTTATCCAAGTCTGTGACGCCATCCACCACGCCCACCAGAAAGGCGTGGTGCATGGGGATCTCCAGCCTTCCAACCTGCTCGTCAGATGGGGGGATCAAGGACAGCCGGTGCTGAAAGTGACGGACTTTGGCATCGCGAAGGCGATGAACCATGCCCTTGTAGCACCCACCGGGCAACTGCGGGCACCGGCCGCCTACCTGTCACCTGAGCATGTAAGCGCCAAGGCGATCGATGCACGCAGCGACATCTATGCTCTGGGCATGCTGCTCTATGAGATGATCACAGGGCGGCTGCCTATCCCGACGCCCCGAGATGCGGCTGAGCACCTGAATGAGGTGAAGCGTGTGGTGTGCGACACACTGGTGGAGAAGCCGTCCGCCCTGCTTCGCTCGCTGCCCAAGGCACAACTCACCGGGCTCGCCCTGAATCGCAAGGTGGAGACGGCCACCTACCCCGAACTCTTGGAGGAGCATTTCGACTGGATTGTGATGCGTGCTTTGGAGAAGCGGCCTGACAGCCGGTACGCGACCGTGGATGCGCTGGAAAACGACTTTCTACGCTACCTCAAAGAAGCGGCAGCCATGGAAGAAAAGCAGGAGATTCAGGGTTCCGCCTTGGGCAATTTCATCAGCGAGCACCGGGGTTTGCTCTCTCTCGCGGCAGTGCTGGTGCTGCTGGTGGCAGGCGGAATGGCGGTCATGGGCTGGCTGCTGGTGAAGGAGAAGCAGGAAGAGGTCCGCGTCTCTGTCAAAAAGAAGGCTGAGTCCTATTCCATGACCTCCCGGTTTCTGCAGGAGATGTTTGCCTTCCTGACGCCGGAATCCGTGAAGGGAAAAGACACCACGCTGGTGAAAAGCATGCTGGACAAGGCCGTCGAACATTTGGACGCCCTGGCAGAAAACCCTGAGTCTGGAGCACGGGCGCAGGAGACCATAGGACTGACGTATCTGGCTCTCTCACAACCGCTGGATGCGCAGAAGCAGCTGCAGGGCGCCCTGGAGAAGCGCAAGCTCGCGCTGGGTGGCGGGCATCGGGACACCCTGCGCTCCATGCGGCAGCTGGCGACGGCGATGCAAGCCGAAGGCCGGTTTGTAGATGCGGAGACACTGCTGCGCAGGACCTTGAGCGACCAGCAGAAGGCCCTGGGCCCGGACCACCCCGACACCTTTATGACGATCACCGTGCTGGCGGCGGTTTGTGACGAGCAGGAGAAGCACCTGGAGGCAGAGACCTTGTTTCTCAATCTCTACCAAATGCAAAAACGTGTGCTCGGCCCGGACCACCTCGATACCTTCGCGACCCTCGGCAATCTGGCGAATTCATACACCCTGCAGGGCAGACATGCAGACGCCATGAAACAACGTGGCGAGCAGCTGGACGGCATGCGCCGCGTGCTGGGCGCCAATGACCCTCGCACCCTCATCACGATGAACATCGCCGCCCAGGCCTGTGAAAAGGCTGGCATGCCATCTGACGCGGAGAAGCTGTATTTCGGCGCGCTGGAGGTTTTGAAAAAGTCGCTCGGCGCGGAACACCCCGACACACTGATGCAAGCGGATCAGGTGGCGCTGATGCTGGGAAGACACGGGCGGCCTACAGAAGCGCTGAGACTTCACCACGACTGTCTGGACGCCAAACGACGCGTGCTCGGCCCGAATGACCCGCAGACGCTGTTCTCGATGAAGAATCTGGCGAACGAATATGAGGCGCAGGGCAGGCAAGCCGAATCCGAAGCTTCGCAGCAGCAGGTGTTGGAAACCTTGAAAACAGCCTTCCCCCCGGACCATCCTGAAATCCTCACGCAGATGGACACCGTCGCCCAGGTGTATGACGCCCACGGCCGCCACTCCGATGCCACGAAGCTCCGGCAGGAGTCTCTGGTGGTGAGACAGCGGGTGCTGGGCACCAGTCATGTCCAAACTCTGCGCTCCATGCAGCAGCTGGCCTCCTCGCTCGATGCGGATGGCAAACATGATCAAGCCATCGCGCTGCAGCTTGAAACTCTCGAAACGATGAAGACGGCCTACGGCCCGGGAGACCCTGACGTGCTCGCGCAGATGCATGCCATGGCGGCCATGCACGACCATCATGGTGACCATGCGCAGGCGGAAACGATCTACCTTGATCTGCTGAAGATTCAGCAACGCGTCCTCGGCGTCGAACATGCCGAGACACTCACCACGATGTCCGGCCTGGCCGAAACACACCGGCATGCAGGCAGACTCGAAGAGGCTGAAGCGCTGTATCAGCAGGTGCTGGAACTGCAGCGCAAGCGCACGCCCGCAGACACCTCTGCAGTGGCAGCCGCGTCCGCCGACCTCGGAAGCCTGTGGCTGCAAACTGGACAATCCGCAAAGGCAGAGCCGCTGCTCCGCGACTGTCTCGAGCAGTGCATCAAGCAGCAGCCTGAACACTGGCTGCGCTTCAATGCCGAGAGCCTGTTAGGCGGAGCTCTTTTGCATCAGAAAAAATACACCGAGGCAGGAACGCTGCTGCAATCCGGTTACGAGGGGCTGAACGCACGCGCCCAAATGCTCGCGGAACAGGATCGCTTTCGTCTTCGCGACGCCATCGAACGCCTCGCTCAATTCAACGATGCCACGGGCAATACCGTCCAGGCAGCCCAGTGGCGGCAGAAGCTTGCCGAGTTTGATCAGCCACGTGTTGTCTCACGAGTTCAGAAATTCAGCATGAGCACGCCATAGGCGTCGTAGCCTCACTCCTCCGTCACTTCACGACGGCACAGCCGGTCACCCCAGAAGGTCGCGACGAGCAGACTTGTGAGCGCGAGGAGTCCCAGTCCGTTGAGCACGTGGAAGTTGGTGACCCAGAAACTTTTGCCAGTCAGGATTACGAAGATGCCCAGCGCCACCTGCACCGTGGGCATGAACAGCAGCAGCGTGGCAACGGGGCGCATCTGTGGCAGCGTGATGAGCCAGCGCCGCGCACGCACCGCGACGAAGATGATCAGCAAAGCGACGGTGAAGCCCCAGTATTTGTGGGCAAACAGGAGAAACACATCCGGCGGCTGAAGCGGTGGCAGCCACTGGCCTTTGGTGGTGAGAATGTCGCTCGCGGCCAAATGGGTGCGCTGCGTGTGGCGCAGGCTGGCACCCAGAACGAGCTGACCAAACACACACAGGAACAAGGCCAGCGACCAGAAGCGCGCCCGTGCGGCTTCTTTGAGTGTGATGACGAGACGGCCTTCGGTCCATGTGCGGGAAGAAGCGAACGCGATGAAGACAAGCAGGCAGTAGAACAACTGACCTAGCGTCCCATGCGTGACGCCTAGCGGGTCCGACATTTTCAAGACCCGCAAACCACCGAGTGAAGCCTGCAGCACGACCAATAACAACGCGAGCGTGGTCAGGCCGCGCAGCAAGGGCCAACGCTGGCTGTACCATTTCAAGACCAGCCAGCAAAAGCCGAGAATCCCGATGAATGCCGCAGTAGCAATCGATCCCATGAAGATCAACACTAGGAAGCCGAAGGAGCAGAGAATGATGCCAACGCCCTCAATGGAGCTGGGTTTGAATCTGGCAAACTGCCAAAAATACAGGCCGAGCACCAGAAATCCGATGGTGGTGGCGAGCCAGCGGTGCCCGTGCTCCAGCAACAACGCAGGCACCTTGTACCAGCCTTCAGGATTGATCTTGCCATAGCACAGCGGCCAGTCAGGCACGGCGAGGCCGACATCTTCTGTGGTCACTGCGGCTCCCCACCAGATCAGCACCACACCCACGGCGAGCGTGAACAAAGCGTAGCGGTGAAAAGCACGGGATGGCATGACAGTCAGATCAGGAACGTGCGGCAAAAGCAAAAGGGCAAAATAATGAGGTCATTATTTTGCCCTTGGGTTCTGCCATCCAGGAGGATGGAAATTAGTGAGCGGCGGGCTTCGGCGCGGCGGCTTCAGCATCCTTGATTTTCTTGCTGGCGGCGTCGGACTGTTCCTTGGCCCAAGCGTCATACTCAGCGGCGGGAACCACATCGAGAATGGCCTTCATCTGGGCATGGCCCGGGCCGCAAAGCTGACCGCAGATGATGTCCCAGCTGCCTTCCTTGATCGGCTTGAACCACATGTGGCTCTTCACGCCGGGGGTCGCATCCTGTGCCGCACGCATCGGCACGAGGGCGAGGTTGTGAATCACGTCCTTGCTGGCGACGTCCACGATCACGGGACGGCCGACGGGAAGCTTCATGGTGCCAGGGTTGACGAAGTCGTCCTTGCCATTGGGGTCGTGGAGGTCCTTGCCCATGGTGTTGGTGGCACCATCCACATTGCGCAGATCCCAGGTGCTGAGCATCATGTCGGTGCCTGGATATTGGAAGTTCCAGAGGAACTTCTCGCCGAGGGCACGCATGCGGATGGTGTCGGGGGAGGTGGGGTACTCATCGGCTTGGTGGGACCAGAGCGGGAAGGCGAAGCCGAGAAGCAGGATGGCTTCGACGATAACGACGCCGATTTCGATGTGCGTCGTGGCATGGCCGCGAAAGCCATGGTAATCGGCACGGGCGGTCTTCTGCTTGCGGAAACGATAGAAGGCGATGGCAAGATAAATGGACCAGCCGACGCCGAGTACGACCATGACCCAGTGGACAAAGCCCAGCATGTGGTCAACAAGGCCGCCGTGTTCAGAGGCGTTTGCGGTCTGGCCCATCCAGACATTGATAGAATCGAGTTTAAGGGTCATAAGCTTGAAGAGGGGTTCAGGCGGTGGTGAGGTGCTCATGCGCACGCTGACGACGCACAAAAGAGTAAACGAAGCAGGCGGCGCAGATGAACATGAAGGCGAGCATGCCCAGCATGAAAAGAATGGCGAGGCCCTGAGCCTGGCCGACAAGACTGCCTTTGTCGGCCATGCAGGTGGCGCAGGCGAGAACGGAGGATGGAAGCGCGGGAATCATGGTTCAGACAATGATGGTGCGCATTTTTTTGACCATGTACCACACGCCATAGGCCAGCAGGGCCAGGCAGAGCAGGCCCGCATAGTTTTTGAGGGGGGCGGCACCGGCGGCGGCGGCGTCCTCAGGCATGAAATGCATCCACAGCCAGAACCCGGCATCGCACAAGATGGCGAAGACGAGGAAGACGATGTGGAAGTGCTTGAGCGACATGGCGTAAGTGCGGAGGGCTACTGCTGTTCGACCGGGGCGTAGAAGCCAGGGAAAACGAGCGGATCTTCGTGGGAGAAGATGAAGAGCGCGAAAAGGACGACCGCCAACACCACCGTAAAAAGAAGGATCTTGTAGATCAGGCTGCGCTCATGGTTGAGATGCATGAAGATCAGCGCGACGAGCGTGGCTTTAATCGTCGCCAGAATCATACCGACGAGGATGTTCAGGCTATGGGTGGGAAGCTCGACAAAAGAAAGCCACACGGTGGCTCCGCTTGCGAGAATCAGGATACCCCCAATGATGAGGTACCATTTGATCGATTTCTGGATTGCTTCGACGTTGTCGGCCATGGCAGTGAAAATGTGGAGAATTACAGGAGGTACAGCAGCGGGAAGAGGAAGATCCAGACGAGATCGACGAAGTGCCAGAACAGGCCGCCGACTTCGACGCGATTGGCGAGATGCTCGGGATCCTGACGCAGGCGCTTGCCGTCAAACGCCAGGAAGTAAAGGAGCACCAAGGCACCGGCGACGACGTGCAATCCGTGCAGACCGGTGAGAGTGAAGTAGATGGCGTAGTAGGTGTTCAGCTTCGGTGTGAAGTTGGAGAAGAAAGTGAAGTCCTTCTTTTCCAGCACCACCGTGGGGTAATCGTGGCCGCTGCCATGATTTTCGGCCGGAGCATGAGCTTCAGCTCCATGCTTGTCACCGTGCGCTTTGCCTTCGGCGGGCGGGGTGGAAGTATGTATCTTGAAAAAGAGCGAATCTTTCTGCAACGTCGCAGAGCGAGTCTTGTCACGGGTCGGATAGTCATGCTCGAATGTGGCGATGTGATGGTCGCGGTTCTCCACGAAGGCCTTCTGCCAAGCATCGCCGAGGTAGCGGTGATCAAAGGCGAGGGATTTCTCCGACTGCGCCACGCCGCGTGCATCGACGCCATCTACTTGGAGGGTCATTTTGTCATCGGTCAGCTTGCCGGTGACAATGGTGCCGTCACAGAAGGTGAGGGTGGTGTCGGTGTAGCCGAAGATGTCCGAGGTGTTTGCGGCGAACTTGATCGGAGAAGCTGCGACGAGGGTGATCTTGGTGTCAGGAATGACGTTGTAATTCCTGGCGATGGCCAGCCTCTTTTCCGCCTCGTAAATGGCGTGAGGTGTGGTGGCGGCTGCGAGCACTTTCTCTGCATCTGCAATCATGCCGTCGCGCTTGGCTTGATAGGCTTCGTATGCCGCCTTTCTTGTCGCTTTTTGCAACTCTCCGAAAGTTGCTGCATTGAGCTCCTGCTCAGTGCCAGAAGGAAATTTGAACTTGGGGACATCGCCTTCAATGGCAGGCAAAACCACGTCAACGGGATCCGCATCGACAGCCTTGTTGCCACCGGCGATGGTGATGGACAGTTCTTTGACACCGTCAAACTTCACATGATAGCCGTTTGGAAGATGGCCGGTGAGCATGGTGCCGTCCGTCAGTTTCACCGCGTAATGGGAGAACTTGGCCTTGTACTCGAGGGACTTGTTGAACATGAAGACCCCCGCGCAAATCACGGTGATGGCCATGTTGATGCGGTACCAGGCAAACTTGCGCAGCTTGAGCATGGCCCAGGCCATGACCACCGTCACGGAAGAGGCGATGAGGACGACGGTGTTGATGAAACCGAGCGTCACATCCAGATCATGCACCGGCCACGGATAGTCGGCACCGACGCGGAGGAAGATGTAGGCGGAGAACAGGCCGCCGAAGAGCATGACTTCCGAGGCAAGGAAGAGCCAGATGCCGATCTTGGCGTTGTAGAGGCCTGTGTCTGGACGGGCGTGAACTGTGTAGGGGATGTCCATTGAAGTAGTCGCGGTGCGCGGTTGGGAGTTCGCGGATTAGTGATGCGCCTGTGCTTTTTCAGCGACGGCTTTGAGGTCGGGTTTACCGGGTTCGGACTCCCATTGCGGATAGAAGTCGGTGGCGTGGCCGGGAACGCTGTACTCGTAGGGGCCACGATGGGCGACCGGGTCAAACAGGAAGTTGCCGTGAGGAGGAGGCGTTGGCGTGGCCCATTCCATGGTGGTGGCTTCCCAAGGGTTGTCGCTGGTGATCTTTTTGCCGCCTTTGATGCTGAACCAGAAGTTGATGATGAAGGGCACCTGGCCAAGGGCGAGGATGAACGCACCGATGGACATGACGATGTTGAGGGACAGCATGTTGTCCGGGATGTTGAAGCCGAAGAAGGCGCCGATCTTGTGGGTCAGAGTCGTGGTCCAATGCGACATGGCGCTGGTGTTTTCAAAGTACTTGCCGCCGTCATACCAGCGGCGGTGGAAGCCGGCCATGCCCTGAATGAACATGGGGGCAAAGACGAGGTTCATGCCGATGAGTGAAGGCCAGAAGTGCAGTTTGCCCAGCTTGTCGTTCATGAAACGGCCGGTCATCTTCGGGAACCAGTGATAGACACCGGCGAAGAGGGCGAAAATCGTACCAGGAGCGACGACGTAGTGGAAGTGACCGATCACGTAATACGTGTCGTGCATGGCGAGGTCGATGAAGGAGAACGCCAGAGGCAGACCGGTGAGCCCGCCGATACCGAACATGGGGAGGAAGGCGGAGGCGAAAAGCATCTGTGTGTTGAAGCGGATCGAACCGCCCCATAGCGACACCATCAAGCAGGTCAGCAGCACCACCGAAGGCACGGAGATGAGCACCGTGGTGATCTGGAAGTAGGTGGACATCATGGTGCCCATGCCGGTCAGATACATGTGATGCGCCCAGACGAGGAAGCTGAGGAAGCCGAGTGTGAGCACGGAATACACCATCGACTTGTACCCCCACAGCGGACGGCGTGCATTGCAGGGAATGATGTCCGTCAGAATGGCGAATGCCGGCAGAATGAGCACGTACACCTCAGGATGCGCGAGGAACCAGAACAGATGCTGGTAAAGCAGGGGGCTGCCGCCACCGGAGATGTCAAGTTGCTTGCCACCTTCCATCAGACCTGTGGGCAGGTAGAACGAGGAGCCGAAAACGCGGTCGGAGAGCTGCAGGATGGCCGCCACTTCAAGGGGTGGGAAGGCGAGCAGAAGCAGGAAGGCGGTCACAAACATCGCCCAGCAGAAGAAAGGCATCTTCATCCATGCCATGCCTTTGGTGCGCAGATTGATGATGGTGGCGATGAAATTGACGGAGCCGAGCAGCGATGCGGAGATGTTGAACACCATCGCCAAGAGCCACCAGATGTGGCCGTGTTTCCAGATGCTTGTCACACCCATGTTCATGGTGGAGGCGAGCGGCGAATACATCGTCCAGCCTGTCTGCACTGGACCGGTGCCGACGAAGAAGCTGTACATCATCAGCACGCAGCTGATGAAGAAGAACCAGTAGCTCATCATGTTCAGGCGGGGGAACGCCATGTCGATGGTGCCGATCTGCAATGGCATGACGAAGTTGCCGAAAGCAGCGAAACCCAGCGGCACGATGCCGAAGAACACCATGACCGTTCCGTGCATGGCGCCGAGCATGTTGTACAATTCACCGTTCAGAGAACCGTCGGCGTTCAGCCAGCGGCCAAACATGCCCTCAAAGAAGTCGCCGAGGATGGGCAGATGGCGGATCACATCCACCGCCGGCACCGGGATGCCCGGATAGGCGATGCTCCAGCGCATGAGCAGCATGAGGAAGAAGCCGAACAGCAGGAAAATCAGGCCGGTGATGCCGTACTGCATGCCGATGGTCTTGTGATCGCTGGAGAAGATGTACTTCCAGACGAAGCTCTGTTCATGATGCCCGTGTGCATGGTCGTCATGCGAATGATCGTGGGCGTGATCGTGAGTGGTGGCGGCGGCGCTCATAAGCTGGGGTTCAAAAAGGGGTCAGAGGGGGTGGGCGTTCGCGAAGTCGAAGTCGAAATCAGCGGTGGCCTTGCCGCCACGTACGGTGACGGTGTGGGTGATGCTTTGCGAAAATTGGGGATGCCAGGCTTCAACGATGTATTCGCCATCGGCGAGCGCACGGGAGATGGTAAAACTTCCGTCAGCGCCGGACACGGCGCTGTGCACACCTTCATGCACAAACACCCAGGCGTTCATCCAGCGGTGTACGTCGCATTCAAGGCGGTAGATGCCGGGGGTGTTGAACGTCTTCACGTTTTCGTCGCCGCGTGAAGGCTGGCCGAAGTTGTCGATGTTGGCACCTTTGCCCTGGGCTTCGTAACGAGCGATGCGGATGTTGTGGAAGGTCAGGTCGCTGTTGTGAAAACGGACTTCCTGACCGGCCTGGATCGACACGATGTGCGGCACAAACTCGCAGTTCGTCTGATCCACCAAGGGAGCCGCGGAGAGATTGCTGGCGCGCTGGCTGCCACGCACGGTGATCACGGCGTCAGCGAGGGAGCCATCAGCCGCCACTTTCCAGGTGGAATCAATGATGTCTCCGTGACCGGTGCAAAACGGATTGCCACCGACATCGACGACTTTGCGCAGCGCGGCGGCACCGGCACCTTTGAGCGTCACCTTGCCGGTGATGCTGGGTGTTTCGGCGATCTCGACAGCGGGTGCGAGCTTCACTTCGGAGGAGGCCTCAGGCATCTTACCGCAGCTCACGTTCGCGATCAGCATGACGGCTCCAAAGGCAGCCCAAGGTGCCTGGCGGGAGACGGTTTGCTTTACACGGGTCATTGCAGTTTGAAATTACTTGGCGGCAGGTGCGGGTGCAGCGGTAGCAGCGGTAGCGCCAGGGCCGGCGGGGATGTCACCGGGGACATTCTTATCAGCGAAAGGCTCCAGCTCGGCGGCGGTCCACTGCGAGGCGCGTTTTTCTTCATCGCGCACCTTCTGCACCATTTCCTTGGTGATCATGGAGGCCTCATTGCCCCAGGAGTTGCGGACGAAGGTCAGCACGTTGGCAAGGTCTTGGGAGGACATGGCACCACCAAAGGGCTGCATGCCGCCGGGGGTGTTGAAGCCTTGGCCATTCACTGTGACCGGACCGGTCAGACCGTGCTGAACGATGCGGATCAGACGTTCCGTACCACCCAGAACAAACTCAGAGTTGGCGAGAGGAGGGAACTGGCCGGGGAGACCGCCGCCGTTGCCCTGGTGGCAGCCACCGCAAACGGCGTAGCCGCTGGAGCCTTTTTTCATCGCCAGCGCAAAGGGGTCCAGCGCATCGCCAGCTCCGGCTCCGCCTGGGCGTGGGTCGCCGCCACCCGCGGTGGCAAAGGGATTGCTGACATTGAAGCTCCAGCCGCCGGTCATGGGGCCAAGCTGGCCACCGGCGATGATGGCAACGAGCATGAGCAAAAACATCGCCCACAGGGGTGCGGGTTGAGTTTCGGGAGCGAGATCTTCCTTCTCGCGCTTCACGGCACTGTGAAGGCGGTCAAGATCGGTGCTGTCTGGATGGGCGGGTGCGCTCATGGGGGCGTGCGGGTCGCGAGAGGGGGCTACTTTTTGGCGGGAGCGGCAGCGACGGCTGCAGCCTGTCCGGGGACGGGATAATCCTTTTTCAGGGAGAGAAGGTATTCGACGAGTTGCTTGGCTTCTTGAGTCGGAACGACTTCATAGCCGGCAGGCGGCGCGAATTTCCTCGGCAGCTTCACAGCACCCTCGGAGATGGGTCCCTGGGTTTTCTGCACTTTGAAGAGACCGGTGTAAGCAGGCATCGTGCTCCAGTCATGGACGGAACGCGGTGAGTAGAGGTGCTGATAGAGCGCGGCTGCAGACGGAGCACGCCAGCCGAAGTTGGCCAAGTCTGGACCGACACGCTGAATGCCGAGCAGAGCGTATTTTTCGCTGAGATAGTCACGCAGCACATTGGGGCGGGCTGGTGTTGTGGGGCGGGCTTCCTGATCCTGACCCCATCCTTTGTACCAGCCGTCGAGGCCGAGCTGAACGGGACGAATCATCTGTGTGTGGCATTGATTGCAGCCTTCACGGATGTAGACGAGCTGGCCCTGGCCATTGACGGGGGCAGGCGGGAAGTAGCCTTCGACACCGTCCGTGTCCTTGTCATAGGCGACAGGGGTGAGCTGCTCGTACTGCATCGCCGGGAGGACGATGAGACACAGCCAAGGCAGCCCGAAGGCGGCGGTGAGGCCGAGAATGAATGTGCGGAAGTTCGTCATGCGTGGGCTTCGTGTGGAAGAGCTTGATCGTCGTGGTCGTGTTCAAGCAAGGTCGGTGCCGAACTGCGGCGTCCCAGACCTGCGACCATGAGCAGGAGGTGAAGAAGGAACATGAAGTTGGAGAAGCTGATAAGCGTCCAAGCCACCGCACGGGAGACCACGTAAGGACGGGAATTGACCACGTGATTCATGAAGGTCTGGTCCCAATGCTCGGGATCGTTCATGTCCACACCCTGCTGCCAGCCGGCCACGAGGCTCATGATGACGATGGTGCCGATGCCATAGACCGAGAACCAGAAGTGGTTGCGGATTAGACGAACGCTGAGCCATTCACAGCCGGAGAGACGCGGCACGATGTAGTAGATGGCACCAAACACGCACATGCTGAAGAAGCCGTACACGCTGACCACCTGGAATGCGTACCAAGACTGGGTGAACTGCAGATTGGCACCGGTCCAGAACGCAGAGTTCAGAGCGAGAACCAAGCCCGACACGGGATAGAACATCGCTCCGAAGAAGATGAAGCGAAGGGTGGGGCTGGCGGCCACGGCGCTGTGCTTGCCGAGGGTGGTGAGGTGATGATTGAGGCCGACAAGACCCACCGGAATGAGCAGGAGCACACCGGCGCAAGCGCCGACCGAGGACATCCAGGCTGGGAGCGGGCCGCCCATGTATTTCTGCATGCCCGTCCAACCGCCAAGGATGGCGAGGGACCAGAAACCGGCGGAGGCAAGCTGTGCCGAGGCGATGGGCCGTCCCGTGACCTTCGGAATGAAGTAATAAGCCGCACCGACACCGACGGGGACGAAGAACAGGAGAATCACTGCGTGGATGTACCAGGCGTCAATGCCGGCACCGATGGCACCCAGGCCAGGCAGGCAATGCAGAGCAACGTTGGCGGTGATGAAGATCCATGGGAACCAGAAGCAGGCGCCGAGGATGTACCAGGTGCTGACCATGAAACCTTCCGGACGGAACGCGCGGCCAAACATGCGGGCGATGGGCCAGGCGTAGCAGAGGAAGCAGGTCAGCAGCACGGGCCAGACAAACTTCGGCATCTCGAGCCACTCGATCGAGGTGCTCTTGCCCATGAGAATGGCGATAATGCCAAAGGTGATGGTGATGTTCCAAAACACGCCAGCGGTGATGAGGAGGCTCTTGCCACCCTTCAGCTCCTGACCGGAGCGGCGGGCCATGATCCAAAGCATCACGCCAAGTGCGGCCTGAACGCCCCAGCCATAGACGAGGGCATTGATGTGGGCGGGCTGCAGGCGGCCGTACGTGATGTACTGGCAGTCTCCCAGAAACTCAGGCTCCACCAGCTTGATCGCGGCGAGGACGCCGAGCAGCGTGGAGAGCATGAGCCAGAAGGCTCCATTGGTGAAGAGAAAGAGCACAGGGCCTTTCACCGACTTGTCGATCGCCGCGCGGCGAAGGTTGTCGGCCTGAAGGTCTGTGTCAGGGATGGCGGGAGTGGTCTGCATGACTTACTTGGGCGAAGCTGGTGCGGCAGGGGCAGGTGCAGGAGCTGTAGGAACAGCAGGTGCCGGCGTTGCGGGAACAGGAGGAGCAAACGTTGTGGGAATCGGAGGTTCAGGCTTTGCAGAAAGCGGAGGAGCCGGGGCAGGAGCGGTTGCGGGTGATGCTGGGGCAGCAGGTGCAGGTGCGGCAGCTGCAGCAGCCTGTTTGAGCTGGGTGGGAGATCCTGGGACAACCTGGGTGCTCACTCCGGTTTTCTTCTCCTTGAGTGCGGCGAGCGTCCCCTTGAAGACGGCTTTCTTCTTGGCCTCGTCGTCCAGACCGAGCTTGGCGATGCTTTCAGCCTGCGCGTTGAGGATCTCAGCGGTGATTTTATGCCGCTCGTCCTCGCGTGGGTCAAAACCCTGCTTTGAGTCAGTGATGGACTGGATGAGGATGAAGAGCACGGCGAAGCCAGCGAAGGCTCCGAGCACCCACGTGAAGGTGGCACCGGCTTTTTTAGATGGATCGGGCTGCGACATGGAAAAACGGGGAATCAGTTGATGACGTTCACGGACTCGATGAGGCGCGGGTCACGCCATGGATACAGGCTGTATTTGGCCAGGCCACGGAGGTAGAGGAAGCCCATGGTGCCAAAGACGGCGCAGAGTGCGGCGATGTCCTGCACCCAAGCTCCGGGAACCAAGACGCCGATACCAAGGGATGGGCCACGCTCAGGGATGACATTCCAGTAGATGTCCACCAGGTGCATGAAGAGGATCCAGAGACAGCCGATGCTGATGACCACGGGGTTCTTTTTGCGCTGCTGGGAGAGCAGGAACAGGAAGGGAACAATGAAATGCCCAAGGAGAATGAAGATGGAGACAGCCTGCCAGCCTTCCGTGTTACGGATGAGGTAGAAGCGGGTTTCTTCCGTGATGTTGGCGTACCAGATGAGGAAATACTGGCTGAAGGCGATGTAGGCCCAGAAGACGGTGAAGGCGAAGAGCAGCTTGCCCATGAGATGGTAATGCTCATCCGTGACCACCTTCTGCATGTAGCCCAGGCTGCGGAGCCAGGTGACGACGAGAATCGACAGCGCCATGGAAGCCCAGGCACAGCCGGCAAAGATGTACACACCCCACATGGTGGAGAACCAGTTGTAGTCCAAGCCCACGAGCCAGTCGAAAGCTGCAAAAGTGACGCTCAAGGCGAAGGGCAACAGAACGATGCAGGAAAACTGACGAGCCTTGATCGTGTGTTTGATGTCGCCATCCTGCTCCTGCTGGAGCGACTTGCCACGAAGCGTCCGTGCGATGAACCAAAGGACGAGGAAATAGAGCCCAAACCGAATGTACCAGGCATTCAGGTTCATGTAGCCGTACTTGACGACCAGCACATGCAGATGCGGGTTGGGTGCCAGGTGCTGTGCGGGGTCGCCTTCGACAACCAAGTGGTGGAGCGCTTCTTTGACGGAGGTGTGGTGGTGCTCCGCCAAGACCTTTGCGTTATCATGATGCTGCATCCACTCATAAAGAGGACGGTTCACGGCTGGCAGCAGCAGCGGGGAGGCGAGGATGGCCAGCGGGATGACCATGTTGGCCAGATTTTCCCAGATGCGGCGTACGGCGACACCCCAGCTGGAATTGGAGGCGCTGTGGAGGAGGATCCAGAAGCAGCCGCCGACCACGAAGGTAAAGCAGAAGAAGACGGCGAACAGCCAGGAGTAGGCAAAGGTGTCCGTGCTGGTGAAGAAGAAAATGGCCGAAGCTACGATACCGAGCGCGCCAAGGAGGCCGAGCGTGCCAATGAGCTTGCCGCCCTTGGCTGGTTCGAATTTTTCTCCGCCCTGGGGCAGATCGTTAAAGGTGACGTGGTGACTCATGCCGGGATTCGCGTGATCGTGCCGTTACTGGAGGGGAAGGGTGGCGCCAGACTCTTTAGCGGCGATTTGCAGAGAGCGGATGTAGGCCACAATGGCCCAGCGGTCGCGCAAAGTGATGTTGCCGCCGTAGCCGCCCATCAGGCCTTTGCCATTGGTGATGACATCGAAGATGGCACCATCCGCACGGTAAGTGGCGGCATTGGCAGGATCCAGATGGCCGGGCTGCTGAAAGTTGAAGGCGGTGAGGATGCCGTATTTCGAGGTCACGCCCTTGCCATTGCCGGAGGTGCCGTGGCAGATGGCGCAGTTGATGTTGTACCGCTGCTCGCCGCGCTTGAGGAAGTCTTCGTTGAAGACAGTCGGATCACTGGTGATCTCGGTCGGCAGACCGTCGCCGTAGAAGTCACCGACTTTGCCGGTGTCGTAGTAACCCAGGCCGCTGGTGAAGGCGACACGGGCAGGCTTGGCTTTAGGACCGATTGCATCGACCGCAGCAATTGTCGGAATTTCGAAACCCATCGGCAGCGTGCCTTTGACCGGCAGGCGTTCGCCACGGCCATCCGCAAAAAAGTCGCTGGAGGCCTGATATTTCACTTTGGCCTGATGATCCATGTCCGGGATGATTTCGAGCGGTGGCAATTCAGATTTGCTGCCACGGAACCCGAAGGCGCTCACGAGAATGGCGCCGACAAAAAGGTAGCTGAGAAAGAAGTACTTCATGGTGCGGGTAAGCGAGGCTTAGATTTCGTCCTCCACGAGTTCGATGTTCTTGCCGCCGGCTTTTTCGAGAAGGCTCTTGGTGCCTTCCTGGGAGAATTTGGGATCGCGGGCTTCGATGCAGACGAAGAAACCGTCGTCCGAGAACTTGCCGAAGTTCTTGGAAACAAACAGCGGGTGGTTCCAGCGTGGCAGGCCGATGAGCGCCAGCAGGCCAAACAGCGTGGTGAAGGCACTGAACAGAATCGTCAGCTCAAACATCACGGGGAAGAAGGCAGGCAGGGTCCAGATGTCGGTGGGCTTGCCCTGCACAACGGTCGGGTAAGTTTCGACAATCTTTTGCAGAAAGCCGAGGCCGATGTCGCTCCAGAAGTTGGTCTGCGTGATCGTTTCCAGGGTGAAGGCGATGATGGTGCCGGTGATGCCACCGCAGAAGACGAGGATGGGCAGCTTGGAGCGTGGGTTGCCCATCGCCTCATCCATGCCGTGAATTGGGAACGGCGAATGCACGTCCCAGCGCTGGTAGCCGGCATCGCGAACATGCTCGGCGGCATGGTAGAGATCCTTCACGCTGTCAAATTCAGCGAGGTAGCCGTGGACTCGTTTGAGGGTGGTGCTCACAGTCAGGGTTCAGTTAAAATGTTAGGCGGCAACGGGTTTGGCGACATGACGGTCGGGGTAGTCCATGAGGTCTTCCTCCTGGACGCCCTTCTCACCATGGTCATCCAGGTGCGGGTTCGACTGAGGGCAGACGCCTTTGACTTCACCGATGGCGATGACAGGCAGGAAGCGCAGGAACAGCAGGAACAGCATCATGAAGAAGCCGAAGGTGCCGAGGAAAGTGTACTTATCGACCCAGGTGGCCTGATAAACGCCCCAGGAGCCCGGCGTCATGTGACGCTCCAGCGTGGTGGCGATGATGACGTAGCGTTCGAACCACATGCCGGCGTTCACGAACATGCAGACGATCATGACGACCCACACATTGTGGCGGCACCAGCGGCTCCAGAAGAGCTGCGGAGCAAACACGTTGCAGCTGAACATCCAGTAGTAGGCCCAAGTGGAAGGACCGGTCAGGCCGCGAAGGGTGAAGGCAGCGGCTTCATACGGATTGGCGCTGTAGTAGGCCACGAAGAGCTCCATGCAGTAGGCGTAACCGACGATCGTGCCCGTGAGCAGGATGATCTTGGCCATGTTGTCCACGTGCTTGGCCGTGATGAGGTCATCCAAGCCGTAGATGCGGCGCACTGGAAGCATCAGGGTCAACACCATCGCGAAACCACCGAAGATGGCGCCTGCGACGAAGTAGGGCGGGAAGATGGTGGTGTGCCAGCCGGGAACGATGGAAGTGGCGAAGTCGAAGGACACGACGGAATGCACGGAGAGCACCAGCGGTGTGGAGAGAGCGGCCAGAAGCATGTAGGCGGTCTCGTAGTGGCTCCAGTGGCGATTGCCACCGCGCCAGCCGAGGGCGAACAGACCGTAGAGGAATTTTTTCAGGCCCGGGCGGCAGCGATCACGCAGCGTGGCAAGGTCGGGCACGAGACCCAGGAACCAGAACACCGCAGAAACGCTGAAGTAGGTCGAAACGGCGAACACGTCCCAGAGCAGGGGAGATTTGAAGTTCTGCCAGATGGCGTTGGCGTTCGGAATCGGTGCGAGGAACCACACCATCCACACACGACCGACGTGGAATGCCGGGAACAAACCGGCACACATCACGGCAAAGATCGTCATGGCTTCCGCAGCGCGGTTCACCGACGTACGCCACTTCTGGCGCGTGAGGAACAAAATGGCGGAGATAAGCGTACCGGCGTGGCCGATACCGATCCAGAACACGAAATTCGTGATGTCCCAAGCCCAGGCGACCGGCTGCTTCTGGCCCCAGACACCGACACCGGTGGAGATGAGGTAGGTGAAGCAGAAGACCATCAGTCCGGTCAGCAACACGGAAGGCACAAACAGGACCCACCAGAGAGCGGGCTGCTTGTTTTCCACGATGCCGCAGATGCGGTTCGTGATCCAAGAATAGGAGCGGTTGTTCAACACCAGCGGCTCGCGGTCGAGGATGCGCGGTGTGTTAGTTGCTGTAGCGGAGGCGTCCATGTGTCCGGTTTAGAATTGGTTGTTGCTCCACACGGCGATGTTTTCTGCGCCGGGCATGTTCGGGTTCGGATTGCGCAGACGGGCGAGGTAGCTCGTGCGCGGGCGGGTGCCGATGTATTTGAGCAACTGGTAGTCGCGCGGCGATGCCTTGGATTTGACGACGGCGGATTTCGGATCAGCCAGATCGCCGAAGACAATCGCTTCTGCCGGGCAGGACTGCTGGCAGGCGGTTTTGATGGTGTCGGTCGGCACGCGGAAGTCCTTGGAGTCGCGCTGCACCTGCTTCTGCAGGATCTTGGCGGATTCGAGGCGCTGCACGCAGTAGGTGCACTTTTCGATGACGCCGCGCATACGAACGGTGACGTTCGGATTGCGCTGGAGGCGGAGGCTTTCGTCCTCGCGCTTTTCACCCAGCGGACCGGCGTAAAGATTGCCAACTTTCATGCCGAGCACGGAGGTTTCGATCAGCGGGTTGCGCTTGTTGTAGTCGAACCAGTTGAAGCGGCGGGCGGTGTAAGGGCAGTTGTTCGCGCAGTAGCGGGTGCCGATGCAGCGATTGTAGGCCATGGCGTTGAGGCCATCAGGCGTGTGGACGGTGGCATTCACCGGGCAGACGGTTTCGCACGGAGCGGACTCGCACTGCTGGCAGGCCAGCGGCTGGTGCACCATTTCGGCGTTCTCCAGCTGCTCAGGCGTCGCGTTGTCCTCGGCCCAGGTGCTTTCCTGATCAACACCCACGGTGCCATCTTCGTTCTTGTGGGTACCCCACTTCGGCACGGCGAAGTAGCGGTCCATACGGATCCACTGCATCACGCGGCCTTTGCGGACCTGGTCCTTGCCGACGACTGGAATGTTGTTTTCGCTCTGGCAGGCGACGATGCAAGCCGTGCAACCAATGCACTTGCTGAGATCGATCGACATGCCCCACTGATGCTGCTTCTCGTAGTCGAAGCCTTCAGGATTGGTCTCGGATTTGACCCCGACCTGACCTTTGTAGAGGGAAATGTTTTCCGGGATGTGGCTGTCCATGCCGGTCTTCTGCGCGAAGGCCACGTCCTTGTTGAAGGTCTCGAGTGTGCCTTCACGGTAGACCGCGCGGCCTTCCATCGTGTTCTGAGCCTGCGTGATGGCGAGCTCAGCGATGGTGGCGAGGACTTCGATCTTGGCACCGCTCAGAACGAACGTGCCGGGCTGCTTGCGCAGGGCATAGGCGTTCACACCGCGGTCGCCACTGACCATGCCAACACCAATCTGGCCGTAGCCGAGTGGCAGGGTGATGGAGTTGGACACATGCCCGGGGGCTTCGATGGCGGGGATTTCGATGGAAGTCTCGCCGACGGTGATTTTGACGTGCTGTCCTTCTTTGAGACCGAGACGGCGGAAGGTGACGGAACCAATCCAAGCCGCATTTTCCCAGGTGAGTTTTGTCACCGGATCGGGCGCTTCTTGAAGCCAGGCGTTGTTGACGTAGCGGCCATCATAGACGCTGGAGTCGGCCACGAGGACGACTTCGAGGGAATCGTCGGTTGGCGTGATCGCAGGTGTGCCTTTGGCAACGATGCCAGCGATGGCGCCGACATTCGGAGCGGAGGCAGCCTTGGCGTAGGCGGAACCTTTGAGGAAGCCGTCACGCAGGGTGAAATTCCATTTCTTTTCGTCGAGGCTGCCAGCCACGGTGGCGAAAGTATCGCGCACGGCGGTGTAGGCGGCGTCTTCGGCGGGGGCAGCAGGTGCGGCACCGGCGGCGGCTGGCGCAGCAGCTTCGGCGGGGCCGAGCTTTTTACGGCCAAGGAGAGCCAGCAGGACTTCCACACGGCTGGCACCGTCATACAAGGGTGCGATCATCGGCTGGACGATCGAGTAGGTGCCGTCAGCGGCACGCACGTCTCCCCAGACTTCCAGATAATGAGCCGCAGGAATGTGCAGCGCGGCCTGACGTGACGTGACGTTTTTCTGAGTGCCGACGTGAACCAGCTTCACGCCTTTGTCAGTCACGAGCTTGGCCAGAGCCGAAGCGTCCGGTGCATCGTAGTAAAGGCTGGCAGGAGTCAGCGAAATGAGTGTTTTCACCTGACCACCGCTGATGGCGGCCTGCAGGTCGGCGAAAGTGCCGAGCTCAGGAGCCGCAGGCGCTTGCAGGAGGTCGATGGTCGAGCCGAAAGCGCCCAAGGCGTTGTTGATCGAAGCGACCAGCGCATGCACTTCCGCACCGTAGCGGGAGCCAGCGAGCACGACGGCCTTGCCTTTGTTGTCGATCAAATCATGGACCGCAGGTGCGATCCAGTCTTTGAGGCTGGCAGGCGCGGTGTCGGCCAATGCCTTGGCGGAGGTGTCTCCGAGCTGGGCCGCGATCACGGCTGCCGCGACTGGGATGAGACTTGCCGCGAGCGGCTTGCGGTGATCGGCCATGGCGCCAGTCAGCGTGTATCGATTTTCCAAGGCGTACAGACGGTTCATGTCCTTGTCCGCCGTCTTTTCACCCTTGGCACGATGCTTGGTGAAAGCAGAGATAGGCTCGCCTGCCACAGGGTCCACCCCGAGGAAGTCACAGTCGAGCGAGAGAATGCGCATCGCGGAGCCGAGCTTCACGAAATGCTTCACATCGGCACCCAGCACTTCCTTATTGGCAGCGGCCTGGCCTTCGCCACCCACTGCTTCGTATTGGAACAGTTTGATCTGAGGAAAAGCAGCCTTCACCTCACCCAGCAGACGCTGGTAGGTCGGGGAAGAGGAGCCACCCATCACGATGCCAAGGCTGGCACCTGAGGATTTTTTCGCTTCCTCGATGGCTGCGGTGAGCAGTTCGTTCGCCTTGGCCCAGGAGAGTTCCTTGCCAGCACCCATCGGCTTTTGAGAGCGCTCAGGATCATAGAGATCCAAAATGGAGGCCTGTGCAAAACTGTTCAGCCCACCACCCAGCGGGTGCAGCGGATTGCCGGAAAGGTGCGTCGGACGACCTTCATGTGTGGTGACCACCATGGGCACAGCACCGCCGTTTTGCGGCATGGTGGTGGCGTAAAGCAGCGACTTGCCCGGCACCATCCACTCAACGTGCTGAGTGTAAGGCAGGATGTTGACGATGGGACGGCGGCAGCTGGCCAGACCCATCATGCCCACGCTGGCACCCATGATCTTCAAAAATTCACGGCGGCTGTTCTCACGCTCTTCCTCGTTCAGGACGTCCCCCTCGGGGAATTCACGGCCCAGATTTTTCAAGAAATCTTCACGACGGTCCAATTCGGCGACACTGCGCCAGTAGCGCTTAGCGTTCTGCGGCTCCTCAGGATGCTTCCAAATACGTTTCATGTGTCAGTAAAAGGGGCGCGGGGGTTAGCGATGGCAGGTGGTGCAGGATTCCGGCGGCTGAATCTGCCAGTGCTTCTTAATCTGGGTGCCCACTTCAGTCTGGGTCACGTTTTTACCGTAGGTTTTCTCCGCGAGAGCGACGATCTGTTCAAGACTGTCAGCCTTGGCGCCTTCACCGCCGATCGTGGTGGCGATATCGGCTGCCGGCACCTTCTTGTCGATGAGAGTCTTATAAAACTCATCACGCTTCAGGTCGCTAGGCTTATAGTCCAGCTTGGTGACGAACTCGAGGGGGCGCAGGTTCTTCTCAGGATTGCGGTGGCAGTCAAGGCACCAGCCCATCGACTGTGGCTGATCGTGGCGGACGACTTCCATCTCGTTGATCTTGCCGTGGCAGTTCACGCAGGAGATGCCGCGGTTGAGATGGGCGCTGTGATTGAAATAGACGTAGTCAGGCGCCTTGTGGACCTTGACCCATGGGATCGAGTTGCCGGTTTCGTTGGCTTTGATGACCATCTCCAGCTTGGGAGAATTGCTGCGGATGTTGCCTTTGCCCGGGCCATGGCAGTTGAAGCAGGTCTGATTCGTCGGCACGTTCGAGTGGCTGGAGGTCTCCACGAAGCTGTGACAGTACCGGCAGTCGAGCGCGAGCTGTCCTGCATGAATCTTGTGTGAAAATGGCACCGGCTGCGTCGGTTCATAACCTACGCGAGTGTATTTCGGTGTGAAGTAGTAGGCGATGCCGACACTCACGCCGAAGGCAATGAACACGACGGCAATGGCGAGCTTGAGCGGCAGCCAGTTGGTCCAACGCGGAAAAAAGTTACCCATAGAAAGTGTCGGCAGATGAGCTTGTGAAAAATTTCACAAGGAAGTTTAGAATAGGGAGACGTGAGCAGGTTTGCAACCGTCATCTTGATTTTTTTGAACTTTTGTATGCAATCCTTGTCTATTGCGATTCTGTCGCAAAAAAATGCCGTTGAAGACCGCTCTTGCCGCCCCTCTCTTCAACCCCACTCGACCCAGAGCACGTTGTGCTCAAAATCCAGGGTCACACGGTAATCCTCCAGCAGATAGGTGCCCAGACGTGACGGCCCGGGCATCACATCCACCTGCGCGAAGGGGTAATAGGATCCGAACAGCCCGAGGGCTTTGAACTCCAGCACGCGCACATTCGCCTCCTTCGGTGTCTGTGCGCCGCCGACACCGGTGATCAGGTAGTTCCCGCCCACATCCCAACCGCCATTCTTATAGCCAAGAACCTCGGCGACGCGCCGGTCCAGCTGCACCCCGAAGACAGATCCTGAATCGACCACGGCTTCCCAGGAAATCTTGCGGCACTTGAGCAGCGTCGTCGGCACGCCGTGCTTCATGCTGAGGCTCGCCTTGTGCTTTTGTTTGCGCACCGGCCCGGGAAAACTGCGGGTGAAACCAAACTCAACCTCGTCCTTCAAAAAATCGAGCGTGAGGTACTTGCAGTGTTTGGCCGCCAGATTCACACCCAACAAGGAAATCCCCAGATGCTCCTTCAGAATGCCGCTGCCCACGGCCGTGCGCTGCATGCGGATGATGCAGGGCAGGTTCTCCAGCCGCCACGTGCCGATCTGCAGAGTCGGAATGACCGCCGCCATGCCCGGCTCGATTCCCAGCACTCCCGCCATGTTGGGGCGTATCTGCGGCACGGTGCGCAGGCCATATTCCACCGCCTGCTCCGCATCGAAAACACTGCTGGCCGCGCCGGTGTCGAGCATGAACTTTTTCGGTTTGTGACCGTTGAGGCTGACTTTAAGGTACGGAACGCCTTGCTCATAGTACATGGGCACCTTGAGCATGCCCTCTGGTGGCGGCACGCTGTGCGTCCGGATGTTCACGCCGCCCTTTTCCGTCATCTTGAACTCAGATGCTGGAATCGCCTGCGCCTGCAGCTGCTTTTGCATTTCCTCCGGCACCGCCTCATTTTTCACCGCAAACGAGTCGGCACATCCCGTGAGACTTGTCATTGTGTTGATCGCCAGTGCCATTCTTAGGACGATGGTGAAGTGCAGACGATTCATAGTGCGTAAGCCATCCGTTGAGGGCTTGCCGCTGTCAACCATCGCTGCGCACAAGAGTTGCGGTCTCAACGCTCCAGCCAGAGCGCATTGCCGCGAAAATCCACCGTCAGACGCGTGCCCTGCCAGAACCGAGAACCGACGCGCATGGGCCCCGGCATGACATACAAGGTCGCCCCGGGGTGAGTCTCCCCGCACAGCGTGGCCGAAGGCACTTGAATCGTGCGCGCACCCACCTGATCTGCCTGCACACTGCCGCCCACACCACTCAAGACCAGACCTCGGCCCATGCCCATGCCGTCGTGCGCATGGCCCAGACGAGCGGCGGTGCTTTGATTGATCACGATGCCCCAAGTAGAGCCCGAATCCACCACTGCATCCCAGGTGACGCCGCCTGAACTGACGCGAATAACGGGCATGCCCATGGACCAGCGCAGCGGCGTGCGAGTCACCCCACTGCGGGTGGGTTGAAACGCACGTGAAAAACCCAGCTCCACTGTGTTGCGCTGGTAATCAATGGTCATAAAGCTGCAATGCTTGCGCAAATGATCCATGCCGAGGATGGCGCTGCCAAGCCCGCCGGGTCGAGAGCTGGAAATGCCACGCACCAAGCACCGCACGTTTGTCGCGTGCCATTGGCCGAGGTCCATCGTGCTCATCACCGCCTGGCTGGCCCCCGCAGTGCCATGAACACCGCGAATTTGCATCCTGCCCCCGCCGGAGGGAAGGAGACCGCAGGCGGTCGCCACGTCAGGCTCGAACACGCTCAGAGTGGCTCCGGTGTCCAGCAGCAGAGGAATGGTGCGTTGGCCGTTGATGCTGGCCATGACATGCGGCGTCCCAGCACGCAGCTGCATCGGCACCGCCACATCCGCTCCAGGATTCTGCGACCCCACCGGCATTAACGGCATCATGCAAGATGACAGCAGACACACGAGCAGAAGGGAGGAGAGTGTTTTCATGCGGATGACCGAAGGTTACCTCCATTACGCGCCTTCGCATCGGGCAGTTCTTCGAAATGGGATGATGATTCGTTCAAATCACACACAAATCCTTGTGCGCAGCGGCGTATTATCGGAGGTTTCTGTTCCACAACCTGAATGACCGCCTATTTAATTCGCCGCCTGCTTCTGATCCCGCCGACACTTGTCGGCATGACGCTGGTGGTGTTTTTCATCATTCGTTTCACGCCGGGCGGACCGATGGAGCAGGCGCTGCTGGAAGCACGCATGAAAGCCGACGGCCAGCACGGTGGCGGCAGCCGGCAGCAATCAAGCGGACTGACACCGGCGCAGCTCCTGAAGCTGCAGGAGCAGTACGGCCACGACAAGCCCTTCCACCTGGCCTACCTGGCCTGGCTGGGCGCCTGGCCGAAAGAGATCAACCGCTCACGTTCCGACTTCGCAGACGGCAAGCTGGAAACCGAGGTCAAGCTGCCCGGAACCGCCAATGTGGTCGTGGTGAAACGTGATGACCATAACGCAGCGGCCATCATGCCCTTGCAGGGTGTGGACACCTCCGCCTGGCGCGCACGCATCATCACCCCCGAACAGCAAAAGCGGGAATGGGAAAAGGCGAATCCAGGCCAGAAGCTCGACAAACCACAGCCCTATGTGGCGCTGATCTACCAGCCGAAGTTTGCCGGTGTGCTGGAGGGCAATCTCGGCGACTCCACGCGCTACAGCGAGCCCGTCTGGACGATGATGAAGCGCCGCTTCCCGATCTCGCTCTTCTATGGCATCATTTCGATCATCCTGACGTATCTGGTGTGCGTGCCGCTCGGCGTGCTGAAGGCGATCAAACATCGTACCCCCACCGACACCGCCACCTCGGTGCTGATCTTCTTCGGCTACGCAATTCCCGGCTTCGTGCTCGGCGTGTTTTTGATGGTCGTGTTTGCCGCACGGCTGCGCTGGTTCCCGCTGGAAGGTTTTGTGAGCGCGAATTTCTCCGCGCTTGGTTTCTTCGGGAAAATCTACGACCTGTTTCATCACGCCTTTCTGCCGCTGTGCTGCTACATGGTGGGGAGTTTTGCCGGACTGACGATGCTGGTGAAAAACAACCTGCTGGACCAGCTGGCCAGCGACTATGTGCGCACGGCGATGGCAAAGGGGGTGGAGTTTAAAAAGGCCGTCATCGGCCATGCGCTGCGCAATTCATTCATTCCGGCCGCCGCCACGATGGGACAGGCGCTGACCGTCCTGGTGGCCGGCAGCTTTTTGATCGAGCGCATCTTCGACATCGACGGCTTCGGCCTGATGGGCTTCAACGCCCTGCTTGAAAAAGACTACCCCATCGTCATGGGCACCGTCACGATCGGCGGCCTGCTGCTCATGCTCGGCAACGTGCTCTCGGATGTGATCACGGCACAGTTGGATCCACGCATTCGCTTTGAGTAATGAACCGTAAACTTTCCATCATCGCGATCACGCTCGGTTCGCTCGCCATTCTGGGCAGGCTGTGCCACCTGCTGATTCCGACGGTCGCGTGGTTCTTCAGCATGGGTCCTGAGTTTGGCTGGATCAGCTCGCTGGTGATGATCGCCGGCGGTGTGCTCGGGCTGCTGTTCCTGCCGCGTGAGATTCGCTGGACGCCGGTGACCCTGCAGCGTTTCCGCCGCTTTCGCAGCATCGGCCGTGGCTGGTGGTCGTTCCGCATTTTGCTGGCGCTCGTCGCGGTGGCGATGCTCGACCAGGCCATTGTCGGCAAGCGGGCGCTGCTGGTGCGCTGCGATGGGAAGACGTATTTCCCGGCCTTTGCGGAGAAGCGCTATCAGGCGCAGGATTTCGGACTGCCAGGTGAGCAGGAGGCGAACTATCGCGAATTGAAAAAGGTGCTGCGCAAGGAGCAGCGGGGCTTTGTGCTGATGCCCATCGTGCCCTGGGATCCCGTGCTCGATTCCGACACGCTGCAGTCCATCACGCTGGAGCAACGCGACGGCCAATGGTTCAAGCCGGGGGACAAAACGCCGTTCTCCGGCCGTGCGCGCACCTCGTATGTGGATGCGCCGACACTGAAGCACACGGACACGCGCTTCCGCAAAGGCGTGCCGGACGGCGAGTCGCTGGGCTATGCCAAGAACGGTGGTCTGGCGGTCTCCGCGTTCTACAAGGCAGGTGTCAAAGAACGTGAAAAGTGGACCGGCGAAATGCCGCAGGCAGAATTCGAGCAGGCGGCGGTCACCCCCTATGAGATGACGATTTATCCGCCAATCCCGCCCCTGTGGAAGGCGCAGCACTACCTCGGCACGGACAGCAAGGGCTGGGATGTGCTGGCGCAGATTTTTGGTGGCTGGCAGGTCAATTTGAAAGCCATCGTGCTGTATCTGGCTTTCACCTACGGTGTCGGTCTCATCATTGGCTCGTTGATGGGATTTCTCGGCGGTGTGTTTGACATCACCTTCCAGCGCATCATCGAAATCATCGAAGAACTGCCCTTCCTGTACATCGTCATGATCGTGGTGAGCATCATCACCGTGGCGGAGATGAATCTCGTCATCCTGCTCGGCGTGATCTGCCTGTTTTCGTGGACGAGCCTCACCTACTCGCTGCGCGCACTGGCCTACAAGGAAAAAGAGCGCGACTACATCGCCGCCGCACGCCTGCAGGGAGCCAGCACGTGGCGCATCCTCACACGCTACCTGCTGCCGAACATGCTGGCCACGGTGGTCACGAATGTGCCTTTCAGCGTCGCTGGCATCATTTCATCACTCACCGCGCTGGCCTTCCTGGGCTTCGGACTGCCGGAAACGTATCCGCAATGGGGCTGGCTGTTTGATGACGGCATCAACCACCTCTCCGCGCTGTGGATCTCGGTCTCGATGTTCGCAGCGATGGTGTTCATCCTGCTGCTTGTCACGTTTGTCGGTGAGGCGCTGCGGGAGGCCTTTGATCCGAAAAAATTCACGACCTACCAATGAAGTTTTCCGTTTCCAGTTCGCTGTTCACCGTCCTGCTCGCCTCGCTGCTAGGCGGTGCACTGCATGCGGCGGATTTCCCGCCCTATGACGGCACCAAGGAGCGCGACGCCTTTTGGGAGTTCTACAACAAGAAGGTGCTCGCGGGCCTGCAGAACCAGGAGAAGGAACTGCCCGCCCAGATCGCCAAGGAAACCGATGCGGTGGCGAAGGCGGACCTGGAAGCGCAGCTCACCGCCACCCGTGAGCGTTTGCAGCACCCGGAGTACTTCACCTTCGCCAAGCCGGAGGACATCCCCACCGATTTGAAATGGGAGAACGGCATGGACGAGCCCGAGATCGGCGATGCGAATGCCAAGAAAGGCGGCACGATGCGCCAGTACATTCTCTCCTTCCCGCCGACGCTGCGCATCCTCGGCGAAAACGGCAACAGCTCCTTCCGCGGCTACCAGTATGACGACGTCGAGATGGCGCTGATCAATCTGCATCCCGAAACGGGCCATGTGATCCCCTGCATCGCCAAAGAGTGGGCGGTTTCGCCAGACAACCGCACGGTGTACTTCCGGCTCGATCCGGAGGCGACCTTCTCCGACGGCACGCCCATCACGGCGGATGATTTTTTCACGCAGTTTTACATGCAGCTCAGCGAGTATCCGAAGAACCCCTTCGGCAACCAGTGGTATGCGGAGAACTACGCCAACATCACGCGCTACGATGAGCACACGCTGTCCATCTCTCTCACGGAGCCCAAACCGCTGGCACCGTACTATGTGAGCACCACGCCGCTCTCCAGCCGCTTTTACAGCGAGTTCGGGCCGGACTTTGAGCAGCGCTACCAGTGGCGCTGCCGCCCCACTGCCGGAGCCTATGTGATCCATGAGGAGGACATTCACTTCGGCCGCAGCGTGACGCTCTCCCGTGTGAAAGACTGGTGGGCGAAGGACAAAAAATTCTACCGCAACCGCTACAACGTTGATCACATCGTCTATCGCGTGGTGCGGCTGCAGGAAAAGGTGCTGGAGCTGTTCCGCCAGGGCGAGCTCGACGTGGAGCAGCTCATGATGGGCATCCCGGAGTACTGGTATGAAAAGCTGGAGATTCCCGAGGTGTTCAACGGCTACATCCACAAGGCCAAATTCTACAACATCTGGCCCGGCTCCGAGGCCGGCCTGTGGCTGAATCTGGCGATGCCGCCGCTGAACAATAAGGAAATCCGCCTTGGACTCTGCTACGCGACAAACTATCAGAAGGTCATCGACTTCGACCTGCGCGGCGACTTCCAGCGGCTCAACACCTTCAGCCAGGGCTTTCCGCTCATCGGTGATCCGCCGATCAAAGCGCGCCCGTTTGACGTGCAGATCGCGCGTGAGCACTTTGCCAAGGCAGGTTACACGAAGCAGGGCAACGACGGTGTGCTCATCAACGACAAGGGCGAGCGCCTGTCACTCACGATCCTGCACCGGAAATCAGAGATTGTGCAGAAGGTCATGCAGCGGCTCAAGGAAGAGGCGATCAAGTGCGGGCTCGAGTACAAGCTCGAAGGCATGGACAGCACGGCCTACTTCCAAAAAGTGACGCAAAAGAAGCATCAGCTCGCCTCCGTGGCCTTCAGCGTCACCCCGCCGATTCCCGACCACTATCAGGGGTGGCATTCCAAGGACGCCTTCATGGAAGACGGCAAAACACCCCGGCCAAATACGAACAACCTCTGCTCTTTCGCCGATCCGCGCATGGACAAGTTCTGCGAGGATGAACGCCACGCGACCACGATTGAGGCCATCCGCGTCGCCTCGTGGGGCGCTGATCAGATCATCCACGACGAAGCGCCGTGGATTCCCGCCTACGAGCAGAACTACTACCGCGTGGCCTACTGGCGCTGGGTGCAATGGCCGGCAAAGACCTTCAACGTCGCCATCAGCGAGCTGCCGATGTCCAGTCATGTGCACTGGATCGACGAGGATGTGAAACGCGAAACCGAAGCCGCCATGCGCAGTGGCAAGACCTTCCCCGAAACCGATCTCGTCTTTGATCAAAACCTCAAGTCAGGAGGGACCAAGTGATGGCGGCGCCTCTCCTTGAAGTACGCGATCTGCGTGTCGGCTTCCAAACAGATCATGGTCTGCTCACCGCCGTTGATGATGTCGACTTCGTTCTTGAGGCCGGCAAGACGCTCGGACTCGTCGGCGAAAGCGGCTGCGGCAAAAGTGTGACGGCGATGAGCCTCATGCGCCTGCTGCCACAGCCGGCCGGACAAATTCTCGCCGGTCAGGTTTTGTTCGAAGGCCGCGATTTGACGAAGCTGCCCCTTGAGGACATGCGGAAGATTCGTGGCAATGACATCGCGATGATCTTCCAGGAGCCGATGACCGCGCTCAATCCGGTGCACCGCGTCGGGAGGCAGATCATCGAAGCCATTCAACTGCATGAACCGACGACCCCGGACAAGGCGCTGCGGCGTGCCGTCGAGCTGATGGAGTGGGTCGGCATTCCCGCGCCGGATCAACGCGTGAACGAATATCCGCACCAGCTCAGCGGCGGCATGCGCCAGCGCGTGATGATCGCCATGGCGCTGTCCTGCCATCCGAAAGTGCTCATCGCCGACGAGCCGACCACCGCGCTGGATGTGACCGTGCAGGCACAGATTCTTGAGCTCCTCAAACGTCTGCAGCGTGAGACCGGCATGGCGGTCATCCTGATCACCCACGATCTCGGCGTTGTGGCCGAAACCTGCGACGACGTGGCCGTGATGTATGCCGGCCGCATCGCCGAACGCGGCCCGGTGCATGACATTTTCGCCAGGCCGCTGCACCCCTACACGCAGGGCCTCATCCGCTGCCTGCCCAAGCTCGATCATCCACCCAAGACGGACCTGCCCGTGATCCCTGGCATGGTCCCCAGCCTCCGCGACATGCCCTCCGGCTGCCGCTTCGCCGCACGCTGCCCGAACCCGCACAGTGACGACGTTTTGACCACCCGCCAGCCCTGGAAGGACTGCGGCGGCGGCCATGGCGTGGAAGCCTGCGCATGCTTCGCCTCACAACTTTCTGCGTCATGAGCCTCCTCTCCGTCCAAAACCTCAAGATGCACTTCCCAGTGCGTGGCGGCGTGTTTTACACGACGAAGGCGACGTGCAAAGCCGTGGATGGCGTGAGCTTCGAGCTGAATCCGGGCGAAACACTCGGGCTCGTCGGCGAAAGCGGCTGCGGCAAAAGCACCGTCGCGCGGTCGATCGTGCGTCTGCTCAAGCCCACGGCAGGCAGCGTGGTCTTCAACGGCAACGACATTTCCGCGCAACCGCAAAGCGCCTTGCGCACCATGCGTCGCGAGATGCAGATGGTGTTTCAAGATCCGGCCGAATCGCTCAACCCGCGCCATACCATCGGCCAGATTTTGGAGGAGCCGTTCATCATTCAAAAGATGGGCACGCGCGCCGAACGCGGCGAATGGGCGGCGGAGCTGCTCAAACGCGTCGGGCTGCCGACCGAGGCTCTGCATCGCTACCCATTCGAATTCAGCGGCGGCCAGCGTCAGCGCATTGGCATCGCACGCGCGCTGGCTTTGAAGCCCAAACTCATCGTCTGCGACGAGCCCGTCTCCGCGCTCGACGTATCCGTGCAGGCCCAGGTGCTGAACCTGCTGCTCGAACTGCAGCGTGATTTCGGCCTCGCCTATCTTTTCATCGCGCATGACCTGAGTGTCGTGCAGCATATGAGCGACCGCGTGGCGGTGATGTATCTCGGCAAGATCGTCGAACTCGCGCCGGCCACTGAGCTCTATCAAAACCCGCGACACGCGTACACGAAGGCATTGCTCGACGCGATCCCCATCGCCGATCCGACGAAGCGCCGCGAGCGACAGTTGCTGCGCGGCGACGTGCCTTCTCCGATCAATCCACCCGCCGGCTGCGCCTTCGGCCACCGCATGAAGCATCCGAAGTGGGAGCAAAGCGTGGGCATGGATCTCACGCTCAAAGAAGTCGCGCCGGGGCATTTCGTGCAGCCTTGTCCGTGCTGCACGTGATGGCCCTTGCTTGATGAAGCCACTTCACCGCTGCGTCACCGTGGAGGATGCCATGGTGGGCAGGAGTTTCAGGTAGTCGGCCAGAATGTGCTCGGTTTCATGCAGAAGCAGATCGCGTCCAGGCTCCGCCGCATCGGCCTCGTCTTCGTTGGCGTCGACTTTGACTTTCTTCGGTTCAAGGGCGGCAGGGAGGCCTGGGGATTCCGCATTTTTGACCGTGATCTCATAGACGGCCGGCGCCGTCTCCTTGCGCGCGAGACGTTCCGCATCGTGTGCCTTGGTCCGTGCCTTGGCCTCGTCCCGCTCACTCCGGCGCTCCGCCTCGTTGAGGGAGACGGATTTCGTGGCGCGGTTTTTCTCCACGAGCGCGAGATCTTCACGCCACCATTTGAAGTCCTGCTCTGAGGCGATCCGCGCTTGGGATTCATCGGCCAGTTTGGTAATGTAGGGATTGGCGAGGTCAAAATGGGTGAAGCGCGCCGGTGGCACGGCATCCCATGGCATCGGATTTTCCATCCCTGCTTCGCTGATCTCAGGCGTGTCCGTGAAGGAAGGCAGCACGATGTCCGGCCGCACACCGCGCAGCTGAGTCGAGCTGCCTCCGGGCCGGTAGAATTTGCTGATCGTGACCTTGAGCGCGCCGGGATCGGCTGCTGGGACAACGCCGCTGTTTTGCATGATGTATCCGAGCGGCAGCATGGTCTGCACCGTACCTTTGCCAAAGGTGGAGGAGTCGCCGACGATGATGGCGCGGCCGTAATCCTGCAGAGCACCGGCGACGATCTCCGAAGCGGACGCGCTGAGACGGCTGGTGAGAACGATGAGCGGGCCAGAGTAAAGCGTCTTTCCGTCGTCGTCGGTGCCAATGCTGATGCGACCTTCGAGATCGCGCGTCTGCACCACTGGGCCGGAGGGAATGAAGAGGCCGGTGAGACTGATGGCTTCTTCGAGCGAGCCGCCGCCATTGCGCCGGAGATCGAGGATGATTCCCTGAACCTTCTCGCTTTCGAGTTTGCGGATGAGCTTGGCGACATCGGCGGTGGCCGACTCTCCGCGTCCTTTGTCGGTGGCGTAGAACGCTGGAAGATCGATGACACCCAGACGGGTGGTTTTGCCTGCGTCCGCAGGGAAATCGACGATCTGCGCCTTGGCTTTTTGTTCGTCAAGATGGATGACGTCGCGAGTAATGGTCACGGTTTTCCGCGTGCCTTCCGTCGCGCCGACGGGGATGAGCGTTAGAGTCACCTGCGTTCCTTTTGGCCCGCGAATCAATTCCACGGCCTGTGGCAGCGGCATGTCGACCACATCAACGACTTCCTTGTCCGGCCCCTGGCTCACGGCAACGATGCGGTCGCCGACCTTGAGTTTTCCGCTCTTTGCGGCCGGGCCGCCGGGTACCAGTTCGCGGATTTTGCAGACGCCGTCATCGCCCTGAAGGGTCGCGCCGACGCCCGCGAGCGAAAGCTGCATCGCGATGTTAAAGTTCGCCAACTGCTCCGGGCCCATGTAGTCCGAATGCGGATCATAGACATGGGCGAGTGCATTCAGGTAGGTCTCCACCACGGTGCCCGGGCTGAGTTTCTTCATCATCTGCACCTGGCGCGCGTAGCGGCGCGTCAGCGTTTGAGCAAAATCCTGAGGCTTTTTTCCCGCGAGCTTCTCCTGCAGCACATCGGCGCGAAGGCGCTGACGCCACAGTTCCTGTGCCTCGGCGGCATCGAGCGGGCGGGGTGCTTTTGCACGGTCGTAGCTGTACCGATCACGCCCGGTGAAATCGAATTTGTCCTCTGAAAGCGCCTTGGCCACGAAAGCCGACCGTTCTTCGATCCGCTGGAGATAGCGTTCATAAATCACACGAGCCGGCGTCGTGTCGCCCTCGATCCGCGTGTTCTCCGCGAGCTGCGGGAGAAAGCGGTGGAACTCAGTGATATCGCTCTGGAAAAAGAGTTCGTGTGAGCCGTCAAGGGAGTCGAGATAGCGGTCGAGAAACTGCGCCGCCATGGCATCATCGAGCCGTTGATGCGCAAACTGTGTTCCCTCAAGGAGCTGGACGGTGAGCTGTGTGACCTGTCCTTCCGGCGTGGTGGCATCGATCCGCTGCGCTGGACGCAAAGCTTGGACGGGCGCGGCCGTGATGAGCGCAAGGCCTAGCGTGAAGGCGACCAAGAAGCGAGGATGCGTTTTCATGATAGTGATGAGAGAGGCTAGCCGGGTTTTTATTCAATCTGGACTGGAGCCCGGTGACGATTGATACGCCACCGGGCGTGGGTTGGATGGCAGGGTCAGCTCTTCACGCTGAGGAGTTCGACCTCGAAAATGAGTGTCGCGTTCGGCGGAATGTCGCTCCCGGCGCCCTGGTCGCCATAGGTCGGTGGGAGGATGTTTTGAATTTTCATGAGGTTGTTTTTTGTGGGTGTTTGTTTTCTTTGGCAGCACGCCGATTGAATGACTGATCACGCTCGCATCATCCCCGACCGGGGGTGTCTCCATGCTTTCCGGTGCATTACAGCGGTGAAAGGATTCGGATGAACTTGGTCTTCTCCTGGCACTTCTATTCGGCTGGTATTTCATGAGGCCGAGGGAACCACCTTCTCCACATCCGTGGCAGCCACCCAGCCGCTGCGGCCATCGGCGGTGCTGATGCGAATGAAGTCGCCGTGGCTGCTGCCCTCGTTCACGAGTTCGCCGGGTTTCAAATCGAACAGCACTGCGGCATTTGCGGCGGGGGCGATGTGGACGGCGGGCTGTGTACCGACGACCACGGCACGATCCAGCTCCGGCCAGCGCGCCGCCACGATGGACCATGAAAGGAGCGTCACGAGGCCCAGTGAGACGGCCGCACCGCGGGCGATGGTGCCAAGAGATTGCGACAGCACCGGCATGCCGAAGAAGGTCACGGCAAAGAGCAGCAGCGACAGGCTGCCGAGCACGGCGAAGCCGTTGAAGCTGAGCCAGTGTGCAGGCTTTTGCCACCAAGAGAGCATCGGGGCTTCGACGCCTGCTTTCTGCCTCGCGAGATCCAGATTGTGAGCGATGGCCGTGTCATCCTGCGCGAGCAGCCGGGCGCGTTCGTAGCTCAGAATCGCCGGGCCAAGGCGGCCCGCGCGCTGGGCGGCGTTGCCTTCATTGTATAGCGCGGGTGCTGAGACGGGGCGGTCTGCGGCCTGCAATGGAACGGTGGTCGCGCCAAAGAGTGTGGCCACGCAGGCGGCGAGCAGCAATGAAGACTTGCTGCTTCTGCCGGTCTTCTTTGCGCTGGCGGCTTTTTTCTGCCGGGCTTCGCGACTGCGCTGCATGTCTTCAAGCAGCTTTTGTTCTTCATGAGTCAGGTGCTTTCTCAGGCGGGAGCAGGATGATGATGGGGAGTTTTTCATGAGATGCTGAGTTGTTGGAGCTGGGTTTTGACAAGATCGCGCCAGTGCTTGAGGTCAGGCGCGGTGAAACGTTTGCCGGCGTAGGTCACATCGTCGGCGGTTTGCAGGATGGTGCTGACGTCCTCGGCATGGCCGTTGAGACGTGAACGGATTTCAGGGAGCGTGACCTTGGTGACAGGCACCTGCCATTGCGATGCCAGGCGCTCCTGCAAGGCACGGCGGGCGGCATCGAAGAACCGAGTGTCGTCTTTTTCCTTCAGGGCCTCGTCCATGGTGGCGAGGGATTCTTTGACGGCTTTCTCCGCCGCTTCGCGTTCCAGGCGGCGCGGATCCCTGGCGCGACGGGAGCGAATAGCGAGCAGCAGGGAGCCAAGGATAATCACTGCGAACGTCAGGCCGTTCATGGCGATGAACCAGGGCCTCAGAATCAACGGGCGCAGGCTTGAACTGGCATGTGCTGGTACTTCCTGGTCGTGGGCCATGCCTTCGGAGCTGGCGTCCGGTTCACCCGTCGTGGGAGCATTCGCCACGGAATCTGGGACCGGAGTGGCGGCCAGAGCGGTCGCGGAATTCGCCGCGATCTCGACGGCAATCGGATCAGTTGCTTTCGTGACGTAGGCATCTTTCTCCGGATCGAAATAGCTGAAGCTCACCGCAGGAATGTCCTGCCGTCCGGCTTTGAGCGGGACGATCGATTGTTCGAAGGTCTTGGTGCCTGTCGTGCCGCTGCTGTCGCCGGGCTCAAACTTCGAGCTCGGGTTGTAGCTCTTCCAGTCGGCGCTCGCGGGCAGGCCGTTCATCGATACGCGGCCGAAGTTGCCCTGGCCGGTGACGTTGACTTTAAGGGTGAGAGGATCACCAGTCGCACCGCTGGTGGTGGAGGCTTCGCTGCTCAGCGCAAACTGACCGACGGCCCCGGTGAAGTTCGCGGGACGGCCCTGCAAAGGAAGCGCCTTGATTTTCACGACTGCGCCGTCGGTGTGCAACGTGAGAGGTTTCTCCGTCGCCTGGCCAAAGAAGTCATCGAAGAAGGAATCTTCGAACATTGAATCATCGAAGGGCGAGTCCGCGCCGAAGAAATCCTTGAATGGATTGCGCCCACTTCCCCCACCGCGTTTGACACGCTCCTTCACGCGAACCATCACCGGCAGATCGAGATTGAGCGGGTATTCTCCGGCTTTCACGGCGGAGAGCGAGCTGGTCCAGGTGACGACGGTGTAGGGGGCGCCATTGATGATCTCGCGTGTTTGTTCTGGATTGTCGCTGAGTTTGTTCAGAGTGAAGGCGTCACTGCTCAGCATCGGCAGACCATTGAGTGATGCGGAGACGCCAGCGCGAAAGCAGGCTTTCACTTCCACGGGCACGAGTTCGCCCACGGTGAGTTCGTGTTTCGGCAGAATGACACGAAGGAAGGCGGACTGGTTTTGCGCATCCACCGACGTGTCAACTTGCATGCTGGGCGCGGTCTGCTGCGCACGGCCTTGCGGAGGGGCGCGGCGTGTCTGGCTGCCTGAGCCCTGATCCACGCGTAGCGTGATCGGTGGCGTGCTGCCTGCGCCCGCAGCCGTGATCGCCGGAATGGTGAAGCTGCCAGCACGATCTGCGGTGACGCGGTAGATGTGCGTGACGCTGGAGGTGACCGCGCCGTTGATGCTCCGCATCGAACTGCTTTGACCGACGCGCGTGATGTCGAGTCCGTTCACGCTGGGCACTTCTGGCTCTGCAGATTGCGAACCTTTGATGGTCACGGCGAGCTGAGCGGAGTCTCCCAGGGAGATGCTCTGCGGCTGGATCTGTGCGCTGATGGTGGTCTGCGCGGCCCATGCCGGTGCAACGAGAGCGACAAAGCACAAGCCGGTCAGCAGATGGTGTTGGAGGGTGTGTGTTTTCATGGGTTACCAATCTTTGAGTTTTTTGTGATCGTTGGGCTGGCTTGCGGCACGGCCCCGGGCGGAAATCGATGGCACTTGGCGTTCGTCGCCTTTGAGTGCGTCGAGGAGATGTCTGGCTTCTTCCTTGGTCATCTGGCCGGGTTCGCGCTGCTGATCCTCTGCCGCCGCTTCTGCTGCCTGGTCATCCTGCGGCTGTTCACCATTGGCTGCCTGGATGTCTCCTTGTGAAGGCTTCTGCCCGGCATCGACGGGTTTGGGCTGCTCGTCCTTGCCCGATTTCGCATCGGCCTGCTGCTGATCCTTCTTCTCGTCACCCGACTGCGGCTGCGTGCCGGCTTTTTGATCTTTCGGCTCGTCCTTCTTGGTGTCGGCTTGTTCGCCCTTGGATTCGTCAGGCTTCTTTTGTTCGTCGGCCTTGGACTCCTGAGATTCGTTCTTCTGATCCTTGGCAGCGCTCTGGTTGTCCTTGGCGTTGTCTTTCTGATCCTTGGAATCCTTCTGTGGCTCTCCCTTGTCGCCGCCCTTGGAGTCCTTCGAATCACTATTCTGATCCTTTGTATCGTTCTTTTGATCCTGGGAGTCCTTCTGCGAGTCTTTGGAATCATTTTTCTGATCCTGGGACTGGTCTTGGTTCTGTTGCTGATCCTTCTGATCCTGCTTTTGCTGCTCCTGTTTTTTCTGCTCTTCCTGTTTCTTGAGCTCGTCGATCTTCTTCTGCACGAGGTCGCGGTTGTGTTTCGCCTCGGTGTCGTTGGCGTCGATCTGCAAGGCTGCGTCGTAGGACTTCACCGCCTCCTCCCAAGTCTTGATCGTCTCCTGCGGTTTTTCTTTCCCCGTCTTCTGGCCGAGACGGTATTGGGTGTTTCCGAGATTGTAATAGGCGTCGTGCTGCAGCGCCACTTGGTCGGTGTTCAGGCTCTGCTGAAAACCGGTGGCAGCTTGCGCGTAGTCCCCGGCCTTGTAGGCGGCGGATCCGGCATTGTAGTGCAGTTCGGCGCTGGCGGGCTGTTTGGCGGCGTTCTCGGCATACTCCTGCTGTGCCTTGGCGAAGTCGCCCTTCTGGTAGGCCTGTTCGGCACTCTGCGGTGACGCAGCGTTCGCATTCATCACCCCGGCAAACAGGGCCAATGCGGCGGTGGCTGGACGCAGACCCGGCGCGAGTTTTTTCTTTTCGGGAACCGGCTTGCGGACGGTGCGGCGGTTGCCGATGAGCATCTCGCCCACCAGGCACAGCAGCGCGGCCAGCAGCGGCCAGTAGAATTTCTCGAGCGGCACTTTGGCCTGGCGAGCGCTGAGTTCTTCGCGTGTGAATGAGGCGAGACCTTCTTCATAAATCTTCGTCAAGCCCTCGCCCTGCGTGCCCAGCGGCTGATACATGCCGCCCGTGACTTCAGCGATCTTCTTGAGCGTCTCCTCGTCGAGATGCGATTTCACGAACTGGCCGTTTTCATCCCGGGCAAAGTCGGTGCCGCCGTTTTCATTGGGCACCGGCACGAGTTCGCCGTTGGCACCGCCGACGCCGACGGTGAAAATCTTGATGCCTTTTTTGGCCGCCGCTTCTGCGGCCGTAATTCCTTCACCGCCGAGGTCTTCGCCATCGGTGATGAGCACGAGAATTTTTTCCGCCGTGGTGCGTGTCTTGAACACGGCCTCGGATTCACGGATCGCCGCCGCCATGTCGGAGCCGCCATGCGGGATCGTGGTGGTATCGAGTGCGTCGAGCGACTCGCGGAAGGCGTCATAATCGAGCGTCACCGGGCATTGCAGAAAGGCGTTGCCGGCAAAGGCCACCAGGCCCACGCCGTCGCCCTTGAGTTTGGTGACGAGATCCTTCACGCCGAGCTTCGCACGCGTCAGGCGGTCAGGCTTCATGTCCTGCGCCAGCATGCTCTTGGAGGTGTCCACGGCAAAGAGCAGCTCAAGCCCCTTGCGGTGCGTTTCCTGCCATTCAAAGCCCGCCTGCGGCCGCGCCAAGGCGACGAACAACAGCCCAACACCGAGCGTAAACAGCACGCGCTTGGTGCGCCGCCGCGATGCGGAGACCGAGGTCGTGAGTTTGTGCAGCAGGCGTTCCGCCGCGAACTGCGCGAGAGCGGCACGCTGCGCGAGATCAAACCGGCGATACTGCCAGACGAGGGCGGCACAGGCGGCAACGCCTGCAAGCAGCCAGAGAGGTTGGGCAAAGTTCATAGTTGAGGTCATTTGGGGGTGAGTCTGGGGCACAAGCACCTCTGGGATGCCGTTGCTCCGTGATGACCAACCTTTGCCTTCATGACCTGACCTCGCCCTTTCCGCTGAATTACAAACGTGTAAGGCTTCGCACCTCATCTCTCCAATTCGCCCAGGTGTGGAAAAACCTCGCCAATATTGGCAGTGAAAGTTATAAAGCGAGGTTGCTGCGAAGATGAACTGATTCATGAAAACACCCACAGACCGCCCCCTGACCGCCGATTACCGGCGCTTCATTGAGGAACTGAAAGCCCGGGTGATTTCCGCCCGGATTTCTGCCGCCCGGGCCATCACTCATGATGCGATTCTGCTCTACTGGGACATTGGCGAGGCCATCGTGGGGAAACAGAAGGCGCACGGCTGGGGGGATTCGGTTGTTGAACGAGTCTCTTTGGATTTGCAGGACGCATTCCCCGGATCGACGGGATATTCTCCCAGAAATCTGCGGAGCGCCCGGCAGTTGTATCTCACGTACTGCGACCCCGCAATTTGGCTGCAACCTGTAGCCAAAATAGCAAGCCAGTCCGGGGGCACGGAAATTTGGCTGCAACCTGTGGCCAAAATGAACCTGGACAATGTCATTCCATTTCTGCGACAGCTTGTCGCAGAAATTCCCTGGGGCCAAAACCTCCTCATCCTGAACAAGCTCACCGCCCCCGCCGCCCGCCTCTGGTATCTCCGCGCCACTGCGCGTTTTGGCTGGTCACGCAATGTCCTGCTCAATCAGATCAAAGCGGGTGCCTACGAGCGAGCTGTCACGGAAAAGAAGACGCACAACTTCGATCTCGCCCTGCCGGAACACTTTGCCGAGCAGGCCGACGAGATGCTGAAGAGTTCCTACAATCTGGAGTTCCTCGGCCTGCACCGTGCGGTGCGTGAACGCGAACTCGAGGACCGCCTCATCTCGCGCCTGCAATCCTTCCTGCTCGAACTTGGCTATGGCTTCTGCTTCGTCGGACGCCAGCACCGAGTCGCCCTCGGGAAGAAGGAGTATTTCATCGACCTCCTGTTTTACCATCGCTTCCTCAAAGCCCTCGTCGCCTTCGATCTCAAAGTCGGTCCCTTCGAACCTGAGTTCGCTGGCAAGATGGATTTCTACCTGAACTTGCTCAACGACAAGGAACGCGGCCCAGACGACCAGCCCTCCCTTGGCATCATCCTCTGCGCGGAAAAGGACGACGTGGAGGTCGAGTATGCCCTCCGCACCAAAGCCAATCCCATCGGCGTCGCCGCGTACGCCCTGCAGTCGAAACTCCCGGGTGAACTGAAAGGCAAACTGCCCACCGCGAAACAGCTCGCCGACATCGTTCGGGCGGAAATGGATGAAGGAACCTGAGCGTCGCCAATTTAAAACGTTAACCTCCTTTACGGCAGGCGACGGAAGCGCGTGTGATCGAGGGCGAGGCCGGCACCGAGGAGGCCGAGGGCTGGCAGAATGGCCCAGGCGAAGAGCTCGCTGTGGTGCTCAAATTTTTTGAGCTCGTGCGTGGTCTTCTCCATGCGGTCGATTTCGCCGTAGATCTTTTCCAGCGATGCGGTGTCAGTGGCGCGGAAGAACTGGCCGCCAGTTTCGTCGGCGACTTTCTGCAGTGTCGCTTCATCGACATCTACCTTGGCCATGGCGAGACGCTTGTTGCCGAAGGCGTCCGTGACGGGCACAGGGGCCTCGCCGCGCACACCGGCACCGATGGTGTAAACCTTCACACCCAGCGCCTTCGCAGCCTGGGCTGCTGTGTCGGGCAGAATTTTACCGGCGTTGTTTTGACCGTCCGTGAGAAGCACGACGATCTTTGATTTGCCGGGCTGGTCGCGCAGACGGTTGACGCTGGTGGCGAGCGCCGAACCAATGGCGGTGCCGTCTTCCACGGTGCCGATCTGCACTCGGTCGAGGTTCTGCTGCAGCCAGTCATGATCCAGCGTGAGCGGGCTGACGAGATAGGGCGCACCGGCGAATCCAACGAGGCCGATGCGGTCATTGGGCCGCTCGTCGATGAATTTGGAGACGACGGATTTCACAACATCGAGCCGGCTGGCACGCTGGCCGTCGAGTTTGAAGTCGAGGGCCTCCATCGAGCCTGAGCAGTCGAGCGCGAGGATCATGTCCACGCCGCTGGCTTCGACGTTCGAAGTGCTGCGGCCGAACTGCGGCCGGGCAAGCGCGGTGATGACCAGGGCAAGCGCCAGCAGCGTGAGCGGTGTGAGCCAGTTGCCCACGCGGCTGCGTGTCTCGCGGGCCACCTGGCGGGCGATGTCAGCGCTGGAGTATTTCACGGCGGCCACCGGGCCACGCCGTCCGCGCAGAAGCGCGAGCAGCGGCAGCAGGGCGAGCAGCCAGAGGACGGAAGGATAAAGGAAGCGGATCATGGCGGTGGAAGGTTAGGCGTTGAGGGCGACGGGCTCGGACGCGCGAGGTGCGCTGGGAGTCGGGGCGGGTTTTTTGGCAGGTTGTGGTTTGCCGATGGCGGTCACGAAATTCCCGGCGCTGGCGAGCATCGCCTCCATCTGCGGCAGGGTGAGCGACCAGCGCGCAAACTTCGCGAGGTCGCAGTGCTCAAGGAATTGCGCGAGCGTTTCGCGCTGCGCGGCCAGCGGGCTGTCCGGCAGATTCACGAGATCGTGCAGGAACTCGTTCGTTGTGCGATGCGCGGCACGCACCGGGAGACACTGCTCTATGAAGAGGCGGACGATTTCCGACACCGCGAGCGAGAAGGGCTCGGCGCTTTCGGCCTGCATGAGCGGGCGAGTGGCTGCGAGTTTTTCGAGTGCGATTTCATAGGGCAGCTTGCGACGCGGACGGCGAAGGAAGGCCCACAAACCAAGGCCGAGACCAACGGCGATGGCTGCGCCTGCGCTCCAGGCGAGCCAGGGAAACGGAGCTTCAATATGGATCGGTCCGCGGATGTCGAGAATGTCCTCCTCGGGCACGGCCTGCTGCGGCGCGGCCTGGACTATGGGTGCCTGCGGTGGTGGAGGCGCTACTTTAGTCAGGGCATTCGCGTTGCTGACGAACAGAGCGGTGGCGGCAATGAGCGTGGTGTGGAGGAAAGTTTTCATGAGCGTCTGTGGGCGCGGTTTTTAAAGAAGGACATCAAGCCGGCCACGTAGGGCTTGTCGGTTTCGAGGCTGAGCGAATCGACCGCCTCAGCGTTGAAGACACGCCGGAGCCGCGTAGCACGCTCTTCGGCGATCTGGTGAAAGCGCTGACGCACCGCAGGATTGCGCGTGTCCAGCTCGACGAGCTCGCCGGTTTCAGCGTCTTCGATGGCCACAATGCCGAGGTCCGGCAGGAAGCGCTCACGCGCATCCTCGATGGGCATGGCCACGAGATCGTGGCGGCGATTGGTCTGGCGCAGGGAACGGCGCAGATCTTCGGACGGCATGCTGCCGGTCTGGAAGTCGGAGATCAGAAAGACGATCGCGCGGCGGGTGATGACGTGGTTCACAAAATCGAGTGCCTGCACCAGATTGGTACCGTGCTGTGTCGGCTCGAAGCCGAGCACCTCGCGCACGATGCGCAGCACATGGCGGCGGCCCTTGCGTGGCGGGACGTAGAGTTCGACTTTGTCGCTGAAGAGCAGGAGGCCGACCTTGTCGCTGTTCTTGACTGCGGAGAAAGCCAGCACGCTGGCCAGTTCCGCCGCCAGCTCGCGCTTGCTCTGCTTGCCAGAGCCGAAGTCGCCGGACGCGCTCACGTCCACCATGAGGAGGAGCGTGAGTTCGCGTTCTTCGATGAACTTCTTCACAAACGGCTTGCCGGCGCGCGCGGTGACGTTCCAGTCGATGGTGCGCACTTCGTCGCCGGGCACGTATTCGCGCACGGAGTCGAAGTTCATGCCTCGGCCCTTGAAGACGCTGTGGTACTGCCCGGCGAGTGAATCGGTCACCAGCCGGTTGGTGCGGATTTCGATCTTCCGCACCTTTTTCAGGATTTCGCGTGTTTGTTCAGAGTTCATAAGCTGACGGAGTTCAGGGTTGAGACGACGCGTGCCGCAGCTCAGGGCACAGGCAGGCCTTCGAGAATGCCGGCGACGATGTTTTCCGAAGTGATGTTCTCGGCTTCGGCCTCGTAGCTGACGGCGATGCGGTGGCGCAGCACGTCATAGGCGAGATCCCGCACATCCTGCGGCGTGACGTAGCCGCGCCCCTGAAGGAAGGCGTGCGCACGGGATGCGAGTGTGAGGCTGATGGTGGCGCGTGGCGAGGCGCCGACCTGAACGTAGCCGTTGAGATCGATGCCGTAGGGGCGCGCATCACGGGTGGCCATGACGATGTCCACGATGTAGTCCTTCACCTTGTCATCGACGTAGATGGTGCTCACGATGTTCCGGGCATTGATGATGTCCTCCGCACTGACGACGCATGACACATTCAGATTGGGCTGCGTGACGGCCATGGCATCCTGAATGGCGCGCTCTTCGGTGCGGTTTGGATAACCCACGATGACCTTCATCATGAAACGGTCCACCTGCGCCTCGGGGAGGGGATAGGTGCCTTCCTGTTCAAGCGGGTTCTGCGTCGCCATGACGAGGAAGGGATCGGGCAGGCGATAGGTCTCATCGCCAAGCGTGACCTGGCGTTCCTGCATGGCTTCGAGCAGCGCGCTCTGCACCTTTGCGGGGGCGCGGTTGATTTCGTCCGCGAGGATGAGGTTGGAGAAAACCGGGCCGTGCTTCGTGGTGAAGCTGCCGTCATGTGGATTGTAAATCATCGTGCCGACGATGTCCGCCGGGAGCATGTCCGGCGTGAACTGCATGCGCTGGAAGCGCAGGCCGACAGCTGAGGCGAGGGTTTTGAGGGCAAGTGTCTTGGCCAGACCGGGCACACCTTCGAGGAGGATGTGGCCATTGCTGATCAAGCCGACCATGAGACGGTCCACAAGCTGGTCCTGGCCGATGAGGACGCGTGCCATCTGCTGTCGCAGAGGCTGCACCCAGGCCGAGTACTGGCGGACGTTTTCATTGATGGCCTGAATGCCGGGGTTCGGAGCGCCAGTGGCGAGAACGGGCGGGGCGGTCCGCAGGGCGGCCGGGGTCTGGCCCATCGGAGCCGGATTGTATCTGAGAGCATCGAAGTCCGCATCCTTGCGGCCGGGCAGAGACGGCTTTGCGGCAGCAGGCGGTGTCATATCCGAAGTGTGTGTTTTCATGAGGGATGGTTTGTGGGTTTGAAGTTTCAGCGCTGTCACCACTGCGGCTCCTTTGCTGACACCACCCATCTGACTCTCCGAACCTGAACTCTTCCTTTCCCGCACATTACAACGACGAAAGGTTTTCCCCTCTGAGCTCAGCCGCCTTGAAGGTTCATTCCAAGTTAGGCGCATCACCTATTGAGCATGAGAGGTGCGTCCCATTGCACTTGGAGTTGTGCGGTTGTCTTGATGACAAGGGGAGGAATCCAAGGTGAACCCATCCACTTTCCGCCCTCATTCGTAACGCTCGTAGAAAGACTGCACTTATGGCCATCCAACTGACAGAAACCAACGAAGGCAGGGAACTGGAAGTACGTGCCACCGGCAAACTGGCGCACGCTGACTACGAGCATTTCGTTCCTGAGTTCGAGCGCCTGCTCAAGATCCACGGCAAGCTGCGCGTGCTCTTCAACATGGTGGACTTCCACGGCTGGGAGTTGCCCGCCCTGTGGGACGACATCAAATTCGACCTCAAGCACTTCTCCGACATCGAAAAGCTCGCGCTCGTCGGCGACACCAAGTGGGAGAAATGGATGTCAGCTTTCTGCAAGCCCTTCACCACCGCTCGAATCAAGTTCTTCAGACCCGACGAAGAAGTCTCCGCCCGCCAGTGGCTCAAGCTTGAGTCCTAGCCGCCTGTCGGCGTTGGAGTCCGCTTTGGCGGTCCAAAGAAGATTTCCCATGATGGACGGCCACCCACGATCCAAAAATGAATGATCTCTTTTTTGCCCGCTCGCAGATGGCGATGTCGCTGGGCTTCCACATCGTCTTTGCGGCGATGGGCATTGGGATGCCTGTTCTGATGTGCGTGGCCGAAGGGCTGCATCTCCGCACCGGGCGGGCGGTATATCTGGATCTCTGCAAGCGCTGGGCGCGTGGCACGGCGATCCTTTTTGCGGTGGGCGCCGTTTCCGGCACGGTGCTTTCGTTTGAACTGGGCTTGTTGTGGCCTGGATTCATGAAGGAAGCCGGTGCGATCATTGGCATGCCGTTTTCGCTGGAGGGATTCGCCTTTTTCTCCGAAGCCATTTTTCTGGGCGTGTACCTCTACGGCTGGAAACGTTTGCCGCCCTTCATGCACTGGCTCTCCGGCATCGTGCTGGCGTGCAGCGGCATTCTGTCGGGTGTTTTTGTCGTGACCGCCAATGCCTGGATGAACGCCCCTGCGGGATTCAAGCGAGTGGGAGAAAAGTTCACCGAGATTGATCCCATCGCCGCGATGCTCAATCCGGCCAGCTTGCATGAAGTGCTGCACATGACGCTGGCTGCGTTTGTCGCTTCGGGCTTTGCGGTTGCAGGAGTTCATGCCTTCTTTCTGCTACGCGACCGCCGCAGCGAGTTTCACCGGGCCGCGTTGGGGATTGCGCTCATCCTCGCGTGTACCAGCGCGCCGCTGCAAATCATCAGCGGTGACTTCAGCGCCCGCAGCGTGGCGAAACTGCAGCCCGCCAAGCTTGCTGCCATGGAGGCGCATTACCATACGGAAGCTGGTGCGCCTTTGTTCATCGGAGGTCTTCCCAATGATGAGCTGAAGACCATCGAATACGCATTGCGAATACCCAAGGGGCTGAGCCTGCTCGCCACTCATGATCCCAATACACGTATCGTCGGACTGGAGGAATTCCCCCGCGCCGACTGGCCCAACGTACGCATCGTTCACTGGGCGTTTGACCTGATGGTCGGCTGCGGCATGGCGCTGCTGGGCGTGTCGGCGTGGGCGGGCTGGCACTGGTGGAGAAAACACCCGCTGCCCGACGGCGGCTGGCTGCTGCGTGTGCTGGTGCTTGCCAGCCCGCTGGGCTTTGTGGCGCTCGAAGCCGGCTGGGTCGTGACGGAAGTGGGCCGCCAACCCTGGATTATACAGGGCATCATGCGCACTGCGGAAGCGGTGACGCCCATGCACTACATTGCTGTGCCCTTCGTCGCATTCACGCTGCTGTATTTCTTTCTGGCCATCATCGTCATCCTTCTCCTGCGGCGGCAGTTCCTCGAATCCAGCCATGTATGAACTGATCATCGCCGCCTTTGTGCTGCTCTCGCTGATCCTCTACGCCCTCCTGGGCGGTGCGGACTTCGGCGGTGGCATGTGGGATTTGCTGGCGTGCGGGCCGCGCGCAGAGCAGCAGCGTAAAGCCATCGCGGCAGCCATCAGTCCCATCTGGGAAGCGAACCATGTGTGGCTCATCCTCGTCATTGTGCTGCTGTTCTCAGCCTTCCCACCCGCGTTCGCCGCGCTGATGACGGCGCTGCACATTCCCATCACACTCATGCTGACTGGCATCGTACTGCGTGGTTCGGCCTTCATTTTTCGCAAATACGACTCCCAGGGTGTAGGAGTGCGGCACCGCTGGGGCGCAGTGTTTGGTGCGGCATGTTTCTTCACGCCGTTTTTCCAGGGCATGGTCATGGGCGCGCTCACCACGGGGCAGATTCGCTGCGTGGATGGCCAGGTGACCACCGGTTTTTTCGCGGGATGGCTGACACCGTTTGCTTTCGCATGCGGCGTGTTTGCGCCCGTCCTGTTTACCTTTCTCGCGGCCACCTACATGACGCTTTACACGCGGGCCGAACCCGCGTTGCAGAATGATTTCCGGCGGCGTGCGTTGGGTTCCGGACTGGCGCTCGGTCCGGTGGCGCTGGCTGTTTTTCTCACCTCCAAAACTGGCGCACCTGAGATGTTTCATGGACTGACCCAATGGTGGGCCCCGCTGCTGCTGACAGGCACCAGTCTTTGTGCCGGGACCGCCCTGCTGGCGCTTTGGCGGCGGTGGTTCGTCCTCGCCCGCATCGCTGCCGCAGCCCAGGTGGCGCTGATTTTGGCCGGCTGGGGTTGCGCGCAATACCCCAATTTGATCACGCCAGATGTCACCCTCCACAACAGCGCCGCGCCGGAGGCCACGCTGCGCCTGCTCACCTTCGCTCTGAGTGCTGGTGCTGTGCTGTTGCTGCCCGCGCTGATCTTCCTGTTTCGCCTCTTCAGCCATCCGGACAACGACCGGGATGCACCGCCCAAGAGTGAACCCTGATCCCAAGAAGAACTGCCCCGAAAAAGATGGCACCGATGCGTTAGCGATGAGGTTCAATTTCACGTTCAAGAAATACACGGCAGCATTTCGTGCAGCGCTGCCGTGCTTTCGTGTGATGGGACTTGCCACTTAGCTGGCATTCGGGAGCATGGGCGATCCTTTTAACGATGCCTGCCCAGACGTTTCATGTCCATGCCGTCACTCTCAGCCTAGGTGACGACCTGCAGCTGGTGGAGTGTCATGGCTTTCCCACCGTGTCGAGTCTCGGTGATAAAGCAGGGCGTGCCGCAGTGGGATTGCGCTCAAAGGTTGCCATGCTGCTCGGAGATGCCGAGGCGGTACCTGCTGCTTCGTTGCATCGTCGCATGACCGGCAAGGATGAGCGGGTGGAACAGATCACTTTCACGCTCGAACCCGCGAAGAAACGTGCGGACTGGAAGGAGCCTGTGGAACTGCGGTTTGATTACATCACCTGGGCAGAGTCGGACGATCTGCATCTGGCGTTCGTTCCTGTGCTCGGGGTGCAGGTCATTGCGGCCAAGCCGGAGCAGATCGCCGCACGAGTGGAGGCGCATGTACGGCTCACGCTGGTGGATCGTGTGAAGCAGGTGTCGTTGAAAAGACTGGCGCTCTCCCAGTGCGTGAAGGCGCTGCGTGTGGATGAACTCGACGTCACGGCGAACATCCAAACCCCACGTGAACTGGAGGAGGCCAAAGAAGGCGAGAAAAAGACCAAGTCTGTGCTCAGGGAAGTGGCGCAAAAGCTCACACGGCACAACACGACGCCGGGTTTTGCCTTGGAAGCCACGCTGCATTTGATGCGCGAGTCCCTGAAGGCGCGGCAGCCTGCCAGCGTGCTGCTGATCGGCCCGCCGGGTGTGGGCAAGACTGCGGCCGTACGCGAGCTGGCACGCTCCGCCGACAGCAACATCTGGAGCACGAGCGGCTCCATGCTCATCGCGGGACAATCCGGCTTTGGGCAGTGGCAGGAGCAGTGCCGGGAGCTTTGCCGCGAAGCCGCCAAGACGAAGGCGGTGCTGCATCTCGGCAACCTGGTCGAGTTGATGGAAGTCGGGCAGCACAGTGCGAATGCCCAGAGCATCGCCAGTTTTTTACGGCCTTGGATCGCGCGCGGCGAGCTGCTGGCCATCGCGGAATGCACACCGGAGCAGCTGGCGATCATTGAGCGGCGCGATCCGCACATCGCGAGTGCGTTCATGCACGTCCGTGTGCAGGAGCCTGCGCCCGCAGTCACAAGACAGATTCTGGAGCGCGTCTTTCACCATCTGGCACGGAAGGACAGCGATCATGCGTTGTCAGCGCCGGCGCTGGACTGGCTGCATCGCCTGCATCGGCGGTACGCCACCTATTCGGCCAATCCAGGGCGTCCGATCCGCTTTCTGACCACCCTGGTCACTGAACAGCCTGCAGATCAAAAAACCCATCTCACCCTCGAACAAGTCACAGCCGCGTTCACTCGCGAAACAGGTCTGCCGGAGGTGCTGCTCAAAGATGAGCTGCCGCTCGATCTGGATGCCACACGGATTTGGTTCACGCAGCGGGTGATCGGCCAGCCGGAGGCCGTGGAGGCCATGCTTGATCTGCTGGCGACGATCAAAGCGCGGTTGAACCGCCCCAAGCAGCCGCTTGGCTCGTTTTTGTTTGTGGGGCCGACTGGCACCGGAAAAACGGAGCTGGCGAAGTCACTGGCGGAGTTTTTGTTCGGCAGTGCGAACCGGCTGGCACGCTTTGATTTAAGTGAGTTCAGCGACTCCATCTCGGTTCAGCGCCTCATCGGCGGCACCGGTCAGGCGGAGGGATTGCTCACCGCACGGATACGCGAACAACCCTTCAGCGTGCTGCTGTTTGATGAGTTCGAGAAGGCGGATCCGGCCTTCTTTGACCTGCTGCTGCAAATCCTCGGCGACGGCCGTCTCACAGACGCCGCCGGACGGGCGGCGGACTTTTGCAACACGGTGATCATCATGACTTCAAATCTTGGTGCGCGTGAGTTTCAGCGTGGCGCCATGGGCTTCGCCACAGGCGAGGAACAGGATGGCGGCGGCCACTTCGCCGAGGCGGTGCGGCAGTTTCTGCGCCCGGAGATTTACAACCGGCTTGGAGCCATCCTGCGCTTTCATGCGTTGAGTCTTGACCTCATGCTGCGCGTCACGCGTCGGCATCTGGATCTCCTGCGGCAACGTGACGGCATTCGCCTGCGTGATGTCGATCTGCGGCTCGGCCCCGGTGTGGAAGAACATCTGGCAGCGCGGGGCCATGATCCAAAATACGGAGCACGTCCGCTGAAGCGTATCCTGGAACGCACGCTGATGGTGCCGCTGGCCGAGGCGCTGAACGAAGTGCGCCACCGCCAGCCGCTGGTGGCTGCCGTCAACTTGGTCAGGAATGAGCTCGTCATTGATGTGAAACAGAGGCAGGCCGGAGAAGACGCGGCCGCCACGCAGCGTGCGCTGAAGCTGGCGGATGCCGTGCTGGAATTGCGCCGGCGTTTGTCAAAGCTGGCGCGCAGCTCCACGGTGTCCGCCTTGGAGAATGAAGTACCGCTGCTGGCCATGCTGGAACGGCGCAGTGCGAAACGCAGCTGGCTCAGTCCAGAAGAGCAGTCGCGACTGGCACGGCTGGGGCACCTGCGGCGTGTGCTGGCCGAGCTGAGCGCACTCACGCAAGACATGGACGCCCTGGAGACCGAGACGCTCGGCACCTTTCATCTGGCAGGAGGTTTTGATGCAGCGGCCCTGCAATCAAGCCTGGCTGAGATCCAGAACCAGCGGGTGAAACTGCAGCACGATCTTTTCCGCTTCAGCTTTTCACAGCCGGATGACATCGTGGTTGCCGTTTACAGTGAACACCGTGACTGGATGCAGCAGATCATCAGCCTCTACCTTGAGCATGCGAGTGCGCTGGGCGGAAAGCTCGTGGGATTTGAATTTGTACTGCCACCTGCCGGAGGTGATCTGGCAGAGAGCAAGCCCCGCCGCGAACCACCCAAGAAACCTGCTGAACCCATGGCCAAACCGCCCGGCGGCTGGGTGGGAGCCATCATGCATCTGCGCGGCGACCTGTTTCATCCACGCTTCATGAACGAAACGGGCCTGCACAAGCATCTGAGCAAAGGTGTACAGCGTCTCTGCCTTGTGGAGGCCGGTGGGATCAACCTCGCTGAATACGTGCCGCCCGCAGGCATCCATCGTGCGGGAATGATCACCGACAAGGCGATCAAACCGCGGCGCATCTTCAATGCCGACGAACAAAAGGTCTCCGACAATGTGATAGGTGACATTGAATGGACCCGGTCCGGGATGGAGGCAGCGATGCGCCGTCTCATTGAGTCACGCCTGGAGCGGGCCGTGGAGGAAATGCCATGACCATCACGCTGCCCATCTACATTGAAGAGCATCCGCGTGGCAGCGGTGAGGCGCCGCTGTTTGTGGTCCGCCCCTTGCAGCAGGAAGATCCGGTGCGGAAGTCGGAGAAACTGCAACGGGCGCTGAGCCAGGTGCAGGCGGATCTGCAAACCAAGCTGCTGGAGCTGTCTCGTGAGACGCGGCATGACGAGCTGGCACGCTGGTGCCTTCTACCAGACTATGACAGCACAACGCTGGAGCTGCGCATCGAGCTGAAGAGCGGATCTCACCACCGGCGCTTTTTCATGGCGGGATATGAAGCGCTGGGACGCCAGATGTGGTTCACACCGAAGCTGCCAGAGCTGCACTTTGAGGTGCACAAAAATCAGCGCCTGAATGAACGCGCGGTCGAGGTGCTCACCCAGCATTTTCGCAGCCTGGAAAAAAACGGTGAACTGGTAGATCTGGATGACCATGCCCTGCCTACCGCAGGCAAGGGGCGACTCACCGTGATCGAAGTGAAGGTGAAACCGGCCTTGAATGCGCTCAAGGCCAAGCCGGTCAAGCGCAGCTCCATCTTCGGCGGGGACGATCAGAAACCGGATGGCGCGGCGGAGTTGCGCAAGGTGGGGCGGCTGCTGAACTCGCTTTATCCTGACGACCTGCCACGGGCGATCGGACGCGATGCCGAGGTGGCCGGTTTGGAGCGCTGGCTGCGCCTGCCGGACAAGCGGGCGATTCTGCTGGTGGGCCCCCGCCAGGTGGGAAAGACGGCCATCGTGCAGGAACTGGTGTGGCGCATGATGGCGGACAAAGCCTGGACACGGCGGCGGAACATCTGGCTGGTGTCACCCATGCGGCTGATCAGCGGCATGTCCCATGTCGGTCAGTGGCAGCACCGCGTGCAGGCCATCTGTGATCATGTGGAGCGCAGCGATGCGGTGCTCTACCTCGAAGACCTGCCCGGACTTTTCACCGCCGGGAAGAGCGCGAACAGTGATTTGAATGTGGCGCAACTGCTCAAGCCGCGGCTGGAAAAGCGCTCCCTGCGCCTGCTGGCAGAGATCACTCCTGAGTCGTGGCGCGTGCTGCGGGAGCGGGATCGAACGCTGGCGGAGATGTTTCATGTGGTGACGGTGGCGGAACCCGGAGAAGCGGACACGCTGCGCATTCTGGTGAGCGTGGCCCGCGAGATGGAGCGCGAGCATGACTGCACTTTTGCGCTCGATGTCGTGCCAGCGGCGTATGAACTGCATCGGCGTTTCGTGAGTGACGCGGCCTTTCCTGGCAAGGCCGCAGGCTTTCTGCACCGGCTGGCGGTGAAGCATGCCAACCAATCCTGCGAGCGCGCAGCGGCGCTGGAGGAATTCCGTGAGCGCAGCGGCCTGCAGCTGGCGATGATTGACCAGTCTCAGTCGCTTGATCGCGCAGACATCGTTCAAGCCTTGCAAAAACAGGTGTCAGGGCAGGATGCCGTGCTGCATGCGTTTGCCGATGTGCTGCTGCAACTGAAAGCACGGCTGAACGATCCGCGCCGACCACTGGCGGCCTTCCTGTTGCTGGGACCGACTGGTGTGGGCAAGACGCAGTGCGCCAAAGCTCTGGCTCAGCATCTGTTTGGCCACGCCGACAGGCTGCTGCGCTTTGACATGAATGAGATGGTGGACTCGGGTGCGGTGCTGCGTCTTACCGGAACACCGGCGCAGCCCGACGGCCTGCTGACGGGTGCAGTGCGGCGGCAGCCGTTTTCTGTGGTGCTCTTTGATGAGATCGAGAAGGCGGCGCCGGAGGTCTTCGACATGCTGCTGGGTGTGCTGGACGAGGGACGCCTGAGCGATGCGCTGGGCCGCGTGGCAGATTTCACCAGCACCGTGATTTTGCTCACGTCGAACCTCGGTGTGCGGGAGGCCGGATCTCGCATCGGCTTTGGCGGCCAGCAAGAAGCGGAGGCCGAAGCAACCTACGTCAAAGCTGCAGAGAAATTTTTCCGGCCCGAGTTTTTCAATCGTCTCGACCGCGTGCTGCCTTTCCGGGAGCTGACGCGCGAACATCTCGCCGCCATCGCGAGCCGTCTGCTCGCCGAGGTGCTGAAGCGGGATGGTCTGCGCCAGCGGCAGTGCCTGTTCCATTTTACGAGCGCAGCGGCGGACAAGCTGGTGGAACTGGGGCATCACCCGCAACTTGGTGCACGGGCTTTGAAGCGTGTGATCGAGCGCGAGGTCGCGCAGCCGCTGGCGGCCGATCTGGCGGCGCGCACGCCCGGAATTCCGCTGCGGATTGAACTGCGATGTGTGGCAGACCGCTTCTCGCTGCACACGCAGGCCCTGCGCCCCTCAGCACGCAGCGTGTTCTGGCCCGAGCGTCTCTCACGTGAAGAAGCGGACAAAGGCACCGTGCTGGATGCAGCCAATGACGCGCTGGACCGGCTCATCGAGCAAGTCGAACAGCAGGCGCCGCAAGGCACGGTGGAGCTCGGCACGCTGACCGCCGTGCAGGAACGCTACTACCACTGCCGCGAGCAGGTGCAGCGGGTGGAACGCCTGCTCAACGCCGCAGAGGCGAGTTTGCACCAGAAGCCTGCCCGACAAGGCAGGGTGATGTCTGTCTCCCGCGCAAGGCCGGTGAAGATTCTGGTGCGGCAGTATTACAGCGGCAATCCACGCTTTGACCGAGCGCGCGAGGCGGAGCTGCATGAAAGCCTGCTTACCGATGTGGATATGCCAGATCACGACATCGTCGAGACGCCGTTGTTTGCGGCGTTGCGTGAGCTGTCGCTGCTGGAGCTGATGGCCGCAGAGTCCAGTCAGAACGAGTCGGTGGATCTGACAATTTGTGCCTCAGGGTCCTTCGCTGAAAGCCAGGCGTCTTCGATCCAGCATCAAGTGATGGCGCTGCTCTCCGGTCATGGGGGAACTGCGGTGCAGGACATTCACGAGGCATCCGGTTCCTCTGCGCCGCTGCAGTTTGGTCTGCGGGCCATCGGGCTCAATCTCATGCGCCTCTTGGAGCCTCTGGCTGGAACCTGGCTGCTGCATGACGATGACGGCACGCTGCACACTTTGGAAGTGAGCCTTGCACTGAGTGCGGCGGAAGACCGGGTTTGTAGCACAGCCGAACCGACGCAGGATTCATCTCTGACCATGACGCTGCTGCGTGACCAGCGACTGCTCTGCCACCGCACGGGTCTGCTGCTGGCGCCAGACGCAGATGCGGACACATTTCGCGCTTTCCATCTGCCGTCGCTGCCGCTGCCCGCAGAGCTGGTGGAATGGCTGCAACCTCCGACTGAATCCTAACCCATGGCCACTCACGTCTATCCTGTTTTGCTCTGGCGCGATGCCAGCGGCGGTGTCACGGGTCTGCTGGTCGGGGATTACCGCAGCGCCACCGCCTACGCCGGTTCTTCACAGGAAGTACTGCGGCAGTTGAGTGACGCGCTGGACTGGCGGGCGGAGCATGAATCGTGGAGCCTCGGAGCCGAGCTGTTCGATCCGCAACTGCGGGAGGTGAAGGTGGATGTGCGGGCTCAATACAAGGATGAAACCGGGCACCGCCTCATCCCGAGTCCGGATACCAGCACCTTGCGCGTACCCTGCGTGACGGGAAAAGCGGAGAACGGCACGCTCGTGTGTGAAGTCCCCGGTTTGGAGCTGCGTTTTCATTTTCACAACGAGGCACAGTACAAGGAACTGGTGCGGCACTATGTGAAGGACCATCTCACTGGGCAGACGCCCGCTGACCTGACGCTTCAACTGCCACCGATGGGCGCCTGGCTGGACAAGCTGAGCGTGCGTGACGTTCACAGCTCAACACGCCAGACGCCGATGCGCGAGCGTGAGGACATGAAGGTGCTTTTCACCATGGCGGACCCGCTGCTGCATGAGCGTGGCCACCACTCTGCCGCCTATGGCCGCGAAGGTCCGGTGACGGCCTTGCTCAACAAACTGCAGCACGAGCGCGCCAACGTGCTGCTCGTTGGCGAACCCGGTTGCGGCAAGAGCACGATCATCACCGATGCAGCGCGTCGCATGGCAAGGCTGAGCACGGATGAAGATGGCGACAAATCGATGCGGACCTGGCGCTGCTGGCGGGGCAGCGGGGCGCGCGTGATCGCCGGCATGAAGTATCTCGGTCAATGGGAGGAGCGCTGTGAAGAATTCATCAAACGCCTGAGTGAAATCGAAGGCGTCTTGTGCGTGGAGAACCTGCTGGAACTGCTGCGCGTGGGCGGCGCTGAGGCCAATGACAGCGTGGGAGCCTTCCTGCTGCCTTATCTGCAACGCCGCGAGCTGCACATGACCGCCGAGGCCACACCTGCGGAGCTGGACGCCTGCCGCAGGCTGATGCCCGGCCTGCTCGATGTGTTTCAGATCATTCATGTGCCACCTTTCGATGAACGCGAGGCCTGCTCGGTGCTTGAGCGGGTGGTTCATGCCTGTTCGACCTCCGGCAGGATCGAATTTGCACCCGGCAGCGTGGCTTTGGTGCATCGACTGTTCCGACGCTTCCAGCCGTATGCGGCGTTTCCAGGCCCGGCCTCGGCTTTCATTCGCAAACTGGCGGAACAGGCAGGGCGCCGGCCTGTGGCGTCACGCCAGGTTTCAGCGGACGACATCATGGCGCTGTTCATCCAGCAGACCGGTCTGCCAGAGCTGCTGCTGCGAGATGAAATGCCGCTGCCTCTTTCACAAGTGCAGGCCACGCTGGCCCGGCAGATCATCGGCCAAGTCGGTGCCGTGGATGCCGCAGCACGTGTCATCACCAGCATCAAGGCGGGCATGACCGATCCCGCGCGACCTCAGGGCGTGCTGCTGTTCTGCGGACCCACGGGAGTGGGCAAAACGGCGCTCGCTTGCGCCATGGCGGAGTTTTGCTTCGGTGCTGGAGCCGAAAAGGAACGGCTCGTTCGGCTGGACATGAGCGAGTATGGCGACTGGAATGCGGCGAACCGACTGCTGCATGCACCCGATGGAGATGCAGCCGCATGGATTCAAAAGGTCCGTCGTCAGCCTTTCTGCGTGCTGTTGTTTGATGAGGTCGAAAAAGCCGCTGCGGATGTTTATGACGTGCTGCTGGGCTTGCTCGATGAAGGTCGGATCACCGATCGTTTTGGCCGGGTGACGGACTTCCGCAGTGCGATCATCATCATGACCTCCAATCTGGGTGCGAGCACCAAAGATGCGATGGGCTTTGGTACTGAAAATGTCGCACCCGGTTTTGAGACTGCCGTTAAAAAATTCTTCCGACCTGAGTTTTTCAACCGCCTGGATGCTGTCGTCACCTTCGATCCGCTGACCAAGGAGCATGTCCGGGAAATCGCGTTGAAGGAGCTGCACGAACTCTCAGAACGCGAAGGACTGGCTGCTGCCGGAGTGAAGCTGGTGTGGGACGCCGCGCTTCTTGAAAAGCTTGTCGTGGACGGCTACGACCACCGTTTCGGTGCCCGTCCGCTCCAGCGTGCGCTGGAACGTCTCGTGGTAACTCCTCTGGCCAAATGGCGGCTGGCGCATCCCCGGCATCAGACGGGGACCCTCACCGCCATCTGGGCTGAGGGTGCAACGCAGTTGCTGTGGTCCTGATCAATGTGAGGTCGCCTTTTCCGAACCAAGGCCGGTGTGGGCGCGAACTTTGAGCTCGGCAAATTTGGCTTCGGCCTCAGGATCGCGGGGGCTGAGGATGGTGCCCAGCCAGGCGGCGAGGAAACCGATGGGAATGCTGACGATGCCCGGATTGCTCAGGGGGAAAGGAGCGCCTTCCTTGCCGTAGATGCCGCTGGGGCTGAGCAGGATGAGGACGATGGAAGCGACCAGACCAACGGCCAGACCGGCGACGGCTCCGGTGGTGTTGAAGCGTTTCCAAAACACACTCAGCACGATGACCGGCAGATTGGCGGAAGCAGCGACGGAGAACGCAAGACCCACGAGGAAGGCGGCATTCACGGTGGGGCCGAGGTAGATGGCGAACCCAATGCTGGCGGCGCCCACACAGAAGGCGGTGATGCGGGCGACGCGGATTTCCGCGCCGGGGCGGTTCTCTTTGCCGTGATGAATGACGTTCGAATAGAAATCATGCGCAAAGGAGGCGCTGGCGCTCATGGTAAGACCGGCGACGACTGCAAGAATGGTGGCGAAAGCAACAGCGCTGATGAAGGCGAAGAAGAACTCGCCGCCTAGCACCTTGGCGAGGATCGGGGCGACCATGTTGACATCCAGCTTGCCGTTAGTGGTGAGCTGGGCTTTTTCGATAATGGTCGCAGCACCGAACCCAAAGAGGGTGGTCATGATGTAGAACAGACCGATGATGGCCATGGCCCACACCACGCTGGAGCGTGCGGTCTTAGCATCTGGCACGGTGTAAAAACGCACGAGGATGTGCGGCAGACCGGCGGTGCCCAGCACAAGGCCGATGCACAGCGAAATGAGGTCGATCGGTCCCCAGGGGCCGGCGACGGCGACGCCGAACTTGAGGCCCGGATCCATGAGGTTTTTCGGCGTCTCGCTGCCACCGTAGTCGGCATGAGCGACGGAATTGAAGAATTCGGTGAAGCTAAAATGGTGAAACTGCATCACCAGGTAGCTGAGCATCAATGCACCGATCATGAGCAGAAGCGCCTTGATGATCTGCACCCAGGTGGTGGCCAGCATGCCGCCGAAGACGACATACACGAGCATCAGCACGCCTACGCCGATCACCGCCGGTTCGAAGCTGACTCCGATCAACTGCTTGATGATGGCACCTGCGCCGACCATCTGAGCGATCATGTAAAACGTGGACACAACAAGCGTGCTGAGGGATGCGAGCGCACGCACTGGGCGCGGCTTGAGCCGGTAGGCGAGCAGGTCTGCCATGGTGTATTTGCCCGCATTGCGCAGGGGTTCGGCGACGATGAGCAGGACTGTGATGTAGGCGACCAGGAAGCCCACTGAGTACATGAAGCCGTCATAACCCGCGACGTAGATCATGCCGGAAATGCCCAGGAAACTGGCGGCGCTCATGTAGTCACCGGCAACAGCGAGGCCGTTCTGCCAGCCAGTGATGCTGCGGCCTGCCGCAAAGTAGGCGCTGGCGCCGGTGTTTTTCTTGGCCGCCCAGAAGGTGATGAGGAGCGTGAGGCCGACGAAGGCCAGGAACATGATCAGGGGAGTGTTCATCGAGAGGGAAAGGAGCAAATGGGAAAGGGAGATGCAGCAGCTGTGCAGGGATTAGTCGTGACCGTGGATCACGGCGGCAGCGGATTTGTCCCACTTGGCGGCGACACGCACATAGAGAAAGGCCAGGACCCAGGCCATGATGAACTGCGAGAGCGCAAAGACGTAGGCCACATTCACTTCACCCCAGACCTTGGTTTTCATCATCTCAGGGTAATATCCCACCAGCACCGGCAGCGCGAGGTAGTAGAGCATGCAGAAAATAAAAGCCGGAAGGATGAAGGCTTTTTTTTGTGCCAGCAGTGCACGGAATTCGGGTTTCGCCTCGAGGGCTTCCCAGTTCACGGGGGATTTTTCGCTCATAGTGGGCGCGAGAGTATGGAGACAGACGCTAGATGGCAAGGGTGGAAAGCAGCAGAGACGCAAATGCCCCCTGTTTTCCACTTCTGTGAACGGACCGTTGCTTGACTCTTTATGGAGTACCTCGGAAAAGCCCCCATGAGTCCAAGACAAAAGTGTGCCCACTGCGGAAAAGTCGCGGAGTTTCGCGATGACTTCTGCACCTCATGCTGGAGTCATCGGACCAAGGGGAAGGTGCTGACCAGCGAGCAGATCGCTACGTGCGAGACCCAGTTTGCCGCTGTGAATGAAAAGAAAAACAGGCAGGCTGAACTGGGTGTGTGGCAAAACCGGCTGCTGATTCCAGCCATCCTGATGACGCTCTGGTGTCTTTTCGCGGTTTCTTCTCTGCTGCCCCACTTCTTGAAGTACGGTGCTGGACAACTTGAACTCGCCATCGCCGTGCTTTGCGCGGCAAGTTTTGCAGGGGGTGGCTATTTAGTCGGTGGCGGCAAGGCTCTCAAGATCGCCTGTCTCCTGCTGATCCTCGCCAGTCTTGCCGCCACTTATCACATTGGAGGTTATCTGCTGGATGTGCTGCATGGTGACGCAAAACTCGGCAAGGGGTTTCTATTCAGCAGCATTCGCCTGGTGTTATGCGGCACGATTTTGGTCTCGGCCGTCAAGATTCTGCGCCTCAAACCCGCTGCTGCCTGATCTCTCAGACAAACGGGGCAAGCTGAGATGCTTTGCACGCTTGTACCTTGAGCAGTGCAGGTCCCTGCGCCACAGATGCGGCGAAATGGATGCTTGGATCGTCATTGGACTGCTCATCGTAGCCGTCATCGCTTTTGCCACGGAGAAAATCTCCGTGGACCTTGTCACGCTGTCATTGCTCTGCGTGCTGGTGATGTGTGGCATTCTGAAGGCGGATCAGGCCTTTTCCGGATTTGGCGACCGCGTGATCATCCTTCTGGCGGCGATTTTTGTCATCGGCGCCGCCCTGCGTGAGACCGGCGTGCTGGACATGATGGGCGGCTTTCTAGCCCAGACCTTCGGCACCCATCCGAAACGGCTCATGGGCTTCATGATGGCCGTGGTGGGCGGTGTGTCCGCCTTCATGAACAACACCACGGTGACAGCGGTGTTTGTGGGCCCGGTGATGGGTCTGTCGCGCAAGCTGCGCATCCCGCCCTCGCGCCTGCTGATGCCACTGGCTTTCGCCTCGCTGATGGGCGGCACCTGCACGCTGATCGGTACCTCCACGAACGTCGCGGTGAGTGGTGCCATCAAAAAGCTGGGACTTCAGCCGCTGGGTATGTTTGAACTGACATCGATCGGTCTCGTCCTCATGCTGACCGGCATCCTCTACATGGTCTTCATTGGCACTCACTTGGTTCCCGAGCGTGACAAGGCCTCCGCCCTTGCCGGTGATGCCATGCGTGACTACTTCGCCGAGGTCATGGTGCTGCCCGGTTCACCCCTCATCAGCCAGGCCGCCTTCGACTCGGATTTTTCCGCGATGGAGTTCCAGGTTATGAAAATCCGCCGGGGCGAACAGACGTTCGATGCCGCACCCAAACTCCGCTTCCAGGAAGGCGATGTCGTGCTCGTGGCTGGTAAAGTGGAAAACTTGATCCAGGTGAAGAAGATCGAGGGCATCGACATTCTCGAAGACGTCACGCTGCGCAGTTCCGGTGTGGACATGAGCGATGCACAGGTCGCTGAAGTCGTCCTTACGCCGCGCTCCGCCTTTGTGGGGCGGTCCTTGCGTGACAACAACTTCCGCCAGCGCACCGGTCTCTCGGTGCTGGCCCTGATGCGTGGTGATCGTTCGCTGATGCATCACATGGCAAACGAAAAACTGCGCGCGGGCGATGTGCTGCTGCTGCAGGGACCAAGCGACCGCTTCCGCGCCTTTGAAGAAGGCAATGACATGATTGTCATCACCCAGTACCAGTTCAGTGCGGAAACACGCCGGCGCGGTTTCATGCTGCTGGGTGCCTTTGTTCTCGCCGTGATCGCCAGCAGCCTCGGCTGGGTGCCTGACACCGTCGCCTTCGTCATGGTTGCCATGCTGGCTGTCTTCATGCGCTGCATCAAGCTGGAGAATGCCTACGCCAACATTGACTGGCGGCTGCTCATCCTGATTGGCGGCATGATGGCATTTGGCGAAGCGATGCAGATATCCGGTGCCTCAAGAATGATCGCCAACTTCATCATCGACTGGCTGCAACCGATGGGTGTTTTTGCGGTCTTCGCCGGCTTCTGCCTGCTGACGATGCTGCTCACCCAGCCGATGTCGAACGCCGCTGCCGCACTGGTGGTGCTGCCAGTCGCTCTGCAGGCCGCCACTACCATGGGGGCCAATCCACGCACCTTTGCCATCGGGGTCATGCTTAGTGCCTCCGCATCCATGCTCACGCCGTTTGAGCCCAGCTGCATCCTTGTCTATGGCCCCGGGAAATATCGCTTCGCCGACTTTATCAAAGTCGGCGGTGGCCTGACCCTGGTGATGCTCATCGTCATATTGACCATGGTGCCGATGTTCTGGCCGCTGAAGTAATCTGGCGGAAGCCTCTCTCGTTTAAGGAGTCGATCAGGATGGTAAACTCATCCAAAGCTGAGTTGTTCCCAGCTCTTATGATTGGGGTTAACTAGGTTGTTAAATTACTCATATCCGTAAGTACTGCGAACAAGCGCAACAAGTGCGTTCCCCTTTGAAAATACAGGGGTTCCACGGGCAGTCGGGCTGTGAACCGATCCGGCAGGAATTGTGAGCGAACTCGAACAACCCGGACTGTTCGCCTTTGCTCTCATACCTTGCGGTTTTGTTGGTCCAGTTGTGCACGAGTTGTTCGCAGCAATTCTCGGAGGGCTGGATTGTCGAGTGCGGCCTGCGCAGCCACCACTTCCGCGTCTTTTTTGCTGCGGCCAGTGCCGCGGCCAAGCTGGGTGCCCTGCCAGGAGACTGTGGCGACGAAGTTTTTGGCGTGATCCGGCCCTTCGGCGCCGACGATCTCATAGAGGGGTGGCTCCACACCCACGGCCTGAATGAGTTCCTGCAGCTGTCCCTTGGGATTGGCGTCCAACGGGCCGCGATTCAGGGCTTCGAGATCCTCGGCGAAGAGCCGTTCGGCAAATGGATGTGCGGCTGCGGTGCCGGAATCGAGGTGGATGGCACCTGCGACGGCTTCGAGGGCATCGGCGAGGGTGGATTCGCGGTCCCGGCCGCCGTTGGCCTCCTCACCACGCCCGAGGTGCAGGTAGGCGCCAAGTCCTATACGTCGGGCGATGCGAGCCAGCGCCTTGGTGGAGACGAGCTGGGCGCGTGCCTGGGTCAGTACGCCCTCGTCTGCCTGAGGTAGGCGTGAATAAAGCAGATGGGACAGGGCGAGCTGCAGGACGGCATCGCCCAGGAATTCGAGGCGCTGGTTGTCGGAATGCGCGCGTTGGTTTTCATACGCGACGCTGCCGTGCGTGAGTGCGAGCTGCAGCAGCGCGGGGTCGCGAAATGTATGACCAATGACGTGTTCCAACGGTTCCATGTGTGCCTCTTTTGTAGCCGGAATTCCGGCTGCACTCCATGAAAAAAGTGGGGTGACCGACGGGACTCGAACCCGCAACAACCAGAATCACAATCTGGGGCTCTACCGTTGAACTACGGCCACCATCTCTACCGAGAGTCGAGCATAGTACTCGGGCGGAGCGATTGCGCCAGTGAAAAATCAGGGGTGGGCAAAGTGTCCGGTGGCAAACGCGCCCAGCGGTTCAGCCCTTCCGCCGGAACCAGACCCAAGGGAGGGCGAAGGCGGCGGTGATCAGCACGGTGATCACGCCGATCATGGCGGTCATGCCGAGGGTGATGAGGCCGCGATTGCTGCCCATGGCCAGGGCGCCAAAGCCCAGACCGGTGCTGAGTCCGCAGTAGGCGAGCGAACGGCCCAACGAGGCGACACGTTCGCGGGTCATCCCGGGCTCGCGCAGGGAATGCATCACATGAATGGTGAAATCGAGACCCAGACCGAGGCAGAGAGGCACGGCACCGACGCTCATGAGGTTCCAAGTCAGACCCCAGGCCGACATGCCGCCGAGGAGGATCCAGCCGCTGGCGGCAAGGGTGAAGAAGGCGTACATGCGCTCGCGCCAGCCGTGAAACACCAGCAGAAACAGAATGCAGGCGATGACGACGGTGGGCACGCAGACATGCAGGATCTCACGTTTCAGCAAGGGTTCGAGTGAAGTGCGCAGAAAGGCCCAGCCGGCAGGATGGGCGCCGGGAATCTTTTCCAGTTCATGCAAAACCGGTGCGTTCTCCAAGGTGCGCCCCTCGGCAAGGCGCATGGAACCCATGGCCATTACTCCATGTTTGTCGTGTTGTGAAACAATGCCGCCGAGATTTTCAAGCACGATGGGCTTGGGCCACAGCGGCAGGGTTGTTTTTGCCACGGCCCATTCACGCCATTGCTTGAAGACATTCTGTGTCAGGGCATAGGCGATGTCGGTGAATCCGGCGGTATCGACGGCTTGTTTGAGTGCGTCTTCGCGTGTGGTGAGGGACAGCAGGGCGGCGAGATTGGCCTTTTGCGCGTCTGCATCGGGAACCAATGCGAGTGGCAGCAACTGTGCTTCCACTTCGTCGCTTTTCAGGGTCTTTTGGGCTGCGAGGATGCTCTGGCGCAGGGCGGTGGCATCTGGGGCCGCGAAGACCACGGGCACATTGCGCCCCGGCTCGTTGCTGGTGTTGAGCATGCGTTGCTCGATGTCTTCCAGAACATCGAAGGCCTCGCTCTTGTCGGGACGCAGCACCGCAGAGCCGAAGTCCATTTTCGGCAGGCCCTTCCAGCCTACCACAGCAGTGGCGGCAACCAGTACGATCAAGACGAGCCACACCATCACGCCCTGCATCCGCATGGCCAGACGAATGGTGCCATGATGCTCTTCGATTTTACCCGTGGTCATGCCCAGGGGCAGAAAGCCAAAGATCATGACGGCTGCGCCGATCAACACACCGAGCGCCGACAACACCCCAAGCTGTGCGACACCGGGAAGCTGGCTGAGGCCCAGCATGGCAAAGATGCCGGCGATGCTGACGGCAGACCACGTGACACTCGGCAGTGCACGCCGGCAGATGCTGCCAAAACGTTCACCAGGATGCTCGCGTGCCACATGGAGACCGTAGACGCCAAAGTCTTCGATCAAGCCGGTGAGGATCGCTGCAAAGCCCATCGACATCACATTGAGAGAACCATAGATCACACCCGCTGTGCCGAGCGTGAGCAGGTTGGCACAGAGAATGGCAAGCAGCAGCCAGAACAGCGGCTTCACACTGCGGTGCAGCAGCCAGAAGAGGAAGCCGACGATGAAGGTGACAGCTCCGATGGACTGCCGCATGTCCCCTTCCATTCCGGTCGCGATTTCTGCCTGAAACGCCGGGTCGCCGGTGAAGCCGATCTTCACACCGGTGAGTTCGCCTTGCTGTGGCAGCCATTCTTTGCGCACTGCTTTTTTGATCTCCGTGAGCCACGTGTTGGCTGCGCGATAGTCAGCGAGCGCTTTGCCTGGAGGTGTGACAAACAGAAGGCGCAGCGTGCCGTCGGCGCTGTTGAATTCATCTCCCATGAGGCTGCTCATGTCCCCTCCCCCACTCATCTGCGACAACGCACCGCGTGCGAGGCCGAGTGGATCGTAGCCGCTGAGCGTGGCGTTTTGCAGATCAAGCGAAGAGCCTGCCGCCTCTTTGGATTTAGCGAGCAGGGCCGTGATCGACGCGGGATCGAGTGAGGCGATGAGCTTTGTTACTTCCTGCGGCGGCGCATTGAACCAGAGGTAGGCGACGACTTCAGCGATGATTGCGGGATCGGATTGCAGCAGGGATTTGCTGCGCACGCTGGCGCACAGTTCGGGATTCGCGGCAAGATGTTCTGCCAGTGCATCTGCGGTGACTTCGACGAGTGCCGGATCATCTGCCTGCACGGCGATGAGGAGCAGATTGCGTTTCTGCTCGCGCAGCAGGCGTGTGCCCTGCAGTCCCGGAAGTTCTTGTGGCAGCAGGCTCAGCGGATCGACATCGAAATCCAGCCGCGAAACACCGAACGCTCCCGCCACAATGACGAGCAGGATAAAGAACAGGCGAAGCGAGGCAGGTTTCATGTGCGCGGAAAGAAGCGGAGTCAGGCGGGAAGTCCACGCCAAAGCGCTTGAAGGCTAGGACGATCTGCTGCCTTGTTGCGCTCACACAGGCCGCAGCGTAGGCTCTCCGCCAAGATGATTACCCGGATCAAAATCCAGAACTACCGTTCCTTCGTCGATGCCGAAGTGAAACTCCGACCCTTCTCGTTGGTCGTGGGAGCGAATGGATCGGGGAAGAGCAATGTTTTATCTGCAATTGCTGGAACGAGCGCTAAAGCATTAGCTAGGCACCAGATAAATGGACTCTATTGGATTCCACTTGATGTGGAATGGAACCAGCATGTAGGAAATATAGGTAAACCGGCTTATATCAAACTGGAGGGTGATGGCATGAAGCCTATCGCTTGTGCCGCGCAATCCATTAGTGGAAGGACGCTTTTTGCACATCAAGACAAAGCACCATGGATGGTCCCCTTTCCGGTCTTCAATCTCGATCCCAAAAAAATATCTGGCGTCGAGGATGTGATTGCATCTTCGGAGGTCCGTGCCGATGGCTCGGGAACAGCACAAGTATTAGAGATGTTGAAAAGCGGTGATCGAGAAGATCTTTTTGATAGCATTGAAGAACATTTTTTTCGTTATGTGCCAGAGGTTGAGAAGCTAAGCCTGCGTACTGTTCAACAAGGAAAAAAGCAGATTCAAGTTCGTGAAAAGGGACTGGGAAACGCCATTCTTCCTGCGACAGAGCTGTCAGAAGGTACTCGGTTGGTGCTCGCTATTTTGACGATTATTCACCAGGAGAAGCCACCACCAGTCATATTGCTCGAAGATATCGACCGAGGTCTGCATCCACGATTGTTCGAATTCATGGCTCCGTTGATGAAAGACATCGCAGAGCGACATCAGATCAACATTCTCGCGACAACGCACAATCCCTACCTCGTGGACTGCTTTCAAGATGACAAGGAAGCAGTAATCATTGTGGAGAAGAAGGACGGTGCCAGCACGCTGAGCACACTGGCGGATCGCGTGAAGGATCTGGATTACGATAAGGTGGATCCGGATGACATGCCCCTTGGAAATTTGTGGTTCTCCGGCCTTGTGGGAGGTGTCCCGCGTCCGATCAACCGTCGTCCACAAGGCTGAGATGGCGAAGCAGCTATACATCCTCAGCGAGGGGGAACTGGACGAGATGTTTTATGAATGTCTCGCCGAGCGGGTGACTGGCCAGACCTTTCTGCGAGACGAGGAGTTTCGTCTCCGACCTGGCGAAAACTGGAAGACAGCGATGGCGAAAGCCAGACTGCTAGTCAGCCGCTTCAAGCATTGGAAAGAGAAACAGAACGTCGCCGTCATCATTGCCGTGGACAATGATCGGGCTCCAAATCATCCCGGCGGCAAGCAGTATCCGCGTGCATTGCATAGGTTTGATCAGAATAAGGCACCTCGGTATGCTGCGTTGCAAAACATGCTCACTGAGGACATGGGAGAGGATGTCTCCGCGTGGCCAGTGAATGTGGCACTGGCAGTGCCGGTGGAGATGATCGAGAGCTGGGTATTGCTGCTTCTCAATCCGCAACGTGAAGAGCTGCCGCCATTTAGCGAGGCGTCGCAACTGGCCCATCTCTATTACGGCAAGACGCCGCCACCGCAGCTCAAGGACTTGCGCGATGAAGAGGCGAAGCAGCGTGGCGTGGATCACCTGCACCTGTTCTGGACTGCTGCCGAGCAGCCACTGGAACCGGCGATGGAAGCGTCTCCGAGTCTGCGAATGTTTGTGGAGCAGTTGCAGAACTGGCGATAAAGCCTGCGCAGCGGAATTTTCGGCTGGATCATTTCGCGAAGAACCGCCAGCATCGCGGCCATGTTTCTTTTTGCCGCAACCACGGCCAGCTACTGGCCCTTCGTCGTTCTCGCTGTCAGCGTGACTTTCATCATCATTGCGATCAGCAAGCTGCGCATGCATCCGTTTCTCGCGCTGGTGCTTGCAGCGCTGCTGGCCTGCCTGCTGGCGGGGAAGGATTCCTGGGATGTGGTGCAGAAGGATGGGAAGATGAAGGCGATGTCATCGCTGGTAGGAGCAGTGGAGATGGTGTCCAAGGGCCTGGGGGATTCGGCGCGTGACATTGCGATCTCAATCGCGCTGGCGGCCATCATTGGCATGTGCCTGATGGAAAGCGGCGGTGCTGACAAAGTGGTGCGGCGTTTCCTCGCGTTCTTCGGTGAAAAACGTGCGGGCTGGGCGCTGCTGTGGAGCACCTTCATCCTGAGCGCTCCGATCTTTTTCGACACGATGTTCATGCTGATGGTGCCGCTGGCGATGGCGCTGCGCATGCGCACGGGCAAGGACTACACGCTCTATCTCATGGCGATTTGCTGCGGTGGCACGGTGACGCATTCGATGCTGGTGCCGCATCCCGGACCCGTGGCGGTGGTGGAGAGCCTGCACCTGAATGTGGGCGAGTCGCTGGTGGGCGGGCTGGTCATCGGCGCCATCACCTGCTTCTTTGGTTTCCTCGTGAGCAAGTGGCTCAATGCGCGCACCGACGTGCCGCTGCGTGAAAAGGGCGGTGTCTCGCTCTCAGACCTTGAGGGCATCAGTGGCAAGCCGGAGAGTGAACTGCCCTCGTTCTTCTGGAGCATTATGCCAGTAGTGTTGCCGATTATTTTGATCAGTCTCACGACGGTCTTTGAACTCGCGCATGAGGGCGCGGCCAAAGGTGCCGGCTGGGGTCTGTCGATGGTGAACGCCTTTGGCGGTGAGGATGGATTTGCTGCGGTGCGCGCCTGGGTGGATTTCATCGGGCACAAGAACATCGCGCTGATCATCGGTGCGTTCATTTCCATCGTGGTGCTGGCCAAACAGCGTGGCTTCGGCTTGAAGAAGGTCGAAGAACTCATGGGACCGCCGCTGGAGACGGCCTGCATGATCATTCTGATCACCAGTGCGGGCGGAGCCTTCGGTTACGCGCTGCGTCAGGCAGGCGTGGGCGGTGCGGTGGAGAGTCTGGCGAAGGATTACAGCCTCAACCTGATTGTGCTTGGCTGGATCGTGACTGCCGTGGTGCGCGTGGCACAAGGTTCCGCTACCGTGGCCATGCTGACGGGTGCTTCCATCATGGCGCCGATGGTGGCGGGCGGCTCGCTCGGCTGCCATTCCATCTATCTTTTCACGGCCATCGGCTTTGGCGCGATGTGCGGCTCTTGGATGAATGACAGCGGCTTCTGGGTGGTGAACCGCCTCAGCGGCATGACCGAAAAAGAAACCCTGCGCACCTGGTCTGTGCAGCTCACAGCGGATTCGGTGATCGGACTGCTGGTGACACTCACCTTGAGCAAAGTGCTGCCGCTGGTGTGATGAGAGGCCCTGTTTGGTGAAGGGCTGAAGGATTCACAAGATCCTGACGGTGAGGCCCACGATGAAAAACACGACTGCCAGGCTGAGCACCAGATAGCTGCGCAGTCGAAGCGACTGCGTGCGGTAAAGGCACCGCTGTACCGGATACCCGGCGATCAGGGCCAGCATGCTCAGAAGGACGAACGCGACAAGGATCGGCAGGGATGGAGGACCGAAGGCGTGCAGGAAGTCTGTGGAGCTGCCGGCCAGGTAAGGAAAGGCGGCATTGGCCACGTCTGCAAGCGGCACGACGAACAGCCAGAAGTACACCGAAGACGCCACGGCGAAGGCATAGGGTCTGCGTCTCTGGGAGAGCCCGGCTGCCACAGCGGCCAGGAGGAGCCAGAGAAGATAGGGGGCGATGGAGACGAAGAATGCTGAAAAGCTGCTCTGCGCGGGAGGATCGTAGCTGACATGCCCCCAGCGCTCCTTGGTAGGCAGCCACACGAATTCATGGATGGTCCCACCCTGAACCCACACGGCGACGGCATGAGCGCCTTCATGCAGCAGCGTCACAAGGAGCGCACCGGGTGGAGCCAGGAGCACATGCAGCCAGTGACGTCTGATAAAGGTCCAAATCTCATGCAGCATGGAGCCTTCCCCTGGCGAGGTGTTTTCCTTCGTGGAGATACCGTTCATCGGATTCGACTTAACGAGGGGAACGAGGATCTACTTGGGCAGGGCGGTGCGGAGGTCATCAAACATCTTCCCGGTGTTCCGCTGCCCTTGTTCTTTAATTTCATTCTGACGTGCGACAACCGCGGTGATTTTGGCCATGGACGCGTTGAATGCCGCCAGATCGCCTTCATCGTCGAAGATGAAGAGTCCTTTGCTCATTCGCCATTTGCCGCGTCGTCTGCCCAGCAGGTCGATGATGGTCTGAATTTCGTCAACGGCGCTCGCCTCGAGGGCCCAATTTTCGTCAAAGGTCTTCAGGGCCTCCGCTACTCCTTTCTCGGCGCTGCGAGCGTGCCCTTCCCTGGCTGCGGCACTGATGTTGCTGGCGCGAACTTTCGCAGGGAGGCTGGCCACCGCTTCACGCATTCTGGCACCGTATTTTTTCAGCAGCACCCGTGCGCGCGCCAGCAGATCATACGCCTCGCTGGAGTCTGTGTCCTTCAGGATTCGTTCTCCGTCCAGCACCCGTAAAAAGCCGATCTTGGCGATATCGTCGGTGTAGGCTTTTTGCAAAGCGGCGACCTCTTCAAAATACTGCCGCGAGATAAGCAGGAACTTTCCCAAATCGTCGGGGGGTTCCGCCGGCGTGGTCGGCGGTTTTGCGGGTGCGGCGTCGATTCCGGGCGCTTCTCCTTGCTGCATTTTTTCGATGTCGGCCTGGAGCTTGTTCAGCTCTTGGCGGGTGTTCTCGGTGACTTGGGAAGAAGAGGGCGATGTAGGCGCGGAAGAGGGTGCTCCGGCGAAGCTGCGCGGCTGCAACAAAGCCCCTGCCATCATCAACAGCGCAAAGGCCACAACGGCAAAGCCATAGCTGCGTGCGAGTGTGGAAGAAAAGGGTTTTCGGCGTGCCGCTGCAATGCCCGCGATCACAAGAGCTGCCACCAGCGCGAAGATGCCTGCGGCCAGCGTGTAACCAATGGCTCCTGCGAAAGTCATGACGGGGCCCACGTTGCCCATCGCGGCATCCAGACTCGAGACGGGCTCGACGAGTTTTTTGACAAAGCACAGCACGAATGCGGCCCCCGTGCCCAGCAGGGGCGCGCGGAGAAGCCAGGGGTCCGAGTGACCGGCATGAGAGGTGGCCTGTGTCTGAGAAAACGCTGGCGGCTGATAGGGCTGGTAAGGCTCATGGCGGGCACAGGCTGGCACCTGAATCACGGCGTGGCAGCCCGGGCAGCCGACTTCTGTGCCCGCAAGCGCATCGTCAGCATCAATGGATTGTGCGCAATGACCGCAACAGAAGAGAGGCATGATGATGGGGAGCGAGTTCGAGTGACGTGCGAATACCGAATGGCATGGCCTGCGTCTGCTTTTTAACAAGATGCCTGAGGAGGCGTCAATCACATTCAACTGTTTGAGACCCGGTCTGGCAGCAGCTTCGTTCTGTGCCGCACCCGGTGGCATCGCAACAAACCCGATGCTTCAAAGCTTGAGCAAAGTGCTGCCGATGGTGTAAGAAACTCTTGCTCATGTCTGACATCGCCACGCATCCACAGCTCAGCGCGCTCATCCGCCATCGTCGTTCCATCAAGCCGGTGGACATGGATGCGATGCGCGTGGTGGGACGTGAGCTGCTCACGCAGGTGCTCGAAGATGCGACGTGGGCGCCGACGCATGGATTGACGGAGCCGTGGAAATTCATCGTGCATCAAGGTGCGGCGCGTCAGCGGCTTGCTGAGACGATGCAGCGTGTTTATCGCGAGACGACACCTGAGAATGAGTTCCGCGAGGACAAGATGAAGAAGATGGGTGAGAACCCGCTGCTCTCACCCGTGGTGATTGCCTGCGTGATGGAACGGCGCGGTGGTGAAAAGATTCCTGAAGTAGAAGAGATCGAAGCGGTGGCCTGTGCGCTGCAAAATCTGCAGCTCTCCGCCACGGCGGGTGGTCTGGGATGCTACTGGTCATCACCGCCGCTGCTGGGCACGCGTGAGTTTGCCGACAGGTTGCAAATCGGCGCGGAAGATCGCTGCGTGGGTCTCATTTATCTCGGCTGGCCGCGTGTGGGATTGAAGTGGCCGAAGAGTGTGCGGCAGCCGGTCGAATCCAAAACCCAATGGTGCGATGACTGAGTGGCTCACCCATGCCTGGAATGCGATGGCTCATTTTTTCACCGCGATGCCGTGGCAGATGTGGAGTGTGTGGACGCTGACGATCTGCCTCTTGATTGTGGGCATCATCGGTTCGGTGGTGCCGTTTCTGCCGGGGCCGCTGATGATTTTTGCGGCAGGCATTTTGCATACGGTGCTGCGGCCGGAGTCTGGCATGAGCACCTGGGGCTTCGTGATTTTATCGCTCCTGCTGGTGCTATCCTATGTCGTTGATTTCGCCAGCGGTGCGATGGGCGCACGCTGGTTTGGTGCGAGCCGTTGGGGGGTCGCGGGGGTGTTCATCGGCGGCATCGTGGGCATGTTCTTCTTCCCCTTTGGTTTGGTGCTGGGCCCGCTGATCGGCGGTGTGGCCTTTGAACTGATCTTTGCCAAGATGAAGCTGCATCCTGCGGCGAAATCAGCGTGGGGATCGCTGCTAGGTACGGGCGTGGGACTGGTGCTGCGCCTGATCTTGGTGGTGGCCATGGTGGCCACTTTCTTTCTCGACGCGTTGGTGTGGTGATGCCGGCAAAGTAGCCGTCTCGCTCCGTCGAGACGAGCTGAGCGTGACCGCGAACACGGAACGCTCGTATGTTATCGCGATGGAGAGCTTTGCGGCAGCGCTGTGTACCTCTCGCGGAGCGAGAGGACTACTTTTCAAGCCTTGCCCACCAGGAGCATGCGCGCACCAAAGATGACGAGGATGGTGCCGAAGATGCGGGTGAGCGTTTCGTTGCTCATGGACTTCAACCAGCCTGCACCAAAGTAGGCGAAGATGGACGCGGAGACTGCGGTGATGGCGGCGACTTTCCATTCCACATAGCCATGCTTGGCATTCTGCGTGGTGGCCATCAAGGCGGTGGGAATGATGATGGCGAGCGAAGTCGCGACAGCCGTTTTATGAGGCAGCTTGAGGAAGAACACAAACGCGGGAACCATCACGACACCACCGCCGACGCCGCACAAGGCAGCCACGATGCCGCTGACGATGCCGATGGCGAGACAGGTGAGAAGGGTGGCGGTGGACATGATGAATTAGCGGGATTGTCTGGCGAGCAGGCCGACGAGCAGGCGCTCAAGCACGAGCTTGGGATCGAGCGATGAAGTGACGAGCTTGGAGTTGGCGACGAGGCAGGCTTTGAAACCTGCGTGCAGTTCTTCGAGTGAGAAGTTGCCGGTTTCGGGGATGGCGAGAAACATCGGATAGGCGTTGAAGCCGGTGCCGTCTTTCTTGCGCGGCAGATGGGAGGTGGCCGTGGAAGGCAGGCCTTCGAGCGAGGAGCAGAAGCCGGAGTAGTTGAACTTGTTGAGCTTGTGGCGTGAGCCGAGGTCCTTGATGAGCAGCAGGCTGCGCACTCGTGGCACGATGGCGGCGAGCAGCAGGCCGATGGCGTTCTGCCCCTGATACATGAGCGTGCTGAGGAGTTCGAGCGCACGTGGCAGATCGCGTTTGCCGATGGCGTTGCCGAGATCCCACAGCACACCGGCGCGGCTCATGGACACCATGTTTTGCACGGTTTTGAGTCCAGCACGGCGGCGTTCGCCGAGATATAGATCAATCTTTTCGAGCTCGTTCTCCATCTGCCGCGTGTCGTCGCCGGCCATCTGTACGAGCAGCTCCAACGCACCGCTTTCAAAGGTGATGCCGAGTTCCTTGGCCTTGCGTGATGCCATGGCCAGCACCGGGCCCTCCCATCCGGCACGCGAAGTGTCGGGCTTGTCGAAGACTTCAAAGGTGGCGATTTTCGAAATGCGCTTGTAGCTGCTGCGACGTTTGTCGATGCCGGTGGCGCTGATGACGAAGCTCACATCACTGCCGAGGCCACGTTCGACCACATCGAGGATGCGTTCGAATCCGTTCACCGCATCCTGGCCACGGCCCGCACCGGAGTCCCCGAGGAAGTTGGCGTTCTTGAGCCATACCACTTTGCTGCCGCCAAAGAAGGGCAGCGTCTGCAGCGCCATGCACACGTTCGAGCAGATGTTGCCTGCGTGTTCGGCGTTGTCAGCGGTGCCGTCGATGATGTCGTTGCTGAAGTCTCCGGCATCCGGTGGAGTGAGGCTGCGCACGAGCATGAGAGCGGCTTCCTTCACGCGCGCTTCATCGCTGCCAATGAAGACATTCAACTGGCTGGCAGCGGGTTTTTTCGGCGGCGGCATGCTTCACCGATGGAGCAGGATGCGCATGGCATCAAGCCTCACGGCGTGTGCGATCTTGACATACGCCCGGCGATTTGGTGAAATCAGGGCAAATACAACCATCATCCTATGAAAACTTCATTGATTGGGTCCAGGGTTTCGACGGCGGTCGTGCTTCTAACAACTGCCTTGTTCATGTCTGCTGCGGGCTTCTCCGCCAAGGCGGAAGATCTGAATGCTGTGTTTGAGCAAGGGCGTGCCGCTTATTATAAAGGCGACTTGGAAACAGCGCAGCGCCTGCTCTCCCGCGTGGCGGCGGCGAATCCGAAGCATGCCCAGACGGCGAGCATGCTGGCCTACATCCGCGCCAACTACCAGCCGAAGGACACCTCGCTCAAAACTCAGTACGCCGCTGTCATTCTGCCGAAAGTGGCCATGGATGACGTGACGCTGACCGAAGCCATCGAGGGTTTGCGGGCACTGTCCAAAAATGCGAGCGGCGGCAAGGTGATGCCCAATGTGATCGTGAAGGGCGAGGAACTGGGGAAGCGCAAGCTCAGCCTGTCACTCGCCAACGTTCCCTTGGATGAGGCGCTGAACTACGTGACGCAGCTCGTTGAAGCCAAAGCGACCTATGACAAGCATGCCGTGATTCTGACCAGTCAGGCCGACACGATCACCTCTGCGGTGGAAACGAAGTAGCCCACAAGGCTGTCAGCCTGACTTGTGGTAACTCAGCACACCTCCGTGGTGGAAACACAGCAGGGGGGATCGATCTATCGCATTGGTGATGAATGAGTTATGGTGAAATCATCTCTGGGAGGTCAGACCTCTGGCCTGACCACTGCCTGAGCCGTCTCCGCCTACAGCTTCTAAGATAAACATAAACATTCGGGACAACCCAATCCCAGAGACAGGCCGGGGAGGCCTATCCTCCCTCACGGACGGTGCTCTCCGGAGAGATCCGCCTTAACTTTAGTCGTTGAAGAAGTGACGTCCGGTCTGGCCGGCTTCGGTCTTGTTATCCACTTCCCAGTACACATCTTCAAAGATGGACTCGGGTTCTGGGTAAGGACTGTCCTTGGCAAAGTCGGCGGAGTCTTCCGCTTCCTTCTGCGCTTCCTTGTCGATCTTCTTCAGCTCTTCTTCGGTGGCGATGCCTTCGTTGAGGAGGTTGCGCTTCCAGACCTGAATTGGGTCGTGCTCGTTCTGGAACTGCTCGACTTCTTCCTTGGTGCGGTACTTGAACTTGTTGGCGTCAGCGACGGAATGCCCTTCCCAGCGGTAGGTGGCGATTTCGATGATGCTTGGCTTGGATTGGGTGTGAGCCCGTTCGATGGCCTTGTTGACTCCGGCGCGGACTTCGTAGATGTCTGCCCCATTGAACTGCTCCCAGGCCATGCCGTAAGCTTCAGCGCGCTTGGCGAGGAAGTCGGTGTAGGCGGAGGAGCGCTGCTGGCTGGTGCCCATGGAGTAGCCGTTGTTTTCGATCACATAGACCACCGGCAGATCCCAAAGCTCGGCGAGATTCAGGGACTCATGGAAGGCACCTTGGTTCACGGCTCCGTCGCCGAGGAAGCAGAGAGCGGCACCTTTGAGGCCTCGGTATTTCAAACCGAAGGCGAGGCCGAGGCCCAGCGGGGTCTGGCCGGCCACGATGCCGTGACCGCCCCAGTAGTTTTTGTCCGGAGCGAAGTAGTGCATCGAGCCGCCTTTGCCGCGTGAGCAACCGGTGGCCTTGCCATAGAGCTCGGCCATGCACTCGTTCATGCCCATGCCCACGGCCAAGGCGTGCGCGTGGTCGCGGTAGGCGGTGATGACGTGATCGTTTTTGCCCATCACGGAAACCGTGCCCACGGCCACGGATTCCTGGCCGATGTAAAGGTGGAGGAATCCGCCCATTTTACCGGCTTGATATTCCTTGAGGGACACCTGCTCGAAGCGGCGGATGCGGACCATCTGACGATAAAATCCCACCTTGTCGGCAGCGGTGAGCTTCTGATTGATGGGGTCGGCGGCGTGTTTCGCCAGGGCGTTTGAGGGGGCTTTTGCGGTGGCCATGAGGTAGGGCGATACTAGCTTGCTGCATGCCGGAAGCAAGCAGGGTGTTTGGACAGACTAGGCGGCGGGTGCTTGTTTGGTGCCCTTCGGTGAACATGCCCATTTGGCGTTTTTACTCTGCCGGGATGATGTGCTAAAGGGTCCTCATGAAGGTGGAGTATCTGGACCAGCGCATGGAAGATGGCTCGCGATTGTTTGCCATCACCCAAGACCGAATCTCTTGGGCTGATTTGCGCCATCATTTGGAACGGTTGTATGGAGTGGAGGTCCTTCAATTCATAACCGATGGCGTTGTGGAGGGCTGGCTCGACTTCCGGTACTTTGGTCAGCAATTTTCCGTCAACAATCCCATGGGAGAGTATTGGTTCTTTGTCCAAGACCCCACCTGCTCCTCCTTCCCCCTTTCCGAATTGATGGCCCACCTCAGGAAATGGCAGGCCGCTGCCTGAGCTTCCAGCCTTCCCACGCTGCTATCCCGAGCAGGCCTGCGCCTAACAGACAGATGGCCAAGGCGAGTCGGTCGGCACCTTTTTGCAAAACCGAGTCTGCTGGGTCCTGCGGGTCATAAGACACGGTGACTGCCTTTCCCGCCTGCCAAACCTGATAACTCGGGTCAGATGCATAGGCTGCCTCGGCGGCTTCACGACTGTCAATAGGAGGGCAGTGGCAGGGTGTCTGTGGCATGCGAAAAGCTGTGCCCCGTGTGTCGTATGCGCTGCACCTCATAGACATAATTCACGCCCACCTCGTAGTCGTAGTGCATCTTTTTTTGATAACGGCTGCTCTCGATCCGGTGGCCTGTAATGACCCCCTGAACAGTGGGCCATGAATTGGATCTCAGAGCAGGAATCAGCTCCCAGATGCCCATTGCCAGCAGTGCCAATCCCCCGATGCCCAGAGCCCCCACGACAAGGAAAGGGCCGTATCCGCGTGGTGGCAGGGTGCTTTTTTCAGGCCTCATTGTCTTTCCCTCCCGCCACCTTTTTATCCCAACGTGCAAAGCTTCGACCCTCCTCCCTGCACAAGGCCATGCCGCCTCGTTTCTCACGGCCTGTGACGAGGCGATAAACCTCAGCCGTGGCAAAAGCCGTGACGGCCCCCAATAAGAACATGCAGCAGAGCAGCACCGTCCCGCCGAAATAAGCCTCCCAACTGCCTACCTTTTTCTCGAGAAATTCGGACATCGCATGGCACAGCAAGGCTGAGCGAGGGGCATACCTGCTGGAGGAACTCACACCTATTTGGATGAACATCAGCAGCACGAGAGGAAGGGCAGCGGAGGCCCGGATCCAATAAAAGAAGCCAAAGAAGGCGGCCCCTGACAGGATTGAGCTGGGAACGACGATCACCATCAGCGCTTTCCAGACGGCAGGTCGACCATAGCCGTACCAGCCGATCAGTTGAACCGCCACCAAAAGTGCGAGGTAAAGCCAGCCAAAAAACTTCATGCAGAGCAGTGGTCACCCCTCTAATACACTGGGGCTCCCTCCGCAAATCCCAACTGCTTTACCCCACGGAGGCTCCACCATTGTTCCACATGGAACAATTTCGCGCCCGTGCTATCCTCTTCGTCCCCTGCCCTTCCCGGCTCCATTCGCCATTCCGACCCCTCCATGAGCTCCCTCTACACCTTCCCCAAGCACTATGACGTCATCGTTTGTGGAGCCGGTCATGCCGGGGTGGAGGCGGCGATGGCGGCTGCGCGGCTGGGCTGCCAGACAGCCATCCTCACCCAGAACCTCGACACCATCTCCCAGATGTCCTGCAACCCGGCCATCGGGGGCCTGGCCAAGGGTCATGTGGTGCGCGAGATCGACGCCCTCGGCGGGGTCATGGGCCGGAATACGGACGCCACGGGCATCCAATTCCGCATGCTGAATGCCCGCAAAGGCCCCAGCGTCCAGGCCCCCCGTGCGCAGTGCGACAAGAAGGCCTACCAGTTTCGCATGAAATGGCTGATCGAAAACCAGCCCAACCTCGACCTCCATCAAGGCAATGCGGCCGAGATCCTGGTCGAAAACGACGCCATCACCGGCATCCGCACCAGCCTCGGGATGATCTACCGGGCCAAGGCGGTGGTCATTTCCTCCGGTACTTTCATGCGCGGGCTCCTCCATGTGGGGCAGCAGAACCAGGCTGGCGGGCGCATGGGTGACAGCATTTCCACCCTTTCCGACAGCCTCCGCGAGCTCGGTTTCGACGTCCAACGCTTCAAAACCGGCACCCCCTGCCGCCTCAACAGCCGCAGCATCGATTTCTCCAAGTGCGAACTCCAGCCCGGAGACGAGCCCGCCCCGCGCTTCAGCTACCTCTCCGGCACCCTCCCTGAGGACGAGGATGAGGCCCCAATCGAGGGCGCTGCCCCCCTTCCCAGCACCGGTCCGAACCAGTTCACCCTGAACTCCTGGGCCCCGGAAAAGTTCCACGTGGAACAAATTCCCTGCTGGATCACCTACACCACCCCCCAAACTCACGACATCATCCGGGCCAACATCCACAAGTCGGCCATGTATTCCGGTCGGATCGAGGGGGTCGGACCACGTTATTGCCCCTCCGTGGAGGACAAGGTGGTGCGCTTTGCGGAGAAGGAACGGCACCAGATTTTCCTGGAACCGGAGGGTCGCCACACCCGCGAATTCTACGTGAATGGCGTCTCCACTTCCCTGCCCTTCGAGGTCCAGTATGACTTCATCCGCTCCATCCCCGGCCTCGAAAAGGCCGAGATCGTCCGCCCCGGTTACGCCGTGGAGTACGACTACTGTCCTCCCACCCAGCTCCACGCCACCTTGGAAACCAAGCGCATTTCCGGCCTCTACTTCGCCGGGCAGATCAATGGCACCTCCGGCTACGAGGAGGCTGCCGGTCAGGGCCTCATCGCCGGAGCCAATGCCGCGCTCAAGGCCCAAGGCCGGCCCCCTTTCCTGCTGCAGCGCAGTCAGGCCTACCTCGCCGTGATGATCGACGACCTCGTCACCAAAGGCACCACCGAGCCCTACCGCCTCTTCACCTCCCGCGCCGAGTACCGCCTCCTCCTCCGCCAGGACAACTGCGACCTCCGCCTCACCCCCCTTGCCGCCGCCATCGGTCTTGCCTCCCCCTTCCGCATCCGGCACAGCGAGGCCAAATCCACCGCTCTCGCCACCGCCCGCAGCCTGCTGCAGGAGGTCCGCCTAGACGGCGTGACCCTCGAAAAATGGCTGCGCCGCCCCGAAAGCATTCCCTCACAGCTCCCCGCAGAGATCTACTCCCAGTTCACCCCCGAGGTCTGGAGCCTTGTCGAAAACGACGTCAAATACGCCGGCTACATCACCCGGCAGGAAGACATGGTCGCCAAAACCTCCCGCATGGAGGAAAAGATGATCCCCGCCGACTTCGACTACCACGCCATCCCCGGCCTCAAAACCGAAGCCAAACACCGCCTCACCGCCCTCCGCCCCGCCACCCTCGGCCAGGCCGCGAGAGCCCAGGGCGTGAATCCTGCGGACATTGCCCTGCTGGCGGTAATGCTGAAACGCGGCAGCAAGGAAGCTGAGGGATTGGGAGCAGCAGATTTGTAAGAGGCAAATTGGCTGCGGCTGCCTACATTACTTCTTTTTACTTTTTGGTAACAGTGTATGGACAACAAAGTTCAAAAGCAGGAAGCACAGTCACAGGAGGTGCCAAACGTTCTTTTCAAACACTTAGATGCTGGAGGCATCAAGGTCTTGGAAAACTTGGAATTGATGTTCAGTAACCCTGCTGATTTCAATGACCCATTCGAATTTCTTCCCTGCCTAACACCCTGCAATGAAGAGTCTTGTGGTGAGGAACGAGCCTATCAGGCGCAAAAGTTAGTGAGGCACTATGGCTTAAACTCATTCATCCTTTCGATGACAGATAAAGAACACAACGTCAGAATGTGGGACCATTACTCTGATAGGCACCAAGGATTGATGATTAGTTTGGATTTTGGAGGCACACTGGCCCGATATCGCGGATGGGTCTTACCAGTTAAATACACCGACCAAAAACGCTTTGGATTGCTTGGTGAATCACTTGAAGAGGATCGTGCGAAAATCTTTGAAGGAATCATTACCCACAAGGGTACAGATTGGGGAGCTGAGTCCGAGTATCGCTGGATTCTGCCAGCTCAAAACTGTTATTTCAAAACACAACCGGATGAGCCAGACAAGGCAGAGCTCCGACTTTTAGGAGACAAATTCAAAGCTTTCCTACCGATTGATAGTGCAAGCATTCTGAAGGTGACTCTCGGTTACCGCAGCAGCCAAGCATTGCTAAATACTGTGTTACAGATAAAGAAGCGCAGAAAAGCAACATGGATGGTCACCAAGGTTAAGTTGAGTCTTAATACGTTCAAATTTGAAGATGACCTCATAGACAAGGGTTGCTAGCCATACCGGTATCTCTTCGACTAGTGCCGGTGCTCAACACAAACGAGGGCTCCTTCGCCCTGAAACCATTGGCTTGCTGTATTCGAGGCACCAAGGGAAGATACCGAGCTCCTGGCCCGAATGCAGCAACTCCCCGGCTTCAATAACCAAGTCTTCATCCAAGCCATCGGCAGCCATCAGGAAGCCATCTTCACCTGCTGTCAGCGGCCTGCATGAACATTCTCTGAGCCACCAGCCAGCAAAGTCATCCTTCACCCAGTTTCTCTGACCTTCTGTCGGAATCGCTTAGAAATTGCACCGGTGGAGGATTTCAGATTTAATGAGCGGCCATGCACTCACATCCACTGCTTGCCCTGATTCTTTGGATGGCGCTTGGCTTTTCTGGCTTGTCTCACGCCGACGCGCCATCCACGGAATTTTTCGCCATCGAAACTTCCAAGCTGACAAAACTCGCTCCGACCGATGCGGCTCTCGACTCTCTATCCAGGACGCAGCTTGCTGAAGTCAGCGTTGCGCATGGATGGTACAGTGGCGGGCTAGCCATGAACTTCGACACGGCGACCTTTCGTATGGATGCCCGTTTCAGTGCCAGTGCACACGTTCCAACCGGAGATCCGACTTCCATCGGCTACCACATCTCCGCCAGCAACGATCAAAAGACTTGGAGCCTCCTGTCCGTGCAAGGTTCCGCTAAGAAGCTGGGAAAGCAGTTCATCACCGAGAACTGGCGGACGCAGCCTGTGACAGTCGTCTTACGCTTTTTGGATCTCAAGAAGTGAGCAGACGCAGGCTACAGTTCTCGCCCCAAGCAATTTCAAAACGATCCCCCCCCATGACTCAATTGCACTCCTCCTTCCAGACCGTGATGCAGCGGCGGGTCGTCCCCGCGTTCATGATCGCCCTCAATGTCGGCGTCTTTCTCAGCCTGCTCATTCCACGTCCGGCACCGCTTAAGGTGATCGGTATCGCAGCCACCATCCAGCTGATCGTCTGCCTGGTGTACTACATCATCTACCAGAATATGGTATATTATGCTGCCGACTCGGTGGTCTATGAAAACGGTGCGCTGCGCGTCCGGCGCCACGGGCGGGAAGTTTCGATCCCCGTCTCCTCCATCGCCGGCATCCGGGGCAGACTTGGTCTGAACCCCGAGACAATCACCCTCGACCTCTCCGAGCCGACTCCCATCGGCTCCTCCGTGACCTTCATTCCGCCCGCGCGGTTTCCGAGCATCAAGGAACATCCCATGATGGCGACCTTGCGGGAGTTGATCGGCTCAAGTACTGCAGCAGCATTTGCCACGGCTGCACTACCGCCGATCACTGTGGCTGTTGAATAAATTCTAACGTCTTTAGACTGCAGATGAGTGAGCAAAGCGAAGAAGAATGGCAGCAAAAGTTAACGGCCAAGTGCACGCCTTACCTGGCAGGAACGATTGACGAGGCCTGGAACCGTTGTCTGCCTATTTGGCGCGAACGAGGTCGGATCGAGGATTATCCGCGCAATGTGCGTCGTCCCAGTTACACGCCATGGTGGGGAAAATCATTGGCTTACAAGTTCGCCAGCAAGTTCCGCGATGGCTACCGGTTTCTTATAGCCGTCCTCGATTCAGACGACGACTTCCAGCGGTTGGCAGCAATCGACATGCTTCACTACCTCTGTGCTAAATTTGTTGAGGATCCGATTCCGAGCGAGCTTCTTTCGCTTCACCATCCTCTTCCCGAGTTGATCAAATCTGAAGTCAGCGGAGATCGTTATGCTCGTGGCAAGGAAATCGAAACTGTTGGGGACCTACTCACCTTTGACTTTGTTGAGGATGAAACCGAGCCTCCAGATACGAAATCGGCCCGCTTCCTCCCATGACGCTGCCTTCTCCTGACGGTGCTTTCCCTCCTCTAGTGAAGTAGAGGCTACCTCGCCGTCTGCACCACCAATCCCCTCACCTCCATCGCCTCCCCAGGTCGGAGCTTGAAGCAGAAATAGCCCTTCATACCAGAGGAGGCTTTGCCGTTCTGCACTTGGACGGGGGCTTCTTCGATGCGGGCGGTGTACTGGCCTTGTTTGCGGGCGAGGAGGGCGGTGTGCCATTGGTTGTCCTGCGGTGGGTTCAGGCAGGAGAGGCGCTGGTTGCCACCATCGGCGGACTGGAGGTCGAAGGATTCGAGCTGACCGCGGTAGTCGGCGGAGACGATGAAGTCGCCGTCGAGCAGGGTGCCGCGATAGACGAGGATGGCGCGGGGCCAGTTGCTGTGGGTGGTGTTGCGGGCGCTGAGCACACCGTCTTGGATCTGCACGGTCATCTTGTCCAGCGGGTGCTCCACCCAGCGGTTGTCGGCTTTGGACCAGCACCAGACACGCCAGTCGGCGGCCTGCATCGGGACCTTGCTTGCGGTCATGGAAGGTGACGACGTGGGTGATGAAGTCGGTGGCGCTGCGATGGTCGGAGCGCTGCTGGCGGAGGCGCGTAGCTCGCGGAGCTTGAGGTTGCGGTAGGCCACCTCCGCGCCGTGATCCTGCAAAGCGATGGAGGTGGCGCGCTTCACGCCCACGCCGGGGTAGTACTTGTACTTGCTGCTGGCGATGATGCGCTGCAGCTCGGGGCTGCCCAGCTCGCATTCCGCCACCTTGCGTCCATTGAGCCAGTGCTCCACGTGATTGCCATCCACCACGATGCGGCCCTGATTGAACTCGCCCACGGGGCGCAGCGTTTTGCCCACAGGCGTGACGAGCGAGTAGATGGAGGCGGCGAGCCGGTTGGCTGCGTTGTTCGCGTGCGGAGCGTCATCGAGCACTTGGTATTCAAAGCCCACCGGGCTGTCGCCGGTGTCGCCGGGATAAAAGTTGGCCGTGCGTTTTTCTCCTTCGGTGAAGAGATACTCCACGCCGCTGTTGCCCACGGGGCCAACGCGCCACTCGAATTCGAACTCGAAGTTCGTGAACATCGCATTGGTCACGAGATCGCCGCCGGTGCCATTGGGGCGGCCATTGCCCGGAGGAAGGATGAGGCAGCCGTCTTTAATTTTCCATGACCCGGCCGTCACATGCTTCTTCCCATACGTGTGCCAACCGGCGGTGCTGCGACCATCAAACAGCAGCTTCCACCCAGCCGCTTGTTCCTGCGGTGTGCGGGTGTTGGCATCAGCGGCCAGCGCTGCCACGGATTGAAACAGCAGTGTGCCAGCCAAAACAGCCAGCCGGGGAAAGAGGAAGGGAAGTCGGGGCATGGCTGGGGCGGTTGCCGGATGAAAGCGGAAGGCGCGGTGGAAGGCAAGCGCGGAGGCAGGGCGTCAGAACCGATACTCCACTTTATCTCCGGAAATCGCGATCCAGTGCTTCTGCTCCAAACCGGTGATCACCGCCTGCACCTCCTCATCACTGAGTTGTTTTTGAAAGACTTCCTGAATCTTGGAGCAGAGCGTCTTGCGTTTTTTAGGGCGGCTGTCCGTGTCCCCCTTTTTCATTTTACCGAAGTGGGCCTTCACCTCCTCCAATCGATCCCTTGAGGTTGCTTTGTGCGCATTCACAAGCGCCGGAATTTGAGCAAACACTGCGCTCCGTTCAGCCCCACCGGTTTTGTCTTCTTTCAGATGAGCCACCAAGGCATCGAAGCCTTTGTCTTTGGACAGAATATGGATGAAACCGTTCGGGTCCGCCGCTGCCTGCCTTCCGGTGTGGTGTGCAAGTACGAAGTCCAGCGCGTTTTTGCCACCGCGCTTCAGCTTGATGACCCGAACCTGGTCATGGAGTTGGAGTGCTTGCATCATCAGCTTCACACTCGTCTTAGTCTGCTGTTCGCCGATGAAGAGAAACACCTTCACGGGTTTGTTCTCGATGAGCGTCAGGTCGATGTCCTGCACGCTCTCGAAATCGACAAAGATGTAATTGTTCCGAGTCATGCTATCACTTGCGGACGCAGTTCTCCCTGGATGGACGCATTTCCCCGGCAGTTGGGATAGCGTGAACAGCCCCAAAATGTGGTTCCTGCAGTGCGGCCTTGTTTTGCAGTGACCTTCAACATCGCCCCACCACATCTGGGACACTCGGGTGTCGCTGGTGCGGTTGCAGCCGGCATGACTTTGGCGGCGGAGCTGGGCTGAGCTTGAACCGCAGCCACCATGTTCCAGAGTTTGGCACCGTCGATCAGTGTGATGGGGTTTCCCTTCGCAAAGGCCAGCGCGTCCGGAGTGAAGCCGCCTGTGGTGATGATGAAAACTCCATGCGCCTGACGGGCATGCAGAATGCCCAGCATCTCTCTCACGACAGCCACGCCCACACTGCCGTTCTTCCACTGCTTGCACTGCACCAGTGAAGTCTGACCTTCTTTCTTCAACACAATGTCCACGCCGCCATCGGGCCCTTGGTCGAGCGAGTAGTCGGCGGCATATCCTTGCCTTCGAAAGGCCTCCGCCACCAAATACTCAAACGCTTTCCATGGCGTATGACGCAGAGAGTCCAATCCTGTTTGCTGATCCACCAGCTTCTCCCGACGAACGCGATGTACAGCACTGGCAGCGGCGAATGCCACGAAGAAGGCGAGTGCCATGGGCGGATAAGAACTGGTGGCGATGGATAAGAGCAGGTCTCCCTTGGTGGCCACGTGAGTCCGTTGAAACCATTCCATACCAACATAGCTTACCACTCCGAGGGTTAAACACACCCAAGGTGGAAGCTTGAACAAAAGATCTATCAGGGCGTTTGATGTCTGGTAGCGTCGTGCCATCGGGTACGATCTACATGTCGGGAATTTACTGCAAGTAAAGTCTGATGGACGGCATATGTTTTTCCTCTGTTTTCTCATACCTTGCAGATTTCGCATGGCTGAATTTCAGGCATGAATGATCTGCGTTGACGCGGGCTTCATGAAGCTTGGAGAGTTCTTCACCCCTCACCCCAGCGGATGTCCCGACGTACACCCACGTTGTGAAAGTGGTCATCGGCATCCTGGATGTAGCCGTCTTTGTCGATGCGCAGGCCCTCGGCTTTGAGCAGGCGGCGTTGTTTGCGTGAGGACTCGGCAGGCATGTTCGGGCTGATGCGCGCGTTCGCCGCGACAACGCGATGCCATGGCAGAGCGGCGGATTCTTCGGGCGTGAGATGGCTCAGCACCGTGGCCACATGACGGGCGATGACGTTCATGTGGATGGCGATGCTGCCATAGGTGGTGAACTGGCCGGCGGGGATCAAGGCGACCAAGCGAATGACCTCCTCACGAATGCGGGCGAAGGCGACGGATTTTCCACGGGCGGCCATGATGGCGGAGGATGCGCAGCGTACGCGCTTTGTCGAGGTGGTGCGCAGTGCCGTGCGTGCTGCTTCCATAAATGGATGGGAAATGTCATGGCGGCGGCGTGTGCGCGGCGCATGATCGCGCTCGTCATGCAAAGTCCTCTTGCTCATCACAAACGTCTGGAACGTGTCGAACTGGAATCCGGTCTGACGGCTTTCCGCTGCCATGAAACCGGCGGGCATTGGATCCCGGCGGAGAACTACTGGCGCTGGCGCAGCACACTGCCTGCGATGGCAGTGGTCGAAGATAGCCCTGCGGCAGAGGCGGTGCCGGTGAGCGAGTATGATGGAGCGGTCAAACTGTGTCCCGAGTCGGGCACGGTGATGACACGCTATCGCGTGGGTCATGGGCAGTCGTTTCGCGTGGAGCGATCCCATACGGGCGGCATCTGGCTGGACGGTGGCGAGTGGGAGGCGCTGTGTGGCGGCCACTTGCAGAACTCGATCCATTTAATCTTCACCGCACCCTGGCAGAAGGCCGTGCGCCAGCAGGAGTTGGACGCCGTGCATTTGGCACAGCTGCGGGAGCGGCTGGGCGTGGAACTGCTGGAGAAGCTTCAGGTGCTGCGCAAGGAACTCGCAGAGCATCCGCAGCGCTCCGCCGCATTGGCGTTCCTGAACGCGCAGGCTTGAGCGGTGGTCATCACCACTGAGACGAGATCGAGGTACTCGGCGCTTGCGTCCACCGAACCCCACCTATTGCTTCAGCGGCAGCAAACCAAGCTTACGCAGAGAGGCGAAGAGCTGCCTGCCAAAGGCCTGCAGCAGATCGGCGTCCACCTGCTTGCGTGCGGCAGGCGCGCCCTGTTTCGCCGGAGAAACAGGAAGGGACTGCTCTAATGTCGGGACATGAATGAAGAGCACCAGGCGTAGCGCCTCGGGATGCTGCTGCTGGGCGTAGAGGAGCGAGTACAGCATCTCCTCGCACAGGTAACGTCCGGCGCTCTGGGATACGTGGGTGGGAAATCCCGCCTGGGTCAATGCGGCTGCGAGGTCCGCCACCTGCGCCTGCTGTTTCAGCACGGGGGCAGCGGCGCTGACGATGTTCGGTGCGGCAGGTTTGGCCTGCTGATTGTCCGGGTACAGGCCACGCTGGTTGTGGGCGAGGATTTCGATCTGAAACTCCGAGGTGCCTTCACCAAAAGCGATCCACACCTGAGGCAGTGGTTGGGTGTTGTTGATGGTTGCCAGCGGTGCACCCCAGACGACGGGAATCTGCAAGGCGCGGACTTCGCGTGGAAAGGACTTGGCGATTTCTCCGGCCAGAGTCCAGGAGGCATTGCGGTCACGACCGCCGAAGGGCTCAAAGCCGCTGACAACGATGGCAGGCTGTTGTGCCTGCAAGACTGAGCCCGTCAGACTGAGGGCTGCGAGCCAGACGAGCGTGTGAGCGGCGGTCATTGAAGATACATGTTGGTGATTTGAAACATGCCGCTGTCGCTCGGTTTGCTTGGAAAGTACCAGGTACCCGCGAGCAGGCTGGAGCCCGGTGGAAGTGAGCCGCGATAAGCCACCGGAGGTTCCTTGGAATGACGGTAGGTTTTGGTGAACTGCAGATGGGTAAAGCCATCCTCATCTTCGCAGGTGCCAGTGATGTCCGCCCAGACAAAGCCATCCTTCAGAGTGCCAAAGCCGGTGTAGCTTTCCTTGGTGACGCCCTTGATCTTGCTGGAACCACGCGCCTGCTGGAGGGAGATTTCAAAGGAGACTGTCTGACCGGCCAGCTTCTGATAGGCGCCGCCGTAGGTGTAGGAGCCCTGGTAGATGCCTTGCACATTGGGAGTAGCGGCACCGGTAAGTCCACCATTGCCGGCAGGCACTGCGCAGGATGCCAGCACGACCAGCGCCGCTGCCTGCAGCAGCCAGGACTGCATGCGTTGAAAGACGGACAAGATGGCCGGGAAGGGAGTTTTCATACGGCGCGCATTTTGCCCGCAGAGCAACGGCGCTGTCAAACAGCATCCGTCCTAACTTCGATCTTAAAACGAATGATGCGGCTTCAAGCACCACCACTACTTCAGCGGAGTCGGCGATTCTCTGGCCTCAATCTTTTGGAGAATAGCGGCCTCGTTGGTCGCCGCAGTTTCTTTGTCGGCGGCAGCCCTGATAGCGATGGCTTTTAGTCGGGTTTCAGCATCCATGTCTGCCAGGGCAGCTCCGGATTGTTTGTGGCATGCCGTCAGGCCCGTCACGAGGAGAAGATTGAGTGCCAGCAGCGGGGTGTTCATGGGCGAGCTTCCATGCGTATGGCATGGATCACAAGCCCACATACCGTGCGTGTGCGGGGCTATGCAGAGTGGAGCCAGCGCTGTTTCAGAGCCAGGCGGGATGACGCGGGTAGAAACCGTCGTAGGAACGGCTGGAAGCACGCCAGCGGGGGCCTTCGCCGGTCTGCGTCCCCGAAGTGTCAAAACGCAGGCCGCAGATCTGCATGAAAACGTGATGCCCGGGTTTGACGAAAAGCGTGACGTAATTCCCAGGTCCAGGCCAGGCGTAACGAGAAAAGGCCGAGGAACTGAGCGGCTTGTCCAGCAGCTTGGCACGGTAGAGCACGTGAGAGACAGAGCCGGAGCAGTCGAAGCCGTTATCAAAGAGAACTTTGTGACCTCCACCCCACTTGTAGGGCTTGCCCACGAGTTCATTGGCGGCGGCCAACAATTGATGAACCACGGCAGGATGGGTTTCATGCGCGAAGGCGTAAACTCCATTGAAGTACAGTGGCACGATTGCAGGAGGCGCCATGTAATAGCCCATACCTCCTCCAATCGTGCCCAAGGCACCCCACATTCCCAGTTTCATCCAGTGCCTACGCCCGCCCAACTGCCGCACACATTCGGCTTCGGGCGTGTCACTCAGAGATTCTGGTATGGGGGTGTCATCCTCTTGCTTGTCCACAGTGGAAAGTTATAGGACGAGTCTGAATTTGGCTTCTAAATAGCCATTCAGAATCGCATCAGATCTACCTTAGATACTTAAGTATTCCATACTAATTGCATTTAGTGGGGTTGGGAAAAGACAAAAGGGCGGCAAAACTGAGCATGACCATCGTGCGGGCTTCACCTGCGGCCACGATCATTTCAACCCTCCGGGCATAGCAGCTGATTTGATGCGCCAGGGCATAAAAAAACCGCTGCCCGATGAAGAGCAGCGGTTGGGGTGAGCTGGGTGCTTCCCGAGACTAAACTTTGGCTTTCTCCTTCGCCTTCTCCTTCACGGCGGGCTTCTTGGGCCGTTCTGGCGGAGACAGCTGCTCCTCGACAGGGGCAGGAGGCATCGGGATGAGCGGGAAGGGATTGGCCTGCGGCTCCATGGCATACTCACGATCTTTGAGGATACCAGGCTGTGGCACAGGATACTTGCCGTTCGCGTCAGCGATGATCGGTGCAGGACCGTCGAGGGTGAGCTTGTCCACACCCGGAGCGAATTCGAACGCGCTGTTGATATAGTCATCGTAGCGGATGACCTGGCCGGTGTGCGCAGCGGCACGGCCCATGGCGGTGGTGACGCTGGATTTGATGCCGCGCTCCACTTCGTTGTAGGGCTTGTTGTCAACGATGGCGTCGATGAGATCCTGCCACTCCAAGTCATACGGATTCGGCTCCGGCTGTTTGCCGCGCCAGATGATGTTGGCGCGCTGCATCTTCTGGCTGTTGAAGGTCATCGCCTTGGAGGGGAAGTGACCGGCGGTGGAGACGATGGCGCTGCCTTTCGTGCCATGCACCTGCGTGGCAAACTGGTTGTGCGTGCCGATGGCGGTGCGGCCTTCGAGGTAGAGCTTGGCGCCGTCCTTGAAGGTGTACTCGCAGCTGTAGTGGTCGAAGTTCTGATCAATGTAGTCGCCACGGTCGCTGCGGCCGCCGCTGGCCTGCACTTCGACCGGCCAGTCGTTCTTCATCCAGCAGGCTTCGTCGATGTTGTGAATGTTGAAGTCGCTGAAACCACCGCCGCTGGCCCAGAGGAAGCTGTGGAAGCGCTGGATCTGCCATGCCAGTTCGCTCGGGTCCACTTTCGGATCACGTGGCAGCGTGAACGCGGAGCCCACCGGGCCTTGCATGCGGTAGGCGCGCATGAGAAGCAGATCGCCGATCTCGCCATCCTGGATGCGGTTGAAGAGTTCGCCACGGACGCGGCAGTGGCGGCACATGAGGCCCACGCCGACTTTGAGGTTCTTCTTCTTGGCCTCTTCATTCAGCGCCAGCAGACGGCGTGCGGTGGGGCCATCGGTGCAGATCGGCTTTTCCATGAAGATGTTCACGCCCTTCTCGATGGCGTACTTGAAATGCACCCAGCGGAAAGCCACCGGCGTGGTGAAGATGGCCACGTCTCCTTTGCGCAGAGTGTCGATGGCGTTCTTGTAAGCATCGAAGCCGATGAACTTGTTGTCCTCGGACACCGACATGCGGTCGGGGTGCTTGGCGCTCAGCGCTTCAAAGCTGCCCTTGAGACGTTTTTCGGAAACGTCCGCCATTGCCACGAGGCGGGTCACACGCTTCTGGATGCCCATGGCATTGCTCGCAGCACCGGTGCCACGGCCACCGCAGCCGATCAAAGCGGTGCGGATTTCATCACTGCCGGCGGCGTGCACATAAGGAAGGCTGATGCCGGAGAGCACGGACAGACCGGCGGCGGTCTTCGTGGTGGTTTTGAGAAATTCGCGCCGTGACGCGGTGGCAGGGTCGGTAATGGTGTTCATGCGGAACACTCATGTACGTAGCTGGAGCCGTGGAGCTTGCCGAAGAATCGTCTCAGAGGACGATGTGCGGCTGAATTCAGCTGATCATTCCGCCGCGGGCGGAGATTTCTGAAAATGCGCGCGTCAGGGCGTTGTTCAGCTCATGCAGAGTCGCCTGCTCGAGCTGCGGGTCGAGCGTGGCCGTCAAAGTCGGTGGCAGGATGATTGCCTGATGCACCGTCGAAATCGGCTTCGCGGCTGCCACGGGTGGTTGTGCTGCGGGAGTCGGTGCTGCGGCTGCGGGCGCAGGTTCCATCGTCACTGGACGTGGTGCTTCGAACAGTGTTGCCATCGAAAGAGAGCTCTTCGGCTCCTCCGCACGCGTGGCGGCACAGAGTTGCTTCAGGCTGGCGAGCTGGGCATCGAGCTGAGTGTTAATCCACTCCCGAGTGCGCTGAATGTCCTGCACTAGGGCGGCCAGCTCATGGGCAAATAGGTCGCCTGAACGAACAGGCAGACCGGGCGGCAGAGTGGCGTTGGATGATTGGGGGCTCATTCAAATTCAAATCTATTAAAATTTCCATAAATAATCAAGTCTTCTTCACTCTCAATCCTATAGAATTTCAAAATATTGCCCTTTTCGCTACTTAAATTTTTAAGTTTAGCCGCACAGTAAATGGATCTTTAGGAAAGCGCACATGGAATTCTTCGCTTCCTTCTCGAATCCTCCAGCAGATAGAAAACCCAGGGAGCAAGAGGATGAAAAACAGCGCAGGTGACCTCAGGGCTTCTTCTTTTTCTTGCCCTGCCCTGCCCGCTTCTGCACCAGCGGCCAGTCGGGATCAGCCGTGCGGGAGGATTCCATCAGTGCAGCAGCTTGGGCCACGAGGTCGGGCTTCTCTTTGGCGACGTCATGCTCCTCTGCCGCATCGGCTTTGAGGTCGTAGAGTTCGATGGGGCTCTCCGGGCCGTTGCGCACGGCTTTCCAGTCAGCAAAGCGCACCGCCTGCAGCGAGGCTCCTTCGTGCAGTTCCCAGTAAAAGTGATCGCGCTGCGGTGCCGGGCCGCCTTTGAGGAAAGAGACCAGTGAGAGGCCGTCGGTCTTGCAGGCGGCGGGAATCTTCGCTCCTGCCAGTTCGGCGGCGGTGGGCAGGAAATCCCAGAACGCCCAGGGTTCATCCGTCACGCGCCCGGCTGGCACCTGACCGGGCCAGCGGGCCAGCGCCGCCTGCCGCAGAGCACCTTCATACAGGCCGCGCTTGTAGCCACGCAGGCCGTTGGAGGCCTGCTCGAAGAGCTTGCCCATTTCGGACTTGGGATCAAAGGACGAGCCGTTGTCACCTGCGGTCATGACGAGCGTGTTGTCATCGATGCCGCACTCCTTGAGTGTGTCGAGCAGGCGGCCCACATCGCTGTCCAGACGGGTGACCATGGCGGCGTAGTTCTTCTGCGTCTCGGTCCACGGCTTGTCCTTGTAGATGCCCTGGTCGTCGATCTCGAAGTTGCCGTGCGGCAGCGTGATCGAGTAATACAGGAAGAAGGGGCCGGACTTGTGCTCGCGCACCCAGCGCAGGACTTCATCGGAGATGAGCTGCTGCGCGTAGGTTGCGCCCACGCCTTTGCCGGTGTTGCCGGGCAGGTCAAAGCGCTGGTCGTCGTTGTAGAGATAGGTGGGGAAGTAGCTGTGCGCGTGGCGCTGGCAGTTGTAGCCGTAGAAGTGGTCAAAGCCGAGCTTCAGCGGACTGCCCGTGGTGTCGAACATGCCCATGCCCCACTTCCCCATGCAGGCGGTGGCATAGCCCGCATCATGCAAAATCTGCGCGACGGTGATGGTGCCCGCAGGCAGCGGCTTCTGGCCTTCCTTGCCGATCTCTCGGTTCGCCCGGATCGGGCAGTGCCCCGTGTGCAAACCGGTCATCAAGGTCGAACGCGAAGGCGCACAGACGCTCGTGCCGCAGTAGGCCTGCAGGTAGCGCGTGCCCTCCTTCGCCATGCGGTCGAGATTCGGCGTCTGGATCAGCTTCTGCCCGTAGCAGCCCACGTCGCCTTGAGCGAGGTCGTCACTGAGAATGAAGATGAGATTGGGCTGGCCGGCGGCGGAAGCGGAGAGTGCGCAGGCAAACAGAAGCAGAGCGATGGGTCGGATCATGGGACGATGGGAACGCCGGAGCGCATGCGTCCTCGCGGTAGATTTTAGCTTTACGCGAAAAATCGCCCGTGCAGGGAACCAGCCAAAGCACGAATGAGTAAATCCGAATGACGAAATAATGACCAATGACAAAGCTCGAAGGGTGGAACGAACTCGCATTGCTCACCAAACACGCTGCATTCAAAGTTCGTTATTCGTGCTTCGTCATTCTTTAGACATTCGGATTTACTCATTCGTCATTGCACAACCATCTCCTACCGGACCTGACACACCGTCTTAGCGACTGCCTGTGCGTAGGTGTTGGCGATGGTGTTCATGTTCACCGCCAGGCTGTAAAGGCCGCCGATGGCGAAGGCTTTGTTGATCATGAACTGACCGACGGGTACCCGCTTGGGCATCTGATAAACCGTCACCACACCATCCAGATGCATCTGTCCCATGCCGGGCATGGCGGTGCGCACGAAGCCGCTGCCTTTGGTGTAGCGGGTGATGTTGACCTCCAGCTCATACTGGTTGGCGGCTCCTGAGCCGGGCTGTGCGAGAGTCTGCACCGCCTGAGTGATTCGGTCTCCGAGCATCTGGCGCTCTTCTTCGGACATTCGGGAGTCCGTGGTGCTCACCCGAGTGCTGACGCCGTCGCCTTGGCTGATGACCGCCGTGAGAGGACTGATGTAGACGGCGTTGGGCGTGTGGGTGGCACAGTTGGAAAGTACCAATGCAGCGGCGAGAACGGACAGATGGCGGAGGGCGGTGTGAAACCTCTTCATGATAAGGGAGTGAGGCGTCGTAATTCTACGAAACTTTTGTAACAACACGAGTACAAAAAATAACGGCCCGGAATCACTTCCGGGCCGCGTGGGGGTTTTGGGTTTTGATTCGCTGCGGGGGTTGGGTCACGCAGCGGTCAAAAGGATTACATCATGCCGCCGTGGTCGTGGCCGTGGCCACCAGCGTCAGCTGCTTCTTCCTTCGGAATGTCGGAGATCAGACATTCGGTGGTGAGGAGGAGGCCGGAGATGGAGGCTGCGTTCTGGAGAGCGCTGCGGGTCACCTTGGCTGGGTCAACGACACCTGCCTTGATGAGGTCTTCATACACGCCGGTGGCGACGTTGTAGCCCTGGTTGCCTTTGCCTTTCTTGACTTCAGCAACGACGAGCGCGCCTTCGATGCCTGCATTGGCAGCAAGCTGACGAAGAGGAGCTTCGATCGCACGAGCGACGATTTCAGCGCCGGTCTTCTCGTCGCCGGTAAGGCCGAGATCACCGATGGAAGCCTGAGCACGGATGAGGGCGACGCCGCCCCCAGGAACAATGCCTTCTTCAACGGCTGCACGGGTGGCGTGCAGGGCGTCTTCGACGCGGGCCTTCTTTTCCTTCATCTCCGTTTCGGTGGCAGCACCGACGTTGATGACGGCGACGCCGCCGGCGAGCTTGGCAAGACGCTCCTGGAGCTTCTCACGGTCGTAGTCGCTGGTGGTTTCGTTGATCTGGTTCTTGATCTGGGAAACGCGGCCTGCAATGGCTTCGCTGCCGCCTTCGCCTTCGACGATGACGGTGTTTTCCTTGCCGATGGTGATGCGCTTGGCACGGCCAAGGTCAGCGAGCTCGATGTTCTCAAGCTTGATGCCAAGGTCTTCGGTGATGCAGCGGCCGCCGGTGAGGATGGCGATGTCTTCGAGCATGGCCTTGCGGCGGTCGCCGAAGCCAGGAGCCTTGACAGCCACGATGTTGAGGGTGCCGCGCAGCTTGTTCACCACGAGGGTGGCAAGGGCTTCACCTTCGACGTCTTCAGCGATGATGAGGAGGGGCTTGCCGGAGCGAGCGACCTTCTCAAGCAGAGGCAGCATGTCCTTCAGATTGCTGACCTTCTTCTCGTTGATGAGGATGTAGGCGTTCTCAAGGTTGCACTCCATCGTCTCCGGATTGGTGACGAAGTAAGGGGAGAGGTAGCCCTTGTCGAACTGCATCCCTTCGACGACTTCGAGGGTCGTTTCGATGGACTTGGCTTCTTCGACGGTGATGGTGCCTTCCTTGCCCACTTTGTCCATGGCTTCGGCGATGATGTTGCCGATGCTGGCGTCCCAGTTGGCGGACACGGTTGCGACCTGGGCCACTTCCTTGCTGTCCTTCACGGGGGTGGAGATTTCCTTGAGCTTGGCCACGATGGCCTCGGTGGCCTTCATGATGCCGCGCTGAAGCGAGATCGGGTTGGCGCCAGCGGTCACGTTGCGGAGACCTTCAGCGTAGATGGCTTCAGCCAGGACCGTGGCGGTCGTGGTGCCGTCACCAGCGATGTCGGAGGTCTTGGAGGAGACTTCCTTGATGAGCTGGGCGCCCATGTTTTCATAAGGATCTGGAAGCTCGATTTCCTTGGCGACGGTGACGCCGTCCTTGGTGATCGTGGGGCTGCCGAATTTCTTTTCAAGGATGACGTTGCGGCCTGCAGGGCCGAGAGTGGCCTTGACGGCGCGAGCCAGCTTGGTGACGCCGCGGAGGAGTGCCTGACGGGCGGCTTCGTCGAAGTAGAGTTGTTTAGCCATAACTGTTTAAGTAGTGTGAGTTGAGTGTGGGGTTTCTGAGAGGGGATTAGCCGATGATGCCGAGGATGTCGGTTTCGTTGATGATGAGGACGTCTTCGCCGTCGAGCTTCACTTCTGTGCCGCCGTACTTGGAGATGAGGACTTTGTCGCCCTTCTTCACGGTGAAGAGGGTGGAGACGTCTTTGCCTTCGTCGTCCTTGCCGGTGCCGAGTGCGAGCACTTCAGCTTCCTGTGGCTTTTCTTTGGCGGTGTCAGGAAGGAAGATGCCGCCAGCGGTCTTTTCTTCGCTGGTGGAACGCTTGACGAGGACGCGGCGTCCGAGGGGTGTGATGGAGGTGGCCATAGTTGGTCTGCTTTATGCTTTGAGGGTTGCTGGTTCTGGTTTGGTTCGGGTTGTCTGCCCGGCCTGCTGTCACACGGGTTGGTGTGCCGGCTGGCCGGGCGGAAAGGGGTGCTAGGAAAGAAAGTCGTGCTGCTGGGAAAGGGAGTCAGCGTGTTTGCGGACGGAAAAATGACGAAACCAGAATGAGGAATGTCGAATGAATGACGAAGCTTCAAGCACGAAGCTGCTCCGCAGCGGCATCGCGGCGGTTTGGGATTTCGTCATTGGAACTTGATTCGTCATTCTTAATTCTGGTTTCGTCATTCCTCCGGAGGAGGCGCAGCGGCTGGCGAGGGAATGGTGTTCGGGAGGATGGCGACGCCGTTCGGAGCGCGCTCCAGGCCGCCATAGCTGAGATCGGGAGACGCCTCGCCGATTTCGCTGACGAGAAAGTCCACGATGCGCTGCGGCTCTTCAGAGAGCACGGACTGCAGCATGCGTGAGGTGCGTGCCTGATCGTAGCCTTTCATGTCCAGGTCAAGCTTCGCGGCACCTTCGAGGCCTTTGATTTGTGCGGCGAGATCCACCGTGGAGTTCACGCGCTTCAGCAGGACGGGGTCAGCGCTGAGTTTTTTCATCGCCACGGCCAGCTTGTCCTTCACTTCCGGCGTGTTCAGCAGCTCGGTGGCAGTCTTGCCGGGGTACTGTGCGATGATGCTGTCCGCTTCACTCTTCAAAGCATTGTCTGCTGGCGGGGCATTTGTCTCAGGCGCAGGCGTGAGCGCGCTGGAGATTTCTGCTTCGAGGCGTGCATCAGGAACGGCGGCTGGCTTCGGAGCTGCCGTCGTCTTGGCAGCCTCAGGCGATTTACCGCAGGAGGCGAGTGCCAGTGCCGTCATGATGAGAAGCGTGTTCGTTTTCATGCGGCGCGGGGGGCGATGGCTGCGTTGGAGATTTCACGCAGCGCTGTTTTCACGGCCAGGTCGAAGGATGAGAAGGACTCATACGGTGAGCCCAGCATGCCGGTCATACCGCGCATGTCGGAGGTGTTTTCCAGGCGGCCCATGACGAACCACTGATCACCCCCTTGGTTTTCGATCAGCGATTTCAGATACTCGATCTCCAGCTTCTTGTTCGTGATCTGGTCGTTCGTGTCGGCGCTTTGATTCGTGAACTGCACCAGTGGCTGGCGGCACAGCAGGATGCCGTAGGCCTTGTTCTGCGCCAGTGAGCAGGTTACAGAATACTTCGCCTGCGAATCCACCAGCGTGTGGGAGGGGTCCGTGCAGCTGATCATCAGTTCCGTCTCAGAGAGACGGGCGGTGGCCCCCATGGGATCCCGTGTGATGCGGAAGCCCTCGGCCTCGGTCAGCCCGGAGAAGCATTCCACGATCTTGTGGAGAAAAGTGCGGCGCATCTTCAGCAGGAGCTCATCATGCTTCGCGAGAAGGCCCTTGGCCTCCCCGTCGAGTGCTGACAGTTCCTTGAGTGCTTCCAAACTCATCGTGAAATCAGGGTTGAGATGGGAAACGCCGACGATTCAATAACAACGAGACGACTGGAATGGCGACGAATCGTCGCCATTCCAAAAGCTGTCTTTGCTGTCGTCGTTCCTGACATTCTCGTGATCAATTACTTGTCCTTGTCCACGACTTCGAAATCGGCATCGACGACCTTGCCCTTGTCCTGCGACTTCGTTTCCGAAGCACCGGCGTCGGGGCCTGCGCCACCCATGTCGGGCATGCCACCGGGGGCTCCGGCGGTTGCGCCTGCGGCGGCAGCGGCTTGGTAGGCGGCGGCGAAGAGTTTTTCGAGTTCTTCGGTCTGCGCCTTCATCTTGTCGGTGTCACCGGATTCGATGGCGGACTTCAGGGAGGTGAGCTTGTCCTTGATCGGGGCCAGCTGGTCGGCGGGGACTTTTTCTTCCCATTCCTTGAGCTGCTTTTCAATTTCGAAGCTGAGGCCTTCCGCCTTGTTCTTCACTTCGACGGCTTCCTTGCGCTTGAGATCTTCGTCGGCGTGCTCTTCAGCATCGCGCTTGGCTTTTTCGATCTCTTCCTGGCTGAGGCCGGAGCTGCCCTGGATGGAGATCTTCTGCTCTTTGCCGCTGACTTTTTCCTTGGCGCTGACGTGCAGGATGCCGTTGGCGTCGATGTCAAAGGTGACTTCCACCTGCGGAACTCCGCGGGGTGCTGGTGGGATGCCGTCGAGCTTGAAGGTGCCGAGCGTCTTGTTGTCGCGGGACATGGGGCGCTCGCCCTGAAGGACGACGATTTCCACGCCGGGCTGGTTGTCGCTGTAGGTGGAGAACACCTGGCTGTGCTTCTTCGGAATGGTGGTGTTGCGCGGGATCATCGGGGTGGCCACGCCGCCTGCCGTCTCGATGGAGAGGGTGAGCGGGGTCACGTCGAGGAGGAGCACGTCTTTGACGTCACCTTTGAGCACGCCGCCCTGGATGGCTGCGCCGATGGCGACGACTTCGTCCGGGTTCACGCCCTGATGCGGGTCTTTGCCGGCGAGCTTCTTCGCGGTCTCAACGACCTTCGGCATGCGGGTCATACCACCCACGAGCACGAGTTCGTCGATCTTGCTGGCGTCGAGTTTGGCGGCGGCAAGGCAGTCCTTCACAGGCTTGATGGTGCGCTCAAACAGGCTGTCTGTGAGCTGCTCCATCTTGGCGCGGGTGAGGGTCTTCATGATGTGCTTCGGCCCGGTGGCGTCAGCGGTGATGAAGGGGAGGTTCAAGTCGTAGCTCTGGCTGGAGCTGAGGGCGATCTTGGCCTTCTCGGCTTCTTCCTTGATGCGCTGAAGCGCGTCAGGCTGGCCGCTGAGGTCGATGCCGCTGTCGGTTTTGAATTCGCTGACGATCCAGGAGATGAGGGTGTTGTCCCAGTCATCGCCACCCAGGTGGGTGTCGCCGTCCGTGGCGAGCACTTCGAAGACGCCGTCGCCGATTTCCAGCACCGAGATGTCGAAGGTACCACCGCCAAGGTCATACACGGCGACTTTTTCGTCCGACTTGCTGTCGAGGCCGTAGGCCAGGGCGGCTGCGGTCGGCTCATTGATGATGCGGCGCACATTGAGGCCGGCGATTTCGCCAGCGGCCTTGGTGGCGTTGCGCTGGCTGTCATTGAAGTAAGCGGGGACGGTGATGACGGCTTCGGTGATCGTTTCGCCGAGCTTGGCTTCCGCATCGGACTTCAGCTTGGCGAGGATCATCGCGCTGACTTCCTGCGGGCTGTAAACTTTCGTTTCGCCGCCGACTTCGACCTGCACGTGGGCGTCGCCATTGCTGGCGGCCACAATCTTGTAGGGCATGCGCTTGTCAGCTTCGGTGAGTTCTGAGAACTTGCGGCCCATCAGGCGCTTCACGGAGAAGACGGTGTTGCGGGGGTTGGTGACGGCCTGGCGCTTGGCGGCCTGACCGACGACGCGTTCGCCGCTCTTGGTGAAGGCGACGATGGAAGGGGTCGTACGTGCGCCTTCGCTGTTTTCGAGCACCGTTGCTTTGCCGCCTTCGAGGACGGCCATGCAGGAGTTCGTGGTGCCAAGGTCAATGCCGAGAATTTTGCTCATGATTTTGGGGTTGGGGGAAATTAAAACGGATGGTTTTGGTGCTCTTTACTTGGCTAATCGCGTGCCAAGTGGGCTTTTTGAAACACAATGAACTGATTGTGAGTGATTTGCGGAGTCTAGAGGTTGGATGTCACAAGGTCACGACTTGTGCCAAAGTGCCAAATTTGGCACACTTGCGCTGGCACTTGGCACAATTGGCACGCTATAAACGTTGCTGTTACATAAATGCGTATTTGCAGCAATGCTGATGGCTGTTTCAATCGTTTCCTGCTGCTGACATGCCGGTTGAACATTACGTTTTTACTAGCATTTACGTATGGTACCATTCTTGTCCGATCATTAAAACAAAGTAGCGCCATCTGCTTCAGCTATGTTCAATTCACTATGCCATATATTGACCAGGTTGTGGCCTTTGCTTAAGTATTTATTAGGTATAATTGCAGTTGTTTGGCTGTGTTTAGCTGGCCTGCACTGGTGGGGCAGCGACAGGCTGGATTTGGATAGGGTGAAATCAGCCACCACGCAGCCTGGGGAAAAACAACGGTGGTCGTCGTCGTTCATTCCGCCAAACCCGGAGTCACCCAGCCCAAAAGTGGGAGCAGCGCAGGTCGCTGACCGGTGGAGGGGCGCTGCGGAGGTGGAAGTTTCACCGATGGAGCCTGCCGGGGATGGCTGGTGGCGGCGGGCGCGGATCATCAGAGCTCCGTTCAAATATCCGCTGCTGCGCTTGGAGGAAGTCTTCGCTGCGGATGACCAAGGCCAGCCGACGAGGCTCATGCGGCAGGTGGCCATGGTGGCGGATCACGTTCTAGTCAAGCCGGTGCAGGGGGTGCTGGATCAGGACTTCAGGGCCAGAGTGCAGGCAATGGGAGGCGTGGTAAGGCAGCAGCAGCCGCTGAGCGGGATATGGATCATTGAATTTCCTTACCAAGGGCTGGACACGGTTTTCACCGGGATGGCCTTGATGCAGCAAACACAACTCGTTCATATCGCCGAACCGGACTATTTGGTGCATGCTGCCGTGACACCCAACGATCCGCAATTTGCGCAGCAATGGGCCCTGAGCAACACCGGCCAGACAGGAGGAACTTCCGGAGCGGACATCAGCGCCACGGCGGCATGGGACACGCACCCCGGATCCAGCAATGTCGTTGTGGCGGTGATCGACAGCGGCATCGATTACACGCACCCCGACCTGGCGGCCAACATCTATTCCAATCCGGGCGAGGTGGCCGGCAACAGCACAGACAACGATCACAATGGATACGCCAATGACGTGCGCGGGTGGGATTTTGTGAACAATGACGCCGATCCGCAGGATGACTCGACGCAGGGGCATGGCACACATGTCGCAGGAATCATCGGCGCGACTGGAAACAACCTCACCGGCGTCTCGGGAGTGTGCTGGCAGGTGAAGCTTTTGCCGGTGAAGTGCTTCGACACCCAAAGCAACGGCACGTCCTCAGACCTGTCCGAAGGCCTGGCTTATGCCACGCTCATGAAGGTGGCGATCACCAACAACTCCTGGCAGAGTTACGCAACTTCTCAAACGCTGCAGGAGATCGTGGACGCAAGTTGCAGTGCCGGAATCTTGTTTGTCGGAGCAGCGGGCAACGATGGCACCACCATCGGTTCATCCTTCGCACCGACACCGGCGTTTTATCGCAATCCGGTGCAGATCACGGTAGCTGCCACAGATCAAAACGATGCGCTCGCCAGTTTTTCGAACCGCGGTACTTCGATGGTGGATCTGGCCGCACCGGGGGTAAACATTCTGAGCACCATGCCTGGGGGCGCATATCAGCAGCTCAGCGGCACCTCCATGTCCACTCCCATGGTGACGGGCGCCTGTGCGTTGCTCAAGTCCTACCGGCCTTTGCTGACGGCGCAGCAGGTCAAGCAGGCTGTCATGCAAAATGTGGATGCGCTTCCCGCTCTGGCCAGCATGTGCGCCTCCGGCGGGCGGTTGAACGTCAACAAGGCGCTGCTCTCGGTGCAGCGGGTGGATTGGAGCGGTGGATTGGATGCGCGCGGGCCTCCCGGCGGACCTTTTGTGAATGCCTCGTCCACGCTTCACATCGTGAACAATTCAGCGGCCTCCACTGGGTGGAGCATCGCCAGCACGGCCTCGTGGCTGAACTTGAGCGCCACCAGCGGCACTCTTGCCCCAGGCACATCCACGGATGTGACACTCAATGTGAACAGCAGCGCCAGTGCGCTGCCCATCGGACTGCAAACCGGCACGCTGACGCTGCTGGACCAGAGATTGAACGCCTCGCAGACGATGTCGGTGACTCTCGACGTGCTTGCCACAGTTGCTTACCGGTTTCCGCTTGATTCAGATCCCGGTGCTTCCTGGACTCGCACAGGAGGGTGGGCTTTTGCCCAGCCGATTGGTGGTGGTGGCAGCAGCCCTCTGGGTTATCCAGATCCCGTCAGCGGAGCCACGGGACCGAATGTGTTCACCGACAGTCCAGCGGGAAACTATGCGGGTAACATCAATGACGACTCCTTGCTGACCACGCAGAAAATTGATTTGTTCGGATTGATCAACACCCGCCTCCATTTTAAGCGCTGGCTGAACACCGACCGCCCGCCGTTTGCCAGTGCCTCAATCGCCATCAGCACTGACCCAGCGAATCCGAGGCAGAACATTGTGTGGGTGGAAACGGCAGCGATCCATGACTCCGGCTGGGTGGACCACTATGTGGACATCAGCGCGCTGGCGGATCATCATCCGGCCATCTACATCACGTGGATTGCGCGGAACTTGAACGGGGCGGATCCGCAATCAGGCTGGAACATCGACGACATCGAGATTCTCGGGCAGCCCATTCAGGGGTTGAAATTCGATCCCGTGGCCACCTTGAACGAGGCCGGTCCGGCGACAGTGCAGGCCACCCTGCGCCTGACGCCAGCGACCACGACTGCGACGACGCTGCAGTTCACCTCCAGCGTGCCCTCCCGTGTCAGCGTGCCCGCGTCGCTGTCTGTGCCTGCTGGCACGAGCCAGGTCCAGGTGCCGCTGACAGTGGTCAACAATGCCCTGCTTGATGGCTCGCCCAGCGTCACCCTCGCTGCCAGATCCTCGGGATACCTCGGGGTGCCAGTGACGGTGATCGTCAACGATGATGAAACGGCCACGCTTACGCTGTCTCTTCCCAGTTCGGCTCGTGCGGGAGGACCGCCCGCCACGGGAAGTGTCGCGGTCTCTGCCGCGCCTGCGGTGGATGTGCAGGTGCCGCTTGTTTCGAGCGATCCTGCCCGACTCAATGTGCCCGCAATGGTGACGATTCCAGCAGGGCAGACCTCGGCGAGTTTTACCGTTCACTTTCCACGCAGCACGGTGCTGCAAGCGGATGCGGTCGTGCAGGTGAGCGCCGCAGTCGGCGGCTGGACCGGGGATGTGAAGCCGGTGACGGTGCTGGGCGACACTTCGGCGGACATGAGCATTGTGCTTCCCGAACTGGTTTCGGAAGGCGACAGCGGAGTGACCGGGTTTGTCCGTCTCAACCGGCCAGCAGGCAGTTCTCCGGTCATTGTTACTCTGACGAGTTCCGATCCGGGCGTGGCCGTGGCGGGCAGCGTGTTCATCGATTCAGGCTCCACCACCGGCACCTTCACCATCACGCCCTACAGCGATTACGAAACGCAAGGCAGGCGCACGGTGACTTTTACCGCGACTGCCAACGGCATGGCGACGACGACGGCGTCCCTCCGGGTGGCGGACGGCAATCCCGCCAGCATTGGCTTCACTCTGACCGGGCCGACCCAATACGCCTCGCAGCCCTTCGCGGTGCAGATCACGGCGCTGGATATTAACGGCGAGGTGGCTTCCGGCTTCAGCAACAACTTCTGGCTTAATGCGGACGATGGTTCGACGACGACAACCCCCGTCGTCCCCTATTCGTTCCTCATGACCCAAGGAGTCTGGCGTAGCCCTATCAGCATCGCGACCCCGGGGGCTTGGAGGCTGACAGTCCAGGCGTGGGGGATGGCGCTTTCAGGCGCGTCCAACATTTTCAACGTCGTCCAGCCCACCGCACCGGTGCAGGTCAATTTGAGCAACAATGACATGGTCTATGACGCCTTCCGCGGCCGGCTGTATGTGAGTACCTCTTCCGGGACCATCATTCCCATCAATCCGGTGAATGGTGTTCAGGATGCTCCCATCGTGGTGGATCCCTCTTACGCGGGAGTCATGGCGTTGTCAGACGATGGCTCACAGCTCTATGTGGGGGTGAACGGAGGCTACAGTGTCCGCCGGGTGCCTATGGCAACTCGTGTCCCGGCGGAGACCTTCAACATGCCGGGCAATACCCTGGTGAAGCAACTGCTGGCCCTGCCGGGCAGGCCGATGTCGGTGATGGTGAACCAAACCGTGTACGATGCCGGAGTGGCCCGTCCTGTGGCCAATCCAATATTTAACGATATTCGGGTCATTCCTGGAGCGAATTCGGGCAGTTTTTACGGCGTTCTCTCCGGGTATACCGCCAGCTTGCAGTTTTTTTCCCTCCTTGCAGATGGATTGCATCTGGCATCCTCGCCCGCGAGTTACTCGATGCCCAATGCTGGCGGGCAGAGCGCCAGCGATGGGAAACTTCTCGCCATTGCAGGAGGCACCACGACCTATGTGTTGGATCCGAACCAGGTGGCGGTGACCGGTCAGATTCCGGTGCGAGCGACCAGCGCGGTGCCAGAGAGCAACTTGGCGAGAATTTACGCGGTGGGGTCGAATGGCACGAGTTTCCAACTATGGGCTTATGACACCTATCAGTATAACCGCGTGGGGGTGGTTGATTTGCCTGCCTTTACCGGCGCGCCGACCGGGCAGTTGCTGCGCTGGGGGGCGCATGGTCTGGCATTCCGCACGGGCACACAGATTCTGGCGGTGAGCACTCCCTTGGTGCCGTCCTGGGAGGGGGCGGATTTGCAGGTGGAGCAGCTGGCCACTCCAGAACAAGCAGGGACAGGCCAGCCGCTGAACTACACAGTCACGGTGCGAAATACCAGCCCGAATCCCGCGAAGAACGTCACGCTTTCGAGCCTGCTCAACCCATCCGTGGTCATCAGCGGCGTGTCCAGCTCGCAGGGAACTCCGGTCGTCCATGGTGCCCAGATCGATGTGGCATTGGGCACGCTGGCACCAGGAGCACGGTGCACGGTGCAGATCTCCGGCACGGCCGCCAGCGCGGGAAGTTTTGGCAATACGGCGACGGTGACTTCCTCCAACGATTCCAATCCGGCGAACAATTCCGCCTATGCCGCCGCCACCGTGACGCCCACGACATCTTCGGTGCGGACGATTGCGCTGACCATCTTGGACGTCGTTCATGATCCGGTCTCCGACCAGCTCTATGCCCTTGTAGGGGCGAAGTCGGCCACCTTTGCCAACATGGTGGTGGCCATTGACCCCAGCAGCGCCGCCGTCACTCCGCTGTTTGATGCCCCGGGAAATCCCACCCACATGCGCCTCACGGATGACCGACAGTCCCTCTACATCAGCAAGGGCTATACGGGAATGATCGAAAAATGGACCCTGAGTTCACGCTCACGCGAAGCAGCCTGGCTGTGTCCGAATGGCTCATTTTCGGGGTTGCCGACTGTCACAGATTTGTGCCCTTTGGGAACCGATTCAAAGACGCTCTTGGTGGCTTATATTGGCAGTAACAGCCCGTCCCAGTTGATTGCATTGCAGAATGGCGTGCTACTCGCCGTGGACAGCTCGGTCCTTACAGGCGGCGTGAATGCTCTGTGTCCAGCCGGCACTCCTGGACATGTTTACGGGGTGAAAGGGGGGACCAGTCCTGTCTATGAGTTCATGGTTGGGGGTATGGGCTCGCTCAGCGTCAGCGTTTCCTCGAAGTCATCCGACTATTCCAATGGCTCAGCCATCAAATATGCCAATGGCCGCATTTATGGCTCCAGTGGCGTGGTGGTGGATGCGGTCACTGGAGGAGTGCTGAAGGCGGGGGGGACGGGCCACTGCTCCGAACCTGATCCCAGCAATGTTCGGCTCTACGTTCAGAATGCGGGAGGCATTGCCGCCTTTGACAGCCTGACTTTCGCAGCAAAGGGTTCCATTGGATTCGGGGATGGTGCCTCAGCCGTCAGCTCTTCCTTGGTGCGCTGGGGAACCTATGGACTGGCGGCCAATGGCAGCAATGGGAAGCTGTATCTGACGAATTCAACCGCGTCCATTGTGCCAGACCCGCCTTTGGTGGTGCAAGTCCCCGCGCAGCTGGCGGAAAACGCCGGAGTGGCGGTTCAAGCGGGTGCGGTGACGCTGCTGAAGCCGCTGCCGAATGATTTGACCGTGACGTTGCTGTCCTCGGCACCGGCTTTGGTGCAGGTGCCCGCGTCGGTGGTGATCCCTTCCGGGCAGCTCAGCGCCTCGTTTGACATCACCGTCACCAATGACTCCATCGTCAACGGTGCCCGCACGGTGACCATCACTGCGGCAGAATCCGGTGCGGCCCTGACTCCGATTTCGGGCACTTGTGTGATTTTAGACGATGAAGCAACCAGCATCTCTTTGAGCCTGCCTGACAGCTTCCTAGAAGGGAGTACCGGGATCACGGGCACGGTGAGTCTCGGGAGCACAGCCGCAGTTTCCCTCACGGTGAATCTAGCTTCCTCGAATGCAACGCGCCTTTCCGTGCCGGCGACGGTCACCATTCCCGCCGGGAGTTCCAGCACCACCTTTGCACTGACGAGCACGAGCAACGGCAAAAGCGACGGCAATCTGGCCGTGAACATCACGGCGTCCGTGCCTGGGTGGTCAGCCGCCACGGGCAGCGTGACTGTCAACGACTCTGGCAGTACGCAACTGACGCTGACTTCGTCCTATGGCGTCATCACAGAAGGCACGACGACCAGTGGTGGCAGCCTTTTCTACGTGGGTCTGTCTGGCGCTGCAGCCACTGACATTACTGTCAACGTCACCAGCAGCGATCCTTCACGCCTTGCCGTTCCCACGACAGTGACCATTTCGGCTGGTAGCTACACGGGCTATATCTATCTGGCCGCTCCTGAAAACGATGTGGCGGATGGGGCGGCTTCGGTGTCAGTGACTGTTTCCGCCTCTGGTTTTCTCAGTGCCACCAGCTCGATCACGGTCAATGACAACGACCCCTCCACTTTGACCCTTTCCAGTTTTTCGAATCAGGCTGCTGGCCCGATAAGCTATGTGAACGTGGCCGCCGCAAGATTTGACGGATACGCAGCCTCTGGAATGACGGGCGCCCCCACGTTTACAGCGCAAGGAGCCGGAGGCACGATCGCCGTGGTCAACCAGACGCCCAATGCCGCCTGGTCTGGCAACAACTGGAGCGGCTCCCTCTTGATTGCCAAAGCTGATACCGGCATCACCGTCACGGCCACTTATCGCGGGATCTCGGTCACCAGCAACTCCTTCAACCTTACCGTCGGACCCGCGGCTCAGCTCACTTTCGATCCGATCACCAGCCCGCAGACGAGCGGCACGTCTTTCCCCGCCACCGTCCGCGTGACCGATGCCAGCGGCAATCCTGTCGCGAGCACGAGTGCTGCGGCGTCGCTCTCGGCCTATGCGGATGCCGTCACACGGACTTCAGGCGCTCTCAATGGTTCGTACGGCAGCGGGATGGTGGGGACGGCAAAGGCCAAGTACCGAACGAACTTGATCGTGCCTGCTCAGGATATTGGAACGGGTGGATTGCTGCAGGGCATTGAACTTTACGGGGCTTTCGGCTCCAGCTTTTCCCTCACCAACTACACGATTCGCATCCGCCCCACCACGCTGGGCAGTTTTCAAGCCTCACCGCAGTTCGACAATTCCACTGGCTGGACCACCGTGCGCAGCGGTTCCTTCGCCAGTGCGAACACGACGGGCTGGTTCTTCATCCCCTTCAACACGCCGTATTTCTGCGATGGCAGCACAAGTTTGATCATCGAAGTCATGTCCGATGCAGCAGGAACGGTTTCGCGGACGGAAGTCGGTGCCTATCAGTCGGGATTCATGATGATGGCAAGCGGGGCCTCCACGCTGCCTGATCCTGCCACCTGGTCCAGCACCGTCGGCCCGGCGCCCACTCTTCTGAGTGTCCGGCCCGCCATGCGTCTGGTCTTTGGCAACTTGCTGAGCGTTTCCCCCGCCACGACCGCGGCTCTGACCAGCGGTGTCTGGACCGGGGCGCTCACTGTCAACGGTGGCGGCACCAATGTAGTCATCAAGGCCAGTGGTGCCCTTAGCGGCCAGAGCAGCCCCTTTGATGTCAAGCCCTCGACTGTGCCGGCTCCGGTGTTGAACGCACCGCTTCCCTTCCTCGGGGGCAGTTCCGCTCCCCTGAGCTGGAGTGCCACCCAGGGGGCTTCGGCGTACGAGGTTCAGTGGGATCATACGAGCGATTTTCCCGCGCCCCAGTCTTCAGGCTGGATCAATGCCACCCAAATCACCATCACCGGTCTGGCCGATGCGCAGACCACCTGGTTCCGGGTGCGCGCCCACTGGTTGTCCGGGGGCACGGAGATCCTCGGCCCATGGAGCAACGTCATCTCCGCAGTGCAAGATGCCACGCCCCCGGCCATCATTTTCGGTAGTCCCCTGGCAGGCTATGGGGGGGCTGTTTTGCGGACGATCGCCAGCAGCATGACTCTGAATGGTTTCATCACGGATGCTCATGGCATCAGCAGTTTTTCAGTCAATGGATCGCCGGTTTCTTTGGGGAGCGGCGGGGCTTTCACTGCCGCGTTCTCTCTTGCTGAAGGATGGAACATCATGACCCTGACTGCTTGGGACAATGCCTCGCCTCCGAATCAGGCAGCGCAGACGGTCTCGGTGTTGTGCATAGCCGATACGCGCAGCAACGGCATCCCCGATGACTGGGAGGTCGCCAATGGACTGGACGGGGGGGGGTTGCGCCCAATGGTGGCAGTCTGCTGCTGTCCTATGCCTTTGATGCGGACCCGAATTCACCTGCTGACTCCACCCAGCCTGTGACCACGACGGTCCTGGATGGCTTCTTGCTTACCTTCATTCGCAGAAAAAACGAACCGGGACTTCTGTACGAAATCGAAGGGAGTTACGATCTCGTGCAATGGTCGGCTGACAACGTCATTTTACAGCTTGCCGCTCCGCCAGAACCCAATGTGGCGAGGCAGACTGAGCGTGTGACTTACCGGGTTAGTTCCAGTGTGCCGGCAACGAGGCTGTTCACTCGAATTCGGGTGACCAATACCACCGCTGTAGGGCAGTAGCAATGCGGAGACAGTCCGGCGGTTCGGTAACGAGGGCTGACGATCCCGCAAGTCTGGCGCTAAGCGACCTTGTGAAAAGTTTCACAATCCTATTGCCGCCCCTGCGCAGGGGGCGTAATTCTCAAGGTCCCAAAATCCCTCTGACTCCCATGGTCGCTCCCGCTGATTCCTCCGTTGCTGCTTACGACTCGAAAGTCGAAGGCAATATCATCTTCACCAAGATGGACGCCGCCATCAATTGGATGCGCAAGAACTCCATGTGGCCGATGCCGATGGGCCTCGCCTGCTGCGCCATTGAAATGATGGCCGCTGCCTGCAGCCGTTACGACTTGAGCCGCTTCGGTGCGGAAGTGATGCGTTTCTCGCCCCGCCAGGCCGATGTGATGATCGTGGCCGGCACCGTGACTTACAAGATGGCCCTCGCGGTGAAGCGCGTGTGGGATCAGATGCCGGAGCCGAAGTGGTGCATCGCCATGGGTGCCTGCGCCTCCAGCGGCGGCATGTACCGCAGCTACGCGGTGCTCCAGGGCATTGATCAGCTTATCCCGGTGGACGTTTATATCTCCGGCTGCCCTCCGCGCCCCGAGGCGCTGCTTGAAGGCATGATGCGCCTGCAGCGCAAGATCGAAACCGAGCACTCCTTCACCGAGCAGAAGAAGGAACTCCTCGCCGAATTCACCGCTTAATTTTTTACGACCATGACCGCCGCCCAAATGGTTGAAGCCTTGAAGCAGAAATTCGGTGATGCCGTGCTGGAAACGAAGGAGTTTCGTGGTGAACACACGCTCGTCGTCAAACTCGTCAGCGCCAAGCCGTTGCTCGCGTACTGCCGCGATGAACTGAATTTCGACTACCTCGTCGATGTCTCCAGCCTCGACTACCTGGGCAGGGAGCCGCGTTTTGAGATGGTGTATGAACTCTACGGCTACGGCCATCTGCAGCATCTGCGTGTGCGTGCCGCTGTGGCCGAGGATGTGGAAGTCCCCACCGTCAGCGACATCTGGCCCACCGCCGACTGGCATGAGCGCGAGGTGTACGACATGATGGGCATCAAGTTCAGCGGCCATCCCGACATGCGCCGCATCCTGATGTGGGAAGGCTACCCCTACCACCCGCTGCGCAAAGACTTCCCTCTTGAAGGCAAGCCCAGCGACATGCCCGACGTCGGCTTCACCAAGACCGCGCCGATGGCGGACGGCCCCTTCGTCACCAGTGCAGGCACCGGCGACACCGTGACGCGCGAGCCGCGCTCCCGCAGGCCCACGGAATAGCGCGGGAATCGCACCTGCCGACTTTGTGCGGACCCCGTTGAACCGAAAGAGCCCTCCGGCGTCAGCCGTTTTCACTTCCTTCTCATGACACGCACTCATCTCACCACCGTACTCGGTCTGGCACTGGCCACGACCGCCTTCACCGCTGATTCCACCGACTGGGGTACCTTCCGTGGTCCTTCCGGCAATGGCATCGTCCCCGCCATGGCGAATGCCAAATGGAGCCTCAAGCAGGTCTGGAAATCGCCCACGAACCTCGGCTTCAGCTCCTTTGCGGTGGCGGGTGGCAAAGTGTACACGCTCGTCACGGGCGAAAGCGACGGCAACAGCGGTGAGATGCTCGTCTGCCTCGATGAAAAGAACGGCAAAGAACTGTGGAGCAAGCCTCTTAGCGTCATCCCCAAATACGATGGCGGCGGTGACTCCGGCACACCTGACAACAAAGGCGGCGACGGCTCCCGCTCCACACCGGTCGTCAATGCTGGCAAAGTGTACGCCATTGACTCCATGCTGGGCGTCTTCTGCTTCGACGCCGCCACGGGCAAGGAACTCTGGAAGCACGACGTGATGAAGGACAACGACGGTGTGCAGATCAAATGGGAAAACGCCGCTTCTCCGGTGATCGACGGCAATGTTCTTCTGCTCGCCGGCGGTGGCAAAGGACAGGCGCTCCTCGGTATGAACAAGAACACCGGTTCAGTCGGGTGGAAGGTTGAAGACGACAAGATGACCCACGCCACTCCGGTGCTGGCAGACATCCTCGGCGTGCATCAGGCCATCTTCTTCACGCAGACCGGCCTCGTCGCTGTGGATCCCCAAACGGGCAGCGTCATCTGGCGTGCCCCCTTCCCTTACAAAGTCAGCACCGCCGCCTCCCCGGTGGTGTATGAAGACATCGTGTACTGTTCCGCCGGGTACGGCGTGGGTGCCGGTGCTTTCAAGATCAGCAAGAAAGGCAGCAAGCTCGAAGCCACCCAGATCTGGCGTCGTGAAAACCAGTGCTTCAACCACTGGAGCACGCCCGTTGTCAAAGACGGCTTCCTTTACGGCATGTTCAGCTTCAAGGAATACGGCGCCGGCCCCCTGGCCTGCGTGGACATCCGCACAGGCGAAGACAAATGGGCTGAAAAAGGCTTCGGCCCCGGTCAGGTCATCCTCGCTGGCGACAAGATCATTGCCACCAGCGACAAGGGCGAAATCGTCGTCGTCGAAGCGAGCCCGGACAAATACAAGGAAGTGGCCCGCAAAGACGTGCTTGATGGCAAGGTCTGGAGCTATCCGATCCTGGCCAATGGCAAAATCTTCGCCCGCAGCACGACCGAAGGCGTGTGCCTGGATGTGAACTGATTCGACCCGGCACCCAGTCTAATCATTCGAAGCCCGGAGCTCATATCTCCGGGCTTCTTTTTGTTCGGGGTCCGTGCACCCTTGACGCATCGGGAGCTCTAACCGACTCTCAGGGCTCTCTCTCTGGCATGAAGTGGCTGAACCGTGTGAACCAGGCCTGGCAAAAGGCGCGTGAACTCCCCTATTTGGGACGGGGGTCATTTGCCGTGGCCATCACCCTGTTGATCATCTCCATGCTGATGGGCTGGCACCGCACGCACCCGGATGACGCGGTGGGTGTCGCGCTGCAGCAGGCGCAGGTGGCGCAGGTGGATGTGCCGCAGGGCATCCTGGTGCTTTCCAGCGTGCTGCCCTACCTCAACTTGTGGGTCAGGCTGGGTGTCCCGGTGCTGCTGATCGTGATCTGGCGCCGCTGGGGTGATCTGCGCCGCCTCATGTTTCCGGTCAGCGTCGCCGCTGTCTCCATGGCCTTGTGGTCCATCGCGAGTGATCTGGTCGATTACATCGCGCATTTGCACATGACGGAAATTGGCGAACCACCCGCGCCGACGGCCTTTGTCTTCAAGCTCGTGTTCATCGCGCTGGTGTTTCTGTCGGTGCCCTTCGCCCTGCAATACTACCGGCGCATTGGCATCCTGGAGCGCTACACCCTGCGCACCTTCCTGCATCCGCTGGTGTTCTGCTTTGTCTCCTTCTTCACCCTGTGGATCATCATGGATCTGCTGGACAATCTGAAGGACTTTCAGGAATCCAATTCCGGGGTGGTACGGGTGATCACCTTTTACCTGGGGATGATCCCCTTTGTGTACACGCAGATCCTGCCGGTGGCCCTGCTGCTGGCGGTGTTGTATTCCCTCACCCGCATGTCGAAAGCCAACGAGCTCGTCTCCATGCTGGGCACGGGGCAGAGCCTGTTCCGGGTGCTGCGCCCGATCTTTGTCTGCAGCGTGTACGCCTGCATGCTGAACATGGCGGCCAGCTACTACTGGGCCCCCCGTGCGGAGAACCACCGCGATTTCGTGGTCCGCGGCATGAGCGTGCATGCGGCGGATTCCATCATGGCCTTCGGCATCATGTACCATAACCCACTGACCCGTCGCACCTGGTACGTGGCCACCTTTCCCTTTTCCCTGCGCAGCGGGCACGAGCGCATGCATGGCGTGCAAATCCGTGAGGAAGATGCCCAAGGCCGCCCCTCGCGCACCATCATCGCACCTGACGCAGGCTGGTCACCCCGCACCGGCTGGCGCTTTTATAACGGCAAGGATCAAGGCAAGGAGATGATCTACCAAGACGGCATCCTCGCATCCACTCGACCCTTCCCCGTGGGTGCGGACGGTCAGAGCGTCCTGAAAGTGAGCGGAATCGAGGAAACGCCCTGGAGCCTCGTGAGCTATGCGCTGCGTCCCGATTTCATGAGCGTTCCGGAGCTCGTCTCCTACCTGCGCGCCCACCCGAAGGCGGCGGATGACAAGCTCGCGCCCTTTCGCACGCACTTCTGGCAGCGCTTCGCACTGCCGTGGCAGGCCCTGGCGCTGGTGCTCGTCGCCGCGCCGCTCGGCGTGACCTACTCGCGTCGTGGCTCAGTCGGAGGCATTGCGGGCAGCGTGTTCATCTTCTTCATCTACATGTTCATGAACAATCTCTGCCTCAATCTTGGCAAAGGCGGGCATTTGCCGACCTGGCTCACCGTGTGGCTGCCGCACTTGCTGTTTGGCACGCTCGGATTCGCCCTGTTCCACTACCGCTCACAGAACCGTGACCTGCCAAGTTTCAAATTCCGCCTTTCCAAGCTCAAGCCCCGGATCGCCCGCCCGCGCAATCGCAGTGCTCACTTGCCCGACGCCTCAGGCACTTGAAACTTTGAACCTGAAACTTTAAACATCGTCGATGCAGCAAAACTGGTCCATCCGCAGCCGCGCGCACGCATGTGCCCTCACCAACCGCCCGTTCGAGGACGGCGAGAGCTTCCACACCACCATCTATTTCGATCCGGACGAAAACGGCTACGTGCGTCGTGACGTCTGCGCCGAAGCGTGGGCGCAGGAGGTGGAGCAGCGCAAGCCCGTCGCCGCGTGGAAGACTGTCTATAGCAGAGTCCTCGCCGAGGCGAAGCCCGAGATCACCGCCAAGGAAGGTGCGCAGGCCCTGCTGCAGCGCTTCATCGAAGAAGGAGATCCGCGCACGGAGAACGCACGCTACATCCTCGCCCTCATGCTGGAGCGGAAACGCCAGCTCCACCAGACCGCCGAGAAGGAAATCGATGGCGCCAAGATGCTCTTCTACGAAAACAGGAAGACCGGCGAAATCTTCATCGTGCGCGATCCCGAACTGAAGCTCAGCGAAATGGCCGACATGCAGGACGAAGTCGCCACGCTCCTCGCCTTCGGTGGTCCTGCCGCCGATGCCGCCAAAGCCGTGGGCGTGACGCTCACCGTGGATGGCGTCGTCCCCACGCCGGATGCCGAGGCTCCGAAAGGGACTGAAGAAGACGCAGCTTCCGCCGAAGCTGCTGACGCCGAACCCATGTCAGAAACCGAGCTTGAGGCAGAGACAGAATCTGAGGCCGAGCCTGCCGTCGAGGTGGAAACCGAGATTGAGATGGAGTCCGAGCCCGAAGAACCTGCGGCAGATTCAGAGCCTGGTGCCGAGCCTGAAGACGAAGCCGAGGTGGGATGAGCGGGTGCTACAGTCCCAGTTCCTCGCGCACATCGACGTCGTTGATCAGTTTGTCATAGGCGGCCTTGGCGCCTCCCGCAGCCTTGTTGGCCTTGCTGACCAGATCCACGTAACGAGCTCCCGAACGCACCGGATTGAGCAGTGCGCCACGAATCACTTCGCCGTAGGCCACGAGATTGTCCACATACGGCCAGACGCGCTGATCAAGCCGTGGGCGCAGGTTGCGCAGCCGGTACAGGCTCGTCCCCAGCTCATCGCCTTTGAGGCTGGACATGTTGGTGTCCACGTCATGATCAATGGAGGACACGATGGAGTCGGCGCTGCTTTGCGCTGCTTCGATCGAGCCTCCGATGGAAAGCGTGCGCGGCCCACGGCCCTGCAGATACAGCAGCAGGTACTTGGCGGAGTAGCAGTTTGGCGCGGCGGTCAGGAGTGCCTGCAGGCGCTGCGCGGCATGGGGTGTGGGCAGCAGCGGGACGATCTGGCGCGGATCCCGCAGCATCACCGCGCGCATGGCGTCAAAGTTGGTGAGTGCAGTCTGCAGCGCCTGCGGCCGTTCGGTGCCGGCGAGCAGCAGCGCATCATCAAAGGTCTTGATGCCAAAGACGGTGATGCCCACCAGCGGCGCCGGACCTTCCAGAACCAAAAGATCCTGCACCGACTTTTCATTCTTCACCGGCACCCCGATGAGCTTGCAGGAGCCTTTGGTCGCACCGCGAATCTTCGCCTGCACTCCGCCGATTGGCTGCACGCTGCCATCAGCATTCATGTCGCCGGTCACGGCAAAAGCGGGGTCCCATTTCTTGCCGGTGATCGCGGCTTCCAGCAGCAGGGCGCAGGCCACCGCAGCGGAGGGCCCGTCTTTGCCGATGTACTTGTCTTCAAAGCCAATCTCCAGCGAGTGGCCCACCGGCCAGCCGCCGTGGCGCAGCTGCGAAAACTTGCTGACTTCGTTCAGCGCCTTGCCCATGCTTTCTCCCACATCTTGATTGAACTTGAGCGTGGAAGGCGACTCCCCCAGCGAAGGCAGGGCGGTGAGACTCATGCGCGTGACCTGCCCGGCCTCGCCACCGGAAGAGAGCTGGGAAATCAGCAGGCCGTTCACCTGATTGATGCGGGATTGGAAGGCCACCCCGGCAGCGGCAGCGGTGCCGGTGATCACGGCATTGGCCGACGTTGCAATTGGCTTCGCCCCTGCGGCGGGCTGAGTGGCAGGCACATTGGCGGAGCCGTTCTTTGCCAAATTCACGTAGGTGTTTATGTCCATCAATTTCCAGGCCTGCTGCAGCGGCTGGATCACGCCATCATTGGCAACCGGCAAATCCGTGACCGTCAAGTGGCTGCCATCCCATTGATGGGCTAGGGAGGAGCCTGCTGCGGGCGCTGGGGTGAGCAGCCCAAAACTCACCTTGCCGTTGGCGGTGTTGGGTGGCAGGGCTGGCTTGCCATTTTCCCATGCCAGTTGCAGTTGTACAGGACTGACCACATGGCTCCCGGCATCGGGTGCGAGAACATCCGGACACTCACATTCGTTGAATCGGCACAGGCTGGTGGTCAGCAGCACATCGGTGTTGGCCAGCTTGGACCCGATGAAAACGCATTGCACATAGCGCGAGGTTTTCTGCTTACCATCCTCCTGCCCGGCCTCAAGGGAGCACGTAGTGAACGAACAGCGTGTGGCAGTGAGGCCGGTCCTGTAAGGAGAGTCCAGGGTGCTCCCAGCCACCACGCAGTCTGTCAGGTTCAACTGCGGCCTGCCGATCTCTGCATACACCTCCTCCAGGGTGTAGTTATTCCCGTTCGCCCTTTGATAACCGTTAGTGTTAAAAGTCACGTAGCAGTCCTCCAGCGCGCAGCCTTCCAGATTGACGACACTCGAGGCTGACACCTTGATCGCCACCCTTCGCAGGGTGCATTTTTGCAGATTGAAAACCGTCTTGCCGGAGAAATCCAGCGTCACATCTTCCAAGACTGTTCCTGGAGGAATGGAAATCAGCATACTCCTCTGTTTTGGATCCAGCAAAAAGGGACTGAACTTCAAATTGATGCCATTGCCGGTATAGCGGCCCATAGGCAGCGGGAGATTCTCCCGAAGCATGAAGTCCGCTCTGGATGCCTTGCTGTACCAGCCGGGCTCCACCGCATGGGCGCAGCCTAGGGCGGAGAACAAACCCACTAGGAGAATATAAAGGATATGTTTTTGCTTCATAAGCACCCAGCTAAGGAAATAACTTGGAAACCGTCAACCTTCATTAGGCTGATCATGCAGAAAAAGGTGGTTTTGCGATCAGTCGCCTCTTGTCATTCTCGATCCTCAATTCTAAGTCGTCGCATGTCCATCCAGCTAGACCGCGAAGAACTCCGCCTGCTCCTTCAAGCCAAGTCCGTCAAAACCGGCAAATTCACCCTCGCCTCCGGCAAGGAGAGCGATCTCTACGTGGACTGCCGCGTGACCACCCTCGACTCGCGTGGCGCGGTGCTCGTGGGCCGTGTGCTGCATGCGCTGCTGCGTGAAAAAGAAGAGCAGCTCGGCATCAGCATCGGCTCCCTCGGCGGCCTCACCATGGGTGCAGACCCCATCACACTCGCTGTCTCCATGAGTTCCAGCATCGCGCGAGACACGCCGCCCGTGCAGGCCTTTGTCGTGCGCAAGGAGCCCAAAGGCCATGGCCGTGGCAAACGCATCGAAGGCAACTTCATCCCCACCCAGCCCATCGTCGTCGTCGATGACGTCATCACCACCGGCGGCTCAACCTTGAAGGCCATCGAAGCCATCGAGGAAGAAGGCGGCAAAGTCGCCTTCGCCTTGATCCTCGTGGACCGCTCCGAAGGCGGTCGTGAGGCGATTGAGAGCAAAGGCTATCCGGTCGTTGCGGCGTTCACGCGTGCAGATTTGGTGTGATGGGAAGTGATGCAGGCAGTCCTGCCTGCAAAGCGAGCGTCCCAGACCATGTTTAAAACATCCCAGGGTGTGCTGCTGTTGACGCCTTGGCAGGTACTCCGGCCAACTTTGCAGGCCTGATCCTTTCGATGGTCCCGCTTCAGACAAAGGTCTTGCAGGCCCATCGCTCTGCCGCCTAGCTTCGCTGGGTGCCGCTTCTGCGCACACTTTCCACAATCCCTCCCACTGAAACCATGGCAGCCTACATCATCGGACGCGTGCAGGTGGCTTAGCTTTTTCTGACTTATGCAATACGTCGAATTCAAAGCCGCCATCGAGCAGCACCTGAAACGGAAACGCCAGGGCGCGACGTGGGGTGAGCTGCGGGAGACGCTCGCCCTGCCCTATGAGCGTGCTTGTCCGGAGTGGACGCGCAGGCTGGAAGAGGAGATCGGGCTGGTGCGGCGCAAAGGCACAGGACGTGCGCTGGTGTGGGCGCTGCAACCTTCAGAAAAGACCAAGGCTGAGGTTTGACCCCATCGGCAGGGACTGAAACGAGCGCCTGGCTTGCGATTCATCCGAACCCCAAGAATTCATCGCAGCGGACGTTGTGCCTGCGTGAAACTCAAGCTCATCCTTCTCGGGTTCGTTGCACTGGCCGCATGCGGAGTGGTGGCCTGGCTCATTTGCAGGCCGACGCCCGAGATACGCTTCGCAGGGTTTCAAGAGGGGACGAATCGCCGCATGGCTTTGTTCCAGATCGTCAACGAAAGCGGTTCTCCCTTTGTCACCTTTGGCTATGGCGCGGACTCGCCTTTTTACAGCTACCGTGTTTCGACGCCAGCCGGCTGGAAGAAGCACCAGCTTGGGTGGTGCGGCACAGGGGCGGGATCGCACACGCTCGCTCCGCACTCCGTGACCGAGATCCAGGTGCCTGTCCCTTATGATTCCCCTGCTGCTCCATTTGCCGTGGGGATTCATTTTGAGCGCGGCACGGCCGCGGATCTTGCCTCACGCTCGCATAGCCGCTTGGACGAGTTCTTCGATTGGCTGCGTCTGCGCATCAACCCGGATTACAAAGGGCAGGAGCCCACGTGGAGCAGCGTCGCCCAGTTGCCGTGAGAGCCGTTTGACCGCATTCATCTTTTGTTGCCCTCACAGGGCACAGGAAGGTAACCATCATGGCTGGCTGACCCTTCACATTTGTATTGCTCCAACACGGCATGGAAGGGTAGAACGGCGGCAAGAATTCAAGGAATCGTGATCGGACCCCTTTTTCGTCCCCTAATGCGGCTGACTATTCCCGCCGTGCAGCCCCTTGCCTCAGAGATCGTCCATCATGAGTTTATCAGATCCCAACAAGTCATCCTCCATGACCCTCCAATTCGAATTTCGCCGGGAGGACATTCTCGCCTTCACCCAGGCGTACAATGCCGAGTCTCCCACCTATCTGAAAGCCCGGTCACGCACTCGGTGGGCACTGCCTCTGCTCCTGGTTGTGATCGGCGTGATTCAGTCCTTGGAATCGGGTTTCCAGATGTCTCGCGCCGTGTGCTACACGGCGGTGTCGATCGCGTGGTTTGTGTTCTACCCCAAGCGTTTTGATAGCAGGGCTCAGAAGTACGCCGAGAAGGCTTCGGCAGAACCGGGTTACAGCAAGACACTCGGCCCTTGCACGCTCACCCTCAGTGATGAAGGCCTGCATTCGATCTCGGCAATAGGAACGAGCACGTTCAAGTGGGATGCCGTGAGCCGCGCCACTCTGACCGCTGACTACTTGTACATCTTTCTTTCCGGGCCGCTCGGCTATCCCATTCGGATCGCCGATATTGGCAGGGACGTGGCTGAGCAGGCGCTCGCTTTGGTGAATCAGCACATGGAACCCAAGCCCCAATGAACCACGCCCTTCTAATATTTACGGTTGGCATTCTCGCCACCTTTGCCTCTGCGGCTCCACCGTATGACCACATGAAGACTGGCATCTCATTGCCAGACACACTCGCCGGACTGACACGCGGCGATGTGACGCCCTACGAAACGGCGCCCGGTGAAGCGGGGGTGGCGATTCCGTATCATGGTGAGGAGGTGGAGGTGACTATTTTCATCCGGCAGATCGGCCCGAAGAGGATGACTTCACCGGCCATGATCGTGGAGGAAAGCCTGGCGATGGTGAAGCAGATGGAGGCTGCAGGCACCTACTCCAATGTGAAGGTGTTCAAGTCCGCCGACAAAAGTGAAACAACAGGATGGTCCAAGGCGGCCTACACCGCACGTGCCCAGCAAGCCCTCGTCATCTCGTTTATTTATGCCACGATCAAAGGTGACTACGCGATCAAGGCCCGTATCACCACCTCAAATCCCAAGAACGACGCCATCCAGAAATTCCTGAGCGAGTTCCAAAAGATCGTCGATGACGCGAAACCCAAGCCCTGACGATGCGAAGCTCCATTGCCGCCCTGCTCTTGCTAGCCAGCAGCGTCTGCGTCCTCGCAGTCACAGATGAGGCACCCCATGTCTCACCCGATGGGCGCCATGCCATCCACAACATCGGAGACACGGCGAAGGGGGAGCACCACTTCGAAATTAGAACCAAGGCGGGAGAGGTGCTGCTGACGACGCATGACAAACAATGGGAAAAGTGGACACCCACCCATGCGAATGACATCCTGTGGAGCGCCGACAGCCAGTTCGTTTTACTCCGCTATCACGATGGCAAGCATGACAGCACCGCCCTTTATTCTTTCACCGACCGGAAGCTCATCGACCTTTCACACGTGATCGACGGCTGGACCGTTCCCATCCGCTGGGTGAGCAAACGAACCTTCGTCGTCGAAGACTCCGGCCCCCATGGCGGCAAGGCCCGGGGCGGCGGCTATCACTACCGGAAGACCTATCGGATTCGCTCGCAGCCCTTTCGTCTCGACTGCGTTTATACCAGCCCCACGATCACCACACAGGATGATCCTGAGGCGTATTGACGCAATTGGCTGAAGCGTTCGGGCACCTTCTCACTCAGCATATGGCACAAGTTAAAATTTACGGTTTGCGAGAGCAGCTTGATCCCATCAAGCGGCAGCTTTCGGATGTCATTCATTCATTCGTGCGTGATGGAGGCGCTGCACTATCCAGCCGACAAACGTGCGCATCGTTTTTTCCCGCTGGATCGCTCGGATTTCTTCTACCCGGCGGGACGCACGGACCGGTACACCATCATCGAGTTCAGCATGTTTGAGGGGCGCAGCATAGAGGCCAAGAAGCAGCTCATCCGGCTGTTGTTTGAGTGCGTGCACAGCACCTGTGGCATTGCTCCCCAGGATTTGGAGATGACGATTGTGGAGACCCCGAAACACAACTGGGGGTTTCGCGGTTTGCCAGGCGACGAGCACCAGCTGAACTACAAAGTCGAGGTATGACCCTGGGGGCAAACCATGCGCGGCAACCAACGGCGGCAGGCCGTAGCTACTTTGTTTGCACCATCGTCTTGGCCAGAAGACCCTCTACTTGATCTTCACCCGCGCATAATAGATCGCCGCTTTCCCCTCGTGACTCGAATAATAAGTCACATGCAGGAGGTCATCTTCCCAGTACAATCCGGGGTAGCTGCAGTCGCCACCGCTGGGGAGTTCGAGGATGGGGGTGAGGCTGGTCGGGGTCATGGCGAATAGGACCATGTGGGGGCCGGGGGTGGCGCCAAAGCCGCGTGAGGCGGCGATGAGTTTGCCATCGGGCAGTTCGATGAAGTTCGGGCCGCCGAGGGGCAGGCCGGTGGCGGCGTAGGTCCACTCGCGATAGGGTGCTTTGGCCATGCCGATCACGCCTTTGCGGTCGCCGCCCTGACGGGCGATGAGGGCGAGGGCGGTGCCGTCTTTGAGGAAGCGCAGGGTGGTTTCACCGGGCTGGCCGGGCACCTGCATGAGGGAGGAGAGCTGCCAGACGGAGCCGTCCGCGCTGGCGTAGGTTTTCAAGGACCACTCCTTCTCAGGGGCAGGGCCGCCGGAGTTGGGATGGATGTTGAAGCAGGCGCCGTAGAAGCGTTTGTCCGCCGGATTGATGGAGACGCGCCAGAGCCAGTCGCCTTTGGACAGGAGCTTCTGCATCGGCGTCCAGACCTTGCCGTCCATGGAGGTGGCGTAGCGGGTCTGGCGGCCCATGGTGGCGGACTCGCCGCCGCAGAGGAGGTAGAGCCGCTTTTCATCGGGCGTGACGATGAGCTTGGGATCGCGGAGATCGACCCCGGGTTCGCTGACGGTGACGTGGTCCACCCAGGTCTTGCCATTGGCGGAGATCAGCATGTGGACGACGCCCTCGCCCTTGGTGGCGGAGTCGGACTCACGGAAGCAGCAGTAGAAGAGGTTCTGAAAGCGGGTGAGATCTGTGGCGCCGTTGTGTGCGCCCTTGTCCCAGATCTTTTCCACGGAAACGAGCTCCGCCGTGGGGGCCTGCGCGTGCAGCAGGCTGGCGCTGGCAAGGGCCAGAAGGGTGGCAGCAGGAAAGAAAATCAGGCGTGAGATCATGGTGAAATAAACGTACGCAGCCGGGTTCGTCTTATTACTTGGTCATCTCTGCCTGCATGATCTGCATGATCTGCGGCTGCAAAATTTTCATCTTATCCTGGGTCACCTTCATCAAGTCGGCAGTCACCTTGACCTGCTTGCCAAGAAGCAGCTGGCCGGCGGGCGATTCCATCAGCGCAGTGACCTCTTTCGCCTCCTGTTCGGTGAAATTTTTGCCATAGATCGCGACGACCTCTGGCTTGAGCTTTTCCCAGCCCATCTGCTCAAGGATGGCGGTCTTGACCTTTTCCATGCCGGTGGCGAACTTCTGCTGCATCTCCTGGGGCATGGCTTTGATCTGATCCGAGGTGACGCCCATGCCGGCTTCAAACCCCAGGATGAGGTTGCTCTCGAATTGTTTCTGCACCTGCAGGGCGACCACCAGTTTTTCGATGGCTGACTGGTGGGAGGCGGTCAAGTCAGCATGCGCATTGCTGAGACAGAGGGCGAAGGTGGCGAGGATTAGGATTTTTTTCATAAGCATGAGGGTTGTTTAACCGATGCATTCGGAAACAGGAAGGCCAAAAACACGCCTCATTTGTAATTCATCTTTTCTTTGGCTGCGTGGCAAAGAACAGCGCGATGCCGAGGCTGGCGACGAGGAAAACGCCAAAGGTCACCACCGTGAGCACGAGGTCGCGGGTGTCCTTGTCCGGGATGAAGCCGAGCTTGTGGAAGTTCGTGAAGACGGTGGCTTCAAACTGGCGCTGCTTGTCGGTGTGGCGCGTCACGCTGCCGGTGGTGGTGGAGACATAGACGCGGGTGTCCAGCGCATCGCCAGCATCAAAGCGATACACCGGCAGGATGCGGAAGATGTTGATGTACTCCGTGTTGAAGGCGGTGAGGAAGTCCGTCTTTTTCACTTCGGCTCCCGCGAGGAATTTGGTCGCGATCTCGGCGGCGTAGGCTTCATCCATGGCGGGATCAAGTTTGCCATCCACGGCGCTGACGTACTGCGGTGCGCGGGAGGTTTTCGTATAAATCTGGTACCAGGGCTGGCCGCCGATGCCGCGCAGGTTCACCGCGAGCACCTCGGGTTTGTCTTCGGTCAGCCTGGCCACGGCTTCTGCGACGCTGATCTTGATCGCCGTCACATCCATGCCGCCCCCTGATGGCTTCGCCTGTGGTGGTGGCGCCTGGGTGCGCGTCATGACATTGTGCAGGACGCCGCTGCCGGAGGCGATGAGGACGGAGAGACTGAAGAGCAGGCCGAGCCAGCGGTGGAGTTTGCGGATGAGACGTGAGTTCATGGGGGAACGGAGAGGTGGGGTGATGGGGTGGTGTTGAAAACGGATTTCGCGTGCGCAGAGGGCGAGGGTGTTTTTGGAGCGCGGAATTTATTCCGCAGCAGGTCGCAAACATGCTGCGGGTGAAGCTGTGCCATAAACATCGCAAACACGGTGATTCTTGGGCTTGGAGGGGACGCAGGTGAAAGGCGGAGTTCGGTCTGTTGCGGAGTGCTGCGGAATAAATTCCGCGCTCCTTGGCCCGTGTTTGCCACGCTTGATGTAGGAGCAAGCCAAAAGCTGAAGATTGAAAAGGGGCGCAGGGTGGCTCGTCACCCCACTGCGCCCCGGGGAGTCGTGAGGTTACCACTTCCATTCGATGCCGCCATAGACGCTGCGGCCATCACCGGGCAGGAAGACTGCGGGGGAGGTGGTGGCATTGGTCACCACGTTGACCGTGGGGCTGTAGGTTTCATCGGTGAGGTTGCGTGCCTCAACGTAGAAGGACAGGCCCTTCTTCGTGCGGTAACCGAACTTCAGGCCCAGGAGCGCATAGGGATCTGCAAAGGTCGTGCGCGCCAAATCGGCGGCATACCTGAAGGGAGACCACTCCAGGGTGGGGCCGGCGTAGAAGCCACAGGGATGCTCATAGAGAAGCTGTGCGCGGTAATACACGGGCGAGTAGCCCGGCAGCAGGCGGCTGCCATAGGCGGCGTCTTTGTTGAAGCTGAAGTGGTTCCAGAGAAGGTTCTGGTTCAGCACCAGCCGATCCGAAGAGACCGCGAGATTGCGCAGCACGTCCACATTCAGCGCGAACTCGACGCCCTGATGAATCGTGCTGCCGGCGTTCACGGTGGTCGTCGGAGTGAGAACGGGCGAGCCCAGCGCAAGGAGCTCGCGCTCCACCCAGGCGTAGTAATAGCTGAAGTCCCAGTTCACGCGCCCGCGCTGGCCGCGTGTGCCGATCTCCAGCGTGGTGGCGGTCTGTGGCTTCAGCGCCAGCAGGCCATTGCCTGCGGGGGTGGCTTCGCCAAGCGTGGGCGGTTCAAAGCTGCGGCTCGCATTGAAGTAGATCTGCGTCTTGGGGTCCACCTCATACAGCAGGCCCAGCTTGGGGCTGAAGCCCCAGGCTTCGATGCGGTCGCTGTTGTTCACGAGGTTGGGCAGGCCGGTGAACTGGCCCGGCGGATTGACGCCCGCGAAGGTCTGCAGTTCATCGAGTTCACGCGAGGCGTAGGCCACCTGCGCACCGGCAAACGCTGAGAGCTTGTCCGTGAGCTGCAGCTTGTCCTGGAAGTAGAAATTGAAGTTCGTGGACTGCTGCCGGTAGGCGCCCACCTGCGCACCGCGTGCGCCGTTGATGTTGAAGAAGCGGTTGTCATTCGTCCCGCCATACATGAAGCCCGTGCCCACGGTGAGGGTGTTTTCATGCCCCAGCAGGCGGCCCTTGTGCTCGTAGCGCAGGTCAAAGCCGAGGTCGTTGCTGAGCTGGTCAATGACCTGGAAAATCGGATGATTCAGATCCTTCCATGACCAGAAGGTGGACAGCGTCAGGGTGTTGTCTCCGTCGCTGTAGGTCAGCTTGTCCGCCAGACGGAAGAGCCGGTAGTTGCGTTGCTGGTAGCCTGCGCCTCCGGCCACGGTGGGGAGGAAGGATCCCGGTGCCGCCTGCTGCGGGTTGTTCTGCATCTGCGCCTTGGTCAGGTTTCCGGGCAGTTGCGAGTTGCTGTCCACATAGGTGATGTAGAGGCGATTCTCCAGGTTCGGGCTGATCTTGGTGCCGATGTTCGCAAACACACGGAAGCTCTCCTGCTTGCTCCAGTCGCGGAAGCCATCCGAGTGGGAGGCGGTGATGCTCACATACATATCCGTCTTGCCGCTCACAAAGCCGGAGGAAATCTGCGCACGCTGCGTGTTGAAGCTGCCGATCTCCACGCGTGCCTGGTAGGCAGGTGCGGTGTAGCCCGTGTTGGAGATGAAGTTGATCGCACCCCCGAGTGTGGCCGAGCCGTACTGCAGCGCATTGGCCCCACGGAAGACCTCGATGTAGTTTGCCGTCAGCGGCTCGATGGCCTGCATGTCAAAGCCACCGTCCGCCAGGTTCAGCGGCATGCCGTCCTGCATCAACCAGAGGCCGCGACCATGGAAGGTGCGCTGCAGGCCGGAACCACGGATGGAAAGGCGCGACTCCTCCGCGCCGAAGCGCGATTGAATCAGCACGCCGGGCGCGAAGTCCAGCGCGTCCTTCAGCGTGGAGGCGCGGCCGCGTTTGTAAAACTCCGCGTCCACCAGACCGGCGCCGCCGGGCGTGGATGCAGCGATCTGTTCCTTGCGGAGTTCCAGGCTTGGAACCGTGAGTGAAGGCGAATCTTTCTTCGCCGTGATGACGACTTCGTTGAGGTCAGTCGTCGGGGTTTTCTTGGGGGTGGCGGTCTGTGCGAGCGCCGCGCTGGTCAGAGAGAATAAAAAGAGAAAAGAGAATGGTTTCATGAATGGATGAGGGAGAAAGGCAGCCGCAGAGAAGGCGGCATGCGCATGGGGGTGGGCCGGACTTCGAAGTCCGGCGTATGGAGGAGAGAAGCGGTTGTGGAAAACCGCTCTACAAGGTCAAACCAGCCCGCGTCGTGGCGGTGGCGTCTCCGGCATCTCGTTTCGTTTCACCATCCTTTCGCGAATCATCGCGAATGAAATCGTATCTCCTGCGGGAGGAATCAGCCCCACGGTGCTCGTGAGCACCGCAGCCAGCCCCTTCCCGGCATCCTCTTCCTGCGTGCCATGTTCGCGGTTGTTGGAGTCCTGCGTCCCCTCCTTCACCTTCTTGCACAGCTCGCAGGCATGCTGCCCGTCAAAAGTCTTCTCCACCGCCTCGATCACCGATCCTTCACGCGCGAAGCTGATCAACATTCCCGTCCACGCGATGCCTTGCAGCAGCGCCCATTGCAGACCCAGCGCCAGGCACAGCATCAGCACCGTCCCGCGCTGCGCGTGGCGCAGCCAGGGGCGTGGAGGTGCGGGTGCAGGGGCAAACATGGGTGGCGATTATGGAAGCGGGAGTATCCGTGTCAAGACAAGCACGGGCCTTCTTTCCCTGCGCCTGCCACTGCGGCAAATTGCCGCAGTCCCAGAGAGGCGCGGCTGACTGCGGCATTTCGCCACATTTTCAGCGGGCCCATGGCGGAGATGGGTGGGCATGGACTTTCCTTCCTTCTATATGGACCACCTCGCGGGTGGCCGGCTCATCATCGGCCTCATCGCCAGCCTGCATGTGCTCATCAATCATCCGCTGGCGGTGGGTGCGTACCCGCTGCTGACGTGGATGGAGTGGTGGGCGCACAAGAACAACCGGCCTGACATCGATCAGCTCGCGTACAAAATCACGTTCATTGTTTTCATCGTCACCACCACGGTCGGGGCCATGACGGGTGTGGGCATCTGGCTTTCCACCTCGCTCTTTGCACCTTTTGCCATTGGGTCGCTGCTGCGGGTGTTCTTCTGGGGCTGGTTCGCGGAGTGGCTGGTGTTCATCTCGGAGGTGGGGCTGATCCTGTGGTGGTTTTTGACGTGGAAGAAGGCGAACACGCCGGAAAAGAAGCGCAAGCACATCAAGATCGGCGTGGCGCTGAGCATCATGTCCTGGCTGACGATGGCGCTGATCGTGGCCGTGCTGGGCTTCATGATGAAACCCGGCGAGTGGAATCAAACACGCGCCTTCTGGGATGCGATGACCAATCCGCTCTACGCACCGCAGCTCGGCTTCCGCACCTTCATCGCGCTGATGATGGGGGCGGTGTTTGTGTGGTTTGCCACGTTCTTTTTCACGAAGAAAAAGCGCGGCTATGAGCAGGGCACGGGGCCACGACAATTGCGGAACTGGGTGGTGTACCGCATGTCCCATGTGGTGCTGGTGAGCCTGCTGGGTACGTACCTTTTCGGCACCTGGTATTGGAGCGCCATCCCGGAGACGATGAAGGCGAACAGCTCGGTGGCGCTGCTGACGCAGGAGTTCATGAGCTGGCACGGGCAGTTTCAAAGCCTGCTCGGCTGGACGATCCTGGTCTTTGCCGCCATCGGCCTCGGCGGTCTGGGCAGCAGCTTCCTGATCCCGCGCTGGGCGCTCCTGATTCCCAGCCTCATGGGCATCTGGCTGCTGGGGCATTTTGAACGCGCCCGCGAGTTCATGCGCAAGCCCTGGGTCATCGGTGAATACATGTATTCCAACGGCGTGCACAAAGACGAGCTGGCCTTTCTGCAAAGCGAAGGCCTCCTGAAACACGCGACGTATGCGAAGCACCGCGAGGTCACCGAAGCGAACAAGGTCGAGTGCGGCAAGGATGTCTTCATGCTCGCCTGCTCGCGCTGCCACAGCACCACGGGCCTCAATGGAGTGATCGAAAAATTCACCACCATGTATGGCGCGGACAAGGACTGGGACAGCAGCGGCATGGCCCTCTTCATCCAAGGCATGCACCAGACCCGCACCTTCATGCCGCCCTTCCCTGGAAACGACAAGGAGGCTGAGGCGCTGGTGGCCTTCATCCAGCAAGTCCGCGCCACCCGTGAATCCCTGCCCGGTGCGCAGAGCACGGGCGTCGTGGTCGCACCGCCAACCGCACCGCCGGCCATGACCGCATCCTCCCAACCCTGATTGCATGACCATGATTCCTCTTCTCGCCAACACCCCCATCCCCCGCGATCTCCCACTGCCGCTGCCGTTGCCCGAAGGCGTGCTGACCGTCCTGCTTGTCATCTTCTTCCTGGTTCACATCCTGTTTGTGAACCTCATGGTCGGAGGCTCGGTGCTCGTCACATTCTTTGAATGGCTGGGGCGCAAAGACGCGCGCTGGGACCGGCTGGCGGCGGCGATCGGCCGGACGATCACGGTGAACAAAAGCCTCGCGGTGGTCATGGGCATCGGGCCGCTGCTGTGCATCAACCTGGTCTATACCATGCAGTGGTATTCAGCGAACACGCTCACGGGGCATGCGTGGCTCATGATCGTGCCGCTGGTCATCTTGGCCTTCCTGCTGACCTACCTGCACAAATACAAGTGGGAGTCGTGGTCGCAGGGCGGCTGGAAGTGGCTGCATCAGCTCGTGGGCCTGGCCGCGACGCTGCTGCTGCTGTTCGTCCCGCTGATCTTCCTGGCCAATGTGAACCTCATGCTGTTTCCCGGGGAGTGGGAGAAGGTGCGCGGCTTCTTCTCCAGCCTGAGCATTGGCAATGTGCTGCCACGCTACCTGCACTTCATCGCCGCGAGCCTGGCCATGACGGGGCTCTTCCTCGCGGGCTGGTTTGGCCGTGAGGGGCATGAGATCGAGAACACCCCCGGCTTCACGCGGCCTGAGCTGCGCCGCATCTTTTACAAAGTGGCGGCCTACGTCACCCTTGCGCAGTTCGTGTTCGGGCCGCTGCTGCTCTTCACGCTGCCGGCGGCGGGCATCACCACGCAGCTCTACATCATCATTGTTTCCGGTGCGCTGGTCGGTTTACTCACGTTGTGGCTGCTGTTTCGCGAGCTGAAGTCCGGCGATGATCGGATTGGCCGCAGCTACGTGCAGATCTGTGTGCTGTTCAGTTTCGTGGTGCTCGGCATGGGCAGCGGGCGGCATGTGTATCGTCAGGCCGCGCTCGCTCCGCATCAGGCGGAGATCAAAGAGCGCACGGTGCATTACGCCGCTGCGCTGGCCGCGTTCAACAAGCAGCGCGCCGCCGCACCGCCTGTGGAGCAAACGCCGGAGCAGCTCTTCATGAACTGCGCCGCCTGCCACGCGCCGAATGTGAAGCTCGTCGGTCCACCGCTGACGGAGATCGCGCAAATCTACGCGGGCAATCCTGACGGCATCGTCGCCTGGGCCAAGGCGCCCGGCAAAAAACGCCCTGAACTCCCGCAGATGCCGCCCATGATTCATCTGGGCGAAGCGAATCTGCGCAAGATCGCCGAGCTGATGCTGGAGAAAGGCAAGGCGGCGCAGTGAAACCGGGACAGGTGTGGCAAATCGCCGCAGCAGGTGGACATAAGCCTTCGTGGCGTTCACCTTGAAGGCCCATGCCAGCCAGTGCCACTCATCCCAAACCCTCCATCCCAGGCTGGCGGCGCTGGCTTGGTTTGAGCGAGGTCTGGGTGGGCGTGGAGCTTTCATCCCGTTTGCTCGTGCTGCTGCGCTGGCTGGCGGCCATCGGGCAGAGTGTGACGCTGCTGATGGTGGAGCAGCTGGGGGTGGCCGTGCCGTGGTGGCCCTGTGGGATCGCGGTGGGCATCACGCTGGTTTCGAATGCGGTGCTGGCTTGGTGGACGCGGGTGCTCGGCGGCCACCTGAGCGGCGGCTTTTTCCACGTGCTGCTGTGGGATGCCCTCACACTGACCTTCCTGCTGCACTGGACTGGCGGACTGGAAAATCCGTTCGCGCTGTTCTATCTCGTGCAGCTCACCGTCGCTGCGGTGGCGCTGCGCTCATCTGCGGTGATCAGCCTCGGCGCGCTGATGGCGCTGGGGTGCGGCTGGCTGTGGCGATATGCACTTCCCCTGCGGATGCTGGATGGCTCAGCCGTGCCCGAAGCCCTGCTGCAACAAGGCCGTGGCGTGGCGATCGTGCTCGTGGGCATGTTCATTCTCGCGCTGCTGCTGTCATTGCGGCGGCGCTCTCATCGTCTGCAAAAGGAGCGTGCGCGACTGCGTGCCGAACTGGAGTCCCGTGATCGCTTTCTCTCCGTCGCGGCTCTGGCGACGGGCTTTGCGCATGAGCTCGCCACACCGCTCGGCACCATCGCGCTGGCGGCGGAAGAAATGAAAGCGCTGCCCACTCAGGAAGTCGCGGAGATCATCGCCCGCGAAGCCGCCCGCTGTCAGGAGGTGCTGGTGCGTTTGCGTGAGCTGGGCCAGGAGGCCGTGGGACAATCTGCTGACGTGTGTGAGGTCACGGACGTCGTGGCGCTGGCTTTGAGCGACCTGCCAGCGCATCAACGCGAGCGCGTGAAACTCACGCAGGGAGCTCACAATGCACGCATCACCTGTGCAGGCCTGCGCGAGGCGCTGCTGGTCCTGCTGCGCAATGCGCTGCTGTCCTCCGCTGATCCTCTGTCCGTGTCGTTGCGGGTGGAGGCTGCGGGCGGCAGCGTGCGCTTCATCGTGCAGGATCACGGTCCGGGCTTCAGCAAGGAGATGCTGAGTCACTGGGGCGAGCCCTTCCGCAGCACGCGCGAGCAAGGTGCCGGCATGGGGCTGGGCTTGTTCTTTGTGCGGCGTCTCGCGGCGGCGCAGCATGGCGGCGTCGAGGTGAGCAACCTGATGGCGGGCGGCGCGAGTGTGACCCTCACGCTGCCTTTGCAACCATCCACCTCTTCTTTAAAATGATGCGAGTGCTGTTGATTGAAGATGACGAGAGCTTCCGCACCACGCTGGCGCTGGCGCTGAAGAGACGCGGCTGCGAGGTGCATCAAGCCGCGAATGCCACCGCAGCCATGAGTGAAGCACGAGCCGCCCAGCCTCAGGGCATCGTGCTGGACATGCGTCTCGGCAGCAGCAACGGCATGGTGCTCATCCCCGAGCTGCGGCAACTTTTGCCGCAAGTGCGTCTGATTGTTCTGACGGGTTACGGCAGCATCCCAAGCGCTCTGGAGGCCGTGCGCCTCGGCGCGGATGACTACCTGCTCAAACCCGCCAGCGCAGATCAAGTGCTCGCCGCCTTGGAAGGCCTCGACGGCTCCTCCGCACGTCCCGCAGCGGCTGATCTGCCCAGTCTGGCCAGACTCGAATGGGAGCATATCCAGCGCGTGCTGCATGACTGCGGCGGCAACATCTCTCATGCCGCCGCAGCGCTCGGCATCGACCGCCGTACGCTGCAGCGCAAGCTCGGCAAGCAGCCGCCATCCTGAGAAGCCTTTCGCTAGGTCATCAATGCGCTTTAACGAGGTTCAAGCTGCGGATGTCATACATCTTGGCATCGTCCCCCAGAGCTTTGACGGCGTCTTCGCGTGTGATCTTCGCGTTGGTGGCGATGATTTCGAGCTTGGGCAGTCCGCCTTTTTCGTCGCGGGTGACTTTGACGCTTTGCACGTCCGGGAGCTTCTTCATCGCAGCTTCCACCTTGTTGGTGCAGTGGATGCACATGATGCCGGCGACTTCGCCCTGATAGACGAATTTGACCGGATCTCCGGCAGTGCAGGTGGCCAGGGTGATGAGACTGAGAACGAGTGTGAGAAGGTGTTTCATGGAATTGGAGGTGGGTGGGTGATTATTCGGCGGGGTTGTCGAGCAGGCGCTGCACGTCACGATCAAGCTTGTCGATCATGATCGTGGCGATCTCGGGTTGAGGGTGGAAGACGGCGTAGTAGCCGCGCACGCGGCCCTGGCGGTCGATGAGGACGAGGCGCAGATCGTGCTCGTAAAAGTCGAGCGGATTGATGCGCTTCTCCTCCGGGATGGCGGCGGGAGCCTGCAGTTGCAGGTCGTTCGTCATGTAGTCCCAGATGCGCTGCTGCTCACCGGTGACGAACCACCAAGGATCATCAGTTCTCGCACCCACGCCTTCGGCATAGGCCTTGAGGAAGTCTGAGGTGTCGCGTTCAGGTGCCACCGCTAGCGAGACCTGATGGAAATCCGGTCGCGTGCGATAGGCCGCGTTGAGTTTCTGCATCTGCGCCACCACCGCCGCGCATCCATGCGGACACACGGTGTACAGGCAGGCCATGACGGTGACCTTCCCGCGCAGGGCGGAAAGTTTCACCGTCTGCCCGCTGCGCTCGGTGGCTTCGAGGTCGCCTTTGATTTGCGTGACCACTGGCAGCGGTGCCTGCGGGAGAGCCTGTCGGGCATAGTGCCCCAGCAGCAGCACGCCCGCGATGGCCATGCCAATGCCAAGCCCCATGCGCACCCAGGAGCCGGTGCTGACGCGAAGGTCAGTCCCGGCGGAGGTGTAGCGAATACTTGGATAAGGTGAGTCAGGCATCGCTTTATTCGGTGGGGATTTTGAGGATTTCAGCCTCGGTCCACATCGCGCTGCGGGCCTTCTCAGCTTCGCGGATGGTGGCGACTTGCTCAGGCGTGACGGCACCCGCCTTGTTGCCAAAGCTGCTGCGCACATAGCTCAGGACATCAGCGATTTGTTTATCACTGAGCGCCGCGCCCTGCGGCGGCATCAGCGGCGCGGGGGAGGTGAAGGGTTTGCCATTGAGCGTGATGGGGCCGGTGAAGCCATGCAGCACCATGCGGATGATGCGGTCCGGCTTTTTCGCCGCCACCCAGTCAGAGCTGGCCAGCGGAGGGAACATGCCCGGCAGGCCCAGGCCCGTGGGCTGATGGCACGCGAAGCAGACCTGCATGTAAACGGTCTGGCCGCGTGCGAGGGAATCCTGAGCGTGAATGAGCGAAGTGAAGGGCAGCAGACAAGCGGCTGCGAGGAGGTGTTTTGAAAAAAGGGACATAAAAAAGATGAATGAGTGGGGACGCATGAACTGAAGACCTCACACGCCATGAGCGTCCCTGCAGGGCATGGCGGTGCGGATGGGGGTGTTTGCAGCCACGCGGCAGGTCACACGCCTGCGAGTTCAGGCGGCGGGTGCGTGCATGGGGCTCAGCTCAGAGAGCGGAGGCTGCTGCCGCGTCGTGGCGGTGGCGTCTCCGGCAGTTCGGTGCGTTGCACCAACGTTTCGTGCAGCGGCACGAATGAGAAAGTGTTTCCTGCAGGGGCGGTCAGGGTCGTCATCTCCACCAGTACGGCGTTGATCTTCTGCATGGACTGTCCCACCTGCTGCGGCTGCTTGCGGTCAGAGCTGCTGCCTTCCTTCACTTTTTTGCAAAGCGCGCAGCCATGCTGCCCATCGAAGGTTTTCTGCACCGCCTCCATCACTGTGCCTTCGCTGGCAAAGGAGACCAGCATGCCAGCCCACGCGACTCCCTGCAGCAGCGCCCAGTGCAGACCCAGAGACAGACAGATCGTCCCCACGATCACCAGCCGCGCCATTCGCGGCAGCAGCGATGCTTTGGGGCGGGAGGACATGACGCAAGTATGCGGTCACCACGCGCCGTGTCAACTCTGCCTCAGCAAGTCAGGTCACGCTTGTCCAGAGGCAGGGCGCTCAGGTTTTGCTCCGCCCAGGCGGCCGCCTTCGCATTCAGCGGGCTTTTCACATTGTAGCTTTGATAGGTGATCATCTCTGCGATGCGGGAGATGAGCAGCGGCAGCGTTTGACCGGCGCTCCAGTGATCCCCGATGCAGATTTTCTGCGGATCAATGTTCGGGTGGAAGACGGGGGTCAGCATGCGGCATACAGGCGGGCGGCGCGGATAATCCAGCGGCAGATAGACCTCCGCACGGTGAGACTCGCCGACCTTGAAGGAGTCATCACCCTCAGGCAGCAGCCCCCGCACATAAAAGTCGATGAAGTAGCGTTCGGGGGGAGTGCCCTCCACGCCTGCGAGGCGGATGGTGGGGTGCGCAGCGAGAGCGGTTGAGACACTTTGGTAATCGGCCTGAAGACGTCGGAGTCGGGGGTTCATGGCGTGGGGCTGTTCAGTTCAGTGTTTCAGGCTGCGTGGGAGGTGTTGTAGAGCAGGCTCATGAGGATGATGATGGCTGTTTCCAGCAGGCCGATGCCGATGCCAATTTTGCACAGGGCACCGTAGAAGGCAGGCAGCGCACGGACTTCCTTGCGCCGCAGCGCATACCAGATGGCTGCGACCAGCGCGCCCAGAGGCGCCGTGAAGGGCAGAATGCAGAGCACAAACAGGATCTTGATGCTGCGTTGCGTGGCAGGCAGCCGCGCTGTCAGGTTTTCCTTCGCACGAAAAGACTCGGCGTCCTGCGGTTGGGCACTGGTAAAGATGACGCCGCAATGACGGCAGCGCAGGGCGGCTGCGGCGATGCTCTGGCGGCAGCTTGGGCAGGGCTTGTTCTCCTGGCCCCAGAAAGAAACCGGGATTTCCATCTGCGTGCGCAGCTCCACCTGCGGCGCATGCTGGCAGCCGTACACCCCGCAGCCGTGGTTCTCCGTCCAGCACTCGAGGTGATAGGGTGCCTGGCAGGCAGGGCAGGCCACGGGCTCTCCGTCCTGGTCGATGCCGGTCAGGCAGATCGTGCAGGTGCCGGCCTCGGAAAGGGTCGATTCGCTCATGGGTTTGTTCAGGGCTCAGGATTTGCGCTTCTGGAACACAAACTGGGTGCCGCCGAGCGCCACGGTGTCACCATGCTTCAACCGCGCGCGTTTGACCGCCCGGCCATTGATCAGAACCGGATGTGACTCGGGTTGCTTGGTCTCGACTTCACAGTCCTCACCCACCGCGCGGATCACCATGTGATGTTCGGCAATGCGCGGGTCATTGAAGAGGTAGAGATCTGAGCGGGGCGAGGAGCCGGCATGCATCACGTCCTTGAAGATCAGGAATTCCTTCCCCTTCAGCGGCCCCTGCGTCATCTGCAGCCAGGCGTCACGTGCCAGCAGCTCCACCACGCCGATCATGGCACCCACACTGAGGCCGATGATGCCCAGCCCGACCAGCCGGCTGATGTGTGCGCTCGGCTTGTCCGTGCCGAGAAGCAGGATGTCCACCGGATCGAAGAACAGTCCGCCCAGCAGACCACCCACGATGCCGCCGATGAAGCCGTAGGCGATGAGACGCTGAGAACGCAGGGCAATGCCCTGCCCCAGCCCCATGGTCATGCCCGCCAGCCCCCAGGCCAGTGTTCTCCCCAGCATCTGGATGCCAAAGCCCGTCGCGCTCATTCCGCCGGCCTCGCCACCCTGGCTCAGAGCCCATTGCGTGAGGGGCATGTACACGATGTTGGCGATCACGCCTGACACCAGACCCCCGACTAGACCGACAAACAAACCGACGAAGCCGGAGAGAATGGCACGCCGTGGCAGACGGCAGACGATGCCGTCCGCCGCACCAATGAAAAAGCCGATGAATCCTGCCACGATGGAGAACAGCAGCAGGCCGATCGTGTTGCTGCGTTTTGCCATGGCACGCAGGGTCATGGGCTTGTCTCCAGACGCTAAGGGTGGTGGTGAGCGCACGACGAAGCTGCACAGTGAAATTTCTTCGGTGGGGGACTCTTTGAACTCCACATAGAACCCTGCCGTTTCGCCATTTTTCAGCAGATCGTGCCCCAGCTTGCGCGTGGTTCCGTCTGGCAGCAGTTCGCGTGTGGTGTGCAGCAGCACGATGTCCTCGCCATTGACCTTGAGGTGACCCATCACGAAAGGCAGCACCTCGTCTTTGTTGGTGGTGTCCTGGGTGAAGGAGTAGTCCAGGTCCGTGACCGCGCCCTGAGTGTATTCATAATCGTTATACCACGGCTCCGTCAGCCCCCACGCGCACATGGCTCCGATGAACCCGACGATCATGAAGAGAAACCAGCTTTGGTAATACCAGCTGCGCGCCGTATGGCGCGTCACGCCCGGATCACCGCGCAGGCTCATCTGGCGTTTGATCAGGTCATCCACATGGCTGCTGGCGGCCTCTTCGTGGGTGATGCGGATGATGGGATTGCTCATGGTACTGCGGCGGGCTTGAGGGCTTCTTTCGGGGCTTCCTTGGAAGTGTCTTTCGGAGCTTCTTTGGAAGGTTGCTTGGCAGGCTCTTTGGAAGATTCTTTGGGGGCCTCTTTGGCGGCTTTTTCTTCCGCTTCCTTCTCGCGTTTGGCTTCCTCCTCCATCTGGAGCCTGGCCATTTCGACGACGAGCGCATTGAGCTCATCCGGCACGTCCCACTTCACCACGCCGACGCCCAGCATGACGGTCTTGTCACCGATCTTCACCGGCACCGGCACATAGCTGCTGACTTCCGGCGGCGTGACACGCGCGCGGAACTGGTCACGTACGTACCAGCCCACGATGGCGACGACGCCCAGACAGACAACGGCTCCCACCGTGAGCAAAAAATGGTACAAGGAAGTCCGCAGGTCTTCCACCGCTGCGGTGATCTGATTGAGCCGGTCTTCCAGCGCCCGCACGTCGGTGCTGCCGCTGCTCCCCGGTTCCCCCCCGCCGCCTGAGGAGGCCGTGGCAGGGACGCTGGCCGTCTGCTCCCGACCATCCACCCAGTAGCGTGGCAGATAGGTGACGCCCCCGGACTCGTGGTTCGCCGCGATGGCGACCGCCCCGGTGATGGGATCCGTCACCAGCGCGATCTGCGAAGGTCCGGCGAAGAAATTGCGCTGGATGAAGAGATCCATTTCCGAAAACTCCACACCAAAACCCGGATGCGTGTGATACCAGCCGACCATCTGCTTGCGTGGGTGGTCGCGCTCCAGCGCTGTGTGGATGAGCGTCCACGTTTCCTGCGTGAAGGTCACATGCGTGCTGCCACCGCTGGCCGCCGTGCCGCGAATGACCGCCTGCACATGCACAAAGAGGCCTTCATCATCCTGCCCCACCTCACCCACCATCACCCCGCAGACTTCTGCACGCAGAGACTCCTTCGCATGCGCGACGATCTCCGCCTGCGCCTCACGGTCCACGCCTACCCGCAGTGGCGCATGAGCACCACGAGGCCCCGGGAAGGATTTGCGCACCGGCTTGTTCACCGTTGCAGCAGGCGTCACATTCACATCGGCGGCGGCGGCTTTGTTGCTGGCAGAAGAAGATTTCTTCATGGTCTCACAGGGCTGGGTTGGCAGGGGAGGTTTTGGCAAAAGGAGAATCGGCGGCCAGTTCAAAGCCCAGCGCCTGCTCGCCATGGCGTGCCCACAGAATATCCCAGGCGGGCAGGCCCAGTTCACGTGCGGTGCGCTCCAGCATCGGGCTTCCGGCTGGCAGGCTGTGCACCAGGCGCGGCGCACACGCGCCGCCACAGCCGGGGCACAGCAGCTGATCTTCGCTCACATGCTCGACGGCACGCCACACAGCGGTTTGAGTTCCGCAGGCCGGGCATTCCATGGCCTCCACCAGCTCACGGCTCAGATCCAGGGCGTCCAGTCCACCCAGGCGCTGCGTGGCTTCCGCCGCGATCTGTGTCAGCGGCGTGTTTCCTCCGGCCGTGTCCAAAGGGATGATGTCGGCGGCGGGTTCATGCCACGGGCAGTCCGGATTCACCGGGTAGGTCATCGTGTAGGACTGGTGCTGGGCACCATCAAAGAAGAAGCCGCGTCCGGTCAGCGCCTCCATGCCATGCAGCAGTTTGATGACCTCCTGCGCCTGAATGCCACCGATGACCGAGGCGGTCGTGGGCGTGGTGGGCGTGCCACGCTCCGCGAGTGCGCGCTTGGCCAGCATGGTGCATGAGCGCCGCTTTTGAATCAGATCCCAGTCCACCTGGCTCATCGTACATTCGTAGCAGGCGGTTTGGGGCGGGAAGAAGCCACGCACAATGCCCTGCAGCACCTCGATTCCGCCATCCACCCAGGCACGGCCGGTGCGTGCGCAGGCGCTGTTGACGAACACCCGCGCCTCGCGGTTGTCCAGCGCACCGACCACGACATCTGCCCAGCGAAACCAGCCCAGTCCGAGATCCGCCAGCACGTTGCAGATCAGCGGCGTGACCTGCGTTCCTGGGTGAATCGCGTTCATTGCCTTGGCGGCGCATTCGGCCTTGGGCCGTCCTTCATCCGTCTCACGGTAAAGCACCGAGCGGCTTAGATTGCTCAGCTCCACGTGGTCCAGGTCCGCCACGGCCACGTGACCCACGCCCAGCAGCGCCAGATTCTTCAGCACCTCATTGCCCAGCGCCCCGGCGCCAATCACCAGCACACGCGCGTTCCGCAGGCGCTCCTGCCTCCACCAGGACACCGCTTCAAATCGGGCAAAACGTCCCTCCCGCAGCGAAACTACGTTGAGAGGATCGCTCATGCTCAGCAGCCGGCGGTGATCTCGGGTTGCAGCCGCAGTTCGTCCCCGCCCATGACTCCCGCCTGTGCCAGCGTGACATGATCCAGCAGCTGCGTGCCGCTGCGCCGGTGGTGCAGCTTGTAGCTCATCAGCTGCCCATCGGGGCTGTTGAGCGGCAGGTTGAGACGCTCCACCAGCACTGCCAGAATGCGGTTTACGGGTACATCATCCGGCGCCTGCACGTCATTGCTGCGGCTTCCAGAAACATCAAGAACACGGACCTGTATGTCGGGCATGACTCAGTGGCTTAAAGTGGGAAGGATTTACGAGAGATTGCCGATGATGGTCAGCGCCATGAAGGCCGCGAGCAGCAGGCCGTTCCAAATGATCGCCCCTTTGATGGACATGGGGTTGGGCAGGTGCCGCTCACAGGCGCTGCTCGACGCCCCAAAACCGATCGCGGCAGGCACAAAGGTGAACAGGCTGAACACCAGCCCGGCCACCGTTTCATTCATTCCGATGAAGTACTCGGCCATCAGCCCGCTCATCAAGGCCGCCAGGCAGATGGTGGCGATGCTCGCCAGTACATAGCCCCAGACTACATTGCGCTTACGGCGGGGGCCGAGACCCTGCACTGCGGAGGACATGGCGCAGTTCGGGCAGACATGGATGCCGCCTTTGAGCGCAAAGTCACAGGTCGGGCACATGAAGTTGCTGCAGCACATGCACTTCAGCGTCGCCTGGGCCGTGGGATGGATGCTGCAGTTCGTGCCCTCCCGTATCGCGTTGAAGGTGGGGCGAAACACCGGTGGCAGGCGGGGGGGTGGCAGAGACATGGGGCGTATGGACTCGGGTTAAAAAGACTGCTTCCTCACTGCGAGACTTTGCCGACGAAGTTCAGGATGGTCAGGGTCAGGCCGATCAAGGCCAGCGTCAGCGCCGCGTTCGCCTTGCCCCAGCCTGTCAGCAGCGGATTGGCCGCGATTTGTTTGCGCGCACCAAAGGCTTTGATGATGGCCATCGGCTGCAGGATGAAACCAAAGATGAAAAAGCCGATGACCGCGCTGGACATCGCACTGCCGGCCTCCTCACAGGGGCTCATCATCTTCTCCAGCATCGGGGTCCGTCCGCCCAGGGCCAGCACCTTGCATGAGCCGCAGTAAAGGCTGCCGCCCAGTTCCAGCAGGCAGTTTCCACAGAAGGCTTCCGCACAGCCGGTGCAATGTCCGACGGCCGGGGTTTCAGGATGTTGACAGCATTGGGCGCTCATAAATCTCGCGTTTAAATAAATTTTGCCCAGTCAAACTCGAACTTCATCGCAGTGTCAATGCGTAACCCTTGCAAGCTCACTAAACATTTCACTTCATAGTCTCAAACCATGCCAGCAAATCCAGAATCTGCTCCGCCTTCAGAGAATTGAGCAATCCGGCGGGCATCGGCGAAACCTCGGACACGCTGCGCTCCTGGATCATCGCCTTGGCGATTTCGCTTTTCTCCGGAGCGAGCGGATTCGGCTTCAGCACCGCCCCTTCGCTGGCAAAGGAAACCAGCATTCCCGCAGCGCGATCACGCGCTGCGCGAAGCGAAGCGTGGAGGGTCTGCGTACGTCAGGAGACATGCGCATGTTCAACTGCGGATTTCACCGATAAGCAAGAGGGAGGGTCCTCCCGGCAGGTTTTCATGCAGACCAAGGTCAGGGTTACGCAGTCGCTTTCGTTCAAAATTACATCGATACTTGTCAATCTTCCGCTTTGCTTTTGAACATAAAATTTTTCGATCCTACGATGGGATTGAAGGCTGTTGAGGCTGACATCATGTCCAATCCGGGGCCGGCGTGACCGATCACGAAGAGAGTTTTGCCTTCTTGGGCCAAGTGCTTCTTTCTCTCACGAAGGTAGGTGAAAAAGTCATTCTTTGAATAGCTTTTCCCCTCAAAAACACATGTTAAATCATTCAAGATACCTGCTTCGATCAAAACCTCGTTCGGAACCTTGACGGCACCTGACTTTGGAAGCGGTAGAGAATAGTCTTTCCACCATGGTTGTATGCTTTTAGGCGCTATGTTGCCTCTGTGCGAACTTTCAAAGTAAGCTGTTGTCCCAATCAAAACGAGAGCAATTGTCCCAAAAATAACAAAGCTTTTTCGAAGATGGTTCTTCATTGGTTGCTGCAGCTGCAGTTCTTCCCCTAACCTTCGCAGGGACCTGACGCATAAACGTAGGCGGTCATAACTTGTGCATCCGCTGGTGTGTTGTCAAAAGATGTTTCCGAATGACCGCACTCTAATTCGAATACATGGTCAAACACGGCCAAGGTGAGTTCTGCACTTTTCGATGTTTCTATCGATCGCGATAAAATGGCTCATTGCACACTGCTGTCCCAAGACCTTGTCTGGGAACCAACAGAATAAGCTCACTGCATAGTCTCAAACCACGCCAGCAGGTCCAGAATCTGATCCGCCTTCAGTGAATTGAGCAATCCGGGCGGCATCGGCGAAATCTCGGACACGCTCCGCTCCTGGATCATCGCCTTCGCGATTTCGCTTTTCTCAGGTGCCAGCGGATTCGGCTTCAGTACCACGCGTTCATCGTCCTCGCTCTCCAGGCTGCCGGTGATCGTTTTGCCATCGCTCGTCTTCACCGTCACGTAGCGGAATTTTTCGTCAATGAACTTGGAAGGGTTCAGGATGTGATCCAGCAGGTCACGGCGGTTGAAGCGCGCGGACACCTGCACGAGGTCCGGCCCAAACACACCCGCTGGCAGCGTGGGGTCGTTGCTCACCTTGTGGCAGAACACGCACTGCGCACGAATGAGAGCGTCCTTTGCGCTGTCGCGGCTGCGCGTCTTCGCATCCATCTTCGCCAGCAGCGGGACCAGATCTTCCAGCGTCCAGTTCTTGAACGAATGCCCCGGCAGCGCATGCAGGGAGAGCGCCGCAGGCTTCGCCGGTGAGATCACCGCCGCAAGTTGAGCCGCCTCCTCCGGTTTCAGCGCCGCCGCCAGCTCGCTGCGCGTGTCGCTGATCGCTTTGAAGAAGGTGGATGCCCCGTTCATCTTCTCCGCCTTGTTCAGCGCCTCAAACACCACCCGCCGCTGCTCCAGCGTCCAGCCCTCCTTGAGGTAGCGCAGCATGAACGGGTAAAACAAGAGGTCCTCCGAAGTCGTGGCCGCTTGGAGGAGAGGCATCGTCTTCGCGATGACCGTGGGGGATTTCAAATAGACCAGAAGGCGGCAGAGTTCGCGATTTTGCGGTGTCGGGTCCGCAGCAAGCTCTCCTTGTGCAAAGATCGGATAAGAGAGTTCCGCGTGGTTCAACAGCCTGCGTTGATCTTCAGCACTCGGTCTTCCGAGCCGCGAGCAGGCCACGCTGATGACGCGAAGCGCATGCACCGAAAAAGCTTCGTCTCGGAATAACGTCACGACCCGTTGCAGGAGGGGTGACAAATCGTCCGCTGTTCCCACCCGGGCCAGGGCCAGCAGGGCGGCCATCGACGCGTCTTTCTCACTTTCACTGAACGCCCGTTGTCTCCATTGGTCTGCGGGAATGCGTTCGAGTGCGAGGCGGGCTGCAAACCGAGTTTCGGCGGGAGTTGACCAACCCCTGAGCATCCGCAAAATGAAATCCAGGTCTGGCTCCGGCTCACTCGACGCACGCATGGATCCATTCAACCTCTTCGTGGACTGGGTGATTTCTTCCGAGTGTCGATTCCCCTTCACGGGTGCGGCTTTCTGAATGTCGTCACCTGTGTATGCCACACGATACAGTCCGCTCTGGGTTCCTCGGCCACCGGTGATGAACCACATGGCTCCGTCTGGACCGACACACCCATCCGTCACATTCAAGGGCCTGCCGCTGATGAAGTCTTCCTGCCTCGGTGGCGTCAAAGCACCATTCCAGGTGAAATGCACCGCAATGATCCGTCCGTAACTCCAATCGAGAAGAAAGAGCGCGTTTTGATACCTGGCTGGAAACCTGGCCCCATACCCAAAAAAGATCCCCGTGGGTGACGACAGCCCAATGTCGATCACGCTGGGCAGCGTGTCGGCATACCATGCGGGGAAACGCCCCGTACCACGCCGCCAGCCGTAATCACCGCCGGGAAGAATCTGCAGCACCCGCGTGGGCATGTACCACGGCGTGCCGACGTCACGCTCCATATCGGCATCAAAGGTGAAGAGATCGCCTTCATGATTGAAGGCAATATCGAGCGGGTTGCGCAGCCCACCCGCGAGCAGCGTGACCTTGCTCCCATCCGGCTTCACCCGCAGGATGTGGCCGGCGGGAAGCTCCACATTGCCATCGAACATACTGCCATCCCATGGGTTCGGGATGAGCTGGTCATTCGCGTAGTTCTTCAGCGGCGAATCAGGATCGAGGTTCTTGGGCAGCAGCACGTTGTTGCCATGCGCCACGTAGATGTCGCCATCCGGGCCGAGTTTGATGTGATTGCGGCCATGGCCCACGCCGCCTCCGGTTTGCACAAGCGCCTGGCGTTTTTCAAAAACACCGTCGCCATCGGCATCGGTCAGGCGGAAGAGCGTTTTCGAGTTGTTGGCATTCGCGAAGAGCGAGCCGTGCGCATAGAGCAGCCCCCGGCACTCCAGCAGTTCGTCGTCGATGACTTCCATCTTCTGATCGCCGCTGCCACTGAGCGTGAGGCGAATGAGGCCCTTCTTCTCTTTGCCCAGCGTGATGCGCCCTTCGGGATCGAAGGCCATCGACACCCACGAGTCTTCACCGGGCTGCGCGGAGCGGATGAGTTCCGCTTTGAAACCCGGTGGCACTGTTAGCGTGGCGGGATCGGTGGCCTGATTCTGCGCGCCGGGTTTGGCAAGCTGCCAGGAGTTGTAGGCATCAAAGGTCTTCTTCAAATCGAAGGGGTTCGTGGCCGGATCGGCATCGGTGGGGCCGCTCACCACGGCGTTCTGCCACGTGGCATCCGTGACAATCCAGCGCACGGCGGCGAGGTCGCCATTGAGTTCCAGCCGCGCGGCGGTCTTCGCTTTGCCCGGCACACGCAGCCCAAGTTGATGAGCTTTGCCATCACCAAGCTGCTGCGTGAGGTCCGTGCCCGTCGCAGCGTCAGCGGCTTTGACGGTGGCGATGCTCTTGCCATCGAGCACGATCTCCACCGTGGCATCGCTGGCGGTGAGCAGCACCGCTTTGAGCAGCTTGCCCTCGTGTTTCACCGCCTGGGTGAACGTCGCGCCAGCTTCAGGAGCCGAAAGCCACTGCGGTACCGGCGGGCGGTTGGCAAGCTGCGCGAAGGCACTGGCTGAAAGCAGCAGCAGGAAGAGAAGGCAGCGTGACATGCGCAAAGAACGCGTGCTGAGGCCCGGGCCTGTCGGCGGAGATCAAAGCGGCTCGCTGCCGACGGTGAAGGTCACGTTTTGAATCTGCGCCTGATGCAGCGAGTTGAGCACATCGATGACGCGTTCGTAGCTGGCCTGCTCCTCTGCCTGAATGGTCACGAGTACCAGCTGATTCTGCTGCGCGGAAGAAGCCTCCACCCGCCGCAGTGTGCGGGTCAGCATGGGCAGGGCTTTGTCTTTCGGTGAATCAAAAGCCTCCTCATTCAGCGTGACCGTGCCGTCTTCGAGAATGCCGATGGTGATTTCTTCAGCGGGGAACTGGACGGTTTGCGTGACGTCACGTTCGCCCGGGAGTTTCGTTTTCAGTTCACGCTCCACTTTCACGCTGCCCACCATCACCATGAAAAACAGCATGATGACGAAGACGACATCGATCATGGGAGCAATCTGAAATCCAATCGTGGGGGTATCGGTATGGATGGAGTGTTTCATGGCGTGTGCGTGCATGACGGTTGATTCAGGAAAACCTTGGGGGGGAGCATTTAGGCACCTGAAATCCGTTTTTAGGGTCTCCCGGCGGGGTGGTTTTGGGTCAAATGACCATGCTCTCAAACGTTGAAAAGCAATGGAGTGCATTCTTTGCTCAAACTTTCTTAAGAACGCAAGCTTGACATTCTTTTGAAAATGAGTCTTCTAATACGACCGTGAAAAGCAAAATCTATATACTCGACGACCACCCTATCGTTATCGAAGGGCTTAAGAAACTAATCGACCAGCAGGAAGACATGCAGGTCATCGGCAGTGCTGAAGACGCCAATACAGCGCTGCAGCAAATCGCCAAACTCAAGCCCGACGTAGTCGTGCTCGACATTACGTTGAAGGACCGCAGTGGTGTGGACCTCATCAAAAAGCTGCGTGCCAGCCATCCAAACATGCAGATTCTCGTGTACTCGATGCACGATGAAAATGTGTACGCGGAACGCTGCCTGCGCGCTGGTGCCATGGGCTATGTGATGAAGGGCGAACCCAGCACTCGCGTGCTTCAGGGCCTCCGTCAGGTGGCTGCTGGTTCCTTCTTCTTCAGCGCTTCCCTGCTCGGCAGCATCGTCTCCGGTGGCGGCCCTCGCGGCGGCTCCCGTGGCGAACCTGCCCGCATGCTCAGCGACCGTCAGCTCGAAATCTTCGAGATGGTGGGCCGCGGTTTCGACTCCCACAGCATTGCAGAAAAGCTGGCCCTCAGCGCCAAGACGGTGGATGCCCACAAGGCCAACATCCGTCAGAAGCTCGGCCTCGCTTCCGCTCGCGAACTGCTCATGGAAGCCGTGCGCTGGGTGGAGAAATAGGATTTCACCAAATAGTGATCTTTCCAGCGGGCGGTGCGAAGGCACCGCCCGTTTTTCGTAAAGTACTCGTGAGCTTTAGCTCGCTCTGGAAAGTGCCGCTTCTCCCAAACCTCCAGGCCGAGCTAAAGCTCAGGAGTACTTTTCAATCCTTCGCCTCGGCATCGCGATCCGCTTTGGCCGCATCGGCCAGCCGCTCCTTCATCGCAGCCAGTTGATCAGGCTTTTGCGCGGCCAGATCCTGGGTTTCATGGGGATCAGCGATGATGTCATAGAGCTCAAACTTCGCCTTCTCGGCGGAGCCATGCACCACCAGCTTCCAGGGGTCACAGCGCAGCGCGCGTGACTTGAAGCCGGGCCCTGTGGTGTACAGCGTGCGTGGCGGCGGCGGCGCTCCCTCGGCCAGTTGCGGCCAGAGATTCACGCCGTCCCATTTCAGGTCCTGGGCCGGTTTGAATTCGGCCAGTGCGCAGAAGGTGGGCATCCAGTCGATGATCTGCACCGGGGCGTCGCTTTTGCCGGGTTGCAGCCTGCCGGGCCAGCTGACAATGCAGGGCACGCGGGTGCCGCCTTCATAGACGCTGCCTTTCTCGCCACGCAGCGGCAGGTTGTTCCCGGGCAGAGGGCCCGTCGGGTAATCATCGGGCGGGTAGGCCTGACCGTTGTTTTCAGCGGTGCTGCCGCCGTTGTCGCTGGTGAAAACCAGCAGCGTATTGCTGCGCTGCCCATGCTTCTCCAACGCGGCCACGATCTGGCCCACCGCCGCATCCTGGTGCATGATGCACGCCGCGTAATGGCGTGCCACAGCGCCCGTGATGCCCGCAGGCACCTTGGACAACCACTCCTCCGGCTCCTTCACCGGCAGATGCACGGCGGTAAACGGCACATAGAGGAAAAACGGGGCGTCCTTCCGTGCCGCGAGCCACTCACAAGCCTCCTTCGTGATCAAGTCCGTCACATGCCCGGGCTCCTTGATGAGTTTTTCATCGCGGTGCCACGTCTCGGTGTATTCGCCCTTCTTGTAATGGTGGTCCCAGGGGCCGACCCCGCCCGCCAGCGAGCCGTAGCTGTGGTCAAAGCCAAAGTGATTCGGCCCCCACTCGGACTTCGAACCGAGATGCCACTTGCCGGTGATGCAGGTCTCATAGCCCACCGACTTCAGCGCGCGCGGCAGCGTCACCGTGTCCCACGGCAGCGCCCGTTCATTCTGCGGGGTGGTCACGCCAAAGCGGCTCCAGTAGCGGCCAGTCATCAAGCCTGTACGCGTGGGGCTGCACACCGGCGCCACGTAGTGATGTGTCAGCTCCAGGCCTTCCCGGGCCAGCTTGTCCAGGTTCGGCGTGGGCGCATTGCCGGCGTGAAAAGCCACGTCCGCCCAGCCGAGATCGTCCGCCATGATGAAAACGATGTTCGGCTTCGCGGCGGCGGCATGCAGCAGCGGGCAGCAAGTCATGAGCAGGAGAAAAAGGCGGTGCATCCAAGGCCAAACGAAGCAGTTCCGGCTGATCTCGCATGAACGGTTGCGTGCTCGGAGGCGTTGCGGCATAAAGAGCCCCATGGGCCGCGCCAAAGATTCTGCCAGTTTATATAAGCGCACCGTGCAGTGGCTGATTTACGCACTGTTCCGGTGCATCGAAGGCGTGCTGTGGCTCCTCCCGCTCATCGTGATCTGGTATGCAGGTCGTGCCTTTGGCACCGTGGCCTATGCTCTCAGCCGCAAATACCGCAAGCTGGTGCTGCACAACCTGCGCATCGCCTTTGGCCATGAGAAAAGTGACGCCGAGCTTCGCAGCCTGGCACGTGAACACACCAAGAGCATGTACGCGAACATCCTGTGCGGATTCAAAGTGCCGCTCATGACCGAGGCGGCAATCTGTCGCCATGTCCGGGCCGAGGGCATCGAGAATGCACAGGCGGCCTACGACGACGGCAAACGCCCCATCGTGAATCTGGTGCTGCACATCAGCTGCTGGGAGATCCTGACCCAGGTGCCGTCCTTGTATGTGCGCGGGCACAAAGCCGGAGCGATTTTCCAGCCCCTGCGCAATCCCTGGCTCAATGACCATGTTCGCAGTCGGCGCGAAAAGCTCGGTTATACATTGTTTAACCGTCAGGAAGGATTCAACGCACCCATGAAGTTCATCCGGGATGCCGGTCAGGTGGGTGTGCTGGTGGATCAGCATGCCGGCGACCATGGTCTGTGGTGCCCGTTCTTCGACCGGCTGGCCTCCACCACCACCATTGCGGCGCTCATGGCAATCCGCACTCGTGCTGCCGTGCTGCCCATGATGGTCTATGACGACGGCCCGGCCCGCTGGCGGCTCGTCTGCGCGCCCGAAGTGAAGTCCGCAGAAGCGGAGCCCACCGCCGAAGGCCTGACCGTGGCCATCAATCAGGCGGCCGAACAATTGATCCGCGCACAGCCCACGAACTGGTTCTGGGTGCACAACCGCTGGAAGCTGCCGAAGCCGAAATTCCTGCTCTCAACCTATCGCCGTGGCATCGCCTTTCCCCCGGACTACGACATGAGCCGCCTGCAGCCGTTTGAGCTGCTCATCCGCAGCCCCAACTGGCTCGGTGATGCCTGCATGGCCTTCCCCATGGTCCGGGCCATCAAACGCGGCCGGCCGGACATGAAGATCACCATCCTCGGTCCGGACAAGCTTGAGGAGCTATGGCTCTCCATGCCCGAAGTCTCGCGCTACATCGCCAAACCCGCCAAAGAAGGCCTCTTTGCCGTGGCCAGGCGCATCAAGGCCACGGGGGTGGAGTTTGACGCCGCCGTGCTCTGCACCAATTCCACCCGCAGCACGCTGGAAATCTGGCTCGCCGAAATCCCCCGCCGTGTCGGTGTCAGAGGGTCCTTCCGTGCCAAACTGCTCAATCAGATCATCAAGGAGCCGCAGGTCAAAATCGACAAGGAGCACCACGCGCACCGCTACCTGCGCATCGCCGCAGGCATCGGTGCCGACATCGAGCAGCCCGGCCTGTGGGATTCCGGCACCGCGCCGGTTTCGACGGATGGCACCATCCGTGTCGGCGTTTGTGCCGGTGCCGAATACGGCCCCGCCAAGCGCTGGCCGCTGGAGCGCTTCGCCGCCGTGGTGAACCAAATCTCAGCCCAGCACGCGCAGTTCCGCTGGCAGTTGTTTGGCGCCCCCGGGGAGAAGGAGATGGGCGAAAAGCTCTCCGCCATGCTGCAAGCCCCGCATGAAAACCTCGTGGGCAAAACCCGGCTCTCTGAGCTCATCGCCAAACTCCGCGAATGCCAGCTCCTGCTCACCAATGACACCGGCACCATGCATCTGGCAGCGGCGCTTGGCATTCCCACGGTGAGCATCTTCGGCTCCACCTGCCCCATTGAAACCGGCCCGCTCGGCGAACGCCACACTGTCATCCAGCACAAGGTGCCCTGCAGTCCCTGCTTTGAGCGTGAGTGCCCCTTTGGCCACTACAATTGCATGACCTTGGTCACACCCGATGAAGTAGCGCTGGCCGTGCTGAAGACCAGCGGCTGCAAATAAATGTCAAATGAGTAAATCCGAATGACGAAATAAGGCCGAAATCCGAAGGGCTGGTATGAACTCGCAGCATGTGCATCAACACTTTGCATGCGGTCGAAGAAGGTTGTCGCCGCATCTCAGGCTGCAAACTTCGTCATTGGTCCTTCGTCATTTTTTAGTCCTTCGGATTTACTCATTCGTCATTCCGATCAATGCCTGTAAATCCAGTACATCCTCGAAGAAAGAAGAGCGAGATGGCACTTCCGCACCAGTATCAGCGTTCCGCCACCGGGTCTTTGCCCACAAAGATGCCCAGCACCGCGCCGCCGAGGATCCAGGCGATCAGGTGATCCGCGATGTTCACCACCGCGTCACGGCCCGGATTTTCAAACCAGATCCACATCGGCAGGTCGGAGGTCAGGCCGGCAAACAATCCTGCTGCCGCCGCGAAGGCGATGCGCGCTGGATAGGACAACGTTGCCTGGGACATCAGCCCGGCGATCAAAAAGGCGCAGACCAGGCAGCGGATGAAACTCAAGGTCATGTTCATCCCCATGCTGTAATCTCCCCTGCCCGGACGGACGATGGCATACACGTAGGGACCTTCCTTCATCGCTCTCTTCTGCTGGGCTTCGAAGGCCTTCTTTTCCTCGGCGGTGGCGACTTTCGGTGCCTCACCCATGGCAGGCAGCAGGTAGATGCCATGGCCGGAGGTCACGTTGGCCTTGATGGCCTCTGAAACGGTGGATTCATCACGGAAGGCGCGAAATCCATTTTGATGCCAGCCAATGGCCGTCCACGACACCGCCTCCCAGACGAAGACGGTCATGGCGGTGAGAACTGCTCCGAGGATGAATTTACCCATGTGGCTTAATAGTGGAACAAGCTGGAAGGGCAAGCAGGCAATCTGCCAAAACCGACAGGGGGAAACACCTCAGCACACGGGTGTCAGCAAGGCCCTGCCGCTGAAATGCGCCGCCAGATTTTCCACCACCAGCCGCGCCATCTCAGCACGCGTCTCATGGGTGCCGCTGCTCAGATGTGGCAGCAGCACCGCGTTGTCGCACTGCATCAGCGCCTCCGGCACCTGTGGCTCGTTTTCAAACACATCCAGCCCTGCCCCGCGAATCGTGCCGTTTTGCAGCGCCGCAATCAGCGCTGCTTCATCCACCACCGAACCACGCGCGATGTTGATCAGCGTGCCCTTCGTGCCCAGTGCTGACAGCACGTCCGCATTGATCAGGTGCTTCGTCGCCGCACCACCCGGCGTGGCCACAATCATGAAATCCGCCGCCTGGGCCAGTGCGAGCAGTGAGTCAACATACTCCCAGCTCACCTCCTGCCGCGTGCGGCCATGATACGCGATGCGCATCCCATGGGCTTCCAGCCGGTGCGCTATCGCCTTGCCAATCCGCCCCAGGCCCACGATGCCCGCCAGCTTGCCGCGCAGTGCATAAGCCAGTGGGAAAGGCCCCTTCGTCCACGCACCCGCAAGCAGGAAACGGTTGGCCGCGATCAAGCGCCGACTCGTCATCAAAACCAGCGCGCTGGCCGTGTCCGCCACGTCTTCCGTCAGCACGTCCGGCGTGTTCGTCACCCGGATGCCATTCGCCCGGCACCAGTCCACCGGCACCCCGTCATACCCCACGCCAAACACGCTCATGATTTCCAGCTTCGGCAGCTGCTCGAGCAATGGAACAGGCGACACACTGCCCCCGGACATCACAATACCGCGAATCTCCGCCCCCACCTGGGCCAGCAGAGCCGCCTTGTCCTCCGCATGAAAGTAATCATGACACTCGTACGCCGCCAGCAGCGGCTGCATCAGGAAGTCCGGCAAGGGAGCGAGAATGAGAACAGGGGTCTTTGCCATGGGATGTTATGAACGTGATTTTTTCCAGTCCTGCGGAGGTGTGAGGCGCACGCCCTCCGGCCATTTCGCGCCCTGCTGAATCCAGTCGTGAAGGGTCTGCTCGTTTTCGCGTTCCATTCGTTCAGGGGTGGGCGGCATGGCCACGGGGTTGTTATGCCCCAGCAGCAGAACCTTGTAGAGCAGGCTTTGGTGCGGCGCACCTGGCACGATCACCGGCCCGCTGCGCCCGCCCTTCATCGCCCGCGCCTGGGTCTCCAGATTCAGTCCGGCAAACTCATACTGATGCTGGTGGCACTCCAGGCAGCTCGCCTCCAGGATCGGCTTTACCTGTCGCACAAAATCCACGGGGTCGTTTTTCAGCCGCGTCAGATCCATCACGCAGGCGGAAAGTGTCGCGATCAGCGCCACTGCAATGCAAAGATATCGGCTCATAGGTTCATCTTCCTGTGGCAGCACGGCCTGACAAGCAGCGATTCACCCTTCACGATTCCGCATCATGTCCGCCACCTGCGCAAAAAACGTCTCGATGACAGGCGCCTCGGGGTCTGGCACCGCCACCTCGCGCATCGCCTCGCCCATCAGTTTCATCCAGCGGTCACGCTCAGCCTCACCAATGGAAAAGGGCATGTGCCTGCCGCGCAGTCGCGGATGCCCGCGCTCCTCGATGTAGGTCTGCGGCCCGCCGAAGCGATACACGATGAAATCCGCCAGCCGCTTCTCCGCATTTTCCCAGTCATCCGGCGGATACATCGTGCCGATCACATCATCCACCCGCACACGCCGGTAAAACGCCGTCACCATCTCACGCAGTTTCGTTTCGCCCACACGGGCGCAGAGAGTTGAAAGTTCATCCATTGAGACAGAATAGAGATGGGTGCCAAGAAACGCAAAAAAGTATCGGACTCCAGTGCTCTGGTTTTTTGCTCCTTTTTTGCGTCTCTTTGCGGCATTCATCCCCTTTTCGGGAATTCCGCCGAAAGTTTCGCCTCACATAGGACGGATGATTGACTCATCTCCCCAACTCGTTCGTATCCATTCCATGAAAACCGCGCTCACCCTCCTCACCCTCTTTCTCATGGCCTCCCTTGCCCCGACCTCCTCTGCAGCTGAAGCTCCCAAAACCGAAACCGCCATCATCGGCGGCGGCTGCTTCTGGTGCGTCGAGGCGCAGTACCTCCTCGTCAAAGGCGTCAAAAATGTCGTCAGCGGCTACGCCGGCGGTCAAACCGAAAACCCCACCTATGAGCAGGTCTGCACCGGCGACACCGGCCACGCCGAAGTCGTGAAAGTCGAGTTCGATCCCGCCATCGTCAGCTACAAAGAAATCATCGACCTCTTCTGGGACGCCCATGACCCCACCAGCGTGACCAAGGAAGACGGCGAGCACCACGGCAAGTTCATGCCCAAAGGCACCGCCTACCAGGGCAACGACTATGGCACCCAGTACCGCTCCGCCATCTACTATACCAGCGAAGAGCAGCACAAGATCGCCGAAGCCTCGAAGATCGAGGTGCAGAAGAAATGGAAAGACCCCATTGCCACCGAGATCGCCCCGCTCAAGAAATTCTACCCCGCCGAAGACTACCATCAGAATTTCAAGGCCCTCAACCCCAACCAGGGCTACGTCCGCTCCGTCGTCACTCCCAAGACCGAGAAGTTCAAGCACAAGCTCGAAGAGAAAGGCAAGATCAAGCCCGAGGCGAAGTAACTCCTGGCGTGAAGTAAATACCCATCGCGAAGTGGTCCGCACACTCCGTGTGCGGTTCCGGAATCAGCCCAAGCCGCAAGGCTGGGGCTTTTTCGTTCAAACCCCGAGGGAAATTTTGAACAAACCTAGAAACGATCTTTCTCCGTCATAGGTTCTGGTTTTATCTAGCCACCGGGCCGCCATTCTGGCAGAACAGGCCTCCATTCATTTTACCATGAGTTCCTCACGCATCCTTCCCCGCCTGATCATCATCCTGGGCTGCGCTGTCATTGGCGCAATCATCGGCATAGCCCTGCAAGCACTCCTCATCACCAAAACGGCGCCAGAATTCTGCTCGATCGCAAAGCTCGTCGCAGGCGGACAACTGGAATTTAACGACAGCATCACCTGGCGCGAACAGCAGCAGGACTTCTATGGGACGATCATCGAAACCGTCGAATCCGCTGAAATGAGCCGCCGCGCCTTGGAGCGTGTGAAAGCATTGAATCCAGACATCGACGTCAGCGATGTGAGCATCCGTGCCGTCCAGAGCAAGGGCAGCGCCATCATCAACATCATCGCGACCGGATCTGAACCCAAATACACCAAGCACTTTCTCGATGCTTTGCTGGATGAGTTCATTTCCTTCCGGCAGAGCATTCGTGAACAGGCGCAGGGACAGGTGCTTCAGCGGTTTCTCCAAGCGGTGGTCGCCAAGCAAAAAGACATGGAGGATTCCATGGAGAAGCTGGTGAAGGTGCGTGCCAGGGTGAAAACGGCGGACACCGTGAGCGCCAAATCAGAGCAGGAGCGGCTCGCGGCACGTCTCATCTCGCAGCGCAACCAGCGCGACGATCTCCGCCTCGAGCTCAAAACCATGGAAGAAAACGATGCTGCTCGTGCGCCTTTGCAGACCAGGCTCCGAGCCCTCGAATCGGAAATCCAGGGCATCGAGTCTGATATGCAGCGTCTTGAGCAAGACCTCTTCGAACTGCGGACTGCCACAGAAAAAGCGGAGTTAGACAAAGGGGCTTATGATAAATTGTTCGAAAAAGTCGAGGGAATACAGTCCATATTCAATACAAGCGCTGACTACGTCGCCGTTCAGGAACGTGCCACTCCTGCCTTCGAAAACGTCGAGGATATGCAGCGGTCCATCGCAGTAGGTGCCGGAGGTGGCGGCTTGCTGGGCGCTCTTGTCGGCCTGATTCTGAGTTTCCTCATCCTACAGGCTCCCAAGCCACCGCAGATACCAACGGCGATCTGACCCACATCACCAGCGGCCGCTCTATCGGAATCGGGAAGAATTAAATTTGCCCATGAGTATCTTTCGCCTCTTTCTTCGCCTCGTCATCATTCTGGTCTGCGCTCTCATCGGCGCAGGCATCGGCACAGTTTTTGAAGCCTACCGCATCGAAGGCACAGCGCAGGCGTTTCATTCGGAGGCAAAGCTTTCGGTAAACTTACAGGTCATCAATCAGGAGCTGGAGGAGAAAACGCAGAGCGGCGGCACCATGGCTGAGCTCCTGGAAACTGCTGAAATGAGCCAGCGCGCTTTGGAGCGTGTGAAAGCACTGAACCCAGATCTCGCAGAGAGTCATGTGACCATCCGTGCCACCCAGACCAAGGGCAGCGGCATTCTTGTCATCCGTGCGAACGGGCAGGAACCCAGGTACACGCGGACCTTTCTCGATGCCTTGGTTGATGAGTTCCTTGCCTTCAGGCACAGCACTCGTGAGGAGGCGCAGGGCCCGGAGCTTCAGAAGGTGCTCAACGAAGTGGCCGCTTTGCAAAAGGAGATGAAGGAAACTGAAACCGCTTTGGAGAAAGCGCGTGCGGGCTCGGTCAGCGCCAACGTAGACCAAGTACGCCTCCAGGCCCGCCTCACCACGCAGCGAAACCAGCGTGACGAACGCCGCCTCATCATCAGCACCATGGCCGAAAACGATGAAGGACGCGCCCTGCTGCAAACCCGGCTGTCTGCCATCGAGCTCGAAATCAAGGACATGGAAGCCCAGGTCCAGCGCCACGAAGCCGCCGCTACGGAACTCCGGGTGCTCACCGAAAAATTAGACGCTTTAAAACAGGCCTATGAGCAAAAGTCGGAGAAGGCGGCAGAGCTCCAGACCTCCATCGACACGGATCCTGATTCTCTCACCGTCATGGAGCGCGCCACTCCCGCCTTCGAAATCGTCGAAGACTGGCGCCTGCCCATCGGCATAGCTGGCGGTGCCGGTGCACTCATCGGCCTGGTGATGAGCCGGCTGCTCGTGAGCTCTCTCAGGCCCACGCAGAGGCCGAGGGCGGTCTGAACGGGAGTGTTTTGGCCAATTCACTCATGCAGGCAACGTCTGTTTGAACAGCCACCGAAAGTAGTTGTCTGCCTGCTCCTGATTCGTCCAGCTTTGCGGTCACTGCATGAGCGGAATCGGACGACAAGCGTTTCCTTATGACCTTTCCATCCATCAAGCTGCGCGCCTTCAACATTGTCCTATGCGCTTTGGTGGCGGCTGGCATCGCTGTTGCGTTGCAGGTGCATCGTATTGGACAAAAACCTCGGGAATTTCGCTCGCAGGCAAAACTGGTGAATGGGTCTTTGATGTATTGTGGTGCTACTGAGTGGCTGGATCTGCCTGAGGAGTTTTACGCGGGGATGATCGAAAGCCTTGAATCGGAGGAAATGAAACGGCGTTCTTGGGAGCGGTTGGCCGTTTCAAACCCCAATCTGACAAAAACGCACATCAAAATTCATGCCAACCGAACCAGGGGAAGCCGGATTTTCACTGTTTTTGCCATGGGTTCGGAGCCCTTGGGAACAAAAATTTTTCTCGACGCCTTGTTGGACGAGTTCATTGCCTGGAGGATGAGCGTGGTGGATGAAGCGGCAGCCAGAGCCCTCCATGCCTACCTGCAAAAGGCCTCTCAATCACATCAGATGGAGCAACCTGCGGTCATCCTGGAAAGGTTCCTATCCATGGTGGAAGCTGCCAGCCGCGGAGCAGACCAGGAAGTGTTGCGCCCTTATCTGGAAGCTCTCCAGCGCCCACTGAAAGACCTGCCGGGCCTGCCCCGGTCCGAGAATGCCGTGAAGGCGGCACCAGATCAAACAACCATGACAACGACTCTCGACCAGAATGTTCGGGAGCTTGAAGCCAGAATACAATCCTATTTGGCCGAGGCTGCTGAGTTAGGCAGGATCACTGCAAATCATGCGGTGGAGCAGGAGAAGCATCAAAAACAGCTCGATCAGCTGGAATTATTCAGGGGTGCTTTCTTCGCGATAGATCCGACGCAGATAGCCATCCAGGAACGCGCCATTCCCGCCACCGAGTACATCGAAGACTGGCGCGTGCCCGTCGCAGCGGCTGCCGGTGGTGGCGGCCTGCTGGGTGCTCTCATTGGCCTCCTGCTGAGCCTGATGATTTTACGGGCTCCTTCCAAGGCATTACAGTTTCCATCGGCGGTTTGAAGAGAGGTTCGCATTTTTTCCATCAGCCGCCTTCCCCCTTCCCCACGTCGTACATCGTCACTTGCATCCCGTCCCTGCGTGCTTCATTCGCGGCGCTTGCAACCACTCCACCTCATCGACGCCATTGGCCCCTTCTTTCGCGGGCATGACGTGCGTACGATCAACTGGTCCAAGATCCCCTGGCATCATCTGCCCAAGACACGCGATGCCGCTGCGGATGCGTGGTGGGCGCAGGTACGCGAAGACATCACACGCTTCGCAGACCAAGCCGCCGCCTGGGGCTTCAACGCCGTCTCGCTCGATGACGTGACGCATCTCGCGGATCACGCCTGGCTGGAGCCGGAGCTGCGCGCGCGCATCGCGCTCTACCGCGAGGAATTCACGCGCTGCTTCGACATCTTCACCACACGCGGCCTGCAGGTGCATCTGACGATGGATGTGATGACCTACACGCCGGAACTGCGGCGGCGCATGACGGAAGCGCAGCGCAGCGTGAACGACTACCTCGCTGAACTGCTCGACGGCTTTTTCACCAGCTTCCCGCAGGTAGCAGGCATCATCCTGCGCATCGGCGAATCCGATGGCAAAGGCGTGCACGACGAATTCCGCAGCGAACTCGTCATCCAAAAACCCGCACAAGCGCGCCAGCTCCTGCTCGATCTCCTGCCCGTGTGCGAGAAGCACGCCCGCCGCCTCATCTTCCGCACCTGGACCGTGGGTGCCTATCGCATCGGCGATCTGATGTGGCACCGCCGCACCTTCACCAGCGTGTTTGAAGGCCTCACCAGCCAGGCGCTCGTCATCTCCATGAAATACGGCGAGTCCGATTTCTTCCGCTACCTGCCGCTGAACTCGAACTTCTTCCGCACCGACGTGGCGAAGATCGTCGAACTGCAAACGCGCCGTGAGTACGAAGGCTGCGGCGAGTACCCCAGCTTCACCGGCTGGGAATACGAACGCTACGCGCATGAGCTCAAGCACGCGAAGAACGTCATCGGCTGCATGGTCTGGTGCCAGACCGGCGGCTGGGTACCCTTCCGCCGCATCGCGCTGATCGATCCCGAAGCCATCTGGATCGACCTCAACACCTTCGTCACCATCCGCATCATCAAGGATAACATGCAAGTGGAAGACGCCGTGCGCGCCTTTGCCAAAGAGCGTGCGCTGGGCGATGCCGAGGCCCTCATCGAACTCCTCCGCTATTCGGACGAAGTCATCCGCGAGTTGCTTTACGTGGAAGAATTCGCGCAGCAAAAGCTCTTCTTCCGCCGCGTGCGTATCCCACCGCTGATCCAGGTCTATTGGGGCAACATCTTCATCAATCACAGCATCAAAAAACTGCTGCGCTACTTTGTGCAGGAGCCGCAGGCCGCCCTGCTCAGCGCCGCCCGCTGCATGGACCGGCTGGAGCAGATGATCGCCCTGGCACCGCGTGCCGGAGTGCCCGTGGCCGACCTCGAATACATGCGCGACACCTTCCGCCTGCTGGCCCTGGCGCGTGAGTACTACTTCACCGAGTTTACCCCGGAGATGGAGACGCGCCTGCGCGAGGCCAAGCGTGCCTACAAAGCCAAATACACCAAGCGCGGCCTGCGCGCCCGCTATCGCGTGAAGACCGACTTCCAGCCCTTCTGGCTGCACCGCCGCTATCTCGGCTGGGCCATCAATCTGCTCATGCGCCGCCGCCGCGGCTACCGCCTCATCGACCGCCTCCTCATCCTCCACGTCCTGTCCATGATCTACCGCGTCATCGCCCTGCGAAAGCCCCATTGGATTCCCGGCTTCGCCAAGGAAAGCGCCATGGGCGTGGACGTGGTGTTCCGGTGAAAGTACGATGGGCACTCATGCGCGTCGGTGGAGGGGCGATCCGAATGACGAATGAGGTAAGCCCGAATGACGAAATAATCGCGAATGTCGAAGATCGAAGGACAGTGTGTCCGAGTGCTGCGTCAATGACTCCACTTTCCGGCAAGTGCAGCCAGCAGCTTCCGAGCCGCGCAATTCGTCATTCGGATTTACTCATTCGTCATTTTGAGAATGTCCTTCTCGCATTGATTACATGGACTCTGATTCATCAGCGCTTCCGCACTTCAAATCTTCACCTCCCACCCCTTCCGGTACCCTTCCCTTCCCCAGAGCTTCAGCGCCTCCGCGTTATCCAGCACTTTCCCCGTCTTTGGATCACACTTCACCACCGTATTCGTGCGGTAGGCCATGTTGCCCAGGTGGCACATCATGGTGCTCTTCTGGCCTTCCTCGATGGGGCTGTTCAGCTTCGCATTGCCACGGATGGCCTCGATGAAATTGCCCATGTGCGCGACATCGCCGCCACCCGCGCCTTTGCCCTTGCTCATCTCCACGCCCTTCAGGTCATAGTTGATCCAGGAGTCACGTGAGATGCCCATGGTGCCGTTGTCGCCATAGAAGATCACTTCCGCCAGCGGCTTCTCCGCCGCACGCGCGTGGCAGCTGCTCTGCACCCACTCGCAGCCGGCGTGGCCGAAATCATACACCGCTGTGCCGGTGTCCGGCGTTTCCTGTGCGTCGTCGTAAAAGTAGCGCCCGCCGTTGTAGGTGGTGCGCAGCGGGTAGTCTCCTTTGAGGCCCCAGCGCAGGATGTCCAGCGAGTGAATGCCGTTGTTGCCCAGTTCGCCGTTGCCCCAATGCCAGAACCAGTGCCAGTCATAGTGCGCCATCGATTTGAAATCATGCTTCGCATCATCCGGCACCGGCCCCTGCCAGAGGTCGTAGTCGATGTCCGGTGACGCCGGCTTCTCATTCGTGGCCACCGATTTGCGTGTGTTGTAGTAGAAGCCGCGGCCAAAGCGCACCGGGCCGATGGCACCGCCATGCAGCGCTTCAATCGCCTCCTTCATCCACGTGCGGCGCTGATTGCCCATCTGCACAAGACGGTCGTATTTTTTCGAAGCCGCCACGATCATCTCCGCCTCATGCGCGTTCTGGCTGCCGGGTTTTTCCACATAGACATGCTTGCCAGCCTGCATGCACAGCAGCGCGGCGGGCGTGTGCCAGAAATTCGGCGTGGCGATGAAGACGGCATCCAGCGTCTTGTCATCCAAGATGGTGCGGAAATCCTTCACACCCACGCAGGACACCTTCTGCGTGTCATTGACGACCTTGAGGCCCAATTCGAGGCGCTTCGGGTCCACCTCGGCCAGGTAAGCGATCTCCACGCCGGGGATCTTCAGCAAGGCCTGCACATGCTGCATGCCACGCCCCAGCGCCACCACGGCCACTTTGACTTTCCTTCCTGCCTCATCCGCAGCCCGGAGTTTCGTGATCGAGGCAACCGCCGCGGCAGTGCCGATGGCGGACGTTTGGTGGAGAAAGGAGCGTCGATTCATGTCGGTCAGACCAAATCGGCCTCGAACCGGTCTGTCTTGCACTCCAATCAATCGTCCTCGTCCTCCTCCTCGAACTCGTCCTCGATCCTGGATCACCGCTCCACTCATCATGACCGCATGACCCAGCGCTGTATTGTAGTTCCGCCTTCAGGCGGTCCGGAACCCACGGACCCGTACCTCTGCATCGTTCTCGTCTTCGATCCTTCAGCCCACAATCACCAGCGCAGCCAATCCACCGAGGACGAGAACGAGGACGAATGGGACCCCGTACTTTCCCCGTGCATCCAGCCCATTTTCGCCCACTATCCGGGCTGCCACCATCCGCCATGACTTTCGCCGAACTTCACCGCATCTATCACCAGCCCTTTTTCGATCTCCTCAAGCAGGCCCGCGCCGTGCATGACGAGCATTGGACCGGCAACGAAGTGCAGCTCTGCACCCTCCTCAGCATCAAGACCGGCGGTTGCAGCGAAGACTGCGGCTACTGCGCCCAGAGCGCCCGCTACAGCACCGGCCTGCAAAAGGAAAATCTCATGCCCAAGGAGCAGGTCATGGAGCGCGCCCTCGCCGCCCGTGCCAACGGCTCCACCCGCTTCTGCATGGGCGCCGCCTGGAAAGGCGTGCGCAAAGGCACCCAGAAATTCGACCAGGTGCTCGACATCGTGCGCGACGTTTCCAAGCTCGGCATGGAAGTCTGCGTCACACTCGGCGAGCTCGGCGCGGACGAGGCCACCGAACTCAAGGAAGCCGGCGTCACCGCCTACAACCACAACGTGGACACCTCCCCGGAGCACTACCCGAACATCGTCAGCACCCACACCTTTGACGATCGCCTGCGCACCATCCGCCACGCGCAGGATGCCGGCATGTCCGTCTGCTGCGGCGGCATCCTCGGCCTCGGCGAGACCATCGACGACCGCCTCAAAATGCTGGAGGTCATCTCCAACTTCAATCCCCAGCCCGAGAGCATCCCGATCAACGCCCTCATGCCCATCAAAGGCACCCCCATGGGAGACAACGAAGTCGTCGATTCCTTCGCCTTCGTCCGCATGATCGCCGTCACCCGCATCGCCGTGCCGAAGGCCAAGGTGCGCCTCAGCGCCGGCCGCACCAATCTGAGCCGCGAAGCCCAGGCCCTCGCCTACTTCGCCGGAGCCAACTCCATCTTCTACGGAGATAAACTCCTCACCGCCGCCAACCCCCGCGCCAACGAGGACATGAAACTCCTCCGCGACCTCGGCCTCGCCCCCCAGTCTCCGAATCCCGAAATGGAAGCCCCCGAAGCCACCGAAGGCCGCCCCCTCATGCCCTGCTGCACCGAAGAGCACGCCTGTGAGATGGAGAAGGCGAACGGGTGCTGCTAGCTAAAACCTGAAACGGTTAACCACGATGAATCTCTGGGGTAAGTCGATCATCTCAGGGATCTCGATCACGGGTATTTTATTCGCTCTGATCTCCGTGAACGGCTGGGGGCCCTGTGCGCCCGGCTCCACATTGGGAATGATCTTTTCTTGGCTTCATTATCCAGCCACGTGGGCGGCTGAGGTTTTGCATAAACTGACGATACCTGAGCTGCCTGCGCTGTTCTTTGCGTGCGCAGCGCAGTGGAGCCTCGTCATCTATGCGATTTTACAGTGGAGGTCGTCGCGAGGAGTCTCCGAGTGAAAGCCATCATTTCGGGCTAACCACTCTCGTTCACACCGCCGCCTTCAACAGCCTTGCCAGATACATCCCCGCCGTCTTCCCCACCTCCACCACCTCCGCGTGATGCAGCGTCTGCGCCCGCAAACCAGCGGCCCAGTTGGTGAGCATGGAGATACCCGCTACTTCCATCCCAAGCGCCCGCGCCTGAATGGCCTCGGGCACCGTGGACATGCCCACAGCATCCGCACCCAGCGTGCGCAGCATGCGGATTTCCGCCGGCGTCTCATACTGCGGGCCGAGCAGCGCGGCATACACACCCGCGTGCAGCTTCAAACCGATCTCCAAACTCGCCGCATGGAATTTTTCACACCACGCCCGCGAGTAAACCTCGCTCATGTCATGGAAGTTCGGACCGCCGAGCAGCGGCGTGGTGCCCTGGAGATTGATGTGATCGGTGATGAGCATCAGCCCACCGACATGAAAATTCTCATGGATCGCCCCCGCTGCATTCGTGAGCACGACGCGCTTCACGCCGATCTCATGCATGAAGCGGATGCTCGCCGTGACCTCATGCGCCGTGAGCCCCTCATACAAATGCCGCCGCCCTTGCGCCAGAAGGATGGGCTTGCCGTGATGCTGCGCCAGCACAAAGCGCCCTGCATGTCCCGGCACGGTGGAAGCACTCAGCCCCGGCACCTCGCCATACGCGACTTCACTTTCAATCCCAAACGCCTCCGCCACAGCCCCAAGCCCCGAACCCAGCACGATGGCAGTTTCAGGACGGGCGTTTTGAAGGGCGATGAGTGACATGGTTCACCCCACTATCTGGCGGCAATGCGCTCCTTCAACTCCTCATACAACCTCTCCACCTGCGGCATCGCAATCCCCGCCGCCTTCGCGCGCCTCACCGGCTCACCCCAGATCGCTTCAAGCTCCACCTCGCTGTCCGCAAGAAAATCAATGAGGCTGCTTGGCTTGTAAGCAGACATGTTCCGCGTGCGCTCGATCATGTCATCAATCAGCGACAGCGGAATCGCATGCCCCATCCGCCCTGCCGTTTCGATGATCTCACGCATCAAATCACGCACTCGCTGCTCCAACACCGGATCCGCCAGAATCGCCGCCGTGTCTTTACCACTCGCTGCAATCGACAAGCCGTTGAACGGAATGTTCCAGACGAGTTTCTTCCACCGCGCTGAAATCAAACTGGGCTCCACCTTGCACTCGATCTCACACCGCCGAAACTCGACTGCCAGCGCCTCCGTTCGCACCTGCGCTGCCCCGCTGTGTTCACCCAGCGCAATCTGCCCCTGAGCAATGTGATGAATCACGCCCGGTGCCATGCGGTTGATGCACACAAAGCACAGCCCGCCCAGCACATGCGCAGAGCCAAAGTGCCGCGCCAGAAAATCATCGCTGCCCAGGCCGTTTTGCAGCGTGAGGATCATCGACTTTTTGTGCAGCAGCGGCGGCAGCAAAGAGAGCAACGCCTCATTCGCGGTTGCCTTCATCGCAATGATCACCAGATCGCACTCCCCGATCTCCGCTGTGCTGCGGTGGCAGTGCACCTGCGGCAAAGTGAAGTCACCGAGAGGGCTGCTGATCTTGAGCCCATGCTCCTTCACCTGCTCATAATCCGAGCGCATCAAAAAGTGCACGTCATTCCCATGCTGCGCCAGCCGCCCGCCATAGTAGCAGCCGACCGCGCCTGAGCCGACGATGGCAATGCGTGGGTTTGGATTTTCGATGAATGGTGGCATCAGCGGCGCAGCTGAAATTTTTTGCCGGCATCCATCTCTGCCATGCGCCGAGACATTTCCTTTTTCCATGCGGGAGAGTCTTGTTTGAGCCGGTGAAGAAAAGCCGACACCTCCAGCCGCTGCTTTGCGCTCATTCTCACGAGTTGCTGCTTCAATTGAAGCATGGCTTCTGCATTCATTCGTCACGAATGAACGGGAATAGGTACAATTCAACGCGTGAGAGAAGGTGACTGGTTCCTGATCCCGGAGGGATCAAAGAAGGTAGCCAGGGGTAAGCTCGCGCAGCGAGCGCCACCCCTGGACCACGCCACCACGCCCTTTTGCCCAAGGTCGCATGCCGGAGGCATGCAGTCCGCAAACCCGGCGGCACCAAAAACTCCCAGCCCTCATCTCACTTCACCATCAAATAATGCCGCGTCTTGCCATGCCGCTGCTTGTTCGTCAGCGGCGGCAGGTCGAGGTGGAAAAAATGCCTCAGCGTCTTGGTGTGGTGCTTGAGCGTTTGTTTCGCAGCCTCCTTCAGCTCCTTCCAGCGGCGCCACGGATGATCTGGCGCGTGGGAGACATGGCGCAGCAGACTGAGCCATTCCACATACGCACGGGAGATGTCCCCTTCCGCAATGCCTGCTTTCAAATCCTGCGCTCCAGGCTGCTCGGGATGCAGCATGGCATCGAGCAGTTCCGCCGCGCCTTCGCCATAGTCATCAGGCAGACCGTTTTCGAGATAGCCGTGATGATTCACAAAGCCATACGTACCGCGACACACCGCCGCGAGGCGTTCAGAACCGCAATTCAGCGGCAGATCAAACTTGGAGCCGCTGCGCAGATTCGCCATGTGATGCACCAGATCATCCGCAGGATAGCTTTCGTCCTCCAGCGCCGCGACGATCGCCAGTCCCTCACCGTGCTGGAAGAAGCTGAAGATTTCACCACGCCGTGTCGGCACGCCCTCCGCATCGATCAGGCCGAGCGTACGCCACGCATGAATGGGCGATCCGCCACGCGGCTCGCGGTCGGTCGTGGCGGTTTCGGCCATGTGGACTCCTGTCTCGTTCTTCACCACAACGCTGCGTCCCTGCGGCGCGAAGAGCAGCTTGCCGTGACCGTCCTCGTAAGCCATCACCTCAATGGGCGCGAGATCGAAGCACGCGAAGACCAGGTTCTCCTTCGTCACGGTGCCAATGAATTCGGGGGCGACATCTTTGATGACGTCTTCCCCATTCGCGAGGATCGCGTTCGCGAGCTCACCCGCATGCAGCACGGTGATTTCCTCCAGCGGCACCGTCTCCAAATTGCGCGGCACTTTGAGCAGACGACGAATCGACTTCGTCGGCTTCACGTCATCCCCCACCGGCGTGCCGAGACTGATTTCGACTCCGTAGGTCACCTCTTTTTCGCGGCGGATTTTCCCCACGCGGCCGATGCCATGGGCAAACTTCGCGGCGAAAGCCGGAACCGTCAGCACCGCATGCACGCGGCTCAAAGGCACGCGTTGCAGCGCATGGCGGTGCTTGCGCTCCCATTCGCCATACGAGTTCAAGACCTGCTTCTCCGTGGCTTCGAGACCGAAGAGTGCCTTCGCATTCTCATGCTGCGGATGCACCACGTTCGGCTCCAGTTCCTCCAGCCCGAGCAGCGGCGGCACCTTGGCAAACAATCTGCCAGCAAAGCGTGTCGCGGCCTCGAAAGGATTCTCCTCTCGCAGCGCGGCATGTTTCATCACGCGCAGAAAGATCGGCCATGCCAGCAGGGTGCTGCGGTGCAGCCGCGCCGGCCGCGCATCAAAGATGGAAGGACTGTCGCGGCTGGTGATGACGTGGCCCTTGTCATCGAGTCCACGCCTTCCAGCGCGCCCATACATCTGCAGCAGTTCATCCGGCGCGAGTTTGTGCTCGCTCTTGCCATCGTGAAACGTCGTGCCGGCCACATGCACGCTGCGCACGGAGAAATTGATGCCCGCCGCGAGTCCCATCGTCGCCGCAATGACGCGGAGTTGCCCCGCTTTAGCCAGCGGCTCGATCACACCCGCGCGCGCTCCATACGACAGCCCGCTGTGATGAAAGGCGACGCGCTTCTCCAGCAGCGTCGCCAGGTCCTTGCCACACACGGCACGCTGTTCCGCCGTGAGATCCAGCGGATCACCCATCGGCAGATCGGCGGCGAGTCTGCGCGCAATCGACTCCGCCTCCTTGCGGCGTGGTGCAAAGATCAGCAGCGGCGCGAGATCAGCGATCATCACCGCCGCGGCAAAGCGCGGCCAGTAGTTCTGAAACTGCTTCTGTCGCTGTGGCAGCGTCTCCATCGGCACCTCTTCCAGAGGCACAGGCCGTTCACGCGTCATCACCACTTCCGCTTTGCGTCCCAGACTCACCAGCCATGCCGCCACATCCTCAGGATTCGCCACCGAACCGCTCAGCAGCAGCAGTCGCGTATCATTGGGTGCCAAAGCGATGGCGGCTTCGTAGTTCGCACCCCGGGAATGGTCCGAGATCATCTGATACTCGTCGATCACCAGCATTGCCGGGCCTTCGCCGCGCACGAGACGCTCGATCTGCGTCTCCAGTGTGGCCACCACGACAGGCGCGTCCACATTCTCCGCGATGTCACCCGTGGCGATGCCCACATTCCACTTCGCCTCCTTCCACTCCGCGTACTTGTCGTTCGCCAGCGCGCGTGTCGGCACCGTGTAGATCGCCTGCCCCTGCAAATGGCGCCCCTGATGCAGCAGCTCAAAAATGTACGTCTTCCCCGCACCCGTCGGCGCACTGACGACCACGTCACAACCCGACCGCAGCAAATTCACCGCCTGATGCTGCCAGGGATCGGGGAGTTTGAGCTGATTGAGGGATGGGAGCACGCCTCCTGCTTTAGATCGGCGCTGGCCTGCCCGCAATGATGGCGGTTGAAAACTCCGCGTTTAAATCGAGTCGATCAATGCACTCAGATTCTCCCGCGCCCGCACTTCAAACCGTTCGCGTGCCCATGCCGTGAGGTAGATCTGTTTGCGCTGAAGAAAGCCGCTCAGGATTTCCCCGCGCTTCTCCACATAGACGGCTTCCGGCACCCAGCCATATTCCTGACGAATCTGCCGCTCATACTCCTGCACGCGGTCAATGGGCTGCGCAAAGATCGCGAGATCAATGTCGATGATCCACGCATCATCCGCGCCTTCTTCCGGCTGATGTGATTTCGTCAGCATGATGAGCCGCGCCACCTCCTGTGCCGCTGGATGATCGCCAAATGCCTCCAGCGCCATCTGGGCACTGAGCGCCTCGTTTTCGCTGCCCTGAGGGTCATACACCGCATCGTGAAACCACAAGGCCATCTCGATGAGGTCCGGTTTCGCGATCAAACGGGTCGCTTTGGCATCGTCCAAGATCAGCAGGCATTCTTCCAGATGCTGAAGTGTGTGGTACGCACGCTGCGGCTCGGAGTAGCACTCCAGCAATCGCGCATGCCAGGCCGAGGCATCTCCCAGCAAATGCAGACGTCTCCAGAGTGCTTCAAAGCGTTCTTTTGAAGTCATCATGAGCAGGTTGGGGCATGTGCAGCGGCTGACGAAGCATGAGTTAGAAATAATTTGGGTCATCCGGCCTCGATTGCCAGACGAAGCTTCAAACCGTGAAGTTATTCACAGCAATCATCTCACCCCCGCGCTTGAATCCAGTTCTCAGCACGGTATCGCTGACTGCACCCATGGATTGCCGCCAAAATGAAATCGTCTCCAGCCTGATGGCCTCGTATCACGAGGTGGGCGGGATCAACCACGTCGATTGCGGCAATCTGCCGTCGAAGCGCGCCATCGCCACGCTCTGCGAAGATCTGCTGCACCTGCTCTTTCCCGGCTTCTTTTCGGATGAAGCAGTGTCTTCCCAGGAGCTGGAACTGATGACGAACGAGCTCGTTGCCAGCATTCGTGAGCGCCTGAATGTGGAAGTGCGCCGCAGCCTGCGGCTGAATGGCAGCCATGAGAATCGTGACGCGGAAGCAGCCGACGTGGTGTGCAGTTTCTTGATGAGACTGGCTGACGTGCGTGCGCTGCTGAAAATGGATGTCGAGGCAGCCTATGCCGGCGATCCGGCGGCGCGTGGCTTTGAGGAAATCATCCTCGCCTATCCCGGACTCGAAGCCATTGCGATTCAGCGCACGGCGCATGTGCTCTACCTGAAAAACGTGCCGGTGATCCCGCGCATGATGACGGAGTGGGCGCACAGCCGAACGGGCATCGACATGCATCCCGGCGCAGAGATCGGCACCCATTTCTTCATCGACCACGGCACCGGCGTGGTCATCGGCGAGACCTCGACATTGGGCAATCACGTGAAGCTTTACCAGGGCGTCGGCCTCGTCGCACGCTCCCTGGCCGCCGGGCAGGCGCTGCGTGGCAAGAAGCGCCACCCCACACTCGAAGACCACGTCACCGTGTATGCCAATGCGACGATTGTCGGCGGAGACACTGTCATTGGTGCGCGCAGCACCATTGGTGCAAACGTATTCATCCTTGAATCCGTGGCCCCAGACATGCTTTACGCCCTCGGTGAACAGGAACACAAGGTGCAGGTCAAAAAGAAGAAGTGAGCATGCTCGATCTCTCCCAGCTGAATTTTGATTTCTCAGCGCTGCCGCACTGGGTGCCGTTTCGCACGGTGCGGGATCTGACGCCCGCGCCAGCACCGGCGGCTGCAGAGGAAGAAGCCATCCCCGATGGCCGTGATGAGGCACTGGAGGAGCAGACGCGGGCCATGCTGCTGGCGCTGGACCTGCCGGGCGGGGCCAAACTCGTCACGGTGGCATGGAATGCACGGCTGCGCAGCACGGCGGGCTATGCTCGCTATCCGGGCTGGGCCATTGAACTGAACCCCCTTCTGCGTGAGTTTGAAGGCCAGGTCGAGCGCACCTTGAAGCATGAGCTGGCGCATTTGATCGCCTACCATCGCAGCGGCCGCCGCCGCATCGAGCCGCATGGCCGCGAATGGCGGCAGGCCTGTGCCGATCTCGGCATCCCCGGTGAAAAAGCACAGCACCGCCTGCCGCTGCCGCGCAAGGAGGTCGAGCGCAAGCTGACCTACGCCTGCCCCGCCTGCCAGACCACGGTGCAGCGTGTGCGCAAATTCCGCCGCCCCACGGCCTGCCTGAAATGCTGCAACCTTCACGCCGGCGGCCAGTATGATGGGCGCTTTCGTCTCGCGTTGGTGACCAGAAATTAGTTGGTTGGGTACGCGTCTTTCCGCCAAACTCGGGCAGGCGAGCTGCGTTTATGCTTGACCTAGATGCTCCTAGCCGCTGCTTTAGCGTCACTCAACCCACTCGTCATGAAAACCGCCTCGCGTTTCCTTTCTCTTGCTTCCGTCTGCCTGATCGCTGCTTCCAGCGTCAGTGCGCAGCTCGCGGAAGAATTCCACACCTGGACGAACACTTCCGGCAAAACGGTGGAGGCGACCCTCGTTTCGGTCGATGCGGTTGCCAAGATGCTTAAGATCAAGACAAAGGATGGGCGCGAGTTCGACGTGGCCATTGCCACCCTGAGCCCGGCCGACTTTGAATACGCCAAGGGGCGCTATGCTGCGATGCAGGCCGCCCCTGCGGCCACCCCCGCCGTGGCCATGCCTGCGACACCAGCCGGTACTCCGCCAGCAGCGCCACCCGCCGCTCCAAAAGGCGGGGCCAAAACCGCCGTCGTGAAAAAGCCAGCGCCCCCAAGGCCCGCGATCGCGGTGGTTCCTGTGTCGAAATTCAAGGGGCCCTCGACCAACGATTACCTCAGCGGCATCGCCAAAGTGCGGCCGCGCTTGATTCACAACGCGGCTGGCTGGGCGGCGCTGAAAGGGCAGATCGCGGTGGATCCAGTGCTGGCGAAAATCATGGAGGCCATGAAAGCTTCAGGGGAAGATCTGCTTCTGGATCCGGAGCTGGCCCGCATCAACGGCGACACCGGTGGTGAGGGCCCCAAGGCCGTTTATCGCATGGGGCTGCTCGGAGCCTTGCACTACTGCGATGGCGATTTGAAATGGCAGGACAAAGGCACCAAGGAACTTCTGGCCCTGACCGACAAAGTCTCCTTCCGTGACTGGCATCCCGACCTCATGGACAATGTGACCGACTTGGTCGTGGCCACTGCGCTGGGGTATGACTGGTTCCGCGCCGGATTGAACACCGAGCAGGCTGCTGGCGTCCGCACCTATCTCGCGGAAAAAGGCATCGGGGCCCTGATCGCTCATCTCGAGGGTGATGAAATCCCCGAGAGTGCCAAAGGCACCTCTGGTGGCCAGACTGGAACGAAGGCGCCGGCGAAGGCACCCGCGAAACCCCAGGCGAAGCCGGATGTGAGCAAACTGCTGCCAGACAGCAAGCAAATGGCCGCCGCCTCTGCGCTGCTGCTCTCCGCCATCTGCCTTGCGGATGAGGACCCGGCCATCGCCAAAAAAGCGGCGGATGCGGCCGCCAAGGTCTTTGGCAAAGGCATCGTCCGTTTTGCCCCGGCAGGTGTCTGGCCCGAAGGGCTGCAGGCCGGTGAAACGGTGATGGATTACGTGGCGATGCTCTCAGAATCCCTCAAGGCTGCTTCGGGACGCGATCTCAACATCAGCCTGCTGGAAGGCATTCCGCAGTTCAATACCGCCCGCATGCACATGATGGGCCCCAGCGGTCAGACTTTCAATTTTGGGGATGCCACGAGTGCTGCCTCCGCCCGTCCGTGGGTCGCCACCTGGCTGAGTGGCATCGCCGGCAATCCCGGCCTTCCTGCCGTTGCAGCCACAGGCAAGCAGCCGGTGACGGCTTCCTACTTTGGCCAGGTCGGCAACTTCATCTACTACAACCCGCACGCCGCTGGAGACGGCACGGCGGACACCCTGGACTACGCGCAGCCCGGTGGTTTCGTGGCCACCTCACGCTCCGGCTGGGAAAAGACGGATTACTTCATCGCGGTCAAAGGCGGCGACAATGAAGACACGACGGCGCAGCTCGACATTGGCAGTTTTGTGCTGGAGGCCGGCGGACAGCGCTGGGGCATCGAGCTCGGTGGTGAAACAGACCGAACTCCCGGCTTTGAAGTCAAACCCGGCGCAGACCGCACCAAGCGCTTTGCTCTTTACCTTGAAAACACGCTGGGTCAGAACTCGCTCGTCATTGACGGCAACCAGCAGGATATGGATGCCAAAGCTTCGGTGCTGCTCGGTGGCTCAACACCCGAGCTGGGCCTGGCCGTGGTGGACATGACCAAGGCTTACTCCAAGCCTGCGAAGGATGTCCACCGGGGGCTCATGGTTGTGCGTGGGGCGAAGCCCTACATTGTTCTGCAGGATGACCTCGTCATGAAAAACACCGGCAGCATCGTCTGGAGCATGCACACCAAGGCGGAGATCAGCGCCAGCGGCACCACGGCCAAGCTCACCCAGGGCGGCAAGACCCTCGTCGCCACGATTGTATCCCCCGCTTCGGCGACCTTCAGCTCTGCCGAGCCGCCCGAAGCCGCCAACCCGCAGGCCCGCGATCTTTTGCGGGAAAAAGTTCATGTGCTCAAGGCAACGGTCGAGGGTGCCAAAGGTCCGCAAAGCCTCTGCATCACCTTTGCCATGGATGAACCGGCTGCCCATACGGCCACGCCGATTGCGACCTGGGTGAAGAAGTGAGGACGAGCAGCAGGCTGAACCGACGTTACTCCCCTGCCTGGCGCAGGCATTCACTCATGAGTTGCGGGCCGATGAAATAGCATTGGACACAAGATTTTCCAGCACCGGCCTGATGTATGAGAGCATGCCCTCACGCTTTGCCTTCAAGAGTACTGCGCAGGTGCCCCGCACTTCCAAATGATAGGCCTCTGCTGCGATACGTCGTGCCCGGCGTTCGTCAATCAAGACACCCGTGATGCCAAGATCGCGCGCCGCCTGAATGACGGATGCTTCGCCGGCATCCAGTTCGGTGACGAGCAGCGGGTCGGGTGCTGATGTCTGCACGATTTCAACATGCTTGAGCGTTTGCCGGACCTCCTCGGAGTCACCCGCATCTTTGGCGGTCAGCTCTGCGACCACTGCCTGCGTAGTCAGCACTCGCGAAAACACCTTGGACAGCAAATGCCCGAGGTTGACACGGCTCAGGGCAATGAGCGGGCCCGTGTTGCAGACGACGGGGTTGGCAAAGAAATCAGCCATCGGCGAATTCCCGTTCGAGATCATCACCGTCCAGTTCGCTTACTGGAACGCCACTGCGGCTGCATTCGGCGAGAAAGGCCACCCGGCCCATGCCGCACATTTTTGCCGCCTGTCCTGAACTGACTTCTCCGAGTTCGAAGTACTTCACCGCCAGCAGGAAGCGGCTGCGCTGCTCCACGTCTGCACGGCTCTTTGCGTGCAACGTCAAGGTGACTGGGAATTCGATTTCAAGCAATGAGGTCATGAGATCAAGGCCATGCTAAACCGACTCTTGGCTGGCTTCAATCCCTCACTCAGGCTTTTGCCGCCACAGTCTGCCCTGGAAACTCACGCCCGCGGGTGCGCGGCCTCATAGACTTCCTTCATGCGCTGCGTCGAGACGTGCGTGTAGATCTGCGTGGTCGAAAGGCTCGCATGCCCCAGCAGCTCCTGCACGCTGCGCAGGTCCGCACCATTGTTCAGCAGATGCGTGGCAAAGCTGTGGCGCAGCTTGTGCGGGGTGAGGTGGACCGGCAGGCCGGAGGCACGCCAGTATTTCGTGATCACATCGTCCACCGCCTGCCCCGTGATGCGTGTGCGCAGCTTGCTGAGAAACAGTGCGCCGTCATGCACGCCAGCCTTCGCACGGTAGCGCTGCACCGCTTCCAGTGCTTTGGAGCCGACGGGGCATAGCCTTTCCTTTTTGCCTTTGCCGAAGACGCGCACGGTTTCGGTGTAGGTGTCGATGTCCGCCACGTTCAGGCTCACCAGCTCGCTGAGACGCATGCCGGTGCTGTAAAACAGCTCCAGGATCGCCGTGTCACGCTCGGGTGCCCACACGGCATCGCGCTTGGATTTCTCCATGCTCAGCGGCAGCGCCAGCATGGCCTCCACCTGCGTCACCGTGAGCACCACGGGCAGCTTTTTTTCCCGCTTGGGCAGTTGCACTTCCAGCAGCGGATTGGTTTTCCAGCCGCGCCGGCGCGTGAGCCATTTGAAAAAACTGCGTAGCGCCGCGAACTGCAGCCGGATCGTCGCCCGACCGCGTTCACGCTTCATCAGATCGAAGAGGAACGCGCGGAAGTCATCGGCGGTGAGTTCGCTCCAGCCCTTGAACGGTGTGCGCCATTCGCGGAACTGCCGCAGGGCCAGCTCGTAGTTTGCCAGGGTGCGTTCCGAGGAGCGGCGCTCCACCTCCATGAATTCCAGAAACTCGGTGGCGAGCTTGTCATCCATGGCGTTTACCCTCCGGTCTGCTTCGCGCGGCACACGCTGCAGATTTCATCTCCGGAATCCAGCACACGGAACTCCAGCTGCGCATCATCCAGCTCCGTCTTTTTGCAGACCGAGCATTGATGGAAAAAGGTGCCCTGGGGGAGCTGGGCAGACTCAAACTTGCCACGGCGTGAGGCCACCTGGGCCATGCGCGCCCGTTCGCTGAGGAACCCTGGGCCGAACGCGACGAAAAAATTCAGATGCGCCAGCAGCACCGGAAACAGCAGCGCGGGTTTGCCCATGACCATGAAGGCTGTCATCCCCGCGGTCAGGACTGCCACCCATTTCATTTTGACCGGCAGAATGAGGGAGATGTAGATTTCCTCATTCGGAAACAGGCTCGCAAAGGCAAACAGCAAGGTTTGGAAGAGAAACATCCCCGAGGCAGGCCAGTGAAAAACCAGCGTTCCCAAGGTGACGGCAAACATCCAGCCGAAGACGTAGAGATTGACGCGAAACGCACCCCAGGCCGATTCCAAACCGCGGCCAATCCACATCATGAACATCGCGCCAATCAGCGCCCAGATGAGCGAAAAATTCCCGGGGATGAAGATATGAGTGAACAGCCGCCAGACCTCGCCGTGCAGCACCCGCGTTGGATTCAGCTCAAGAAACTGCAAATACGCCGCCTTACCCTCCGGCGGCATCACCATGACCATGAAGAGCACCAGCAATTGAAACCCGGCGATGATCTGTATCAGGCCGGGAATGGCGAAACGGCCGTATTTGGACTCTAATTTGGAAATGAGGGGCATGTCAGTTGTGTTGGTAGTCCGGTTTCAGCCCGGAGCCAAGAGAAGAACGAACGTCACACACAGCGCGGCTAGCCAATCGCGTACGCCAAAGCGATCTCCATCTCCCGTGAAGCGCAGCAGTTTGAACAACGCCCCCGTCGGGCAGCCATAGCGGCAGTACGCCAGCGGGGTGAACAGGGACCACAGCAGGCCGCCGATGGCGATGATGATGCTCGCCCAGCCAGCCACGCGAAACAGATACGCATCAAAGGGTTCCAGCGCGTTCAGATTCACCGGCAGCGCCCAGACCACACTGAACAGGACCAGCGCGAGCAGCACGAAGGGCAGCTTGGACAGCAGCTTGTCGAGTCTTTTCGAGGGCGACCACTGCCACGGCAGCCGCCGTACCAGAAGCTGCTGCAAGGCACCGTGCGGGCAGATGTGGTGGCAGTAGAGCTGCTTGCTGGTAAACACCGGCCCCAGCAGCGCCACGGCCGCGAGCAGCACCAGCCCGTGCGCATTGCGCCAGGGAGTGCCATGCGTTGCCCAGCCCGCGAGCAGTCCTTGCGAAAGCATTTCACCGGCGATGAACCCGCCATAAATCACCAGCAGCACATGGTGCAGGTGGCGGCACCATGCCCGGCCCCGCAGCGGCGTGAAGGCCATCACAAAAGCCGCCAGCAGGATCGCCACATGGCCGCTGTCCTGCCAGCGCCAGCGAATCTGCTGCCACCAGCTGCGTCGGGCCTCCACTTCATGGAGCAGTGACTCAGCACGCACTCGTATCCCTTCGGCGATGCCGTAGCTCGTCTGCGTCGCCCCGGAAACGCCTTCGACGCCGGCGGTATTGAAGTCGATGTGCGCGATCTTCTCCGTCGTCATGCCGTCAAACGTCTTCAAAAACGCCGCATCGCCGGTGACGTAGCCCACATACTGTTCCGTGTCATAACTCCGCCGCAAGGCGATGCCGCGCAGAGTCGTGCCGCTGGCATCCATCAGCATGAAAGTGTCGCTCGGCCCTTTGTAGCCGACCGTTCCATCGGATGCTGGCGCTGTGCGCACTGCCAAGGCAATCACCGCTCCTGTCTCATCCAGCACTTCCTGGGAACCGGGGTGCGCTTTGGATTCGCGCAGCTTTGCTGCCCGGGGTTCGAGTTTTTTGACTTCATCCAGCGTGATCGTGTCAGGAAACCGCAGCGAGGTCGTCGCGCTTTTGCCCATGCGGCGCAGCACCCCTTCGGAGATCGCGCTGCTCGTCAGCGTCGCCCCAGAAACGGCGTCGGGCTGGAGGTTCGCCAGCTCGGCGGCTTTCTTGTCCGTGAACTGCTTGAAGAACGCACGCTCCCGCACCACCTCCGCCAGATGATCCGTCGTGTCGCCACTGCTCAGGATGCGCAGCCCCAGAACCTTGCCGCGTGAGTCGAGCGCGATGAGCGTGTTCGTCGGCCCGGAGTAGCCGATGATGTCATCTGCCTCCGGGGAGGTCTGCATGACATGGCCGAGCGTGATGCCCGAGGCATCCTTCACCACCTGCATGCCGTTTTGGGAGGTCATGGCCACAGCGGCAGGGAAAAAGTCATGCACCCGGTCCACCGTCAGCTCCACCGCCGCAGGCGAGTGCGAGCGCCGGATGGCCATGACCGCCAGCGCCAGCAACGCGATACGCCAGAGGCGCAGGGCGAGGGATTTCCAGCGATGGGGAGTGGGCATTGTTAGGGCAGGGCGAATTGAATCAGGGGCGATTCAAATGACGAATGAGTAAAACCGAATGACTAAATAATGTCGAATGACGAATGGTGTGGCTGTGGGGCGATGGGTGGAGGCGGGGGAGTAGTTTTTTGGCAACGGAATGGAGGGCAAAGGAATGGGGGAGGTGAGCGGGTTACGGAAAGCGTGCGTGGAAGAGTGGTGCGACAGGGCGGTTGGAGGTCGCGAGAGACGTCCGATTTTGCCGCAGAGGAGCGGAGAGTCCATTCTTCGCTAAAGCTATGAAGGACAGGGCAGAGGGAGCAGAGAATGAATTCGATCTGTGCCCACTCTGCTCACGCTGCCCCTTGTATGTTAGAGGCGTTGACTTTGGCGGGCCGGGGACAAACGAAAGAGGCGCGGGACCGGTGAGGGTCCGCGCGCCTGACGATCACAAGCTCTGGAGAGCGCTTATGACTCAGGGGTTGAATAAAATGGTTCTTCGGGGATTGTCGTGTGATTAGAGGACGGGTTTGAGGTCAAGTTTGCCGCAGAAGAACAGGATGCGACGGCGGTAGCTCGCGAAGCTGCGAAAGCCTCGTGCGGCCGCCTTGATCTGCTGGATCACGC
>JAIPJY010000043.1 GCA_021733925.1 Prosthecobacter sp. | reverse complement strand
ATTTTGAGGGTGTTCACAGCCATGCAACTCGCTCCGCTCGCTGCCTGGCTGTGAACACCCTCAAAATACGGAGCAGGCAGTGTAACCTATGTCCCCGGTACAAGTGTCACCCATGTTCCAGTTCAAACCCGCCCGAGCTCACGCCTGGGAAGATGGGGTCAGTGTGCAAATTCTTGACAAAATTAATAGCGTCATGATAGGGGCTTATCCTGAAAATCTCCTCAGTGGTCTTTGCCACAGACCCGGCATGCGAAACGGTTTCCCCGATGAGGAATTTCGTAGCTTTTCCCTCCGCAAAACGGACACATCACCGCCACGCAATTCCGCACAAACCGGCGCGTGATCATCCCCACCACCACTCCTCCCACCAGCATCGTCACCAAAGGGGGGATATGGTGGCGGTCCAGCCAGTTCCAGAGGAGCAGGATGAACCCGCAAAAGACTCCGGCAGTGATGACAGGCCCAAAGAAGCTGAGGACAAAATGACGCGTGGAACTCATTCGGCCCGGAATCTTTCACTTCATCAGGCACTCTGCAAGCCTGCACGCATGACTTCCAGCGGTGCCGGGCGGTCAAACCAGTGCTCAAAGGAGATCCCTCCCTGGTGCAGCAGCAGGGTAAGACCGTCCACGGTCCTGGCCCCTGCCTGTCTGGCATCTGCCAGCAGCGGGGTCTCACTCCCTGCACGATAGACCATGTCAAAAACGAGATGGCGTGCCTGCAGCGCATCGGCTGGCAGCAGTTGAGCGTCGTCAGGCTTCATGCCTAGAGATGTGGCATTCACGATCAGGTCAGTATTGGCCAGCGCCTCTCTAAGGGCATCATCATCCCAAGGCACCACCGTCACTTCAAGGCAGCCGCCAAGCGCCTGAATCTCGCTGGCCACGGTTTCAGCCTTGGCTTGCGAACGATTCACCAGCAGCAGCTTCTGGCATCCGCTGAGAGCACTCTGCACCGCCACCGCACGCCCTGCACCACCACCCGCACCAAGGATGAGCACTCGCAGGTCTTGGATGTCTGCCCCAAACGCTTCTTTGACCGAACGCAAAAAGCCCGGCCCGTCGCTGTTGTAACCGAAAAAGCGGCCATCCCGTATCGCCAGGGTGTTCACCGCCCCTAGCTGACGCGCCAAGGGATCCAGCACATCCACCGCATCCAGCGCTTCAAACTTGTGGGGAATCGTGATGTTCACACCGAGAAAGCCACAGGCGGCAAACTGCCGAAACGCCTCCGCCACACGGCCCACCGGCACCTGCACGCGGATGTATTGTGCATCTAGACCGCATTCCTGCAGCGCCGGATTGTGCATCTGCGGACTGCGCGAGTGCCCAATGGGGTCACCAATAACCGCCAGCCGCGCAGGCGGCACAAAGCGCCCGGACACCGCATTCCAGTTCATCAAATCGTCGAATGATAAAAAATCTCCCACGCCCCAGACATGCCGCAGAACCACCGCCTGTCAAAGCTGCCCGCAATTTTCCCGCTCGACATCTCGTTCCATCCGCGCTGCAATCATCCCCCCGTTCCCAACCAAGCCTCCAATCCATGCGACTCTTCTTCCCCCTGCTCACTCTCGCCGTCACTGCGGCCCTCTTTATCGCCCAGGCCGCCGACACCACCGTCAAACCTTTGCGCGTCCTCATCGTCGCCGGCGGCTGCTGCCATGAGTATGACAAACAGCACCTTGTGCTCAAGGAAGGCATCGAGGCCCGTCTGAACGCCATCGTCGATGTCGCCTACAATCCCGACAAGACCACCAAGGCCACCTTTGAAATCTACAAAGCCAAGGACTGGGACAAGGATTTCGACGTCATCGTCCACGACGAATGCAGCGCCGATGTCACTGACCCCGCCTACGTCGGAGCCATTCTCGCTGCGCACAAGGCCGGCAAGCCCGCCGTCAATCTCCACTGCGCCATGCACAGCTACCGCTGGGGCAATTTCCGCGAAGCCGTGAAACCCGGCTCCGACAACTCGGGCTGGTACGAAATGCTCGGCCTGCAATCCACCGGCCACGGCCCGAAAGAGCCCATCGCCATCAGCTTCACGGACAAAACCCACCCGATCACCCAGGGCTTCGCCGACTGGACCACGATCAACGAAGAGCTCTACAACAACATCCAGATCCTCACCGGCAAACCGTTGGCTTCTGGCGTGCAGATCGTGCCGCCGAAAGCCAAAAAAGGCGAAACCCTGCCACCTGACGCCAAAGCCACCGAAGTCACCAGTGTCGTCGCCTGGACCAACGAATACGGCCCGAACAAAACCAAAATCTTCAGCACCACCATCGGCCACAACACCGAAACCGTCGCTGACGCCCGCTACCTCGACCTCGTCACCCGTGGCATCCTCTGGACCACCGGCCACATCAACGAAAACGGCCAGGCAGAGCCGGGATACGGCAAGTAAAACACAACTCATCTTCGCAAATGCCCGGTGGTATCCCCGCCGGGCATTTTGCTTTTTTCGCTAGATGATCCTCAGTTTCTCATCGCGAACAGCGTTCTAGCCATCTCCACATGCGCCACTTCATCGTCCCCGCCCTCACTCTTGCCATCGCGATTCACGCCCATGGAGACCCCGGCCACTCCGCCAATGGGGAAGCTTTCAATGAAGGCCCGCGCCAGGCAGCAGTGTTCATTCCCGGCTGTGGAGATGCCGTAAACTTCCCCATCAGTTCCAAGAACCCGGATGCGCAAAAGTTTTTCACCCAGGGCATCGGCCAGCTTCACGGCTTCTGGTATTACGAAGCCGAGCGCTCCTTCCGTCAGGTGGCCGCACTCGATCCAGAATGCGCCATGGCCTACTGGGGCATGAGCATGTCCAACGTGAACAACGAGAAACGCGCCAGCGCCTTCATCAAGAAAGCCACCCCGCTCAAAGCCAAGGCCACCCCTCGCGAAAAGAAGTGGATCGCCACGCTCGAAAACCTCTACCGCGACAACGACAAGCGCGACAAAAAACAGAAGAGCCTCGACTGCATCAAGGACTTCGAAACCTTGGTCCAGGACGATCCGAAAGACATCGAAGCCAAGGCATTCCTCGTCTGGCGCATTTGGTTCTCCCGCGATGAGGCCCCCATGTCCAGCCTGCAGGCCGTCGATGCCCTGATCGATCAAATCTTCGCCGCCGTCCCCAATCATCCCGCGCACCACTACCGCATCCACCTGTGGGATCAGAGCAAGCCCATCCTCGCCCTCAAATCTGGCGCGCAGTGCGGGCAAGCCGCCCCCGGCATCGCCCACATGTGGCACATGCCCGGCCATACCTTTTCCAAATTGAAGCGTCCCGACGACGCCGCTTGGCAGCAAGAGGCCAGCACCCGAGTCGATCACGCCTACATGATCCGCACCTACATCTTGCCGGATCAGATACACAATTACGCGCACAACGAAGAATGGCTCACCCGCACCTTCAACGACCTCGGCCGGGCCAAAGACGCTACCGCTCTTGCAACCAGCCTCATCGCCATTCCACGTCATCCCACTTACAACAACCTCGAAAAGCCCTCCACCTCCGCCAGCTACGGCCGCACCCGCCTGATCGACACCCTCCTCAAATGGGAGCACTGGAATGAACTCAAATCATTCACCCAGAGTCCCGTAGGTCAGGTCACCCATGACATCACCCGCCTCCACGCCCTCGGCCTCGCCCACTACCACCTCAACGACACCCCCGCCCTCGCCACCACCCTAAAAGACCTCGAAGCCCTCACCATCCCACCTCCCAAGTCCGCCAAACCGGAAACCGAGACCAAAACAGCGACCGCCAGCAAATCGGTGACCGACACCAAGCCAGAGACTAGCTCCAAGCCCGCTTCCGAACCGAAGAAGTCCGATTCCAAGCCCGCCGTCGCGGAAACCAAGGCAAAGAAAACCCCAAGGCCCGAGGTGAAGGCCAAAGCCAATGCCATCGCTGAACTCAAAGCGCTTGTCGCTCTCAGCACCAAGGATGGCTCCATCCGCCCCGCCGAAACCCGTAAGCTCCTGGCAGATCTCAAAACTCTCGACATTCCCAAGGAACGTCTCGCCCGCTACTGGCTCAAAATTGATGACAAAGTCCAGGCGGCTGAACTCACCAAGAACTTCACGCAGGACCTCGTCGGCCTCGCCATCAAAACGGAGGTCCTGCAGGCCTGCGGCAAAACCGAAGAAGCTAAAAAAGCCTTCGAAGAAACCCGCAAACTGGCCTTTGCCATGGATCGGGATCTGCCCATCGCCAAACGGCTCGACACACTTGCCAAAACCTTCGGCATTCAGGGCGACTGGCCCGCAGCCACCCCCAAGCGGACCGACAGCGGCGTACGTCCAGACATTGCTACCCTTGGCCCCGTCCATTGGACTGCTCCCATGGCTCCCGTCTTTGAAGCCATCACGCTTGATGGCAAGACCGTCAAAAGCACCGACTTCACCGCGAAGAAACCCACCCTCTTCATCTTTTACCTCGGCCATGACTGCGGCCATTGCGTCGAGCAGATGCAGGCCTTCGCCAAAGCCACCGCCGACTTTGACAAGGCCGGCATTCAACTCGTGGCCGTCACCCTCGAAACCCCTCAGGTCGCCGCAGGCATCCGCGCCAAGCTCAATCTCAAACCCGACCAGCCGCTCCCCTTCCCCATCCTGAGCGACAGCAGCCTGGCGTCCTTCAAAAAGGTCCGCGCCCATGACGACTTCGAGAACGAAAACATGCATGCCACGATTCTCATCGACACCCACGGCAAGCAACGCTGGCAGGACATCAGCTGGGAACCCTTCAAGGATGCCAAGTTTGCGCTCGAAGAGTCCAAGCGGCTGCTGGAGCTCGACCAACCCGCAGTCTCCACGGCGAACGCGGGCAAGTGAGAGGCAAATTGGTTTTCACACATCCATCACGTTGCCGCATGTGGCATTCGCCGTTAGGACTGTGCATGCTTTTCTCCCGCGCACTTCTTCGGATCGTTGCTGCATTCACAGCGCTCATTCTAGCCTCGTGTGAGACGCCCGCGCCCCAGCAGGCATATCAGCCACAGGCCGCGCAGGCAGGGCCGTTCATGCTCGGCATCGATGTACTGGCTTCACGCAACTTTGATCTAATTCGCGGCAAACGGGTGGGGCTGATCACCAATCAAACCAGCATGACTGGCCGTGGTGAACGCACGCGCACCGCCATGCAGCGGGCGCTGGGGCCAAATCTCGTCGCGCTGTATGCGCCGGAGCATGGGATTGATGGGACCATTGGCGCCGGGCTGCATGTGAGTACGCGGCGGGACAATGTGACGGGCCTCATCGTTTATTCACTCTACGGCCCCACGCGAAAACCGACACCGGCAATGCTCGCCCCCATCGATGTGCTGGTGTTTGACCTCCAGGACATCGGCTGCCGCAGCTACACTTACATCAGCACCATGATCGTGGCGATGGAGGCCGCCGCTGAGTGCGGCAAGCAGTTCGTCGTGCTCGACCGTCCGAATCCTCTCGGTGGCTGGCGCGTGGAGGGACCACCCCTGGAGTCCAAGTGGAAATCCTTCGTCGGCCAGATCCCCGTCCCCTACGTGCATGGCATGACCGCCGGGGAACTCGCCATGATGGCTGCCGGGCATGGCTGGATGGCCAAAGTTCCGCGCGTGGATGTGGTCAAAATGCAGGGCTGGAGCCGTGGCATGGTCTGGCAGGACACCGGGCTGCACTGGTATCAAACCTCACCCAATATCCCGCACGCCACCTCTCCCTTCTATTACGTCGCCACCGGCATCCTCGGGGGCGCTACATCGGTCGATATCGGCATCGGCACCGAGAACCCCTTCGGCTACGCCGGCGGCAGGGGGGGGAATTCGCAGGCGCTGTATGCGTACTGCCAGCGCCTCAACACCCCGGGTGTCAGTTTCTCGCCGTATTCCAAAAACGGCTTCGGTGGCGTCCGCCTCAACATCTCACCACGTGCCACTGCGGACATCACCGCCCTGGATGTGCTCCTTCTGGCTGAAATCAACCGTCTCACAGGTGGCAAAGTGATCAGTCGCATGAGCGGCTCGAAGCTGAACCTCTTCAACAAGGTCTATGGCAGTGAATCCCTCTACAACGATCTGCGCCGTGGCGTTCCTGCCAACAGCATTGTGGCGCGCTGGCAGAGTTCCAACCAGAGCTTCCGCTCGCAGCGGCAGCGTTTCCTGCTTTATCCCTGACCGCGCCAGCGGTAGCCCACGCCGCGCACGGTCTCAATGATCTCATCGCTCTCGCGCTCGATCTTCTTGCGCAGTTTGGCGATGTGCTGATCCAGCGTGCGGCTCTCCGGCATATACTCCAGGCCCCAGCATACATCCAGCAGCGTGTCACGGCTCAGCACCTGACCCGCACGCTCGTGCAGCAACTTGAGTATGGCCACCTCACGCGGTGTGAGATCCATGCTGTCCGCATCACGTTGTGCTCGCAGTTCAGCGGGAAACACACGCAGCGGGCCGAGTTGAAAACTGCTAGCAGGTGATTGCGCCACCTGAGTGCGTCGAAGAGCTGAACCTATGCGCGCGATGAGTTCATGCTTGCCGAAGGGCTTGCGGAGAAAATCATCCGCGCCGAGTCGCAGGCCGACCACGACATCGATCTCCTCGCTCTTGGCCGAGAGAAACAGAATCGGCACGCCAGCATCCGTGGCACGCACGCGGCGACAGACCTCATAGCCATCCACCCCGGGCATCATGATGTCGAGGCAGAGCAGATCCGGCCGATGCTTCTGCCAAAGCCTCAGCGCCTCTTCGCCATCACGCGCCAGCAGTGTATGAAACCCTTCCGGCTGCAGGCAGGCTGCAAGGCTTTCAAGGGTGACGGGATCATCGTCGGCAAGAAGAATGGTCATGTAGAGATCCAGGAAGGGTCAAAGGGTCGAGTCCGGGTCAAGCTTGGTTTTCAAGTGGCACGTGGAATTCAAAGCAGGCGCCTTTCTCGCTGGGGATGAGTTTCAGCGTCCCTCCCATCTGCTGGGCCAGATCAAGGGCAATGCTCAGCCCAAGGCCCGTGCCACTGACCCCGGCCTGGACCCGGTCATCCACGCGATAAAACGGCTCAAAAATCCGCCTCATCTCGCTCGCGGCGATTCCAGGCCCCTCATCAGACACCGTGAGCGTGAAGTCGTTTTCTGTTCGTCGTGTGTTCACTGCGGCTGCACAACCGACCGCATACTTTTCGACATTCGAGAGCAGATTGGCGGTGATCTGCGCCAGTGCATCGGCATCCAGCACTGCTTCTGATTGCGGGCCTTCATGGGTTCGCGTGAGCGTGATGCCACGCCGCAGCAAAGCAGGCTCAAACTGCCGCACGATGCCGCTCACAATCTCCGCAGGCAGACAGGGGGCGGCGTTCAATTTCAAGCGGCCTTCCTCCTGCCGGGAAAAGGTCAGCACGTTTTCGATCAAGCGGCTCAGACGCCCCGCCTCTTCACGCACGAGTCCAAAGCGGCTCGTGGCCGAGTCCGGCACCGATTCCTCAATCACATCCAGATTTAAGAGGATGTTTGTCATCGGCGTGCGCAGTTCATGGGAGACGCGGTTCACAAACGACACGCGCTGCTGCGCCACCAGGGCTGCGCGCCGCTGCTGCACGCTCATGCCGATGCCGCAGCCAGCCACCAGCAGGGCGAGCGCCAGCGCCCCTGCGAGTGTGGGCATGTGATACCCCACCCTGAGGCTGCGCTCATCCCAGGAGACGATCTGCCAGACGCCAAACCGCGAGATGACGGGTGCGATGACATCCGGCCGCAGGACGGGCGGCTTCCCCACGGAGCACAGGACCTTGTCATGCGCATCCATCACCGCATCCGGCCCGCCAAGCTGCTCCACGGCGCGGAACTCCTGCTTCAGCCAGGTTTTAAAAAAGCCGTTCATAGCCGTCTCCACCTCGGCGCGATCAATCGTCAGCACCACGGCGGTGGCGAGCACCTGCACGTAGAACATCAGCGGCTTGCCGGGCTCATCGATCCAGCCAGAGCTCTGCCCGCCGACATCGGCAAAGATGCGCTTGGGATCCAGCAGCACGCGCGGGCGCGGCAGGCCGCTATGCTCGCGTTCGATGGTGGGCTCCGGCTGCGGCGGGTCCGCTGGAAAGCCGATGCTCAGATGCGTCTCCGGGCTGGCGCTTTTCCAAAACAGCCAGGAAACACGCTGCACGCCCTCCACATTCTGCGCGGCGCGGCGCGCGCCCTCGCTGTCGCGCATGGACTGCACCAGCAGGCTGCCAGTGTTTTTGAGGTGGCCGTCGTAGAGTGCCTCCAGCTTGCGCGCTTCCACCTGCATGGCGCTGTCCAGCGCATGCTGCGCCTGGCGGTCGCGCTCCCGCCGCGTCTCCGTCTCCCGCCGTGCCACACTGACACCGCCTGCGGCGATGCAGCATGCCAGAACGAGCATCATGCCCAGCATGAGGCTCGCGCCGGGAATGGGCGGTGGGAGATGGGTGGCAGTGGCACTCATTCAGGGTTCACATCCGTAAACAGCAGCCATATGCGGCCTTCATCCTTATGCCCGTTTACCCCTGTGTCACCGGGTGGGTTCAGCGTGCCGGCCAAGGTGGTGCCGCCAAGAACCTGTGTGTATTCCGTGCTGAGGGTCTGGTTTGAAAACACCGGCTGCTCCGAATAGCGCTCGCTCCAGTTTTTGTCCTTCAGATTTCCCGTCATGCGCACGCATGAAACTGTCATCAGCATCTGAACAAGCGCAGAGTCCTCCGTGAGCTTCGGCTCCTGGTTGATGCGAAACCCGAGGGTGCGGCTTTCTAGATCAATCGGCTCTCGTCCAGCCGGAACTCCCTGAACCGGCGGGTTCGAAGGGTTCTCGAGCTTGAGCGCACGTTCGGTGCCGTAGGTGTAGATCTGTCCTGACTCAAAGGCGACTTGCTGGCCGGATAAGGTACGAGAGGTTGAAACATGCTCCTGCACCGCCTCTTTGGCTGCCAGCAGCGGTTTGAGCTCCGCCAGGCACGCGGCACCGTCTGCGGCATGCTTTTTGAGCAGTTCCCATCCTTTCATACGATCAAGCGAGATCACGCACGTGGTCATTCTCAGCGTACCGGTGCCTTTGGAGGTGGGGACTTTCGGCGCTGCCAGCTCCAGCACCTGTGCCGTGGCAAACACCAGCGTGATGGCTCCCGGCGGTGCCTCGTTCAGGGTGGCGAGGAGTGTGGGAACCCCTGGAACCAACCGGCAATTGGACTGCCCTTTCTGCTGAAAAATTTGCGCTACCGGCACACCGGTCAGCGTGGTGTCCGCCTTGGACAAACGGAGCCCTTGGAAGTGATCCCGTGAAAAGAACTGATTGAGATCAAGTGCTCCGCCATCCTCATTCAAAACTGGTTCCGCCTCAAAGTGGTCCCCCAGTGGCTGCATCTCGAAGGCCTCCGGGTATTGAAAACCCGCGCTGTCAGCATCGCCCCAATGGGTCGCATAAATCAGTTCGTCCACTCCCTCAACACGGCTGTGCGTGCCGCTTTGGGTCAGGATCAGATGACAGCCGTCCAGCCTGGCTGTGCCCGCTTTCACAGCGGCCTCCACGTTCTCATGCAGCTTGGAGCGCCCTTGCGGTGCATCCAGCAGCATCGCATAATCAGTCTTTGGGAGCGTGAAGGTTTCCACGAAGCATAGAATGTTTTCCTTCAGCGCCGCTTTGCCCTTGGCATGGGGCTTGTCCTGCGCGGTGAGCAGGCCAGTGCACGCCAAGAAGAGGAAGAGGTTGAGCTTCATGATGTGACGAGTTCATTCAGGGTCCACGTCCATAAACAGCAGCCACATGCGACCGTCATCCTTGTGCTCGTTCGCGCCGGTGTCTCCTGGTGAGTTCATCGTGCCGATCAAATACGTGGTGCCGATGACCTGCGTGTAGCCCGCGGTGAACTTCTGGACGGAAAACAGCGGCATTTCGGGATAGTGCTCATTGTAGTTTTTGTCCTTCAGGTTTCCCGTCATGCTCACATACTCGGGGGCCAGGGTCATATCGGCAAAGGCCCCGTCCGGACTGGCAGTCGGCTCGATCTCCAGACGAAAACCGGTGTTTCGGTACTCATGCGCAGTGGTCCCCGCCAGCCCAGGTGGCCGGGCCGGAGCGCCTGGCTTGTTCGGATCACTGCCGCTCACTTTCAACTCCGCGCACTCCGTGGGCGGGGAGAACTCCGTGCCGTACACGTGGACGAGACCTGACTCATGCAAAGAGCGCACTCCGGGCTGCGTCACAATGGTGGCGATGTGCTCCAAAGCAGCCTCTTTGGCCGCCAGCAGAGGCTTCAGGGCAGCCAGACAGGCCCCGCCGTCTGCGGCATGCTTTTTGAGCAGCTCCCAGCCCTTCATGCGCTCCAGCGATATGACGCGGGCGGTGAGGATGAGGTTCCCTTTTCTTGGCTCCGGAGTCGCTTGATGAGCCTGAAGAGTGATGACCTGTAGCGTGGCAAACACGAGAGAGATGCCTCCGGGCTGCGCCGTCTTCGGCGTGGCGATGAGCGTGGGAAGTCCGGGCAGCATGCGGGTGGAGGAGGTGGTGCTGCGCGCAAGGACATCCATCACCGGAATGCCCGCCAGCGTGGTGTCCGCCTTGTATAGCCGGAAGCCAGGAAAGTAGTCCCTCTTGAACGCCTGCGTGATGTTCAGCGATCCGGTTTCCGGATCCAACGTAGGCTCGAATTCAAATACGTCTCCCATCTGGCGCATCTCAAAGGCGGTGGGGTATTGAAAGCCCGTGCGGTCCGCGTGCGTCCATTCGGTTGGGTAGATGAGTTCGTCGGTGCATTCAAAGGTGCTGCGCGTGCCGCTCTTGGTCGTGATCAAATGACAGGCATCCAGTCGGACGGTGCCGCTGTCGGCTCTCACCGCGTTCAGCAGGTGGGCATGGAGTTTGTCATGGCCGCCCGGCTCATCCAGCAGCGCAGCGTAGTCCGCCTGCGGTAGCGTGAAGGACTCGATGAGACACTGGACGTTTTTAGGCTTCTCTGACGCGGCGGCGGCATTGTCACCTGGGGCGAAAGGGTCGGCATCCGGCTCCTTTCCAGGCGAGGGGGCTGCCGCCGCCGCCGCTGCCTTCTTGTCTTTGACAAACGGGTCCTTGGGCTTGTCCTGCGCAGAGACCAGGCTGACGCAGGCGAGAAAGAGGCAGAAGTGGGTTTTCATGGTGCCGGGAGAGTGGCGCATGGGCGGGGGCTTGCGTCAACACTGCATGACGGGAGTGTAAAAGTTCTGTCAAAAGACTCCAATCCGTGCTTATGGCTGTGCGTTAGATACAACACAACCATGGAAGACCTCGAAATTGCCCGCGCCTGCGCCCTTTACGCCGATGACAAAAAAGCGGAGAACATCCGCATTCTGGACCTGCGCGGACTCTCGCCCATTTCCGACTACTTCGTGCTCGTCACCGCTTTATCCACGCCACAGCTGCGTGCCGTGCGCGACGAAATCGTCGAACGCATGAAGGAGGAACATTCCACCCCGCCTGACGTCAAAGACGGCAATTTTGAGAGCCAGTGGATCATTCTCGTTTACGGAAGTGTCATGGTGCACATCCTCACACCGGAGAAGCGTGAATTCTACGCCCTCGAAGAGCTGTGGGGAGACGCTCCGGAGATGGAGCTGAACATTGCAGTGCCCGAACCGGAGCCAAAACCCAAGGCGGCTAAAAAAGTGGCCGTAAAGAAAACCGCTGCGAAAAAAGCCCCTGCCAAAAAGGCTGCGGCAAAAAAAGCTCCCGCGAAAAAGGCTGCCGCAAAGAAAGCCGCGCCGAAGAAATAGCAGCATAACCGTCCCGGTTGTCTTCAAAGGGCAAGCCGGAGGCTTGCGCTACGGGGCCAGATTCGCTAAACAGCAGGAATGCCCGTCCGCATTCTGCTTGTTCTCGTTTCCTGCGCCCTCAGCATCGTCACCGGCCTCGTGATCGCCCGGGGTGGTGCGGGCGTCACGGCAGTGCGGCAGCGCCCGGTCATCGGCCTGTCGATGGACACGCTGAAGGAAGAACGCTGGCAGGTGGATCGCGACCTCTTCACTGCCAAAGTGCAGGCGGCAGGCGCGGACGTGCTGGTACAGTCTGCCAATAGCAATGACGCGGTCCAGTTGCAGAATGTCGAGAGCCTCATCACGCAAAAAGTCGATGCACTTGTCATCATTCCTCACGACGGCGCGGCGATGGCCAAGGCGGTGAAGCTTGCGCATCAGGCCGGCATTCCTGTGCTGTCGTATGACCGGCTGATCACTGACTGCGATCTCGACCTCTACCTGACCTTTGACAATGTGAAGGTGGGCGAACTGCAGGCCAAGTTTCTGGCGGATCGTATTCCCGCAGGCGGCAAGTTGCGCCTCATCCGCATCTACGGCGCGAAGACCGACAACAATGCGAAGCTCTTCAAGCAGGGGCAGGACAACGTGCTGCAACCGCTCATCGCCGCCGGCAAAGTCGAGGTGATCTTTGAAGACTGGGCGGAGGACTGGAAGCCCGAGAGCGCCAAGAAGATCACCAATGCCGCCATCACCAAAAATGGTCCGAACTTCGACGCCATCCTGGCGAGCAACGACGGCACCGCCGGCGGAGCCATCCAGGCGCTCACCGAGGAGGGACTCGCCGGAAAGATCATCGTGACCGGCCAGGATGCCGACCTCGCCGCCTGCCAGCGCATCGCTCAGGGCACGCAGGCGATGACGGTGTACAAGCCGATCCAGAGCATCGCCACGCAGGCGGCGGAACTCGCACTGAAACTTGCCCGCCGCCAGCCCATCATCGCGCGTGATGCGGTTGCCAACGGCAAGGTGGACGTGCCATCCATCCTGCTAGATATCGTCACTGTCACGAAGGAGAACTTGCGGGACACCGTTGTTAAGGATGGCTTCCGCAAGGAGAGCGATGTGTTCCAATAAGCCACTTCCAAAACATGTGGGAACGCCTGCTCAATTTTATCGATAATTTGCGCACCCGAACCGTTTGGGACCGGCATGGGAAACTTCGGTATTTGCGGGAACGTGAACCCAACTTGGGAGCGTGTTCAATCGAAGGAATTTCAAGCGAGGAAACAGCCCGATCCCTGGCCCTATTTTGTGATGCATTCGATATTCCAGAGTCACAGAGTTCCTGCCTGCGGTTAACGGATCACATCAGAGACATTTACGATGCCATGACCACATGGCTCACGGATGATCTGGAACTGGAAAGACTCCTTCTCAATCTGCAAGAGCAAATCAAACGACCAGTGACAGAAGAGGAACAGCAGAAGCTGCAAACGATTGAAGATTTAATTCGTTTTTTACACACAAACTCGGTGAATTAGAATAATCAAATGCTGCTCGCTGCTCAAAACATCACGAAACGCTTTCCCGGCGTCACTGCCCTCAAGGATGTGTCCTTTGATCTTCGCGAAGGCGAGATCCATGCGCTGTGTGGTGAAAACGGCGCGGGCAAGAGCACGCTGATCAAGCTGCTCTCCGGCATTCATCCGCATGGCAGCTACGAAGGCTCCTTCGAGGTGAACGGGACTGAAGCGCGGTTTGAAACGATCAAGGACGCGGAGAAGGCCGGGCTGGCGGTGATTTATCAAGAACTGGCGCTCGTTGAAGAGATGACGGTGGCAGAGAACATTTTCTTGGGCCGTGAGCCACGCCGCTGGGGGGCCTTCATCGACTGGCCGCGCATGTATCAGGAAGCGCAGGTGTTGCTGAACCGTTTCAAGGTCGATCTCGATCCCGCCGCGCCGGTGCGGACGCTGGGCGTGGGGCAGAAGCAGCTTGTGGAAATCATCAAGGCGCTGGCCAAGGACTCGAAGATTTTGATCCTGGATGAACCGACCGCAGCGCTGGCCGAGCACGAGGTTTTGATCCTGCTCGACATCCTGCGCGATCTCCGGCAGCGCGGCATCGCAAGCGTCTATATCTCTCACAAACTCGACGAAGTTTTCGGCATTGCAGACCGCATCACGGTTCTGCGCGACGGCTCGACCGTGGGCACGAAAAACGCCGCTGACACCAGCAAGGCCGAAGTCATCCGCCACATGGTGGGGCGCGAGATCGGCGATCTCTTCCCCCGCCGCACCAGCCAGCCGGGAGAAGTGATCCTGCGCGTGGACTCTCTGAGCGTGACGGACGCCGAAACCGGCAGCACGAGGCTGCACGACATCAGCTTTGAACTACGGGCGGGTGAAGTTTTAGGCATTGGCGGGCTCATGGGCGCAGGACGCACGGAACTGCTCATGCATCTCTTCGGCGCCTGGGGCCGCCATGTCTCTGGCAGCGTTGAGCTGAATGGTCAGACTCTCAACCGCCTCACTCCTGAAACGATCATCCAGCGCGGCCTGGTGCTGGCCTCCGAAGATCGCCGCCGCTACGGCCTGCATCTGGAGCAGGAGATTGGTTTCAATCTCTCGCTGTCTTCCCTGTCCAGCGTGGTGCGTGGCGGATTCATCCAGCGCAATGCGGAGATCCGGCGCAATCAGAGCATGTTCGACTCGCTCCGCGTCAAAGCGACCGGACTTGAGGCGATCGTGGGCAAGCTCTCCGGCGGGAATCAGCAAAAGGTGGTTCTGGGCAAAGCGCTGCTCACGGAGCCCACGGTCATTCTGCTCGATGAACCCACACGCGGCATCGACGTGGGAGCCAAGCTGGAAATCTATGAGATCATCAACAAGCTCACCGCCGCAGGCAAAGCCGTGATCCTCGTCTCCAGCGAACTGCCGGAACTCATCGGCATGAGCGACCGCATTCTCATGCTCAACGCCGGCCGCATCGGCGGAGCCTTCAGCCGTGCCGAGGCCACGCAGGAAAAACTCATGGCCGCCGCCATGGGCCATGCGGGTTGATTCTTTTTTTGAAAAGCGCACGTCATTCCCGCGTTCGACATCCAGCATTTCCACCCACCATGATTCGTTCCCTTTTTGCCTCACTCCTGCTCGCGTCTGCCGCCAGCGCCGCGCAGCCGCCGAACATTGTCTTCATCTTCTGCGATGACCTGGCCTACCAGGCCATGAGCTGCTACGGCGACCATCGCAAGCTGCTGGAAACGCCCAACATGGATCGCATCGCCAAGGAAGGGATGCGTTTTGACCGCTGCCTCGTGACGAACTCCATCTGCGGCCCCAGCCGGGCGGTGATTCAGACCGGCAAGTACTCTCATGCAAATGGCTTCTACAACAACAGCAACAGCAAGTTCGACAGCAGCCAGCCGACCTTTCCCAAGCTGATGCAGAAGAGCGGCTACCAGATGGCCATGATCGGCAAATGGCACCTCATGACCGACCCTGTGGGCTACGACTACTGGAACGTGCTGCCCGGTCAGGGTGCCTATTACAACCCGCCGATGATCGACAATGGCAAGCCAGTGAAATACCAAGGCTATGTCAGTGACATCATCGGAGACCTCACCCTCGAATGGCTCAAGAATCGCGATAAAACCAAGCCCTTCATGATGATGAGCCAGCACAAGGCACCGCATCGCGAATGGGAGCCACCGCTTCGCTATCTCAACTTTGACAAAGACCGTGTGTATGAGGAGCCGGAGACGCTTTTCGACAGCTACTCAGGCCGCAGCAAGGCGGTGAGTGATCACGACATGGGCATCGACCGCACCATGACGGATCGCGATGTGAAACTCGTCGCCCCGGCCAATCTGACTCCGGAGCAAAGGAAAGTCTGGGACGCTTACTATGAGCCACGCAATGCCAAGTACCGTGAAGCAGCTCCTGCGGGCCGTGATCTGGTGAAATGGCGCTATCAGCGCTACATGCACGACTACCTCGCCTGCGTGAAAGCGGTGGACGATAATGTGGGCCGCGTGCTCGATTACCTCGACAAAGAGGGCCTCACGGAAAACACCGTGGTCATGCTCAGCAGCGACCAAGGCTTTTATCTGGGCGAACACGGCTGGTTCGACAAACGCTGGATCTTTGAAGAGTCACTGCGCACGCCGTTCATGGTGCGCTGGCCGGGCGTGATCAAGCCCGGCACCACGAGCAGCAAGATTGTGAGCCTGATCGACTTTGCCAGCACCTTCCTCGACATCGCCGGAGCCCCCAATCTCGCCGATGTGCATGGCCGCAGCATGGTGCCGCTGTTCAAAGGTGAAACGCCCGCCGACTGGCGCAAATCACTCTACTACCACTACTACGAGTATCCGGTGCCGCACCATGTGCGCCCGCATTACGGAGTCATCACGGACCGCTACAAGCTGATCCATTACTACAAGCCTGACGTCGATGACTGGGAACTGATGGACCGCGAGAAGGACCCGCTCGAAACGAAGAGCTTCTACAATGACCCCGCCTACGCCGACACCGTGAAAGAGCTGAAAGCCGAAATCCTGCGCCTGCAGGCCGAGGTAGGAGAGACCATGCCGCCACCACGCTTCGCCTACGGCAACAAAGCCTTCGAAGGCGAGGTCAATCCGCCGGTGCAGCCGAAGGGCAAAGGCAAGGGAGCAGGCAAGAAGAACGCAGGGGCGAAGAAGGCGGAGTAGCCGCCGAACCTGAAGAAAGTAGTTTAGAGCTTCAGCTCGTTCTTGAAAGCTCCGCAGCACCCCAGATTCCAGAACGAGCTGAAGCTCTGTACTACTTTATGGAGCACCATTCCACGAATTGTGGTTCTTAGATTGCTGCAGAAGGTCTTTCTTGGTGCCCTCAAACTACACCTTCACTCGCTTCGGCATCGATGGGCACAACACTGACGCCTTCGACGCCGTCTCCGCGCTGCTTTTGAGAAAGAAATGCAGCACTCCCTTTTGGTCGCAGAACCACACCTCCTCGGCACCCGCTGCGAAGTAAAGTTCACGCTTGTTCTCCATCTCCTGCCGGGTGTTCCCCGGCGACACGACTTCGACGCAAATTTCTGGCGCGATCGTCAGCACATCGTCCTTCAATCCACGCTTCACCCGGCTCGCCGAGATCCACCCTACATCGATTCCTTTGATCCCGTCTTCGGTCAGCACTGCTACTTCGACGGACGCGCCGGGGGGCATGGAGGTCAGCAAGTGAGCAAAGATCGCCGATTGACGCGTGGTGTGTGAGAATCCAGGTGGCGGCATCATGACGATGTGTCCGTAGCGGTTGGTTTCGATGCGGTCTGGCAGTCGTTTCAGGCTGGGATCAGCGCACACCTTCCGCCAGCGCTCCAGATGAAACGCGGTTGCATTCTTGATGCTGGGGATCTCGAGCAGCGCCGCCATGATGACGGATGGTAAGGGTTCGCGAAGGTGCCTTCAACCCGAAATTTGGGTTGGAGAAATGACTTGCCCTGTACTGAGTGCGCATCTCACCGCCACATCGTCTTGCTCACGTACCATGCGACAATCGGCGGACCGTAGAAGACCCAGAGAGCTGCACCCAGAGCCAGATAAGGGCCGAAGGGGATCTTGGCACTCCATTCGGCTTTGCCGAGAAGGCGCGGGACGATGGCAAACAGGGTGCCTATGACGGATGCTGCGAAGATGGTGAAAAGCACCGCCTGCCAGCCGCAGAAGGAGCCGATCATCATGAGAAACAGCACGTCGCCAAAACCCATGGCCTCACGGGGGATTACCACTTGGGAAACCTTGCCGTGCAGAGTGGTCACCCCTTCCAGTGGAAATTCTTCACTGCTGTCCTTTGATTTCACGACCAGTTTCTCTGACCACATGGTCACCGTGACGTTCTGCCAGGTGCGGTCATTGACCTTGAGATCGTCACAGGTGACCACCATGAAGTCGGAGTCGCGGCCGAAGATGTCCCCCCATTCCATTTTTTTGCGGCCGATGGACACGATGGGCGGCTGCTCTTCACTTTCCTGCACGACGCTCCATTTTTCTGATCCATCCAGCCACTCACTGCCCATGATTTTTCCCATCACACGGCACATGAGAGGCGAGGCAGATTTCAGGAAGGCGGGCTTCTGCCGGTGATTCACTTTGCCAAAGGCCAGCTTGCCCAGCTCCACCACAATCCACAGGCCGCCGAGGCCCAAGGCGGCGCTGGCAAGGGAGATGAGCAGGCCGCGTGTGTGGGTGGTTTCCGCGACTAGAGCTGGCACCCACCAGGAGGCCAGCACACCCAGTACTGTTCCGCCGATGGTGATCCGATGCGGCAGGATGAAGTGGTCGATGTCGATGAACGTGCCCGAGATCAGCAGACTCATGAAAACCCAGAGGCAGAGCACATGCGGCCCCCAGACTTGGATCATGAGCCAGGGATTGCCCCCCGGAGCATACTCTCCGCTGATCTTCAGAAAGACCGCGTAGAACATCACACCGGTCAGCAGTTCCACCAGGAAGTAGCGGATGGAGATCTTGCCTCCGCAGTTGGCGCATTTCCCACGCAGCAGCAGCCAGCTCAGTAGCGGGATGTTCTGCCACATCGGGATCTTGTATTTGCAGGAGGGGCAGAAACTGCGCTTGGGATTGTTCACCGAGATGTCCAGAGGCATGCGGTAGATGACCACATTGAGAAAGGAGCCGATGCCCGCGCCCATGTAAAAGGCCAGAAGGTGCAGCAGGGTGTTGAGAATTTGAAAACGCATGAATGTGGGCTGAGTTTGCAAACTTGGCCTGCCGTGCATGAGTACGGAAGCAAAAACTCAGCATGACTTCAGATTCCTGGCGCAGCCTGCGCCTCATTCTCATCGGCTTCGCCGCCCTCAGCTCCTGTGCCAGTCCGCAGCAGAGGCGTGGCACGCTGTATGCGAGCAGCACTCAAGATGCCGGCAGCCCTCTTAATTCCGGCAGCACCCTCGAACGGGCGCGGAAGCGCAACCTCGTCGATGTGCGCACCGCGATTCCCGGCATCGCGATCGACCTGCGCTACGCCACTGCTGACAATGTCACCGGTCAATCGATCTACCCGTCCCACATGCCCTGCCTACTACGGACGGAAACGGCGGAAAAGCTGAAGGAGGCCCAGGCGATCCTCCGCGCTCAGGGATACGGCCTGCGGATCTGGGATGCGTATCGCCCACCCGAGGCTCAGGAGGCGCTGCATCAGGCTGGCGGGAGCACCGGCATGTTTCTCTCGCCCAATGCGGGCTGGAGCCGCCATTGCGGCGGCATCGCAGTCGATCTCACGCTCGTGGACGTGCACGGCCAGGAGCAGCGCATGCCCACTGGCTTTGATCAGGACTTTGCCCATGCGAGCCGAAACTACAGTGGTGCAGATCCCGTGGTGAAGCAAAACCTGCAGGTGCTCCAGGCTGCCATGAAGCAGGCTGGTTTCACGCAGCTGGAATCCGAGTGGTGGCACTTCGATGATGCTGAATACCTCAACAATCCCCAGCCCATCGTCTATGGCTGGCAGATTGCCCTTCCGGGGATGTCACAGCCGTGAGCATTCGTAACAACGCCACTTTCACCGTCATCGACGAGACGGACGGCTACATCGTGGTCAACAAGCCCGCGCCGCTGCAAATTCATCCGGGTGATCCTAAGGGCCCGCCCACGCTCTGGCATCGAGTGTGCGACCTGCTTTCGTATGAAATCGCCAACGGCGGGCAGGTGTCCATCATCAATCGCCTGGACCGCGAGACGAGCGGCGTGGTGCTCATCGCGAAGAACCACGAACTCGCCCGCCTCTTCGGCATGGCGATGCAGGAGCGCAAGATTCACAAGACCTACGTCGCCCTTGTGCATGGCTGGCCGGAGTGGGAGGAGCAAACGCTGGATGCGCCGATTTTGAATGCGCGCGACGTGCAGACCTTTGACATCTGGGTCAAACAAATCGTCCACCCCCAGGGAGCCGAATGCCGCACGGCCTTCCGCACATTGCAGCGTTTTGAACGTGAAGGTGAGCGGTTCGCCTTGGTGGAAGCGAAGCCCGAAACCGGGCGAATGCACCAGATCCGCGTGCATTTGCACCACCTTGGCCTGCCCATCGTCGGGGACAAACTCTATGGCCGCAGTGACCGCTGCTATCTGGAGTTCATTGAGACAGGGTGGACGGAGGCGCTCGCCGCCAGGCTCATCCTGCCGCGTCAGGCGCTGCACTCATCGCGACTGGAACTCAATCTTGAAGGCTTTCCGTCTGGGTGGGACGCGCCGCTGCCAGAGGAGTTTGTTTTGTAGTATGATGGTCATTCACGCCCAGCGCCGCACGCGGCTGTCGAGCTGAAACACCTGGCCGCTCACGTTTTCCAAACTGTGCAGGAACGCGATGAAGCGCGCCACGTCCTGTGGCGTGTTCAGCCGGCCCAGGGTATGCTGGCTCAGCAAACCCTCGCGCCACTCGGCATTCTCCAGCAGATGGCGTGTCATCTTGGTTTCGAGAAAGCCTGGCAGTACGCAATTGGCGCGGATGTTTCGTGCGCCGTATTCTTTGGCGATGCTTTGGGTAAAGCCGATCAAGCCCGCCTTGGCGGCTGCGTAATTCGCCTGTCCCGCGGGACCGCTCAGCGCGGAGTAGGAGCCGATGTTTATGATGTGGCCATGGCGCTGTTTGGACATGAGCTTCACCGCCGACTGTGACACGAAGAAGGTGCCTTTGAGATTCACATCAACGACGTGATCGAACTCCTCTTCGCTCATCTTCGCTACGGAGACATCATGGCAGACACCTGCGTTGTTTACCAGCAGATCGAGATGCTTCACGCCTGCGAAAAAGGAACGCACAGAGTCTGCGCTTGTCACATCGAGCGTATCTCGTCCGGGTGCCAGCACATCAAACCCGGCCTGCCGCAATTCGGTGCCAATCGACTGAGCCAGATCCCCTTCACCGCCCGTGATGACGGCGATGGGTGATGATGATTCGGACGGACTGGGCATGCAGGGCCATAGTAGTCCAGTTGCGCCGCAACTGGAGCCTTTTCCTGAACCAGTTGCGGCGCAACTGGGCAACTATATCACCCCAGCGTGAAGGCCGGGAGCTTCACAATCTTCCCGCCAGCCAGCGCGGACTGATGCGCACAGAGGCCTACGCAGGTCCAGTTGGCGGATTGGGCGGCGTTCGGGAAGGGCTGGCGCTTTTCGGCGAGGGCATTGGCGAACTCGTTGGCGAGATGCGGATGGCTGCCGCCGTGGCCGCTGCCCTGGGTGAAGCTGAGATGTGTCTTTTTGCCAAGATCATAGACGCCCTTCGTCGTGAAGCGCTGGATCGGCTTCGGCAGGCGTTTGGCAAAATCGGGAGTCTTGATCAGTTTCGGGATCTTGTGCTCGGGCAGTTTGGCGCGGTGCAAGATGAGCGGTTCATGCTCGATGAGCGGCCATTCGATGGAGGCTTTGTCACCATAGACATCAATGCTCTCACGATACTGGCGGGCGGTGTCAAACAGGCTGCGAATGATGCGAGCGCTCACGTCGGTGCCTTTGAATTTGATGTGCGCTGTCTCAACGGCAAAGGGGGAGCCGTAGCATTTTTGCAACTCTTTGCGCACGGTGCCGGAGCCGAAGCAGCTCACGTATTCGGCGGGCTTGCCGATCATTCCAGCCACGGGGCCGACGCAGTGCGTGGCATACCACATCGGCGGCAGGCCGGGCCAGTAGTTCGGCCAGCCGTCCATGTCCTGCTGATGCGAGGCCTGCACGAATTGCAGCTTGCCCAGCTTGCCCTGATCGAGCTGCTCCTTCATGAACAGATACTCGCGGGCATAGACGACGGTCTCCATCATCATGTACTTGAGGCCGGTCTTCTTGACGAGATCGCAGATCTTTTTGCAGTCTTCGATGCTGGTGGCCATCGGCACGGTGCAGGCGACGTGCTTGCCCGCCTTGAGCGCTTCGATGCTCATCCAGCCATGGTCGGGAATGGGCGAGTTGATGTGGACGGCGTCGATGTTCGGGTCCTTGAGCATCGCCTTGAAGTCCGTGTAGCGAACATTCACGTCGAAGGCATCGCCGATGGTTTTGAGCTTCTTCTCATCGCGCTGGCAGATGGCGTAGCAGGTGGTCAGCGGGTGGCGCTGCCAGATGGGGATGAATTCCGCCCCGAAACCGAGGCCAACGACGGCGATGTTGAGCTTTTTGTCTGACATGATGATTGGAAGGATGACGCGGCTCTTATAGGCGGGGACTGCGGGAGATGGGAAGGACAAAGTTTGGGAGGAATCGGACGGGGAAGGCGAAGTTTCAGGTTTCAGGTTCAAAGTTTCAAGTTAGTGAAGAGCACCGCATGCTGACCTCCGACTTCGACTACCACCTGCCGCCTGAACTCATCGCCAGTGAACCCTTGGCGGAGCGTTCGGCGTCGAGGATGATGGTGCTGCATCGCAAAGAGGGGAGGATTGAGCACCGGATGTTTCGGGAGATCGGCGAGTTCATTTCACGCGAAGCCGGGGATATGCTGGTCTTGAATGACACGCGCGTGGTGCCAGCCCGCTACTTTACGAATCAAGGCTACGAGGTGCTGCGTTTGGAGCCGCAAACACCCACGCGTTGGCGCTGCATGGTGAAGCCGGGCAAGAAATTTCGAATCGGTCACACCGTGCCGATTGGCGAGGCCACGGGCACGGTCGTCGAGATCATGGAGGACAATGGCGACCGCATCATCGAGTTCGACCGCGTCGTGGATGAATCCAAGCACGGCCATCTGGCCCTGCCTCACTACATGGGCCGCGATGATCAGCCTGCTGACCGCGAGCGTTATCAGACGGTGTTTGCCCGGAGCGAAGGTTCCATCGCCGCACCGACAGCGGGGCTGCATTTCACGCCGGATGTCCTGAGTCCCCTGCCCCACACGTTTGTAACGCTGCACGTTGGAGTCGGCACGTTTCAGCCGGTGAAGGTGGACAACATCGCCGATCACAAGATGCACTCCGAGGTCTATGAAGTCTCGGAGTCAACGGCCCAGGCTGTGCAAGCCGCCAAGCGAGTCATCCCCGTGGGTACCACGGCGCTCCGCACGCTGGAGACGGTGGCGCGTGATCATGGGAAAGTCATCGCCACACAAGGCAGCACCGATATCTTCATCCATCCCGGTTTTGAGTTTCGTGTGGCCGGTGGTCTGCTGACGAATTTCCACCTGCCGAAGTCCACGCTCATCATGCTGGTGAGCGCCTTTGCGGGCAAAGAACTGGTCATGCAGGCCTATGCGGAAGCGATTCGCGAACGCTATCGTTTCTTCAGCTATGGGGACTGCATGCTGATCGTGTGAAAAAGAGCGAAGCAAAGTTGTCCAGTTGCGCCGCAACTGGGCTACTTTTACGTCCCGGCCTTCGCGATCTTTTCGCAGTTCTGCACGTCGAGTTTGCCGGAGGCGAGAACGGGGATGTCGCTGACGCGGATCATCTTTTTCGGAATCCAGAGCGGTGGCATGCCTTTGTCGAGGAGGCGGTAGCGGAGGTCCAGGATTTCCTGATGCTCGGGGCCGCCGGGCATGCTGGTGAGGAGGATGAGGGCCTCGCCTTTGTCGATGTCAGGGACGCCGACGACGGCGATCTTGCGCACGGTTTCGTTTTCGAGGCCCATGGCTTTCACCAGCGCTTCTTCGACGGTTTCATGCGGCACCATCTCACCGGCAATTTTGGAGAAGCGGCTGAGGCGGCCTTCGATGTAAAGGAAGCCGTCGAGATCGACGCGACCGATGTCGCCGGTGCGGAACCAGCCGTCCTTCAGCACTTCGGCGCTGCGTTTCGGATCGTTGAGGTAGCCCTCAAAGACGTTCGGTCCCTTGAACCAGATCATGCCGCTCTGATGCAGCGAGACGGGCGCGTCCGTGTCGGGGTTGGTAATGCGGACCGCCATGCCGGGCACGACGTGACCGACGGAACCCTGCCGATGGCTGGGCAGCCAGCTGTAACCGCTTTCTTCATCGCCGAGCGCTTCGGGATCGGGCAGGTTCAAGTTCGAAGCCGGGGAGGTTTCGGTGAGGCCGTAGCCTTCGAGCACGCGTTTGCCAAAGCGGGTTTCAAACGCATCCGCCACCGTGCTGGGGAGTTTTTCTGCGCCGGTGACGCAGTACTTGATGGAGGCCAGTGACTCACGATTCACGCCGCGCAGGTAGCTGCGCAGGAAGGTCGGCGTGGAGATCATCAGCGTGATGCGATATTTCTCGATGAGCTGCGCGAGCTTCTTCACCTCCAGCGGAGACGGATAGGTCACGAGGTGCAGCCCGTAGATGATGGGGAACCACAGGGTGACGGTGCACCCGAAGCTGTGGAAGAGCGGCAGACAACCAAGGATGCTGTCGTTGCTCTGCATGCCGAGGCGGCTGCCGAACTGCAGGACGTTGGCGACCAGATTGCGATGCGTGAGCGCGACCCCTTTGGGCTCGCCGGAACTGCCGCTGGTGAATAGCAGCAGCGCTTCCTTGCGCCCGCCTTTCTTCGAGATCCCCAGCAGCGCGGCCAGAACCGCAGCGGGCAGAATCTTGCTGAGCACCAGCCATTTGGCGATGGAGGCCTTCATCTTCGGCAGGATGCGCTCGATGAGAATGAGCTGCTTGCTCGGCGGCCAGGGGAAGCTCTGCATCTTGCGCACAAAGATGTCAGCGGTGAGGAAGCGGTCGATTTCTCCACGGCGTATGGAGCTTTCAATGGCGGCGCGTCCGGCGGTGAAATTGAGATTCACCGGAATTTTCCCGGCCATGACGACGGCCACGTTGCAGATGAGACCGCCCAAACCCGGAGGCAGGATGATGCCGACGCGCTCCTTTTTGGTTTCCTTTTTAACGACCTGTGACAGGGCGAGCGCTGTGGCAAAAACTTTGTCGAAACGCAGGATCTTCTCGTCCTTGCCATCGACCACGCTGTTGCGAGTGCCGTGCTTTTTGAAGCCCTGGATCAGGGCGTAGCCGAGGCTGAGCTCGAGCGCCGCACATTCGTTGATGCTCTGCTCAGAGAGCAGGAGCAGGCTCTCCTGGTAATTGGGGAGATTGGTCTCGGCTCCCTGCAGCATTTTGCCAAAGTTGAAGATGACCTCGGCATCGCTGTAGCGCCGCTCGATCGGCAGGGCGGTGTCCTGGCGGCGGTGTACGTGCAGCGGCAGCACCGGAATTTCGGCTTTGAGCAAAAATTCGAGCTTCGTGCCCGGCACGGTGGTCATGGGCGAGACCATTGTCGCCGCTTCGGCAGGCAGAAAAATGATGACAGCGCCGCTTTTGGCAGCCTCGGCCATGGCGCTGCGGTAGGCGGAAATTTCCGTCTCGCCGGGGGTGAACTCCATGGCGTGAACGCTGTCCCGCTCCAGATGCACCCGCAGCAGCGGATGCAGGGCAGCGCCCTTTTTCACCACATAAATCACCTCCCGGCCTTCCAGGACAAGTTCCAGTCGCAAAAGATCAAAATAACCCAGCTGGCTGGGCAGGATCAGGTATCCGCCCCCTGAGGGAAGGTTCTCTTTGCCGAGGATGGTGAGGTCTTTGAGGGTGACGGGCTTTTCGGAGGCCATAGTAGATGAGCGGAATGCAGGTTTACCTTAGTGGGAAGCAACGGGCATGCCAGCGGGAAAAGGGGCCGGAGTGGAGTTGACGGTAGTTTACAGTTGTTGACGATGGTTGACGGTGGGAAGAAGGAACCAAACCATAGTCAACGCTCGCGCAGCGAGCCTTCAGCCACCGTCAACCACCGTCAACTTCTGCCATGCCCCCTCCTCCGCGCTATCCCCGCCGTGATTCTCCCGCTCCGCCGCCTGCCGGCAGCGAGTCCTGGCTGCGGCCCTGGGCGCAGATGAAGTACTTTTCGTTTCACCCGGCAGTGTATCCAAACATGCTGCGTGCCGTGTCCCCGGACGCCGGCGCGGGCGATCTGGTGAATGTCTATGACAAGGAAGGGCAGCTTTTTGGCAGCGGATTTTTCAATCCCAACGCCAAGGTACCACTGCGGGTGCTCCAGCATGGCGAAGACGTGCTCACGGAGGAGGCCCTGGATGCCCGGGTGGATGCCGCTCTGGACCTGCGCCTGAAGACACTCCGGCTCAATGAAAGCACCGATGCCTGGCGTGTCATTTCTTCAGACGGGGACGGCCTCAGCGGCCTGACGGTCGATCGCTATGCCGATGTGCTGTCCATCGAAGTCACCACCCTCGGCGTCTGGCGCCGCCTGAGCCGCTGGCTGCCCAAGCTGCACGCCGCCCTTGGCACCAAGCAGCACCTCATCGAGGTCGATCCCGACATCGCACGCATCGAAGGCATGCGCTACTCGGAGGTGCCGGAAGCAGACGCCCCTGCCCCGCGCGGAGTGCGCATTCGTGAGAATGGCGTGCGTTACCAGGTCGGATTCGAGGACGGCCACAAGACGGGCTTCTTTTGCGATCAGCGAGATAACCGCCTGAAATTCGGCCATCTTGCCCGCGGGCGGCGTGTGCTGGACCTGTGCAGCTACACCGGCGGGTTTGCGCTCAGCGCACGCATCCATGGGGGCTGCGAGGACGTGACCGCAGTCGATCTCGACGAAAAAGCCATCGCCCAGGCGAAAAAGAACGCTGATTTGAACCAGGTCCGCATCGACTGGGTCCATGCCGACACCTTCACCTGGGGCCGCCAGATGCAGCAAAATGGAGCCCTCTGGGACGCCGTGGTGCTCGATCCGCCGAAGCTCGTCTTTTCCCGCGACCCCGAGGAAGGCCAGCTGGGCCGCAACAAATACTACGACATGAACTCCGTGGCTCTGGGCCTGCTGAAGCGCGGCGGCCTGTTCGTCACCTGCTCCTGCTCCGGCCTGCTGGATGTGGCTGAATTTGAAGACATTGTCATGCGTGCCGCGCACCGGAACAAACGCCGACTGCAGATCCTCGACCGGACCGGAGCGGGCGCCGACCACCCGGTCATGTCAAACTGCCCCGAAAGCCGCTATCTGAAGGTGCTCTGGTGCATCGCGTGGTAAGGCGGCAAAAGTTTAAGGTTTAAAGTTCAAAGTTTAAAGTTGCCCAGCGCGGGGCGCAAGGCCGCGGACTTGGATGGCTGCACTCCACACCGGCACAGCAACTTGTAACTTTAAACCTGTAACTTTAAACTTTGCCTCCCCCCGCGAATCCGTTACAGGTTTCCTTTGCTACCTTATTCTGACTGTTTACTCTAAACGTCCCATGAATCCAGAGGTGCAAAACATTGTGGCCGCAGGCAAGCTCCCTGCTGCTGACGGCGAGAAACTTTCCAAACTTGAACCCGGAACTTTCGTTCTTCACAAAAGCTGGGGCGTCGGCAAAATCGCCGAGTGGGATCTGCTGGGCGACCGCATGCTGATCGACTTCGAAGGCAAGCCCGGACATCCGCTCAAGCTCACCTTTGCCATCAGTTCGTTGGAAATCATTTCCACGGATCATATTCTCGCCCGCCGTCTGGGAGATCTCGATGCCCTCAAGGAAATGTCGGCGAAGGATGCCCCCGCGCTGGTGGAACTCGCCCTGAAGAGCAGCGGCAACACCCTGCACCTGGACGATCTCGAAAAACTGATCAAGGGCCGCATCGTTTCTGAAGCCGACTACAAGAAGTGGTGGGAAGCCGCCAAGCGTGCGCTCAAAACACACCGTCATGTGGTGGTTCCGGCCAAGCGTTCTGAAAAGCTGGTGCTGCGTGATCAGGCGGAGAACGCCGGCACCCAGATGGTGAAGTCCTTCCTCGCCGCCCGCGACTTGAAGACCAAGCTCGCCACCCTGGCCAGCATCCAGAAAGACATCGACCTCTTCAGCGATCCGAAGACCGAGCTGATCCCCGTCTTCCAGGACATCTCCGACTCCGCACGCAAAAGCGTGAAGCTCAACCTCAAGGAGTGCCTGCAACTCCTCCTCGCCCGGGACGAACTCATCGAAAACCTCACGGCCACCGCGCCGATGGGCTCCATGAAGATTTCCGACCTCATCTGTGAAACGAAGGAAGTGCTCGCGGATTCGATCAAGGGCCTTTCCGCCAGCCTGCTCGGGCGCATCTACCGTGCTTTCCCCGAAGCTTTCCCCAACCGCGTCTGGGTTCCTGAGATCCTGCACCACCTGACCAAGACAGGTGGACGTGCCGTGGCTGAGATCGCCACCGTGCTGGATGCCAACGACGAACTCGATGTGCTGGCTGAAGCTTTGAAAAAATCCCTGCGCAACCGCATGCTCTCCGCCGATCTGCTGATCTGGATGGCCCGCGAGCGCAAAGGTCTGGCGGAGTCCGTCTTCGACATCGATCTCGGTCATGCCATCCTCGGCGTCATTGAAAGCGACCACATGGAAGGTGGCCCTAAACGCACCGGCCGTCTCCAGGACCTGCTCTCGGACGACAAGACCCTGCTCGGCGAAATGGTGGCCGAAGCTGAAGACGAAGATGTGCGCCTGCTGGCCAAGCGTCTGATCAACGGCTCCCTCTTTGATGAACTGACCCGCCGCTCCCTCATGGCCCGCATCATCAAGGTGCGCCCTGAAATGGAAGCGATGATGGACGAAAACGCCGGAGCCCACAAGGATGACTCCCTCATCGTCTCCTGGGAAAGTCTGGAGAAGAAGAAGCTGGAGCTGGAAGACCTCGTCAACGTCAAGATCCCGGACAACAAGAAGGAGATCCAGATCGCTCGTGACGAAGGTGACCTTCGTGAAAACGGCGGTTACAAGGCCGCCCGCGACCAGCAGTCCGTCCTCATGCGCATGCAGGGCAAAATGGAACGCGAACTGCGCAACGCCCGCGGCACTGACTTCGCGAACGTGCCCACGGACAAAGTCGGCATCGGCACCATCGTCGAGGTCGAGGACATTCCTTCCGGAGAAAAGGAAACTTTCACCATTTTGGGCGCCTGGGATGGTGATCTGGACAAGAACATCATCAGCTACCTCTCGGAATCTGCCAAGGCATTGATCGGCAAGGCAGTCGGCGAGGAACTGGAACTGTCCACCGACAGCCAGCACGTCACCCGCAAGGTGAAGGTCACAGCGATTCGTGCCTTCAACCCGTAACTGACGTCGTCAGGATGAAAAATCTCCGCTGATTGCGGAGATTTTTTCGCACCCACCGAATCAGCATGAATTTTCTCGATTCTATAGCACGTTTGTTACCAACCGCCCCCCCTGCTATGGGGATTGCCCAACCCTGTGTGAGCAGCCTATGCTTTCATACACGCCTCTACCCAATGCCTCTAGACTCACGCTCTCTTCACAACACAAGGAGCCTTCGAGAAAACATCTCACCCGCTCGCAGCGTCAGCCTTTCCACGCTGGCTGCCGTTGTTTTTGGGTTGCTGCTCCCTCCAGATTCTGAGGGACAGATCAACCGTGCTGAAGATCTCAGCGTCATCCTCAGCGGCTCAGGGATCTCCATTCCCCAGACATCTTCTGCCACGGTCCCCGCCTCCGACCCCTCCGTCTTCGACGCGCAGCCCGGACCTTGGGGGCAGATGCAGTGTGCTTATGTTTATTTGGAGGCACCTGCCAGCCTCATTGAAGAGTTCCCTCTGCCAAGTCCGATTTCACGCTGGACCTTCCCTGAGTCAGCTCTTTACAGTTTGCCGGCCTTCTTTTCCAAAGCTGGTCTGTCAGAGTCTTTGATCGCCACCATCCTGGCCCCGAAAAATCTGGTCAAAGAAGGTGCCTTCATACATTTGCTGCCCCCCTTGGCTGAGTTGGAAGGCATAACTCCTGAAACGCGGGCGGTGATTTACTCCGAGCTGGCGAAGTACCCTCAGAATGAATACCAGGTTGATCCGGTTCTCATCATTGGCACCACCGTGGAAGAATGGTACAAAGGCAGCAAGCTGCGGCCTGAAATCATCAGCAAAATCAAAAAGCTCAGCTACACCCGCGGTGAAGCCACTGCTTTCAGCGACATCCCTGTCCTGTTGAATTATGCCCAGTCGGATTCCGAGGCCCGGGCCATCTTCAAGGCCTGCACGCGCACGCGCAACCTGATGATCCGGCTCAAGCTCGACGAAAACTCCAACGCCGAGGAAATCATCCGATACTGGAGTTTCGGCACCGGCCTCCGCCGCAAGGACTTGGAACCCTTGGTACGTTCCGTCATTGAACTCGATGGGGTTAATGATCTGGGCATCTCACACATTCTGCCAGCACTCGCACGCAAGCTGCTCTACACCTATCCTGGCCTGGACATGGCCAAGCACGGCGTCATGCCGGACTGCCACTGGACTTCGCTCAATTTCTTCAACTACGAGCCTCATGAGTACCTGCTCGACGCACGGCTGGCCACCAGCCAGGTGCTGGAGGAGTTCACCCCGGTGGACCCCCCTTATCAGTTCGCCGACATCCTCTTCTTTCTCGACAACACCACCGGTGACGCCTTTCACTCCTGCGTGCATCTGGCGGACAACATTGTCTTTACCAAAAACGGACGAAACATCCTTTCCCCCTGGGTGATCATGCGGCTGGATGATGTCAAAAAAATCTACCTCTACAAGGGTAACGGGCGGGTGCAGGGATTTCGCCGCAAGGACATCGCTGCCGAGAAAAAAGCGGCGCTGGATTCGCCCTGACACCGTTGGTTTTGACATGCTTCTGCAATGAGTCACGGGTGGCGGGCGTTTACACCCACCACCATGTCCTCCCGCCGCCACTTTCTCCACACCGTCCTCGGCACCAGTGCCGCCGCAGCCTTTGCCGCTGACGCAAAGCTCACCTACAAGGGCGAAAACATCCAGTTTGGCCTCGTCACCTACATGTGGGGTGCTGACTGGGATCTGCCCACCTTGCTCACCAACTGCGAGACGGCCAAAGTGCTGGGCGTCGAGCTGCGGATTGACCATGCGCACAAGGTCAGCATCGAACTCACCCCTGAGGAACGCGCCGCCGTGCGGAAGCAGTTTGAGGACTCCCCTGTCACACTCCTCGGCATGGGCACCAATTTCGAATTTCACTCCCCCAAGGAAGACGAGCTGAAGAAGAACATCGAAGGGGCCAAGAAGTACATCAAACTCAGCCATGACCTCGGCGCCAGCGGCGTCAAAGTGAAGCCCAACGCCCTGCCCAAGGATGTGCCCGTGGAGAAGACACTTGCTCAGATCGGCAAGTCCCTGGCGGAGCTCGGCGATTACGCGCTCGGTTTCGGCCAGGAAATCCGTCTGGAAGTGCACGGCAAGGAGACCTCCGAACTGCCTCACATTAAAACCATCATGGACGCAGCCGACCGTGACAACGTACGCGTCTGCTGGAACTCCAATGACGCCGACCTCAACGGCGCCGGACTTGAGGCCAATTTCGCCCTCGTCCAAGACCGCCTGGGCCACACGGTGCACATCCGGGGAGTCAATCAGAGCACCTACCCGCTCGACAAGCTCGCCCGGCTGCTGGTGGAAGCCGACTATGAAGGGCATGTGCTCCTGGAAGCTCACAAACTGCCTGAAGGAGACCGCGTCGCCGCTCTCGCCGAGCAGCGGGAATTGTTCATGAACCTCGTGACTGAGGCGCGGAAGAGCGTGAAGGACTGAAAGAACGGGAAAATGACGAATGAGTAAGCCCTAATGACGAAATAAGGCCGAATCACGAAGCTCCAAGAGGAACTCTGATACGCAGGGCGTTGCAGCCCTCCAGCGTGTTTCGGCATTTGGGCTTCGTCATTCTTTCGTCATTCGGATTTCGTGATTGATTCGCTTCGCTCACCCTGCGGGCTCCCTTCGGTCGTCTGTCTCGCTCGGCTCGTCATTCTGCATGCCCTTCGCTACTCGTACGACCAGTACACCCCCTTGACACCCCCGCCCCTCTCTGCCATCTCAGACCGTTGATTCGCTGCGCTCACCCTACGGGCTCCCTTCGGTCGTCTGTCTCGCTTTGCTCGGCTGTTTTTCGTCATTCTGATTTCGTCATTCGTCATTTTTCCTTCCCCATGGCCACACCCGCCCCCGCACACGGTTACACTGAAGACTCCATCAAATCCCTCGACTGGCGCGAGCACATCCGCCTGCGCCCGGGCATGTACATCGGCAAGCTGGGGGACGGAGCCCTGCCGGAGGACGGCATCTACGTGCTGCTCAAGGAGGTGCTGGACAACTGCATCGACGAGCACGTCATGGGCTACGGCACTTCCATCGAGATCAACATCGCTGACGATCAAACCGTCACCGTGCGCGACTACGGCCGTGGCATTCCTTTGGGCAAGCTGCTGGAATGCGCCGCGCAGATCAACACCGGTGCCAAATACGACAGCGAGGTCTTCAAGCGCTCCGTCGGCCTCAACGGCGTGGGCATCAAGGCGGTGAACGCCTTGTCCGAGTATTTTGAGATCCAGGCCATCCGCGAAAACCAAACCCGCTCCATCGAGTTCAGCCAGGGAATCGTCGTTTACGACATGGGCAAGCCCAAGGCCTGCACCGAGCCAAACGGCACCCGCATCGCCTTCCGTGCCGATGCGGAGAGCTTCGCGGAGGACACCCACTACCGCCTCGACTTCGTGCGTGAGATGCTGCGCTTCTACGCCTGGCTCAACCCCGGCCTCACGATGCTGCTGCGCACTTCGTCTGGGGAGGAGAAGTTCAAGTCCAAGGACGGCCTGATGGACCTCATCCGCGCCAAGCTCACTGAAGAGCCGCAGTACCCCATCATCCACCTGGTGGGCAAAGACGTGGAAGTCGCCTTCACGCACGGCAGCGGCTACGGCGAAGAATATTACAGCTTCGTCAACGGCCAGCACACCACGCAGGGCGGTACCCACCTCGCCGCTTTCCGCGAGGCCATCGTGCAGGAGTGCCGCGAGTTTTACAAAAAGCAGTTCGATCCCGCCGACGTGCGCGGCAGCCTCATCGCCGCCGTCAGCGTCAAGGTGCAGGAGCCCATCTTCGAGTCCCAGACCAAGACCAAGCTCGGCTCCACCCACATGGAGCCTGCCGGGCGCAATCTGCGCGGCCACATCACCAGCGTCATCACCGCCCAGCTCGACAACTTCCTGCACAAGCACGCGGACATCGCCAAGTCACTGCAGGACAAGATCAACTCCAACGAGAAGGAGCGCAAAGAAATCAGCGGCATCCAGAAAGCCGCCCGTGAGAACGCCCGCAAGGCCAAGGTCTGCAACAAGAAGCTGCGCGACTGCCGCGTCCACTTCGACACCAAGGACAAGCGCCGCGAGGACAGCACCCTCTTCATCACCGAAGGCGACAGCGCCTCCGGCAGCATCACCAAGAGCCGCGACGTCGAGACGCAGGCCGTCTTCAGCCTGCGCGGCAAGCCCCTCAACTGCTTCGGCCTCACCCGCAAGATCGTGTATGAAAACGAGGAGTTTTATCTTCTCGCCAACGCCTTGCAGATTGAAGAAGACCTCGAAGAACTCCGCTTCAACCGCGTCGTGCTCGCCACCGATGCCGACGTGGACGGCATGCACATCCGCCTGCTGATGATCACCTACTTCCTGCAGTTCTTCCCCGAACTCGTGCGCAAAGGCCACCTGTATATTTTGCAGACGCCGCTGTTCCGCGTGCGCAACAAAAAGGAAACCTACTACTGCTACAGCGACGACGAGCGCCAGCGCGCCATCCACCGCTGCGGCAAGACCGCCGAGATCACCCGCTTCAAGGGCCTCGGCGAAATCAGCCCGGATGAGTTCAAGCATTTCATCGGCCCCAACATGCGTCTGGAGCCCGTCAAAGTCCGCGACCACGAAGTCGATGCCGAAGGCAAGCCCATCCCCTCCGAGCACCGCAGCGTGAAGGAAATGCTCTCCTTCTACATGGGCAAGAATACCCCGGAGCGCCAGACCTACATCGTGGAAAATCTGCGCGTGGAGGAGGAGTTGGAGTTCAAGGACGCGGCGAAGACCGAGGTGCTGGCGGAGGCGGCGTGAGAGCCACGGGCTATCTAGCCACGCGACAGCGTCTTGGAGTGCGGTGGCACAGATGCACGGCGCAAGCCTGCATCGACGACACCGCTTTCGCGGGGTAAAGGGTGTTCTCCGTCCCTGCCCTGCCGTCCGGCCTGTGAAAGCGGCGTCGCGCCCAGGCTTGCCGCACGCACTCCAAGACGCTGTCGCGTTCGCGTGAGCACATCGCGAATTTGTACTCTGCAGAGGAATCATGCCGCCCTCCCCCCACAAAAAAACCCGCCAGACCTCTCGGCCTGACGGGTCATAAATCAAAAGCGCCGCCTTACTTCTGCTTCACCTTAAAGCTGCGGAACACCACCGGGTCGCTGTGACCAGCGAAGCCGATGAATCCCTTGGTATGATCCAAACCCTTCGGCGGATGGGCGATCTGGGTGCGGTCGAGGGCGTCGATGTCCACGTCGAGGATCTTGGTGCCGTTGAGGATGACTTTGATCTTCTGGCCATCGACCTGGATTTCTTCGATGTTCCACTCGCCCACGGGGCGGAGGTAGCCGTGCTTGGCACCGGCGGTGTGGTAGAGGGAGCCGTGGTACTGGTAGGGTTCGAGGCCCTTCTTGCCGGCGGCGGCCTGCTTGGCGTTGTAGCCGTCGCTGTCGATGACCTGGAGCTCAAGGCCGTCAGAGGCGGAATGACCACCCAGCGGGGTGCGCAGGGCGATGCCGTTGTTGCCAGCAGGTGGGAGCTTGAATTCCACGCGGATGATGCCGTTTTCAAATTCGTCCTTGGTCAGCAGGTCGCCGCCTTTGCCGGGCTTGCAGGTGATCGCGCCGTCCACGACTTCGTAGCTGTCCACGGCACCCTGCCAGTTGCTGAGGTCCTTGCCGTTGACGTATTCCTTGAAGCCGTCTTCGGCCCAGTTGCCTGCCAGTTCCTTGTTGGCTTCTTCGGCGGAGATTTCGCGGATGTACACGTTCTTCCAGCGGATTTCGCTGCCGTGGGTCTGGAGCTGGATGGGGCCTTTGGCAAAGGCGGGATCGGGGAACCAGCCGTTGGGCTTCGGCGCCTCACCTGCCTTGGGCTCGACCTTGCCATAGGCCTGGTAGCCGGCTTTGCGGTTGGCAAAGAAGTTTTCCAGCACGGCGTTCTTCACGACGACTTCACCGTTGAAGGTCACGGTGACGCGCTCGCCGATCATCTTGATGACGAAGGTGTTCCACTGGCCAAAGGGCTTGTCCATGAGCTTGGTCGGGTACTTGCCGTCCTCGTTCTTGTTGTTCCAAAGGCCGCCGGAGCCTTTGTCCGCGCCGAGCTTGAACTTCGACTCCTCGGTGAAGTCCCAGATCTGCACCTGAGGGATGCCGCGCAGGTAGATGCCGCTGTCGCCGAGGGGGAGCATCTTATACTCGACCATCATTTCGAAGTCGCCGTAGTCCTTGTCGGTGGTGAGGTACAAACCTTTGCCGTCATTGACGAGCTGGCCGTCTTCCACTTTCCAGTGCGCATTGACGTGGTCGCCCTTGTCGTTGCCTTTGGCATCCACGAGGCCGCCCTCGACGGATTTCTTCTTGTAGGCGGCCTGCTCCTCAGGCGTCATCTTCCACAGGTCGGTCGGGTCCTGGGTGCCCCAGCCGTACCAGCCGGAAAGATCTTTGCCATTGAAGAGCGCCGTAAAGCCTTCAGGCGGGGTGTTGTCCGCAGCGCTGCAGAGCGTGGCCGCTGCGAGGATGAGAGTCAGGGTCAGTGTTGGTTTCATGAGTAGATGAGTCTCAGGAGTCGCACCCCGTGGATGGCATCTTTCATCCAGCCCAAGGAAGGTCACTTTCTGCTCGACATTGGTCACAAAAATGGGGACGCTTCTGGCGTATGAAACCCGTCATCTGTGCATTGATCCTCTGCTGCGGCCAGCTCTCCCTGCGTGCCCAGGCCCCGTCTGCTGAAGACGCTGCGGCCGGTGTCCAGGCGCTGGTGCAGCGGCTTTTCGCCCAAGACACGACCGAGGAAGACCTGCAAACGCTCGCCAAAGAGGCCAACAAGGCCGGAGTGCCGCGCCAGCAGATCATCGAAGCGAAGCTCGTCTGGGGCCTGCGGCATCAAAACACTCCCTTTCTCCTCAAAATCCTGCCCGAGGTGGAAATCCTGGCCAGCAGTTTTGATCCGGCCAGCGCCGCCGCACTGCCGAACGTGGAAGCGGTGAAAGCCTTCATCGCCTACATCAAGGCGTTGAAGGCAGAAGAGGCTCTGGATGCCGACGGTTTTAAAAAGAACATCCTCGAAGCCGTCTGGCTCAATCCGCAGCAGGCGCCCGTCTTCCTGCAGGCCATCGAGAAATTTCGTCTCGAATCCAAGATGGCGGCGCTGGTCATTGATCTCAAAATTCCGATGACCACCTCCATGGGAGAGGCCACCACACTGCGCGACCAGCTGGGCGGCGGGAAGGCCCTGCTGGTGGACTTCTGGGCCTCCTGGTGCGGCCCCTGCATGAACCTGATGCCTGCTCTCAAAAAGAAGGCCGCAGCGCTCTCCACTCACGGCATCGTCGTGGCAGCGATGAACAAGGACGACGGCACCGCCGAGGCCACTGCGGAGGCCACCGCCGAACGCATCCGCCTGGAACAAAACGCCACCCTGCCCTGGCTCGTCGAGCCTGCGGAGCGCCCCTACACCAAGGCCCTCGATGTGACCACGATCCCGCGCATGGTGCTGCTCTCGCCTGAAGGGAAAGTGCTCTTCAATGGTCACCCGGAAGATCCCGCCTTGTGGGTCGCATTGAAGAAGATTGATCCTGCGATTGAAGCGCCCTGAGGGGAGACCTGCTGTTCACCGTACCAAGGACGGCGCAGCTTTTTGAGCGCCTGCGACGCGACAGACCCGAAATCACGGACACGCACAACGCGTCCCTACCAGCCCTGCGGCACGCCCTGCTCTGGATGGTAGGGATGCGTTGTGCGCGTCCCTGGAATCCTTCGTCCCAGCCCGGGCTGCTTTCCACTTCACTCTCCCCCTTTCCAAAAGCTCTCTTATTCACCGCCTCCGCTGCCTTCACCAACGGCAAACAATCGCCAACCACGGCAAACAATCGCAAACTTCCTCCAATTCCCTGTCCAAATCCCCGCCCTCGCGGCCTTATAAGACTACCGGACCACGCCCACGCCATGTCAGACAACGACCGCACCCAGGAATTCCTCGAACTGCTCACACGGCATGACCGTGCGCTGGGAGTCTATGTTTACAGCATGGTACCCGCCCCGCATGACGCGGATGACATCCTGCAGCAGACCAAGATGATCCTGTGGCGCTGCTTCGATCAGTTTGAGACCGGCACCAACTTCCTGGCCTGGGCGCGGAAGACGGCCTTTCACCAGGTGCTCACGCATCGACGCCAGAAGAAGCGCGAGGCAACCCCTCTCAGCGACGAGATGCTGGAACTGCTGCACGATGAAGTCTCCAAACTCAGCGACAGCGGCGACCGCCGGGGCGATGCCCTGCGCGCCTGCGTGGCCAAGCTGCCCGCCGCACACCGCCAGCTGGTGACCCTGCGCTACTATGAAGACCTGGAGATCGACGGCGTGGCGGAGCGCATTCGCAGCACGGTGGGCGCGGTGTATCGCGCCCTGAGCCGCATCCGCATGAACCTCATGACCTGCGTGGAAAAGGAACTCCAACTGGAAGGAGCCGAAGTATGAAGCCTGCCGACCAATTTCGACTGCTGGAACTCTCCGAACGCTACGCCGATGAAAAACTCAGCGCTGCGGAGGTGGCAGCACTGGAAACGGAGCTGCGTGACAATGCAGCCTCCCGCGCCTTTTTTGCCAAAGCCCTGCATCAACGCGCCGAGCTGAGCTTTGAAGACTCCTGGCACACTCAGACCGCTCCGGTGGGCCAAACAACCGCCAAGCCGGTCTGGTGGCGTCATGCCATCACCGCAGCGGCAGCAGCCTGCGTGACGTTTGGCATCGTCTGGCTGCAAAGCACCCGTGATGGCACGGTGGCCACGCTGATCCGTGCGCAGCAGTGCCAGTGGGCCGGCAGCAGCCTGCCCACGGTGGAAGGCGCACGCTTGAAGCCGGGCGTCCTGGATTTGATCGAAGGTCTGGCCGTGCTGCGCTTTGACAGCGGCGCGGAACTCGTGCTGGAAGCCCCCGCTACGGTGGAAGTCCTGGACGGCATGAACTGCAAGCTGCGCAGTGGCACGCTCGTGGCTGAAGTGCCGCCCCAGGCGAAGGGATTCAGCATCGACACCAAGGACGCCAAAGTCATCGACTGGGGCACCAAGTTCGGCCTCAGCGCCGGAGAAGACGGCAAGTATCTCGTGCAGGTGATGGAGGGCCTCGTCGAGGTGGATGACAAATCTGGCGCTGCCTCCAAGAAGCTCGAAAAAGGCCAGCGCGTGGACCATGGCTGGTCCCGCAGCCAGCTGCACCCCGCCGGAGGCGATGACGCGGAGCCAAGCCGCTGGCAGCCCTCCATCGTGCTGGACACCGGGGATGGCTGGCAGGCCATCACCACCGCCTTTGGCCGTGGCAAGGACAGCTACATTCAGTCCTCCGAAAAGAAGCCGAACGACTTCGGCACGCATCCCTTCTTCCGCGTGAAGCGCAGCCGCGACATCAAGCCGGACCTCAACCGCAAAGGCTACATCGCTTTTGACCTCAGCAAGTTCACCGGTCACCCCATCGAAGATGCCGAACTCGTCCTCACCATCGAGCCCAGCGAGCTCGGCTTCGCCAGCTTTGTGCCAGACAGCACCTTCGCCGTCTATGGCGTGCTGGATGAAGCCGAAGACAACTGGGAGGAAGACAGCCTGAGCTGGCTGCACGCCCCCGCCCATGATCCTGAGCAGCCCGAGCGCCACCTGCCCGCCCCCAGCAAAGTCAAACTGCTCGGCAAGTTCGAGATCGCCCAGGGCATCAACCGCGGCACCCGCAAGCTGCGCGGCAAGGGCCTCGCTGATTTTTTGAACGCTGACACCAATCAGATCGCCACCCTGATCATCTGCCGCGAGACCAACGAGACCCAGGACAGCGGCCTCGTCCACGCCTTTGCCACCAAGGAGAACGGCACCCGGTCTGCCCCGATGCTGCGGGTGAAGGTGAAGTGAGGGCTGGAGGATAGGCGTCCCCGCCTGTCCACGGATCGAGGCGTCCCGCCTACGACTTCCCACCCAGCGCACCCGCCAAGTCCCAGCGTCTGAAGGCTGGAAGCCCCAGTCCATCGTCAGGCAGCATGCCTGACCTCCGCAGCACTCCAGTTGCGGCGCAACGGGGCAACGACGCTCCGCGCCCATGCGGCGCTCTCCGATGCTGAGGGGAAGCAGCCGTTTAAAGTCTGCCGAGTCTTGCTTCGATCACCTGGGGAGATTGGCGCAAGTCCATGATTGCGCCGATCAGGACACGGCTTCCAGTGACAGAGTAAAAGATGCCGAAATGGGTCCGTGTGACAACCAGCCGACGAAGATAGTTTTTGTAGTGTCTGGGACCAGCATCGGGAAAGAGACGAAGGATACCCAGGGCCTGATCAATGCGCAGGTACGTGCGCTCGCCATGAACGGCATAGATGCTCAGAAGGTCGCTTTGCGCCCCTTGCAGAAGTACGAGCTCGTTCATGCTTACGGAAGCCTGAACTTGCGTTTGAACTCCTCCAACGTGAGCGCGGTGCTGGGATCGCGCTCGTAGTCGGCGAAACGTTGCTCGACCAAGTCCAGAATGGCTTGATTTGTCGGCAGCTCGTTCTGTCGCTCGGCCACTTCGTCCCAAAGCTCGACAGCAAGATCCCATTTCTCTTCAAGGCTCAGGCGTGCAATGTCGGGAAGTGTCTCGGCGATCATAGGGCGGAATAATGCCACCATCAGAGCCGGGCGACAACCGGGATGTTTTTCGCCTCCTTCAGCCGGCGTGGCAGCAGTCCTGCTGGCACACGTATGCCACCACAGGCCAGCAGACCAGTCCGATATGGAGTGCGGTCGCGCAGCGAGGCACGAGCGGAGCTACCGCTTTCGCAGGCCGGACGGTGCAGCAAGTACTCCACACATCCTCGCCAGCACACCCTCCCAAAACGCACGCGAGCCAGCTCCCCTCACGCAGCCCAGGAGACGTTCGAAAGCGGTAGCTGCGTTCGTTCCTCACTCCGCGACCGCACTCCAAATGTAGCCTTCCCCCCTTCACCGAATCCGGATCGGCTTCGCAATCGGGTGGTATTTCTGGATCCACACCAGCGTGAAGAACAGGCGCAGGCGCCACTTCGCGCCAAACGTCATCCGCGTGCGACCGGCCAGGGCGCAGTTGATGGCGCAGAGCAGGCGGAACTTGTTGGTCGGCTGGAAGAAAATCTGCGCGAAGTGCTTGGTGTAAAAGCGCTCGATGAACTGCCAGAAGCGCCCCACATGCCGGCGGGTGGCCCACTCGTAGCGCTTCATGGCAAAGGTCCGCGCCTTGCCTGCGGCGATGGCGGCATGCACGACCTGCGCGCCATTGCGGCCGGTGGTCATGGCCAGCATCACACCGCTGGAGAAAACCGGATCGATGAATCCCGCCGCATCCCCCACGCGCACGATGCGGTCGGAGACGAGGGCGCGATTGGTGTAGGAGAAATCGGTGAGCACATGCCCCTGTGTGATGGGCTGCGCATTGATCATGCGCTCGTGCACGGTCTTCGTCTTGAGCACCGCCTCGTCAAACACCTCCTGCGGCGTCTTCTTGAAGGCTTTGAACTGCGCCTGATCGAGCACCAGCCCCACGCTCACCTTGTCATCCGCCAGCGGGATCATCCAGAACCAGGAGTTTTCACGGCGAACGATCAGGATGTCGCCCTTCTCCTCGCCGGTCGTCATCTGCACGCCGCTGTAGTGGCCGAAGATGGAGATCTTTTTGTGCCCGGGGTAGTACTCGCGCAGGTTCTCTTTGTTGGCCGTGAAGTTGCCCAGACCGCTGGCATCCATGAGAAACGCGGCCTGCACCTCGTGATCCATGCCGTCCTTGTCGCGGAACTTCACCGTCACGCAGTCTTTTTCCACGCGATGCTCCGTCACCAGCGCCTCCTCCCGCACGTCCGCGCCCAGCTCCTCCGCATGGCGCAGCAGGATGTCGTCAAACTTCGCGCGCTCGACCTGCAGCGACTCGGGAAACTCGGTGAACGAGCCCTTGGAAAAATCCATCCGCGTGTGCATCGAGCCATCGCCCATCCAGAACTGCGCGCCGCGCTTCACCATGAATCCCGCCGCCTGAATCTTGGGCCAGACACCCAGTTCATCAAAGATCTCGCGATTGTACGGCAGCAGCGACTCACCGATGTGAAAGCGCGGGAACTTGGCCTTTTCCAGCACAAGCACGGAACGCCCTGCCTGCCGCAGCGTGGCCGCAGCCGTGGCCCCTGCAGGCCCGCCGCCGATGACAATGACATCCCAAGTTTTGCTCATGTGTTTGCGGGATGCATGGCCGGATTAACGAACTGGCGCAAGAGTTGGCCGCGAAAATGGTGCAAAAATTTTTTCGGGGCTGGCCAGCCTCCGGCGGAAGGGGAATCATTCAAGATCACCCGTTGGGGTGAGGGTCAGGGCCACAGGGCCACGACCTATATATAGGTCGTGGCCCTGTGGCCCTGACACCGCCGAAGGGACATGAGGGCCAAATGACACTAGTTTGGCCCTCGTGGCCCTGGCTCCGGTTCATCAACAGCGGAGATAACTTCCCGTAGCCACCTGCTTGATCAACCCAATGGACAGCCACTGCTTGATGCGACGTTTGGCGCTCCTTTCCGCCACGTGCGCATTGATCATGATACGCTGCTTCATCTCGCCGTATGAAATCTCCCCCACATGCCCCGCAAACACCGCCTGGCACTCAGGCTGCTCGTTCTGGCGTGCAGTCTCGGTGCGGCTTTCCTTGGTCTCCGCCTCCACGGTCATGTGCATGCCGTCGGGGACGGACCAGGCGAAGCGCAGGGCGTCATCGCGGGAGATGCAGGCGTGGCGGCAGCGCTCTGAAAAAATGATAGAGGCGCCGCTTTTGCCGTCCTTGGCGATGCGGAGGTTGCTCTCCGCTTTGCGCTCGAGCTGGCTGCCGAGGTGGCCGCGTGTCTTGCCGGTTTCAAAGCCGGAGGGGTTCTCGTGCAGCACGAGGATGATGGGGCAGGCGTGGGCGATGGCGAGCTGCGCGAGTTGCTCCACCAAGGCGAAGGCTTCGATGTCGTCATTCGGGCTTTTGCACAGGTCGGCCACGCCATCGATGAAGACGCTGTGGATGCCGCCGCATTCCTCCTGCGCGCGCTGCATCTCGGCAGCGAGGTAGGCGCGGCGTTTCTCGGTGGAAACGTCCGCGAGGGAGTAGCCGCGAAAAGTGCCGGGCATGGCGGAGACGCCGGCACGCTGCGCAGAGCGGTGCACGAGGTTCCAGGCGTCATAAGGGGACTGCTCGGTGTCAAACAGCACCACGGCGCGCCCGGCATGCGCGGCGGCAGTGAAGCCGAGGAGATCGTGCTCCGGCTCATCGTCGGGGAGGTCATCGTCCTCCTCCGCCTTCGGCTCGACTGCGGCCATGATGCTGGCGATCATCGCGCCCACCACGGCGCTCTTGCCGCCCTTCGCCTGCGCGGAGATGACGGTGAGGTTTCCCGCCGTGCAAATCTGCTGGGAGAGCAGCGAGAAAACCGGCACGGGCTGCGGCGGCGGATGCTCCAGGTGGATGCGGCGTGCGTCCAGGTCCGTGAAATCCACCGCGCTCCCCGTGGCGGCGGGGCCGGTGATGGTGATGGCGATCTCCCCGCCAGGCGGGGCGGTGCTCAAGGTGGCGGCGGCGGGCTCCACGACGGTGAAGTTCGCGGGATCGGTGACGAGGGCGGCTAGGGCCTCAGCCCCCAGGGCATTGTGGTAGCTGCGGAGGTCTTTCATGATCGGCGGAAGTGAAGGTTTCGTACCTGGGTGGCATGCGGGCGCAGCAGGGCGGTGGTGCGCGCGGCGGCGGCGGCCCCGGCGGCATCGTTGTCAAAGACCAGGCTCACGCAGCAGCCCGCAAACAGCCGCGCCCACTCCTCCCGGAAGGCGGTGCCCGGACTGGCCACCAGGGCGATACCATCTTCTGGTTTGGTTTGGCTTAAAAGAGCATCCGCCAGGGCGATAAGGTCCGACTCCCCCTCCGTGATGTAGTAGTGTCGCACCCCGGGACGCGAGCTGGCGGGCGTGTAGCGCCAGGGCTCCGTGGCGCGGCCGCAGGCCCAGGCAAAGCGCACGGCGGACTCGGTTCCCCACGGCTGGCGGATCTTGATGCCCTGCGGGTAGATGTAGCCGATGCGGTCCGGCAGGCAGGGCGTGCCGCCGATGCTGATGCGCGGGAAGAAACCCAGCGCCCCGCCCTCCGGCAGCGCCAGGCGGCGGATCGTCTCCACCCCCACGCCAAACTCGTCCGCCATGACCATCTGGTTCTCCAGGCAGCAGGAGGCTCTGAGACGCGCCGTGCGGGCGGTCTCCGCAAAGTCCGGCGGCAGCACCGGCGGCGCAGGCTTACGCCGCTGCCGTGGCGGCGGAAACGCACCGGGCGGCCCGCTGCTGCGGGTTTTTTCCTTCTCATCCCCCGCCAGGTGCTCGATGCGGCACGCGTGCTCGCGGTCGCCCTGAAAGGCGGCGCAGGCAAAGCAGCCGTTGTCAAAGATGACGAGGTTGTCCCCCGCCCTGTCCCGGTCCATTTCGGCACAGGCCGGGCAGCGGGCGAAAGTCCGGGAGCCGCGCTGCCGGACTTTCTCCAATCGATCAAGCTTGAGTTTCATGGGCGTGGTGGGCTTGGGGTTTCTCAGCGCTTCGCGACGACCTGCTCGTGGTTCTTCAGCGCCGCCAGTACCTGCGGCAGGTCAAAGCGGCAGATCCGCCCGATCTTGATCATGGGAATGATCCGGTCCCGCGCCCAGTTCCCCAGGCAGCGCCGCGAAACATTGAGCTTCATGGCCAACTGCTCCGGCGTGAGCAGCGCGGCGAGGGAGGCGGCGGAGGCCGCAGAGGAGCCAGAGCCGGTCGCAGACGCCTCGGAAGAGGCCGGAAAGGTCACGACACCCGCCCCTGGCAGCGACGCGTCAGAGGCAGCGCTGGACGCAAGCGCGGGGCTGTGGGAGGAGGCGGAAGAGAAGGTTTCGGATTCAGGCGGTATCATGGTAGTGTGTGGTTATAAGTGGTAGTCGTTTGGCATGGGTCGGCCTGAGGATGCGCCGGAACGCAGGATGCGTGGCAGAGGCATGGGTCAGGCCCTCGAAAACAACCGGCAAATGCGCCGGACTCACAGGTGCGAGACTCAGAGTTCTTCACTGCCTCCCTCGCTGTCCCTCTCCCGGCCCGCCGCGTTCTTCACACCGGCCACCCGAAGGATGAAACAAGTCTTGGGTCCGTTTTTTCAAAGTCAAAAACTTTCTGCAACTTTATGATACCTTATACCACATTAGGGAGCATTGGGGCAGACCGTGGCGGCAAACGATTCGCCCAGGCAAATCTAAAGCCACGGATCACACGACCTGCACGGATGCCAGAATCTGATCCGTTCCCATCCGTGAAATCCGTGGCTCAACTCTCTCAAGGAAAAGAGGCCGAAAACAACAGGCCTCTTGCGCACCAACCGGCGTTTTGGTTAGCTTGGTGCAATAAATCAACCCAACCACTGAATGAACCGCTCAACCCCAGATCCCGAAGTTATACCCGGATATTGGCGCGGCTCGATATACGGCATCAAAGGCGAACGATGGGACTATCAATTCGAGTTCAAAGATGACCACTCATACACGCGGATGATTCGGTCAGAGGATAAAGCGTGGAAGAGCGAGACCGGTCATTGGAGCTACGATGGCAACATACACCTTTCTCCCAACGGCGATCCGATTGCTCCAACTTTTTACAGTCTCTTTCTTATTCCGAGTTTCGAGGAGTCTGGTATGATGCTGGTCATTCGACCGGTAATCTTCGCAACGCCAAACTACCCTATGATTCTCTACAAAGATTTCATTAGAGCGGCTGAGGCGAGGGAGGAACGTAAAAAAGCTGGGAACCATCCATGAATCCAATGTCGTCCAACCCTGCGCTGCAGCGAACCCGTGGCTGAGCCTGGCTCGTTCGGCAACGAAACTTCGTGCACGGCTGACTTCCACTCCTAAAGAAAGAATTCCATGGCCAAATACCTTATCTCATTTCCAAGCGCAGCGATGGTCGTTCCCGATTACGAATGGGAGGCGGTGGTTCGCGACTCACACGCGGCCATCGAGGAAGCAAAAGCCGCCGGCGTCTATGTCTTCGGCGGCGGCATCGACGAGGCGGTCCCGCCGGTGCTCGTCGCGGCCGATGGCACGTTCTCCGCAGGCGGATACTCGTGGGCGCCTCCGCTCAATGGCGGCTTCCTGGTCCTCGAACTCCCCTCGCGCGAAGAAGCTGTCGCATGGGCCGCGCGCATCGCGAAGGGCTGCCACTGCCAGCAAGAGCTACGAGAGTTCGGGTTCGATCCGGCTTCTTGAGGTCGATGGTTCCGCATCTCCATTTCACGCGGTGCACATGACCCTTCTGGCCCCCGCCAAACCAACCCCTCACTCCCCCGCCTTCACACCCTCCCGGGTGTTCTGCCGGCGAAACATGCCGAGGGCTTCGAAGGGCACGGAGACGCCTTCGCGGAGGACGATGCTGCTGAGTTTGGCGGCATTTTTGAGGACGCTTTTCGCGGCTCCGATCAGGCCAAGGGGGGCCACTTTGATGTCGTCAAAGGGGCCTTTCACCTGCATCTCCATGAACACGACGCTGATGGGCGAGATGATCACGCCCACCACGCCGCGTATGTTGGCGCGGCCATGGCCTTCCACGGTGCGCTTGTTCAGATCCACGGTGCCACGGGCGGTGACGACGATGGACTGCCCGAGCACCTTCATGGGCTCCACCATGGCGACGCCGTTCTTCATGATGAATGTGGTGCGCACCTCCCCGGTGTCACGGGCGCTCTCGCGGTTGAGGATTTTGGGGAAGAGCTGATAGGCCTGATCCAGCAGGGGCACGTGCACGATGGGTGCATCGGTGAGGTCCAGCGTGCCGGTGCCGGTGGAGTTGCTGGGGTCATCGCCAATGACTCCGCGATAGGTGAGCGTCATCTGCGCATTCTCCAGCTTGGTGCTGAGCTTGCCGACCCAGGGCGTGAGGGTGTCGAGATGCAGGGTCTGCAGGGCGACATCACCGCTGAGTTTTTTGCCATCGAAGCTGGCGACGAGCGCGAACTCTCCGCCCAGCATTTTCCCCTTCAAGCTTTCGAAATGCCAGGCGCGGTGATCGTAGGAGACGCTGCCCTGGAGGTGGGTGATGACCAGCGGATGCTCACGCACGGTGACGATGAGGGCGGCGGCGCTGCGAATCCGCATGGAGCCGAGCGTCCACGTGGGTGGTTGGGACCCGGAACGGAGCACGAAGTCCTCCGCGATGATGTCTGGAAAGGTGGTGACCTTGACGTCCTTCGGCAGACCGGCCGCGAGCACGGGGATGTTGAGCGCGAGCTCCAGCAGATTGGCATCGCCACTGAGGCGGGAGATGGTCAGCGTGTCGGTTTTGCTCACGCGCTTGCCTTTGAAGGTGTCCTTGCGCCCGGCGGTGTCGGTGAGCGTGCCGGAGAGCAGCAGCGGCTGATCCTGCCAGCCTGAGAGGGAGGCCTCCACCGCAGCGCTGCCCTTGGCGAAGGCGATCTTGGAGGTGAGATTCAAATCTGACTGGGAGATCTGGGCATCCACCTCCGCCTTCTTCATGGGCACGCCGTGCAGCTCCAGCTTGGGGCCGCTGCCATGCAGCTTGGCGGTCCACTTTGCAGCGTCGGCTTGCAGATCCACCGTGAAGCTGCCGGTGATGGCAAAGGTGCCACCGCCGGGCTTGAAACTCAGCATGTTCATCACAGAGCGCACGGGTTTCAGCCGCAGCTTGAAGGCCTCCGTCTGGTGCGGGGTGTCGGGGCTGGCTTTGGCGGTGAGGATCTCTCCGGAGACGGCGATGGAGACGGGGCCATTGATGGTTTCGAGCTGGGCGATCTCGATCTTGTCATCCAGCACGGAGAGTTCGGTGGTGAAGTGCTCAAAGCTCACCGCCCCGTCCGAATCATGCAGGGTGAGGGTGCCGTCCGTGATGTGCCAGCGCGTGACGGCTTTGCGCGTCTTCCACACCTCCCGCCAGAGGATGTCCACATGCAGGGCGCTGATTTCGATCAACGGTTCATTGTCCGGCAGACCGCGCAGCGCAGCGTTGTTGAGAGCGATCCCGCCGAAGAGGGACCACGATTCGCTGCTGCTGGTGAGGTTCAGCCCCCGCTCCGTCAAACGCTGGCGCAGGGTGGCCTGGGCGGTGCTGACCAGCCAGTGATAAGCGCCAAACGAGACCGCGATGATCACCCCCATGGCGATGAGCTCCAGGCGGAGCCTGCGGTGCGGAGGATGGACTTTGGCCTTGGACATCGGATGGGTGACGGGCTGCCGCTGGAGGCGCTGCAGCCCGGGAGGAGGAAGGAGATCCGTGCAGCGTCTCCCGTCACAGCTATCGGTGCGGATAGTGGTGGCGGTTCTGTCATTCAGGTGGGCCGTGCCCAGTGACCATGGAAAGCGGCGAGGTGCGGCCACGAGTGGCAGCGGTGAATTAGGAACTGTGACGACAGGCCAGGAGTTTTATTCTTGCTTGGATCTGGGCAGCACCAATATTCGCGGCATGAGAATGATCATTATTTTGCTGACTCTGGGCATGTGGGCCGCACCTGCGGCGTGGGCAGCAGAGCCAAAGCCAAAGATTCAAGTGGGCCCGATCTCCAAGGGGAAGACCCTGCCCGGGACGAGGAAGATCAATGGAGTGTATGCCAAGTCGAAACCGACAATCGAATTCACCGTCACGCTCACGGAGGACATGCCGATGAAGGATCTCATGGCCTTTGTTTACTTCTTCGACGCCAACAACACGCTGGTTCACCAAGGCAGCGCGGGCCCGGAACTCGACCAGACCAAGCTCGAAGAGGAGTACACCAAAAAGCTGGAACGCATGAAGCGTGAAAACCCAAAGGCCACAAGCTTCGTGATCAAGATTGAGGGACAGAGCACGGCACAAGCCGGAAAGAAATATCAGTTCAGTCATACGATCCAAGATCAAGATCCCAAATGGACCCACATCGTGGTCGTGGTCGGCAGCAGAGACGGTGACCGCACCGCGCGAGTGTATCCGAAGTTTGACCCCAATCTTTTAATCTTCCCCGACAAACCCAAGGTCACTCATTGGTTTGAGTCCTAGCTCAGGGGCACGGCCTTTGGTGCGGTGGGCTCTTCATGCATGACCCAGTGATTGCTACGCTGCGCCTTGGGCTGAGTCCGCCAGCCCTTCAGACCACGATTCCGGGAGTGTCGAAAATGCGCGTGCCCGCTGGGCATTGCGCACGCGTGGAGGGATCGGGACGCCCCCTCTCCTCCAGAGCGTGCAGCCCCACTCATCCCCCGCGCTTCTTCCGCTCCCCGATCTTCGTGCCGCTGGCGATGATCTGCTCATGCAGGCGCTGCAGGCAGGCTTTCCAGGTGGCTTTGTCGAGGGGGATGTAGCGCTCCGTGCAGTCGGGGAAGAGCTTGGTTTCGAAGATGTTGCTGGGCTGCTGGATGATCTCGTCGTAGAGGCCGTGGATGAAGAAGGCGCGCGCATCCGCGCCGTCCGGCCAGGGGCTGGGCTGGCCTTCCGCTTCCTTGATGGCGGCCCAGATCGCAGAGAGAATTTCCACGGGATTCAACGCGATGCCAATGGGCTTGCCGCTTTCGAGGTAGTCGGCCATGACGATGCTGACCCGGGCGAGGACGGCTGCCGTCTGCGCGGTGTCGGCTTTGCCTTTTCCTGCGATGAGTTTCTTCAGTTCGCCTTCGGTACGGATCGCGGGTGCGGAGTCGGCTGGCGCTTTCTCCGGGTGGGTGGTGGGGGTCTCGCGTCGAGGGGCACGCATGGGGTAGGTTTAGCATAGGTTTCGTATTTCATGGCGAAAAAGGGTGGCGTTTTTGAGCCTGTTGCCTGACGAAGCATGACGTTTTTGGAGTGCGGCTGCGGTAGCTCCCGCTTTCGAGCGTCTTGTGGTGCGCGTGAGGTGAACGGCTAGCGGAAGGCCACCCGTTCCCGCCTTCGGATAATTCACGAATGCGTGCACCTGCCGGCCCGTCGAAAGCGGTAGCTGCGTTCGTGCCTCACTGCGCAACCGCAGTCCATAGGGGAGGCGCGAGCAGACAAGGCACCTTTGGAGTGCGGCTGCGCAACCCTGAAAGGGTGAAGCTGCCGCTTTCGAGCGTCTCGTGGTGTGCGTGTGCAGACCGGCCTGCGAAAGGCCACCAGTTCCCGCATTCGTGTGTCTGGCGGCAGGCGTATGCCACCCTGCACGTCGGAAAGCGGTAGCTGCGTTCGTGCCTCACTGCGCAACCGCAGTCCATAGGGGAGGCGTGAGCAGACGAGGCACCTTTGGAGTGCGGCTGCGCAACCCTGAAAGGGTGAAGCTGCCGCTTTCGAGCGTCTCGTGGTGTGCGTGTGCAGACCGGCCTGCGAAGGACTCAGCCGCTCCCGCATTCGTGTGTCTGGCGGCAGGTGTATGCCACCCTGCACGTCGGAAAGCGGTAGCTGCGCTCGTGCCTCGCTGCGCGACCGCAGTCCATATGGGGCGCCTCGCGGTGTTCGCGGGCGGATTTCCGCACACGCGCTTGTCGAGGCACCGCCGTATCCTTGGCATGAATCCCCCTGTGCTTCGTCTGCTGCTTGCCATCTCCCTCACTCTGCCATGCCCTCTGGCTCTCACCGCGGCTGACAGCCCACCGGCCTCTCCCGCAGTGACCAAGGAGCGTGAGGCGGCGACGCGGCTGCAGGTGTTTCTCGACCGGGCGAACTTCGGACCGGGGAAGATCGACGGGCGCTACGGTGGCTTTTCAGAGAAGGCGCTGGGTTTGTACCGTGAGGCGCACGGCCTCCCGCCCCTGCCCGCCGCAGGCGCTCCTGCGAAGGAGGAAGGCCAGCCTGATCAGCCCCTCCCGCTGCCGGATCTCGCCGACATGGACCTCGCCAGTGTGAAGGACGTCTTCATTGAGTATGGGGTGACGGAGGCCGAAGTCAAAACCACCGGCGAACTGCCAAAGGGGGTGCCTGAATTGGCGGAGCTGAAATGGCTGCCGTATGCGACGGTGGCGGAGGCGGTGGCAGAAAAATTCCACGTGGATGTCGATTACCTCAAGGAGCTGAACCCAGGCAAACTGGAGACCCTCAAAGCCGGAGACACGCTGAAGGTGCCGAATGTGGTGCCTTTTGAAGTAGGCGGCGTGAAGGACCTGCCGCTGCTGGATCTCATAGCGATAAAGCAGGAGGAAGCGGCGGCTGAGCACGAGAAGGCCAAGAAAAAGCAGACCGCCGACAAAAAGAAGGACGAGCCGAAAGGCAAGGACGCCAAGCCCGCAGAGGAGCCGCAAGCCGCTGAAGACACACCCGCCCAAACCGCCCTGCTGACTCCCGAGCAAATCTCCATCAAGGTGGACACGAAGGACAACATGCTGCGTTTGTTTGAGAAGGAAAAACTCGTCGCGGCCTATCCCGTGACCATCGGCTCAGACCAGACGGAGTCTCCTCTCGGCGAGTGGAAGGTGAAGGGCATCGCCCGGCTGCCGGACTTTCGCTATGACCTCTCCTTCCTGAAGACCGGCGAGCGCAGCGACAAGACGTACCTGCTCGCACCCGGCCCCAACGACCCTGTGGGAGTGATCTGGGTGGCACTGGACAAGCCGGGCATCGGCCTGCATGGCACGAGTGATCCCGACGGCATCGGCCGCAGCGCCAGCCACGGCTGCGTGCGCCTGTCGAACTGGGACATCGTGCGCCTGGCCACGCATGTTCGTGCCGGTGTGGTGGTGTCGATTCATTGACCTGCTGCCGGTCGCCAGTCCTGCCGCAGAGGTCAGGCGCGCCTGCGGCTCCGGCGCAGGCTGAGGCCCGCCAGAGCGAGGAGCATCAGGGCCATGCGGCCGGGCTCAGGCACCACCGAGACGCTGATGGTGCCGCCGAGATAAAGATCGTCGATAATCCAGTTCAGGCCACTGCCTGAGAGGTCTGGCAGCACGGTGGTGAAGGTGCCGGTGCGGGTGGTGACGCCAGTCCAGTCAAACAGCTTCCATGAGTCGCCATCCTGCCAGGAGGTCGTGGGGAGCGTCGTGCTGTTGACCACGGTCAGGCTGACGTTGCTGCCAAGGGTGAGGGTGCCGTCCAGGTTGAGAAGGTCGGAGACATTGAGGCCGCCGGTGTTGGCCGTGAGGAGGTCCATTTCCAGGCTGCTGTTGTCCTGAAACACCAGGGCTCCGCCGGAGGTGGTGTCGAGGCTGAGGGTGGCGGCAGAAGTGGCGGAGTCTCCGACGCTGAGTTTTCCGCCGTCGGCGACGGTGATGTCATTGCCGCCTGCCACGCTGATGGAGCCGGTGCCGCCGAGAGTGGCAAAGGCTGCCACGGTGTAGCCACTGCTGCCGCTGTGGGTGCCATCGACAAACCAGGCACCCGCGTTCACCGTCGTGGAGCCCGTGTAGGTGTTGGTGCCAGCCAGAATCAGGGTGCCTGCGGTCGACTTAGCGACGGCGGCACCGCCGTTGATCTCGCCCACGTTGCGCAGGGTGCCGCTTTCGACTGAGAGAGAGATCGCATGGGTGGCATCGCCAATGGCATGGCCTTTCATGTCGACGTCTGCCGTGCCGCCGACGGTGACGTTGGCGGTGGAGGGACCGGTGCCGGTGGCTCCGGTGCGCACGATGTTGCCATCCACCGTGATGGTGCCGCCGGTGAAGCTCACGTTGGCCACGGCGGAAGCGCCGCTGCTGGTGGTGTTGGACGCCATGGCAATGCCACCCGTGCCGATTGTGACTGTGCCGCCACTGATGTTCAGGTTTCCGGTGATCGTGGCCGTGCCGGCACCGGACTTGTCGCCCATCGTCACCTTCGTCACATCCAGGGTGCCTTGGTTGAAATAGAAGGTGCCGGTGGTGTTATTGGTGCCCACGCCAGCCAGACGACCTCCGATTTTCAGATCGCTCAAAAGCAAATCGGCATCGTGTCCGCGAAGATCGACGACTTGGGCGGGGCCTGCGCCGGTTCCAGAGGTCGATGAGTAGGCGACGGTCATGGAGGCACGGCTGACACCATCCTGCGCACGGATGTTCAGGGTGCCGGTGGTGTTGCCGACGGCAAAGCCAAACGTGCCTGCGCCGCGTCCAAAGGAGATGCCGATGACCACGTTGTCCGCCTGAATGACGTTGGTGCCCACGCCGAGGTTCACGAGCGTCGTGTTGGTGAAGTGGAAGTTGTCCGTGCTGAAGGTCTTGGCGTTGATGAGATTGTCCGCCGCCATGGTGAAGGTCACATTGCCAACGCCCCCGCCACCCGCATCCCCTGCATCACCCACGTAGAAAGTGCCGGTGCCAAGGTAGGCATTGAAGTTGGAGAGGCCGGACATGTCCAGGACCACCGCATTGCCTTTGCCGTCGATGTTTGAACCACCGATCTGAAATCCCGCATTGGTCGCAGCGATGCTGGAGCCGACATTGAGCGTGCCGCCGCCGGAGAAGGTCAGCTTGGTGGTCGTGTTGGTGCCGGTCACATTGGGGCCGATGACAACCGCCCCCGTGATGTTGAGGCTTTGCGCGGCACCGATGAGGATATTGGAAGTGACCCCGGAGTTGTTTACGAAGACATTCAGCCCCCCAATCGTGGCGCTGTGAGCCGTGAGGTCCAGAGTGACGGCCTGCGTGCCGGGAACCGCGGCGTCGGTGGAACCGAAGTAAAGATTCGAAGTGGTCGAGAGCGCTCCGTCTGCCCCGACCACGAGCTTGCCCTGCTCAATGAAGGTGCTGCCGGTGTAACTATTGACCGCTGTGAAGATGAGCGTTCCCGGGCCGGTTTTGGCAAAGTCACCCGCACCGCTGATGCTGCCGCTGACGGTGAGTTCCGTGGCGCTGCTGGTGACCTCGATGCCGCCTGTGCCACCGGTGGCGAGAGTGAAGGTCCTGTCCGTGGAAGCCGTGGCTCCGGTGTATTGCAGCGTGCCCGTGGTGCCGATGCCGCCAAGTTGGATGGACTGGGTGCTGTTGCCGAGCACGCCATTGGTGCTGGTGTTGTTGATCACAGCCACGGAGAGTCTCCCAGCCAGAACGGCCAGACTGCCGGTGAAGGTGTTGCTGCCGCTCAGAGTCAGTGTGCCAATGCCTGCTTTGGCAAAGGAGAGCACCCCGGTGCCATCTTCGATGAGGCCGGAGAAGGTGGTGGTCTCATCACCCGCACCGACGGTGAACAATGCCGCCAGAGTGCTGGAATTCGTGATCCGCCCGGTGCCCGAGAGCCCGCCCAGAGTCTCGATCTGGCCGCCAAGATCGAAGACCCCGCTGCTGTTCAGCGTGAGGTCGGCATCATCCGCGATCTGTTCCAAGCTTTGCAGCCGCACCGTGTCAGTTCCGCTGCCGTCGCCGATGATCAAGTCTCCGGTGATGGCCAGCACGCCGCTGTCCTTGTCCAGGATGACGGTGCCACCGGTCACGCTGACCTGGCCCGTGTAGTCATTGGCCTTGGCCCCTGTGGAGGTCAGGGTGCCGCCACCGCTCTTGGTAAATCCATTGGCACCACTGACCACCCCGCCGAGCGTGAGTCCGGCAGAGCCTGCATCCACCGCGATGACAGGAGCGGCTCCGGCGAGCAGCAGATTTGTTTTCACGCTCACCGCACCTGCACCGTTGTTCAGAGTGATGGCGTTGTTGCCATTCAGCGTGAGCTGATACACCAGATCATTCAGCGCCACCGCTCCGGTGTCATTGAAGGTGAGCGTGCCGACGGACATGTTCGTGCCCAGCACCATGTTGGATTGATTGGTGGCCGAGTTGGCCGAGAAGATCACATTCGTGTTCACACCCGGCACCAGGCCGGTGTTGTTCCCGGCTGCGGTGGTGCTTGTCACCCAGTTGCTGTTTCCACCCGCACCGCCGCCGTCGGAAACCGCCCACACGTTGGTCGCTCCTGCAAATCCGCCGAACCAGTAGGCATCGGTGAGTCCTGTCTCGGTGGAGGCATTCACAAAGATGCCCGTGGCATCCGCGCCCACGCTGCTGACGCTGATGTCAGTCAGGTTGTAGAAGACGCCTTTCTGATAAGAAGTGCCGCCGTCCAGAGCGCTGCCCGTGACGATGTAGTATTTCCCGGCGCTCATGCCCGGAAGGGCAAAGAGATCGACCTTGATCGTGCCACTGACCGTGCTGGCGCTGGTCACATTGATGGAACCATTTTTGAGCTCGGCTCCGATGCTGGATCCATCCGCAAGGTTCAGGGAGTTGAGGGTCAGCACGTCGCCAGCGCCGGAGGAGTAGTCAAAGGTGGCAGCATTGGCCACGGAGACGTTGGTCGCGGCGGCCAGAGACGTGTTGGTCGTGGCGAAAACGCGCCCGGCGGAGACGGTCAGGCCGCCGGTGAAAGTATTGGTGCCTTCGAGGACGAGGGTCCCCGTGGTGGTCTTGGTCAAACCGGCGCCGCTGTTGATTTCAGCGACGTTGCGCAGGGTGCCGCTCTGGGCGTTGAAGGTGTCCACCTTGATGATCCCTGCCGTGAGGTCCAAAGTGGCCCCATTGAGCGTGAGGGTGCTCTGATTATCACCCGTGGCTCCCTCAGCAAGATTGCCCTGCACCGTCACCACGCCGCCGGTGAGATTGAGCGTGCCTTTGGCATAACCTGTACTCGGACTCGCCGCCGTGTGACGGGCGATGATGAGGTCACCCGAGACATCCACGACGCCGCCGGAGACATTCATCGTGCCGGTGCTGTTGCCGTTGATGCCCACGCTGCCGTCCTGATTGTCCGCGATCACCAGCGTTCCAGCCGTGAGCGTCCCACCGGCCACATTCAGCGTGCCGTGGTTGATGTTGGCATTTCCGCCGGGCCAGCCACCGCCTGAAACCGTCTGCGTCTGATTGCTGTTCAGCGTTTGCGCCACGTACACATTGGTCACGTCAATCACGCCCTGATCAAAGGTGAAGGTTCCCAGACCGTAGCCGAAACCGTTGCCCGGATCGACCTGGCTGGAGGTGCCGATGATCAGATTGTTCAGCAGCAGGTCCACGTAGCCGCCGCTGAGGTCCACCCGGCCGTTGGGCGAGGACGAGCCCCCCAACGAAGCTCCGTACACCAATGCCGATGACGTATTGGCACCCAGCTTCAGGTTTGCGCGACTGATGCCGTCCTGAGCACGAATGACGAGCGTGGGCGTGCCGCTGAGGCCGGTTTGAAACACCAGATCAGACGTCGTTCGAGCCGCGCCGACAATGATGGCGTTGGCATGGATCACATTCGTCAGCCCGAGTTCAAGCTTGGTGCCGGTGAGCGTCCCCGTGCCGCTGCCTGCACCGATGCGGACAATGTCGGCGGTGATCGTATTGTTCTGGGCCAGCTTGGTCTTGGTGATCGTCTGCGAACTGGAGCTGTACCCGAGGTTAAACTCGTTCACAGTCGCCACAAAATTTTGCAGCCCGGAAACGTCGAAGGTCAGGGTTCCATTGCCCACCACCGTGTTGCGAATGTCCACATTTTGCGTCGCTGCATTGATCACCCATGAGCCGCCTCCCGTGGCCGTGAAGGTACCGCTGCCGGTGGCTGCCGAGCCAAAGGTCAGCCCACCGGTTTGCGTCAGTGTCGTACCGGCATCAATCACGATCTGGTTGCCGGTACCGAAATTGATCAGCAGCGCGTTGATGGTCTGATCAAACGTGTTCAGGTCCAGCGTGCCCGTGGTCGTGTTGTTGCCCAGAGTCACGTTGCCACCTGAAGGCAGGGCATTCACCGCCCCCATGGAGAGGGTGCCCTGATAGATGTTCGTCCCGCCCGTGTACGTGTTGCCGGTGGAGGTCATCGTCACGATGCCAGTCGTGGTTTTGTCGATGCCGGTGCTGCCTGCCAGATTGCCGCTCACCGTGCCATCGCGCAGATCAAAGTTGGCGCTGCTGCGCAAGGTGCCCGTGCTGCCGGTCAGGGTGCCGCCGTTGACCAGCGTCACCAGAGCGACCGTGTCTGTGAAGGTGGTCACGTCCAGCATTGCTGTTGCGCCACTGACGAGGATGCTGCCACCAAAAACATTATTGGCTCCGAGCGCCAGCGTGCCTGCAGACACGGTTGTGAAGCCGGTGTAGGTCTGCGTTTCAGACAGAGTCTGCGTGCCTGAGCCGATCTTTGTCAGGCTCAGCTGGCTGCTGCCATCCTGAATCACCGTCGCGGAAGAGGCGCTCACATTGTTGCCACCCACGATCAAAGTCACGCTGCCGGTGCCGCTGTTGCTCACCACACCGCCCGTGCCGCCGAGGCCACCGATCGTTTCCGTGCGGTCATTGAGATCCAGCACCCCGCCGGCATTCACGCTGACCACGGAACTGTCCGAGATCTGGTTCAAAGCCATCAGGCGCACCGTGTCCGTGCCGCTGCCATCACCAATGCTGAGCGCACCCGCAATGGCGTCGATCCCGGCCTGCTTGTTCAGGAGCAGCAGACCGCCGTTCACCGCGATGGTGCCGCTGAGTGTGTTGCTCAGGGTCCCGGAGAGCGTCAGGGTGCCACCGCCTGTCTTGGTGAATCCGTTCGTGCCACTGAGGGTCGAGCTAAACTCCAGACCATTGGAAGCCACATTCACATCCACAGCGGCACCCGCCGTGCCAAAGGACAGGTCCGTGTTCAGCTTCACCAAGCCCGCGCCGCTGTTCACCGTGATGGCCGTGGATTTGGAGAGCGTCAGCGCGTAGCTGGAGTCACTCAGCAGGATTGCAGCGCTGTCATTGAAGGTGAGAGAACCGACGGTCATGTTGGCACCCAAGGTCATGCTGGTCTGGTTGGTCGCCGAGTTGGCGGAGAAGATCACGTTGGTGTTCGTGCCGGGCACGAGGCCGGTGTTGTTCCCGGCTGCCGTGGTGCTGGTGACCCAGTTGCTGTGACCACTCGCACCGCCGCCATCTGACACCGCCCACACGTTGGTCGCACCGGTATAACCGCCGAACCAGTAGGCGTTCGTGAGTTCCGTCACCGTGGCGAGATTCACATAAATGCCGGCGCTGTCCGCGCCGACGCTGTTCACGGAGAAATTCGTGGCGTTGTAATAATTGCCCATCTGGTAGGTCGCGCCACCCGAGTCAAAACCACTGCCGGTGATGATGTGGTAGCTCGTGCCATTGGTGTAGCTCATCCCCGAAATGCCGAAGACGTTCACCTTGATCGTTCCCGCGCTGCTGCCGGCACCCGTCACATTGATGGAGCCATTTTTCACCTCGGCGCCGATGCTTGATCCGCCAGCCAGAGACAGGCTGTTCAGCGTCAGCACCTGCCCTGTCCCGCTGTCGTAATCAAACACCGCCGTGTTGGCCACGCTCACGCTGGAGGTGGTCCCCAGAGCACCGGTGCCCGCTGCCACCAGCCTGCCCGCGCTCACATTGACGGCTCCTGAAAAGGTATTGGTTCCGTTCACCACCAGGGTGCCCGCACCGGTCTTGCTCCAGCCTGCACCGTCGTTGATCTCCGTCACATTGCGCAGGATGCCCGACTTGAGATTCAGCGTGTCCACCTTGATGTAGCCCTGGGTCATGTCCAGAAGCGCACCGTCCAAGGTCAGCGTGCTCAGATTGTTCGCGTATCCACCCGAGGTGCCCTCCTTGATGTTTCCGCCCACGGTGACGGTGCCGCCGGTCAGCGAGACAATGCCTTCCGTCCGTCCGCTGCTCGGTGTCGCATTGGTGCGCGTGGCCACCACGATGTCTCCCGCGATATTGGTGATGCCACCGGAGATGTTCAGCGCGCCCTTGATGGCCGCGTTCACATTGATCCCCGCCGTGGCATTGGTCGGATCAGAGCCAAAGCCATCCTGGTTCTCCGCCAGCGTGATGCTGCCTGCCGTGAAGGTGCCACCTGCGATGTTCAGCGTCGCGTGGGTCGTGTTTCCTAAATAGTCAGCGTTGGAGCCGTTGTAACTGATGGCCTGCGACGTGATGTTCATCGCCCTGCCAAGGATCACCGTGTTGGCATCCAGCGTCCCCTGCGAGATGGTCAGGTTGCCGTTGCCATGGCCGATTCGTTCTGAGGCCACGCTTCCCGCGACGCCGAGCACGAGTTCATCCAAAAGAAAGTCCACCGTCACTCCCGTGAGATTCACCGTCGCCGTGGAGGCCGTGGAGCCCCCGATGCCCCCGGTGCCGTAGGCATTCGCATTGATGCCCAGAATCAAATCCGCACGGCTGCTGCCACCGCTGGTGCCGCGAATGGCCCAGCTGGCGTTCGTCACGCCGGACTGCACGCTCACCGTCGTGCTGGCACGCGCCGAACCGATGATGATAGTGTCGGCATTGAACGCGTTGGTTTTGCCAAACTTCAAGGTGTTGCCGCCGCCGCCATTGCCATAATTGGCCCCAAAACGCATGATCGTGGCCGTGAGAGTGTTCGTGTTCGCGGCCAGCGTGAAGTTGGCCTTCGTCATGTTGGAACCGTAGCCCATGTTGAACTCCTTCACCGTCGCGGTGAAATTGGAAAGTCCGCTCAAGTCCACGTTCATTGTGTTGGAACCACCCGTGTTGGTGTTCTGTACCAGGAAGTTCTGGCCGGAGGCGTTGATGACCAGAGAACCTCCGCCTGTGAAGGAAACACTGTGGTTGCCAGTCGTCTGGTTGCTGAGCACGCTGAACACATCCCCTGAGGTCAGGGCCGAGCTGAGGGTCAGCTCGCCCGCCAGTTGCAGCCGATGGTAAAAGTTCGAGCCCGTGGTGTGGGAAAAGGACAGGCCCGAGATCGCATACGTTCCATCCACAATGCTGCTCACCGTGGTGCTGTTGGCAGCGATGCCGGTCTCATTGAAAATGACGATCGTTCCTGCAGGCGAGATGCCGGTGGACCAGTTGGTCAGTGAACTCCACTTGTCATCACCCGCCACGTCCGTCCACGTGGACTGGGCATGAGTGAACGAGGTGATCAGGAAAATGAATGTGACGACGACAATGCGGCAAGTGAGGAGGCGGGGGCCTTTCATGGGGGCAGATAGCAAGGGTCCAGGACGCCTTGGTGGTGAAATGGCAAAAGGGGGTTTTGCCTTCTTCGCAACCTGGCGCCTGAACACGTTTTTGGGGGGGCTTTATGCTAGGCCACTTTCGAATTCATGCAGTTGAATTCCCACGAATCCCAACACATGGCGCCACACACGACAATCGCATAAAGATCTCGTTAAGTATTTATGCTTATAACTGAACGCACGCATGCCATGAAAACGGGCTGCGCTGAGGCGGGAACGGCGAGTGAAGCAGTGGGTGAGCGGAGCCATGCGGTCGTGCATGGGCGAACCTGCGAAAGCTTGGAGGGGCATGTTCTTAACTGCCCTCTTCCATCGCCACCTCCTTGAAAATCAAGGAAGTGGAGGCGAGGGGAGTTGAACCCCTGTTTCGCCAAGCGCACTTCTGATTTTGAACTTTCCTGCAAAATCAAGGCTTCCAGCGTCATCAAAGTCATTGAAAACATCCGCGTTTGTCTTACTCTGTGTCTTACCCTATGGCATCCGTTTGGAAGCATCCCAAAAGCCGGTTCTGGTACGCTCGCTATCTCTCCAAAGATGGCCGCTGGCGGAATGCCTCCACGAAAACAACGGATCGTAAAGAAGCGCAAAAGCTCGCCGATCAATTCGAGGCGGGAGCGACAGTCAGACGCACCGCCACGCAGGCCCGCCGCGTGCTCTCTCGGCTCCATGCTGAAATCACCGGGGAAGTGCTTCCAAGCTCCTCCGTTCATGCCTTCGTGGCAAACTGGCTTCTTGAGAAGAAAAGCACCGCAAAGGCCACGCAGGTCTTTTACGAAAACAGCACCAGCCAGTTTCTAAAGCACCTCGGTGCGCTCGCCGACGATGAACTTACCATGGTCACGAAGGAGCACATTGTCACCTTCCGCAACGCACTCATGGAACGTCTGTCCGCGAAGGCTGCCAATCATCATATCAAAGTCGTGAAGATGCTTTTCCGTGCCGCCAAGCGGGACGGTTTCATCGTGGATAACCCTGCCGAATTCGTGGAGACGATTCGCGAGAAGTCGTCTGACAAGAAGCGCCGCCGTCCCTTCACGCTCGATCAAATCCGCGCCTTGCTCTCAGTGGCCGATGCAGAATGGCGCTCCATGATCCTTTGCGGCCTCTACACCGGCCAGCGCATCGGCGACATTGCCCGGCTCACTTGGGCAAACGTGGATCTCGAAAAGGGGCAGGTGCGCCTTGTCACGCAAAAGACCGGCGCTGTCCTGCTCATCCCGATGGCTCCCCCGCTTCGCGAGCACATCGAAAGCCTGCCCGCACCCGATGCGCGTCCCGAACTCTCTGCCCTGCATCCGCGAGCCTGCGCCCTTTTGAAGAGGAGCGGCAAAAGCGGCACGCTCTCCAATCAGTTCGCCGACGTGCTGGCCCTCGCTGGCCTGCGGGAGAAAAAGGCTCACCGTGCCACCACGGGCGAAGGGCGCGGCGGTCGTCATGATATTGAGCAGCTTTCGTTTCACAGCCTGCGTCATACAGCCGTCACACTCCTCAAAGAGGCGGGCATTCCTGCCGCCGTAGTGCAAAAACTCATCGGTCACGAGTCCACGCAGATTTCCGAACTTTATACCACAGTGGGAGAAGAAGCCCTCAACAAAGCCGCTGCTGCGCTCCCTTCTTTGTGAGCGTTGCCAACTGCATTTTTGACATCACCCATTCTTCCATTTGGCCTCTTTGGAAGAATTTTAGACCATAATCCTAAGGGAGGGCTTTAGCCTCTGGCGATTGAGCCTTTCCCATCGTGGCATCATGCCACAGCCGCCCGTCACCTGGGCGTATCGTGAAGCCCTTTGCTGGGCAGTGGTGAGTTCGCCGTCGCTGATGGTCTGGAGCACTCTCATGGCGCAGTCCAAATACTACTCGCCCCGGCTTCAGTACACTCTCATCTCGCCGCTCTATCATGCGGCCAAATCCAAAGGCATCCCCATGACTGCTCTCGCCAGCAGTCTGGTCG